>NZ_JAOEJT010000007.1:0-275460 GCF_025447575.1 Pseudomonas sp. B2M1-30 | reverse complement strand
TTCCCCATGTGAGAGTAGGTCATCGTCAAGATTAAATTCCGAAACCCCAATTGCGAAAGCAGTTGGGGTTTTGTTTTGTCCGCAGGAAAGTTCTTACAGCACTCACAGACGCCTTCCGGCTGTCACGGCCCGCCGACAGTGCTAAGGTTCTGCCCTGGCTTTTGTACTTTTCCAAGGAAGCTTTTATGCCGGACGCTCAGTCCCTCAACGCTGCATTCATGGTGGTTCAGAGCAACAGCCTGGACGAACTGCGCAGCCTGGTGGTCAGCATTATGCGGCGCTATCCGCTGGCTCCCTTGGAAAATGAAATCGCCCTGGTACAGAGCAATGGCATCGCTCAATGGCTCAAGCTCGCCCTTGCCGAAGATCCTGAAGAGGATGATCTGGGCGGCTGCGGTATTGCTGCGGCAATTGATGTGCAACTGCCGGGCAGTTTCATGTGGCAGCTTTACCGGATGGTGTTGGGACGAGATGAAATCCCGGCCAAGTCATTGCTCGACAAGGCTCCGTTGACCTGGCGTTTGATGCGCCTGCTGCCTCAGCTCATAGACCGTCCGCATTTCGAGCCACTCCAACGCTTCCTCACTCATGACAGCGATCTGCGCAAGCGTTATCAGTTGTCCGAGCGACTGGCGGACCTCTTCGACCAATATCAGGTTTATCGGGCCGACTGGCTCGAAGATTGGGCCGAAGGGCGTCATCAGCTACGCAACGTCAGGGGTGAAATAAAGCCTCTCGCTCCCACCAATTGCTGGCAGGCAGAATTATGGCGTGCCCTGCTGGAAGATGTCGGTGCTCAAGGCATGGCTCAAAGCCGCGCTGGGGTTCATCAACGTTTTATCGAGCGCATCAGTCAACTTGAAAAAGCGCCTGTGGGAATACCATCACGAGTGATCGTTTTCGGGATTTCTTCCTTGCCTGCGCAGGTGCTGGAAGCCTTGGCCGGACTCGCGCGTTTCAGCCAGGTTCTGCTATGTGTCCACAACCCTTGTCGCCATCATTGGGCCGATATCGTCGCTGACAAGGACCTGCTGAGGCATCAATACAAGCGTCAGACCAGAAAGCACGGAATGCCTACGGTGCTGGATCCTGACACGCTGCATCAGCACGCTCACCCGCTGCTCGCAGCCTGGGGCAAGCAAGGCCGTGACTACATCAATCTGCTCGACAGTTACGATGATCCCAACAGTTACCGCGCGGCATTTCGCGACGGTCGTATTGATCTGTTCAGCGAGATGCAGCCGCAGAACATGCTGAACCAACTGCAGGACGACATTCTGGAGTTGCGCCCGTTGAGTGAGACTCGGGAGTACTGGCCTGCTGTCGATCTGGCCCACGACGAATCGATCCGTTTTCACATTGCCCACAGTGCGCAACGCGAAGTCGAAATTCTCCACGACCAGCTCCTGGCGCGCTTCAGCGCCAATCCTGAATTGCGCCCTCGCGACGTGATTGTGATGGTGCCTGACATCGATAGTTACGCACCGCATATCCGCGCCGTATTCGGTCAGCTCGATCGACACGACCCTCGCTTCATACCGTTTACCTTGGCGGATCAGGGCCAGCGCGGTCGTGATCCGTTATTGATCGCTGTCGAGCATCTGCTCAAGTTGCCGGACAGTCGCTTCCCGGTCAGCGAAATCCTCGACCTGCTCGATGTTCCTGCCTTGCGTGCCCGCTTCGGTGTCGAAGAAAGAGATTTGCCGACCCTACACCGTTGGATCGAGGGCGCCGGTGTTCGCTGGGGAATGAATGCCGAGCAGCGTGCGGGGCTTGGGTTACCGGAAGAACTGGAACAAAACAGTTGGCGTTTCGGCCTGCGCCGGATGCTGCTCGGTTATGCCGTGGGCAGCTCCAGTGCCTGCGCGGGTATCGAACCCTATGATGAAATCGGCGGTCTTGATGCTGCACTGATCGGTCCGCTCGTCGCGTTGCTGGACACACTGGAGCTGTCTCATCAGCAATTGCTTCAGCCGGCGAAACCTCAGGAATGGGGCGACCGTCTGCAAGCGTTGCTGCAACTGTTCTTCAAGGCAGGCAACGAGCACGACGACTACTTGCTGACGCAACTCGAGGAGCTGCGCGAAACATGGCTGGAAACCTGCGATTCCGTCGGACTGCAGGAGGCGTTGCCGCTCACCGTTGTTCGTGAAGCCTGGTTGGCCGGGCTGGATCAGGGCCGCCTGTCCCAGCGCTTCCTGGCCGGCGCGGTAAACTTCTGCACCTTGATGCCGATGCGTGCCATCCCTTTCAAACTGGTCTGCCTGCTGGGAATGAACGACGGGGATTACCCACGGGCGCAGCCTCCGCTGGATTTTGACCTGATGGGCAGTGACTACCGTCCCGGCGACCGCTCACGGCGCGAGGATGATCGCTATCTATTGCTCGAGGCGCTTCTGTCGGCGCGCAATCAGCTCTACATCAGTTGGGTTGGCCGCAGCATCCGTGACAACAGCGAGCGGCCAGCGTCGGTGCTGATCGGCCAGTTGCGTGATCATTTGGCCAGCGGTTGGACACTGGTCAATGGCACTGGTGATTTGTTGGAGGCCATGACCGAAGAGCATCCGCTACAACCCTTCAGCGCCCGGTATTTCCATGAAGGCGAGCACTTGTTCAGTTATGCCAGCGAATGGCAGGTGTTGCATCAGCAGCATGAGGCACTGGCTGAAACCGGGCTGCTTGAACCCCACGTTCAGGAGGAACCTCTGAGCCTGGCGCTGTTGCAGGACTTTTTGCGTAATCCGGTCCGGCATTTCTTTACTCAGCGGCTCAAGGTGTATTTCGAGTCCGCCGAAGCCCCGTTACCTGACGAAGAGCCTTTTGTTCTGGATGCATTGCAGCGCTACACGCTCAGCGATCGGTTGCTCGAGGCCGCTCTGGTGCAGCCGGACAATATCGATCAGGCGCTGAGCGATCAGGCCCAACGTCTGCAGGCCAGCGGATTGTTGCCCATGGCCGGATTCGGTGAGTGCCTGCAGCGTGAGTTGATCGAACCGCTGCCGGATTTGCTGCAACGTTATCAACAGCTGCTGACGCTATGGCCAACGCCGATGACCAGTGCGATTCCGGTCAACATCGAATCTCAGGGGTTGAGTCTGGAAGGCTGGCTTGGCGGTCTGCATCGGCGCGCTGACGGCGGGATGCTTTCGGCTTCGACGATTCCCAACAGCATTGGCTCGATAAAAAGCCGTAAATGGCATCGGCTGATCAAACCGTGGGTCAGCCATCTGGTGGCCTGCGCCAGTGGCCTGTCCTTGAACACCGCTCTGGTGGCCAGCGATGACACGCTGCTGCTTGAACCCATGGAACAGGAAAGAGCGTCGCGTCTGCTCGGAGAGCTGCTGCTCGCTTGGCAAACGGGCATGCGCCAGCCACTGCCCGTCGCGGTCAAGACGGCTTTCGCCTGGCTGTCCCAGACTGACCCGCTCAAAGCCGAAGCCTCTGCCCGTAAAGCCTATGAGGGTGATGGCCAGACCAGCGAGGGTGAGCGGCGCGAGAGCCCGGCATTGACACGGCAGTTCGTCGATTACGATGCCTTGTTGGCGGACGAGACGTTCTCCGGTTGGTGCGAGACCTTGTACCGCCCAATGCTCGAAGCACCCTGGCGCTCCTTGGCCGGCGAGGGAACCCACTCATGAGTGACAAGACCCCTCTTGCCCTGGCATTCCCGCTCAGAGGAAGCCAGTTGATCGAAGCCAGCGCCGGCACGGGCAAGACCTTCACCATTTCCGCGCTCTATCTGCGTCTGATTCTGGGACACGGAGGCGAGTCGAGCGGTTTCAGCCATGAGCTGCTGCCGCCGCAGATTCTCGTCGTGACATTCACCGATGCGGCGACCAAAGAGCTGCGCGAGCGTATCCGCACCCGCCTGGCCGAAGCCGCACGGTTTTTCCGTGACGAAACCCCGGCACCCGATGCGCTGATAGCCCGGTTGCGTGAACAGTTCGAACCGCAGCAGTGGCCAGGTTGTGCCAATCGTCTGGACATTGCCGCGCAATGGATGGACGAGGCCGCCGTATCGACGATTCACAGTTGGTGCCAGCGGATGCTGCGTGAGCATGCCTTCGACAGCGGCAGTCTGTTCACCCAGTCCCTGGAAACCGATCACAGCGATCTGCTGGGCGAAGTATTGCGCGATTACTGGCGATTGTTCTGCTATCCGATGCAGGGAGATGCGCTGAACTGGGTTCGCAGTAACTGGGGCGGTCCGGCAGCCCTGTTGCCCCGGGTGCGCGGTCTGTTCGCCAGTGAGCGAGACAATGAGGAAGCCAGGACCCCAGCCGAGCTGATCGATGAATGCCTGCAAGAGCGTCGAGCCGCGTTGGTCGAGTTGAAAATGCCCTGGCGCCAATGGGCCGATGAACTGCTCGCCATCTGTCACCAGGGTGTCGCGAACAAAGCGGTCGATGGACGCAAGATGCAGGCGCGCTACTTCGAACCCTGGTTTGACAAGCTCAAGACCTGGGCTGAAGACGAAGCGCTGGAACAACTCGATATAGGCACCGGATTCACCCGGCTGACGCCCGAGGGCATGGCTGAAGCGTGGAAAGGGCCGGCACCGGATCACCCGGGGCTGGATGCGATGGCCGGACTCAAGTCTCGTCTCGACGCGTTGCCTACACCTGATGCAGCGGTGCTGCAGCACGCAGCCAAATGGGTCGGCACCCGATTTGAGGAAGAGAAACGTCGTCGCGCCGAAATGAGCTTCGATGACATGCTGCTGCGTCTGGATGCCGCGTTGCAGGCCGAGGGAGGCGAGCGCCTCGCCACGCTGATTCGCGAGCAGTTTCCGGTCGCCCTGATTGACGAGTTCCAGGATACCGACCCGGTGCAGTACCGGATTTTCGAGAGCATCTATCGGATCGAGGACAACAACCCCGATACCGGGCTGTTCCTGATCGGCGATCCCAAGCAGGCGATCTACGCCTTTCGTGGCGCGGACATCTACACCTACCTGCGCGCCCGCCAGGCCACGACCGGTCGCCTGCACACCCTGGGCACCAACTTCCGTTCCAGCCACGGCATGGTGCGAGCCGTGAACCATGTGTTCGAGCGCGCCGAACTTCGCGAGCAGGGGCGCGGTGCGTTTCTGTTCAGGGAGCAAAACGGCGATAACCCGGTGCCATTCCTGCCGGTAGACGCGCAGGGGCGCAAGGAACAGTTCCAGATCGCCGGGCAGGGTGTGCCTGCGTTGAATATCTGGCATTTGCCTGCCGAACAGCCGTTGTCCGGGGCGGTTTACCGCCAGCAACTGGCGGCTGCTTGCGCCAGCGAAATCGCGGTGATGCTCAATGGCGGGCAATCCGGTCGTGTGGGTTTTGTGCAGGAGGACAAGGATTGGCGAGGCGTGCGTCCGGCCGACATCGCGATCTTGGTACGTGATGGCAAGGAGGCGCAGGCCGTGCGCGGCGAACTTGCTGCCCGTGGGGTGCGCAGTGTTTACCTGTCGGACAAGGATTCAGTCTTCGCCGCTCAGGAGGCCCATGATCTGCTCACCTGGTTGAAGGCTTGCGCCGAGCCTGATGTCGAGCGCTCGCTGAAGGCCGCCCTGGCTTGCGTCACGCTGAACCTGCCGCTGATCGAGCTGGAGCGTTTGAATCAGGATGAGTTGGTCTGGGAAAACCGGGTCATGCAGTTCCGCGCTTATCGGGAGCTTTGGCGCAAGCAGGGTGTGCTGCCGATGTTGCGGCGCCTGCTGCATGATTTCCATCTGCCACGCGCGCTTTTGCTGCGCAGCGATGGCGAACGGGTCCTGACCAACCTGCTGCATCTGTCGGAACTGCTGCAACAGGCCGCCTCCGAACTCGACGGTGAGCAGGCCCTGATCCGCTATCTCGCCGAACATCTGGCGTTGTCCGGCCAGGCCGGTGAAGATCAGATCCTGCGTCTGGAAAGTGACGAGCAATTGGTCAAGGTCGTGACCATCCACAAGTCCAAGGGGCTTGAGTATCCGCTGGTGTTCCTGCCGTTCATTTGTTCGGCGAAACCGGTGGACGGGAGTCGCTTGCCTCTGCACTACCATGACGCTTCGGGCAAGGCTCAGGTGAGTCTGAAGCCGACTGCCGAGCTGATTGCCCAGGCTGATGACGAGCGTCTGGCGGAAGACCTGCGCTTGCTTTATGTGGCCCTGACCCGCGCACAGCATGCTTGCTGGCTGGGGGTGACGGATCTCAAGCGCGGCAACAACAATAGTTCCGTGCTGCATCTTTCGGCATTGGGTTATCTGTTGGGCGGCGGCGCGTTATTGCGCGAGTCCGGCGAACTGAATGTCTGGCTGCGGGATCTGCAACAAGATTGTTCCGCGATCAGTGTCGGTGAGATGCCACCGGCCACTGACAAGCATTACCAACCATTGCGTGACGAAACGCTGTTGCGCGCAACGCTGCTGCCCAAGCGCCGGGCCAGTGAGAACTGGTGGATCGCCTCCTACAGCGCCTTGCGCATCAGCGATGTCTTAAGTATCGGTAGCGATGAGGCACCCGACAGCCCGCAAGCACAGAAACTGTTCGATGATGAACGCCTTGATCCTGAGGCTGTACGCGAGATCATCCCCGGCGGCGCCGACATCCATCGATTCCCTCGCGGCCCGAATCCGGGAACGTTTCTCCATGGTCTGCTGGAGTGGGCGGGTGAAGAAGGTTTCGCCGTTTCCCGAGAGGCGCTGGAAGACGCCGTGGCTCGACGCTGCAACCGCCGGGGCTGGCAAGGCTGGATCACCACGCTGAGTGACTGGCTGCAACAGCTGCTCGAACTCCCGCTGCCCGCCGGTGCCGGGCAACCACCGGTAGTGCTCGGGCAGTTGAAGCAGTATCAGGTGGAGATGGAGTTCTGGTTCGCCAGCCATAAGGTCGATGTTCTGAAGCTCGACGAACTGGTGCGCCAGCACACTCATAATGGCCAAGCCCGAGTGGGGGCCGAACCGGTACAGCTCAATGGCATGTTCAAAGGTTTTATCGACCTGACCTTCGAGCATGAGGGCCGCTACTACGTCGCCGATTACAAATCCAACTGGCTGGGTGTCGATGACCTCGCCTATACCGAACAGGCCATGGAGCAGTCGATTCTCGACAACCGTTATGACCTTCAATACGTGCTTTACCTCCTGGCATTGCATCGCCAGCTGAAAGCGCGGCTCGTCGATTACGATTACGACCGGCATGTCGGCGGCGCGCTTTATCTGTTTCTGCGCGGCACCCGGGCGGCCAGCGGCGGAGTCTATTTCGCCCGTCCTCCGCGAGAGCTGATCGAACGCCTCGACCGGATGTTCCAGGGCAAACCGGAACCGAAGGCCGAACCCGCCTGGGAACAGGGAGTATTGCTATGAGCCGCACGTTCGCCGATTTGCTGCCGACGCCGTTGGCGGCCGACAGTCTGGCAAACCTGATGCCCCTGACCCGTGCCAATGACTTGCTGTTGTTGCTCACCCGCTGGGTCGAGCGCGGCTGGTTGCGATCTCTCGACAAGGCGTTTGTGGCGTTCATTCATGAACTCGCGCCTGATGCGGATCCGCTGGTGCTGCTGGCAGCTGCGTTGACCAGTCATCAACTTGGCCATGGTCACGTGTGCCTGGATCTGTTCGAAACCCTCAAGGCGCCGGATTTTGCCCTGTCGTTGCCGCCAGAGGGGGATCCGCAAGGTGGAGCGTTGTTGCTGCCATCGCAATTGCTCGAAACCCTCGACGGTGCTCACTGGTGCAAAGTGTTGGCCGGCAGCACGCTGGTGGCATTGGCGGCGGATACCGGCGAGTCGGCGCGGCAACGACCGTTGGTGCTGTCCGGAAAGCGTCTTTATCTGCGGCGTTACTGGGCTTACGAACGGCGCATCGACGGCGCGTTGCGCCTGCGTCTGGCCCAGCACGAAGCCACTCCGGACGATCTGGCACAACGGCTGGACGGTTTGTTCGGCCCGGCCCGAAGTGCAGGCCCTGTGGATTGGCAGAAACTTGCCTGTGCCCTCGCCACTCGAGGTGCGTTCAGTATCGTCACTGGTGGTCCCGGCACCGGCAAGACCACCACGGTCGTACGTCTGCTGGCGCTGCTCCAGGCGCCGGCGGTCGAGGCCGGTCAACCGCTGCGGATTCGACTTGCCGCTCCGACGGGCAAAGCGGCGGCGCGACTGACCGAGTCCATCAGTCAGCAGGTGCAATCGCTCACTGTCCCCGAATCGGTGCGGGAAAAGATTCCCTGTGACGTCACCACGGTACACCGATTGCTCGGCAGTCGTCCGGGGACCCGGCACTTCCGCCATCACGCCGGTAATCGACTGCCGCTGGACGTACTGGTGATCGACGAAGCGTCGATGATCGACCTCGAGATGATGGCCAATCTGCTCGACGCCTTGCCGCCGCACGCCCGCCTGGTGCTGCTGGGGGACAAGGATCAGCTCGCCTCGGTGGAGGCCGGAGCGGTGCTGGGGGATCTGTGCCGTGACGCCGAGGCGGGTTGGTACAGCCCGCAGACGCGACAATGGCTGGAGTCGGTGAGCGGCGAGTCGTTGCAGGAAAGCGGTTTGCGTGAGGACACAGGTGGTGTGCATCCGCTGGCCCAGCAAGTGGTGATGTTGCGGCACTCGCGGCGTTTCGGTGAAGGCAGCGGGATCGGGCAACTCGCCCGTCGGGTCAATCAGCAACTGCCGGATGACGCACGCCAGTTGCTGGAGGCGCGCAGCCATGACGACGTGTTTTCGTTGCCGCTCAAGGGGGAACATGATTGGTCGCTCGAGCATCTGTTGCTTGACGGGCATGGCGAAGGCCCGCACGGCTACCGGCATTATCTGACGGTGTTGCACGATCAGCGCCCGGCGCTGGGGACGTCGTTCGACGATGCGGTTTGGGTCGACTGGGCACGCGCGGTTTTGCGCGCATTCGATACCTTTCAACTGCTGTGCGCGGTGCGTAAGGGGCCATGGGGTGTCGAGGGTCTGAACCAGCGCATTACCAGTGCGTTGCTCAAGGCGCGGCTGATCGACAACGACCAGCAATGGTATGAGGGGCGGCCGGTGCTGATGACGCGCAACGACTACGGCCTGGGCCTGATGAACGGTGATATCGGCATTGCGCTCAAATTGCCCGAGCGTGATGGTCCGGATGCCGGCAAGCCGCTGCTGCGTGTCGCGTTCCCGCGTAACGATGGGCGGGGCGGGGTGCGCTTCGTACTGCCGAGCCGGCTCAATGATGTCGAAACTGTCTATGCCATGACGGTACACAAGTCCCAGGGTTCCGAGTTTGCCCACACCGCGCTGATCCTGCCGGACGCCTTGAATCCGGTGCTGACCAAGGAGTTGATCTACACCGGCATCACCCGGGCCAAGGACTGGTTCACCCTGATCGAGCCACGTCGGGGCATTTTCGAAGAAGCGGTACAGCGTAAGGTCAAGCGCCTGAGTGGGTTGATGCTGGAACTGGAGGAGGGTGCCGAGGCTCAGGGGTGAAAACTTCCCATGGGCAATGGCGATAACTGACCAGCCGGTCAGGGGTCGCTGTATCGCTGGCGTTTCGGTGCTGTGCTATCGTTGCGGCATCATTTCGTTACGATCCAAGAGAATCCCTGCATGAAGGTGGCTGTCTGGGCGACAGAGCGCGTCGTTGGCTGCAAGCAGATGCTGCTGGGCGGTCTGCTCTGTTTGTTGTCGGGAGTGGTCGTCGCTCAAGCACAAACGCCAGTGGGCATGGCCGAGCAACGGGCCAGATCGGTCACCCAGGTCGTCCTCGGCATTCTCAGTTATGCGCGCTGGCCGGTGGAACCCGCGCAATTGCGCCTGTGCATCGTCGGTCCTACCGAATACACCGACGATCTGGTCAAGGGCACGACCCAGGCCACCGGCCGGCCGGTCATCGTGCGCCGTCTGCTGGCCGACAACCCGACCATCGTCAGCGAGTGCGACGCGGTGTACATCGGCAAACTCACCGCCGACGAGCGCAGCCGCTTGTTCGCCTCATTGATCGGCCATCCGGTGTTGAGCATCAGCGAGGGCGGTGATCAATGCACCGTCGGTAGTCTGTTCTGCCTGCGGGTTGGCGATGAACAGGTATCGTTCGAGGTCAATCTCGACTCCGTTGCCCGCAGTGGTGTTCGTATTCATCCCAGCGTGTTGCAGTTGTCGCGCCGCAAGCCGGCGGCACCATGAGACTGTTCAAATCGGGCGCTCGCCCGACGCTGGGTTCGGTGATCGGCCGAGGGCATTTGATCGTTGCGCTGGTGGCGGTGGCCATGGCGAGTGTTTCGCTGACGCTGCTCGGTGTGCTGGCCCTGCGGGTCTACGCCGACCACAACTTGCAGTTGATCGCGCGTTCGATCAGCTACACCGTGGAGGCCGCCGTGGTCTTCAACGACAAGGCCGCTGCCACCGAGGCGCTGGCGTTGATCGCGTCAACCGAAGAAGTGGCCGACGCCCAGGTGCTGGACAGCCAGGGCCAGTCGCTCGCACGCTGGCGGCGACCGGAAAACGGCTTTATCTCCGAACTGGAAATGCAGATCGCCCGGACCATTCTGGAAAAGCCGGTGAGCCTGCCGATCCTCCATCAGGATCGGGAGATCGGCCAGGTTCTGCTGACCGGCCATGGCGGCAGCCTGATGCGGTTTCTGCTCAGCGGTCTGGCCGGGATTGTTTTGTGTACCGCTATCAGTGCCTGGGTCGCGCTGTATCTGGCGCGCCGTCAATTGCGCGGGATCACCGGCCCGTTGCGCAGCCTCGCCACTGTCGCCCACGCCGCCCGCAGCGAGCGCGCCCTTGATCGTCGGGTGCCGCCGGCGCGGATCGCCGAGCTGGACAATCTCGGCAGCGACTTCAATGCCTTGCTCGACGAGCTCGAATCCTGGCAAACCCATCTGCAAAGCGAAAACGAAACCCTCGCGCACCAGGCCAGCCACGACAGCCTGACCGGGTTGCCCAACCGCGCCTTTTTCGAGGGCCGGTTGATCCGAGCGCTGCGCAACGCCAACAAGCTCAACGAGCGGGTGGCGGTGCTGTTTCTCGACAGCGACCGCTTCAAAGGCATCAACGATAACTTCGGCCATGCCGCTGGCGATGCCGTGCTCGTGGCTGTTGCCAACCGGGTGCGGGCGCAGTTGCGCGAAGAGGATCTGGTTGCGCGTCTGGGCGGTGACGAGTTTGCGGTACTGCTGACACCGCTGCACAAGGTCGAAGACGCCGAGCGCATCGCCGACAAGATTCTCGCCAGCATGGACACCCCGATTGCGCTGCCGGGGGACGCCAGTGTCGTGACCTCGCTCAGTATCGGCATCGCGGTTTATCCCGATCATGGCAATACTCCCGGCGCCCTGCTCAATGCCGCCGATGCGGCGATGTACCAGGCCAAGCGCCTGTCGCGCGGCGCCCAATTCACCGCCGGGTCGGAGTACCCGGTCGCCCACGTTCAAACCAGGAGCTGAATCCCGTGTTCTCACTAGCAACTCGCCTGTTTACCACCGTTCTGCTGATGACCCTGCTGGCCCTGACCGGATGCCAGACCGCCCCGCAAAAAGGCCTGACCCCGGCGCAGATCGCCGTGCTGAAGCAGCAAGGTTTCGAGCTGACCGATGAAGGCTGGGAATTTGGCCTGTCGGGCAAAGTACTGTTTGGCAGCGATATCGAAAGCCTGAACCGGCAAAGCACGGAAATCGTCGAGCAGATCGGCAAGGCCTTGCTGGGTGTCGGCATCGAGCGCGTAAGGGTCGACGGTCATACCGACGCCTCGGGCAAGGAAAGCTACAACCAGCAGCTGTCCCTGCGCCGGGCGAAAAGCGTCAGCAAGGTGCTGACCACGGTGGGCATGAAGCAAGAGAACATTCAACTGCAAGGCCTGGGCAGCAGCGAACCGGTGGCCCCCAATGACACGGCGGCCGGCCGCACCGAAAACCGCCGGGTGTCGATTGTGGTCAGCGCCGACTAATCGGCGAACCGCATCACGCGGGTCTGCCCCATCAGCAGACCCTGATTGCGCTCGGTCACCTCCCTGATGTAATCCCACAACAGGGTGATCCGCTTCAACTTGCGCAGATCCTCCCGGCAGTACATCCAGAATTGCCGGGTAATGTCGATTTCCTCAGGCAGCACCGGCAACAGGCGTGGGTCCTGCGCGGCGAGGAAGCACGGCAATATCGCCAGCGATCGCCCTTGCTGTGCCGCCACGAACTGCGCGATCACGCTGGTGCTGCGCAGGTTAGCGCTGGCGCCGGGCAACACGTTCGCCAGATACAGCAGCTCCGAGCTGAACGCCAGGTCATCCACGTAACTGATGAATTGATGCTTGCCCAGGTCGGCGGGGCGGCGGATGGGTGGGTGTTGGTCCAGGTATTCCTGGGTTGCGTACAGCTGCAAGCGGTAGTCGCAGAGTTTGCAGCACACGTACGGGCCGTGTTCAGGGCGCTCCAGGGCGATGACGATGTCGGCCTCGCGTTTGGACAGGCTGATGAAGTGCGGCAGCGGCAGGATGTCCACCGAGATCGCCGGGTAGGCGTCGACGAAGTGGCTCAGTTGCGGGGTGATGAAGAAGCTGCCGAAGCCTTCGGTGCAGCCCATTCGAACATGCCCGGACAGGGCGACCCCGGAGCCGGAGACTTGCTCGCAGGCCATGTGCAATGTGCTTTCGATCGACTCGGCGTAGCTCAGCAGGCGTTGGCCTTCGGCGGTCAGTACGAAGCCGCTGGTGCGGGACTTTTCGAACAGCAAGGTGCCCAGCGCCGCTTCCAGCGAACTGATCCGGCGCGACACGGTGGTGTAGTCCACTGCCAGGCGCTTGGCCGCCGTGCTGGCCTTGCGGGTGCGGGCGACTTCAAGGAAGAACTTGAGGTCGTCCCAGTTCAGCGACCCCAATGAGGTGATGTTTTTTTGCATGATGGACGGGCTTATATGTGCGTTCTTATTAGAAGTTTGCACATCTATACTCCAAAAACAGTCCGACAACCAATTCGCGACACACGCCTCATCTCAAGGCGAATCTTTCGCCTTGGCTCCCAAGATAAAAACAAGTTTTGGAGACCAGCATGAACGCATCGCTTACGCCCAACGAAACCACGGTCCAGAAGGTCAAGCTGCTGATCGACGGCGAGTGGGTCGAATCGCAGACCACCGAGTGGCACGACATCGTCAACCCGGCGACCCAGCAAGTGCTGGCCAGGGTTCCGTTCGCCACCGCCGCTGAAGTCGATGCCGCCGTCAGCGCCGCACAGCGCGCGTTCCAGACCTGGAAACTGACCCCGATCGGCGCACGCATGCGCATCATGCTCAAGCTGCAAGCACTGATCCGTGAACATTCCAAGCGCATCGCCGTGGTGTTGAGCGCCGAGCAGGGCAAGACCATTGCCGACGCCGAAGGCGATATTTTCCGTGGCCTGGAAGTGGTCGAACACGCATGTTCCATCGGCACTCTGCAAATGGGCGAGTTCGCCGAGAACGTCGCTGGTGGCGTCGATACCTACACCCTGCGCCAGCCGATCGGCGTCTGCGCCGGCATCACCCCGTTCAATTTCCCGGCGATGATTCCGCTGTGGATGTTCCCGATGGCGATCGCCTGCGGCAACACCTTCGTGCTCAAGCCGTCCGAACAGGATCCGCTGTCGACCATGCTGCTGGTCGAACTGGCGATCGAGGCGGGCATCCCGGCTGGCGTGCTCAACGTGGTACACGGTGGCAAGGACGTGGTCGATGGCCTGTGTACGCACCAGGACATCAAGGCGATTTCGTTCGTCGGTTCGACGGCGGTCGGCACCCATGTGTATGACCTGGCCGGCAAGCACGGCAAACGCGTGCAATCGATGATGGGGGCGAAGAACCACGCCGTGGTGTTGCCTGACGCCAATCGCGAGCAAGCGCTGAATGCGCTGGTCGGCGCCGGTTTCGGTGCGGCCGGGCAGCGTTGCATGGCGACCTCGGTGGTGGTGCTGGTGGGCGCGGCCAAACAGTGGCTGCCGGATCTGAAAGCGCTGGCGCAGAAGCTCAAGGTCAACGCCGGTAGCGAGCCGGGCACCGATGTCGGTCCGGTGATTTCGAAAAAGGCCAAGGCACGGATTCTCGACCTGATCGAAAGCGGCATCAAGGAAGGCGCCAAACTGGAACTGGACGGTCGCGACATCAGCGTGCCGGGCTACGAAAAAGGCAACTTCGTCGGCCCGACCCTGTTCTCCGGGGTGACCACCGACATGCAGATCTACACCCAGGAAATCTTCGGCCCGGTGCTGGTAGTGCTGGAAGTCGACACCCTCGATCAGGCCATTGCGCTGGTCAACGCCAACCCGTTCGGCAACGGCACGGGACTGTTCACCCAGAGCGGTGCGGCGGCACGCAAATTCCAGGCTGAAATCGACGTCGGCCAGGTCGGCATCAACATCCCGATTCCGGTGCCGGTGCCGTTCTTCAGCTTCACCGGTTCCCGAGGTTCGAAGCTCGGCGACCTCGGCCCGTACGGCAAGCAGGTGGTGCAGTTCTACACCCAGACCAAAACCGTGACGGCGCGCTGGTTCGATGACGACAGCGTGAACGACGGCCCGAACACCACCATCAACCTGCGCTGAGGAACCGGACATGAAAATCGCATTTATCGGACTCGGCAACATGGGCGCGCCGATGGCGCGCAACCTGATCAAGGCCGGTCATTCGTTGAATCTGGTAGACCTGAACACAACCGTTCTGGCGGAACTGGAGCAATTGGGCGGCACCATCCGCGCATCGGCCCGCGAGGCGTCCGAGGACGCGGAACTGGTCATCACCATGCTCCCGGCCGCTGTGCATGTGCGCAGTGTCTGGCTCGGTGAAGACGGCGTGCTGGCCGGTATTCGCAAGGGCGTACCGGCGGTGGATTGCAGCACCATCGATCCGCAGACCGCCCGCGACGTCGCGGCGGCCGCCGCCAAACAGGGCGTGGCGATGGCCGATGCGCCGGTGTCCGGTGGCACCGGCGGCGCCACGGCCGGGACGCTGACGTTCATGGTCGGCGCCACGCCGGAGCTGTTCGCGACCCTGCAACCGGTGCTGGCGCAGATGGGCCGCAACATCGTCCATTGCGGCGAAGTCGGCACCGGGCAGATCGCCAAGATCTGCAACAACCTGCTGCTGGCGATCTCGATGGTCGGGGTCAGTGAAGCCATGGCGCTCGGCGATGCGCTGGGGATCGATACCGGCGTGCTGGCCGGCATCATCAACAGTTCGACCGGGCGTTGCTGGAGTTCGGAAATGTACAACCCGTGGCCGGGCATCGTCGAAACGGCGCCAGCCTCGCGGGGCTACACCGGTGGCTTTGGTGCCGAGCTGATGCTCAAGGATCTGGGGCTGGCAACCGAAGCGGCGCGTCAGGCGCACCAACCGGTGGTGCTCGGTGCGGTGGCGCAGCAGTTGTATCAGGCGATGAGCCAGCGCGGCGACGGGGGCAAGGACTTCTCGGCGATCATCAACAGCTATCGCAAGCCGCAGTAATCGCGCAAGCCTGTGGCTCGCCACAGGCTGAACATCGAATGCAGCAGTGTTGCCGGGAATCACGTCGGGTGATCTCCCGGCTTTTTTGCATCAGGCGAAGACGAAATACTTGCGCACGGTCTCGACCACTTCCCACGTGCCTTTCATTCCCGGCTCGACCACGAAGATGTCGCCGGCCCGCAGATGGATCGGTGCCATGCCGTCCGGGGTGATGATGCAATAGCCTTCCTGGAAGTGGCAGTACTCCCATTTCACGTAGTCCACGCGCCACTTGCCCGGTGTGCAGATCCAGGTGCCCATGATCTTGCTGCCGTCCTCGCTGGTGTAGGCGTTGAGGTTGACGGTGTGCGGGTCGCCTTCAAGTTTTTCCCATTTGCAGGCGTCGAGTACCGGCAGCGGGTGGGTGTCACGCAGAACGGTGATGGGGGCGGTCATGTGCAGGCTCCTGACAGGGTCAAAAAACAGAAGATGCACCGTATAGCCCCGTACGGGCGGTCAGTTGTCTGTGCTCGACATGCAGTTATCCATAAACGCTGCGGCGGCCTGAAGCGAACGAGTGACTGAACCTTCCTGCAAAATCAATTAACGGGAGTATTGATCTGCAACAAAGGTTATGAAGTTATAACTATTTTACTTGTCCGGTATTCGCTCTTTTTACGTCTGTGGTGCCATCACTAAGTTGCTCTCGGCGATTAATCAAGCCAATTACGCGCGCGCCCACCGTACCCCGCCTTTGTTAAGTAAATATGTCGTCTGATTAGAATGTTTGCACCATTCGGGGGCAGCATTTCCGGGCGTCTGCACGGCCGTCTCAGGTTTTTAAAAAACCTTGAATAGTTCGTTGACTCTCCCCTTAAGGTCAGAGTTTAGATTTCCGCCGCGTGAGAAGTAACCGTAGGAAAAGTTACTTATCAAATGCCGATTTTTGAATCAGTCACGACATATAGGGAGATAGAAATGAATAATCCATTGGACTTGGAACATGTCATCGCCAGCACCCGCGAAATCCTGGCGCAACTGTTGGTGGTGAGTGCTGATGAAATCGATGAGCACAGCAGTATCGTCGAGGATCTGGGCGCCGACTCGCTGGACATCGTCGACCTGAGCTTCCAGTTGGGTCGCCAGTATGGCTGCACGTTGCCCAAGACCAGCGTGCTGGATCACGCCGTCGCGGTCTGCGGCGACGCGGGCGAGTTTCTCGCCAACGGCCGCATCACTGACAGCGGCAAGGCCCTGCTTGAGCAAAGCCTGAGCGCCTATACCCCGGAGCAACTGCAGGCCGGCATGCAACCGGCGCAAGTGTTCGCCGCCACCACCGTGCGCAACTGGGCCAACCAGTGCCGCAATCTCTTCAACTACCTGCCGGCAAACTGCCCGGATTGCGGCGCTCACCAGGCGGTGCTCAATGACCGCCAGCAAGTGGTGTGCGGTGCTTGCAGCGCACGTCTGGTGCCGGCCGATGGCGATGAGGTTTCCCGTCAACTGGTCGAGCAGTTTGTCGCCACTCACGTCCAAGAGACGGTGTAGGAGTACTTCTCATGCGGGCACGAGAAGTCTATGTGAGCGGGTTTGGCCTGGTCGCCCCCATGGCGCTGGACGCCGCCACGTTGTTCGAACGCATTTGCCGCAAGCAGTCCTGTGTACGCGAACATCCACGGTTCAAGGCGCTGGGCTTCACCAACAGCGCGGCCGGGTTCATTGACGATGCGCAGTGGCAGCAGATCGGTGCGGGGTTCGGCGGCAATCCGGCGCTGCACCCACGGCAAAGTGTGTTGGCTGAATACGTCGCCCGGCAGGCTCTGGAGCATGCCGGCCTGACGCCGAGCGATTTTGCCCACAGCCGCAGCGGTCTGTTTCTGGGGGCGAACAAATACTGTGCCGACAGTCACGATCTGCATCGGGTCAGCCGCTGCATGGACGACACCGGGCGCGTGAACCTGGATCGTCTGCTGGATACCCCGGCGGCATCGAGTGCGACGTTTGTGCGCCGGGTCGACCAGCAGACCCAGTACCTGGCCGATCGCCTCGGCATCCGCGATCACATTTCGACCCACTCCGATGCCTGCGCCGCCGGCACCATGGCAATCGGCAGTGCGTTCCGGGCGATCGAGCGGGGCGAGATCGATCTGGCGCTCTGCGGCGCTGTCGAGCTGATGGCCAACGAGCTGCCCTACTACATGTTCAACAGCCTCGGGGCGCTGTGCCAGGCCGATCTGCCGGTGAGTGAACAGAGTCGCCCCTTCATGCCCGATCGCAGCGGTTTTGTGATCAGCGAGGGTTCGGCCATGGTCGTTCTCGAGTCCGCCGAACATGCCCGCCGTCGCAAGGCCGCGCCACTGGGGCGCGTGTTGGGTTACGCCAATGTCTGCGAAGCCCAGAAGATGACCTCCAGCAGCCGGGATGGCAGCAAATACGAGGAATGCATGGAAGCTGCAATTGAAGATGCCGGGCTGTTGCGCAGCGCCGTGCAGCATGTGAACACCCACGGGACCTCCACTCAGGCCAACGACAGTTGCGAGGCGCTGGCGCTGCAACGGTTGTTTGGCGAGTGCCAGGACGTCATGACGTTCACCGCCAACAAGTCGGCCATCGGTCATTCCCTGGCGGGCAGCGGGGCGATCGAGGCAGTGCTGTCGCTGATGAGCCTGCGCGACGGCGTGCTGTTGCCGACCCTGAATTACGACCACGAGCGTGCCGAATACCCGTCGCTGAAGTTTCTCAGCGAACCGATGCGCCAGTCGATCAATGTGGTGATGTCCAACTCGTTCGGTTTCGGCGGCGTCAACAGCTCGCTGATTCTGGGGAGGGCCTGAGATGAACAGAGCCATCTACATCAATGACGCGGCGATCCTGAACGCTGCCGGGAGTGAATGCGCGGATTTGCTCGGCACGCCACCGAGCGCCCAGCCGCTGGTATTCGACGCTCGCCGCCAGGCTTTCGCGCTGCCGACCCCGCGCCTGCCCGGCGACCTGTTCGACCGCAAGATCCAGCGCAGTGTCGAGCCGCAGGGCCTGCGTCTGCTGCATTGCGCAGCACGCCTGGCGCCGACATTGGCGGCGTTGGATCTGCCACCGGCGCGGATTGCGCTGACGGCGGCGATTCCCGAGGTCGACGCGCCAAGCCCTTGCTGGGACGCGGTGCAAGCGATCATCGAGCAGCCGCACAAACAACTCGCCCAACTGCTGGCCAATACGCCGCCGTTGCATGCGCTGACCCTGCTCAACAGCAGCGTGATGGCCTACGTGGCCGAAGCGCTGAACTGCCACGGGCCGATGGGCGGATTCTGCTCCCAGGACAACGCCGGGCTCGACGCCTTGATCGAAGCCTGCCAGCAGATTGGCGAGCAAAACGCCGAGGCTGCGCTGGTGGTCAGCAGCAGCCCGAACCTGACCCCGGCGCTGTATTTGCGTGAGCCGGGTCTGGCGAGCGAGCCGGTGTTCGGTGAGGGCGCCGCCGCGTTGCTGCTGAGTTCGACACCTTCGCAGGACGCCACGCAGGCCTTGCGCGTCGCCGGGTTTGCCCGGGGTTACAGCGCCGATCCGCAACGGGCCGAAGCGGTCGGCCGACGGGTGATCGACCAGGCGCTGGGCCGGGAAAAACTGTGCCTGGGCGACGTCGGACGAATCGTCGGCAATCCCGATGATCCGCAATTGAACGAGCTGTTTGCTGCGTCGAGCCAAGCGCTCGGCAGCACCCGCGCCATGACCGGTGAACTGGGCGCCAGCGGCCTGTTGACCGAGGTCGCGCTGAGTTTGCATCACGCTCGTCAATCAGCGGCGACGCCCGGCTACACGCTGCTCGTCAGCCACACCCGCGCCGGTCACTGGGGGGCGTTGCTGTTGGCCAGTGAAACCATGGAGAAGCACGCATGAGCGAGACACGGATTGTGATCACCGGGTTGGGTGCCGTCACCGGATTCGGTTTCGAATGGCAGACCCTCTGGGAAAAAATGCTCGGCGCCGAACACTGCGTACGCCCATGGCAACCGGACGATGTGCCGGACGGGGCATTCGCGGTGCGCTACGCGGCGCCCGTGGACATGAGCCTGTTGCCGGAAAAACTGCAGGGCCATCCGGCGTGGACGATACCGCTGGAAAAACGCAGCCGCTTTGGCTGGGTGGCCGCCACCCAGGCCGTTGCCGACAGCGGCCTCGCTCTGGAGCAACTGCGTGGTGCGGCGGTGCTGTGTGCCTCCGGCGCGCCGCAACACATGCTCGCCGACATGCTGTTGACCGAGGCGCCGGATGGCAGCGCGCCGGGCTGGCAGCACCTGATGCCACGCTGCGCTGATGTCAGCGCCGAGGGTTCGCTGTGTCAGAGCAATGATCGTCTGGCCCGAGTGATCGCCGACGACCTGGGCTGCGAAGGGCCGGTGGTCAACATCAGCAGTGCCTGCGCCGGTGCCTCTCAGGCCATCGGCAATGCGTTCCAGATGATCCGTCGCGGCGAAGTGGATGTCGCGCTCGCCGGTGGCGCCGATTCGGTGCTCAACCTCGACACGATGGCCGCTCTGTACCTGCTCGGTGCGGCTTCCGGAGAACAGCGCTGGGGCGCCGATCTGTGTCGCCCGTTCGACCGCGATCGCAGCGGCCTGATTGCCGGCGAGGGCGGTGGTTTCGTGGTGCTGGAAAGTCTCGAACACGCCTTGGCCCGGGGCGCGACGCCCTATGCCGAAGTGCTGGGTTTCGGCAGCAGTCTGGATGCCTACAAAGTCACCGCGCCGCAACCGCAAGGGCGGGGCGCGGCACTGGCGATGCAGGCGGCGTTGGACGATGCCGGACTGCGTGCGCAACAGATCGATCTGATCAACGCCCATGGCACCTCTACGCCGCTCAACGATGTCGCCGAAACCCTGGCGATCAAGCAGGTGTTTGCCGAACACAAGCACTACCGGGCGCTGGCAGTCAGTGCCAACAAATCACAGTTCGGTCATCTGATCGCCGCAGCCGGGGCGCCGGAATGCATCGTCACCGCGCTGGCCTGCCTCAACGATCTGGTCACGCCAACGGTGAACCTGCACGACGCCGATGAGCAGTGCGACCTGGATTATTGCGCCGGTGAGGCGGTCAGCCGCCGGGTGGATTACGCCCTCAGCAACTCCTTCGGTTTCGGTGGCCTCAACACGTCGCTGGCCCTGGGCAAATATCGGGAGCACGGACAATGACGGCCATTGCGCGTATTGCCATCGCCGGCAGCGGTTGTGTGTTGCCCAGCGGTTGGGGCGTCGAGCGTTTCTGGTCGGCGGCCCGTGAAGGACGCAGCGCGATCATGCCGCTGCAATCGTCGCTGTTTCACAGCGAGCGTGTTGCCGCGTTCGGTCATGTTCACGACGAAGACCATCAACGCAGCCGCAAGGACGTTGCGCAAAACCTTCAGCGTTACTGCCCGCCGGCGGTGATCTGGGGTGTCAGCTCGGTGCGTCAGGCGCTGGCCGAGGCCGGGCTTGAGCCGGGCAATGACGGGCTGCGCTACGGCCTCTATTGCTGCCAGGGCGGCTACACCCACCCGTCGCTGACGTCCTACGGCGAACTGCTGCATGAATGCCAGACGCCGACCGGCGCCGACATGCGACGCCTCGCGCAAAAGGTCTTGCAGGAGCGCGCGCTCGATCCCTTCCTGGTGCTCAAGAGCCTGAGCAACGGTTTGCTCGGCATCGTCAGCCTCGCCTTGAAACTGGAGTGCGAGTGCAACGCCTACATGCAAGGCGTGGCCGGCAACCTGGCGGCGTTGCGCGAAGCCTGCGCGGCGCTGCAAAGCGGCCGTATCGATGCGGCGATCGTGGTCGGCGCCGGCAGTGAGCTCGATCCGCTGGCGCTGGCCGCACTGGCCGAGGCCGGCGTGATCGGCACTGACGGTTCGCAGAGTCTGCGCGGATTCGATCTTCAGGGTCGCGGCGGAATTGCCGGCGAAGGGGCGGCGGCGCTGATTCTGCGGCGTGCCGACGACTTGCCGGAAGGGCCGCAGACCTGCCTCTCGGGCCTGTTCGCCCACTCGCGCGTGGACTCGCTGAACCTGCCGGACAAACAAGTGGATCTGCTGATCGGCAGCGCCAGCGGCGACCCGCACAAGGATGCCGATCTGGCCCGCACGCTGGCCCGCACCGGCGCCGCGCACATCACCAGCAGCACGCCGCTGACCGGCATTCTCAGCGGCGCGCCGAGCCTGGTCGATCTGATCCTCGCTCGCCAGACCCTGCACGCGCAAAGCATTGCCCCGGTCATCGGACTGGAGCAGCCGGTGAATCCGCACCTGCCGTTTGTGATGGGCGAACCGCGTGACGCGGTGCTGCACGATTGCCTGGTGATCAACCGCGACGACAACGGCTTCAGCGCCTGTTACCAACTGGATTTTCACGCGGCCGACTGACCGTCTGACGCAACCAAGCGTTTCTGAATTTTTTACTCAAGGGATAGAACTGTCATGGATTACCGCGATTACGTACGGCCGAAATTCGTTGAACTGATGCAGGCCCTGGGGCTGGAGTGCCAGTTCCATCGGGCGCTGGGCAGCAAATTGTTTTACCGCGACAAGCAGGGCGCGGAAGTGACCGTCACCGACTTCCTCGGCGGTTATGGTGCTGCGCTGCACGGCCACAACGACCCGCAATTCGTCGATCAACTGTGCAACCTGTTGCGCGCCGACGTGCCGTTCAACGCACAGATGTCGGTACGCAGCGCGGCCGGTCAGCTGGGGCGTGAACTCAGCGAGGCGTTCAACCGTGAGTTGAACAACAACGAACACTACATTTCGACCTTCTCCAACAGCGGCGCCGAGTCAGTGGAAATCGCCGTCAAGCACGCCGAGTTCCGCCGTCAGAAGAACTTGCAGACGCAGTTCGACGAGCGTGATTTCGAACTGGCCAATCTGGTTGCCAGCGACAAGGCTTACTTCGAACTGGACGTCGACGATCTGGACCTGCCGGCCGGTGTACTTCCGCAAAATCTGTCCAGCGTCACTGTGCGTCAGGTGGCCGAAGCGGTGCGTCAGCACAACCTCGCGCAACTGCATGTCGAGCCGGTGTTCCTCGCGGTGCGTGGCAGCTTCCACGGCAAACTGGTGAACACCGTCCAGCTGACTTACGGCAAGCAATACCGCAAGCCGTTCGCCCGCTTTGGCCTCAACGTCGAGTTCATCGACCCGCAGCAGCCGCAGCAACTGCAAGACCTGCCGGCCCGTCATACCCATCACTGGCTGGGCCTTGAGTGGAGCGGCGAAACCCTGCGCGTGCGCCGTGAACCGTTCAGCGCGATCACCGCCGTGCTGCTCGAGCCGATCCAGGGTGAAGGCGGGATCAACGAGTTTGCCGGTGAGTTCTATCTGGGTCTGCGTCGCCTGTGCAACGAGCAACGCTGCCCGCTGGTCATTGACGAAGTGCAATCGGGTTTCGGCCGCACCGGCACTTTGCTCGGCGCCAGCCATTTCAACTTGCAGGGCGATTACTACTGCCTGTCCAAGGCCCTGGGCGGCGGTCTGATGAAAATTGCCGCGACGGTGATCCGCGCCAGCCATTACGAAGTCGATTTCAGTTACATCCACAGCTCGACCTTCGCTGAAGACGATGCGTCCTGCCATATCGCCCTCTCGGCGCTGCGTCGGCTGTTCGAGAACGACAGCGCGATGCTCAAGGACGTGAACAAGAAAGGCGAGTACCTGAAGTCTTCGCTGCGGGAACTCCAGGCGGCATACCCGGACGTGATCGCCGACGTGCGCGGGCGCGGGCTGCTGCTGGGCTTCGAACTGCACGACCTGACCGGCACCAGCTCGCTGGTCCAGGCTTCTGCTCAATACAACGATGCGCTGGGCTACATCATCGCCGGCTACCTGCTGCAGTTCGAGTCGCTACGCGTGGCGCCGTCGGGCAGCAACGCCAACGTGATTCGCCTGGAGCCGCCGGTGTGCATCACCTTTGAGGAAATCGACGGTCTGATCGGCTCGTTGCAGAAGGTCTGCGACATGCTGCGTCGGCGCGACGCCTTCCCGCTGGCCGCCGGTGTGCTGGCCGATACCATCCCTGGCGTACCGGCCCGCGAAGTCAGCTTCAAGGGAGATGAAAGCCTCCCAAAGTCTGACGAGAACGTGCGCGTGGTGGCTCGCGTGGCGTTCATCAATCACCTGATCGATGCCGACATGCTCAGCGACGTCGACCCGTCGCTGTCGACCCTCAGCCCTGAACAGAAACGTGAGTTCATCAAGCGCATGGCGCCGGAACGCCGTGCCGCACCGATCGGCCCGGTGCTGATCCGCTCGAAGCTCGGCACCGCCGTGGAGTTCACCCTGTACCCGTTGTGCATGCATTCCGATGCCATGTCGGAGTACATCGCCAGTGGCGATCTGGAAACCATCCGCGACGAAGTCGGCAACCGCATCCGTGACGCCCGCGCCGATGGCTACAGCGTCGCCGGGCTGGGCATGTACACCTCGATCGTCACCAACAACTGCCAGGCGCTGAAGATCCCGGACATGGCGCTGACCTCGGGCAACGCGCTGACCATCGGCATGGGCCTGGAAGCCATCGAGCAGGGCTGCAAGCAACAAGGCCTGGAACTCGGCCGGCAAACGGCGGCAGTGGTCGGTGCGGCGGGCAACATTGCTTCGACTTATGCCTCGCTGCTGTCCACCAGCGTCGAGCATCTGATTCTGATCGGCAGTGGTCGTGACGGCTCCCTGCGCCGCCTGGAAAAAACCGCCCAGCAGATTTACGCCGAAGCCGCCCGCGCGATTCTCAAAGGTGTTGCCGAACAGGATCGCCTTGCCAGTCGCTTGCAGCAGATCGAAGGTTTCGATGCCCTGTTGCAGGCCCACGGCGCCAGTGCCGACCTCGGTCAGCGCGTGGCGAAACTGGTCGAAGAGCGTCTGGGCGCCCAGGCATTCATTACCGTCAGCAATGACCTGCAAGTGCTCAAGCAGGCGCGCATTGTGCTGTGTGCGGCGAACGCTCCGCAGCCATTCCTCGACGCACAGCATTTCGCGGAAAACAGCGTGATCTGCGACATCGCCGTACCGCTGAACGTGGACCAGAACCTCTCCAGCCAACGCGCCGACGTGCTCTACATGCACGGCGGAATCGTGCAGACGCCGCTGGGCGATGGCCTGGCGCCGAACGTGCGTGCCTACCTCAAGCAGGGTCAGTTGTATGCGTGCATGGCCGAGTCGGTGTTGATGGGCCTGTCCGGGATGAAGCAGCACTACTCCTATGGCGATATCAGCCGCGAGCAGGTGCAGCAGATTCGCGCACTGGCGGCGACCCACGGGTTCAGCCTCGCGCAGTTCAAAACCGACAACTCGCTCTAAGGAACGCTCATGCCGAATAAAGTAGCAGTGGTGACCGGCGGCAGCCGTGGCATCGGCCGGGCGATTGTCCTGGCCCTGGCGGGTGCGGGTTATCAGATCGCGTTCAGTTATGTGCGTGACGAAGTGGCGGCGATGGCGCTGCGCGACGAGGTGCAGGGCCTGGGCATCGATTGCCTGGCGCTGCAATGCGACGTCAGCAGCAGCGACAGCATCAAGGGGTTTTTCGAGCGGGTCGACGGGCATTTCCAGCGCGTCGATCTGCTGGTCAACAACGCCGGCATCACCCGTGACGGGTTGCTGGCGACCATGCCGGCACGGGACATCGTCGAGGTGATTCAGACCAACCTGATCGGCACCTTGCTCTGCTGCCAGCAGGTGGTGCCGGGGATGCTCCGCCAGCGTGGCGGGTGCATCGTCAATATCAGCTCGGTAGCCGCGCAGAAGCCCGGCAAGGGCCAGAGCAACTACGCGGCGGCCAAGGGCGGGGTCGATGCGTTGACCCGCGCGCTGGCCGTGGAGCTGGCGCCGCGCAACATCCGCGTCAACGCGGTGGCGCCGGGCATCGTCAAGACCGAGATGAGCACCGCGCTGATCGGCAGCCAGGAAGAGGAAATCCAGTCGCGTCTGCTGATCAAGCGTTACGCCGAACCCGAGGAAATCGCCGAGGCGGTGCTGTACATCGCCGATCGCGGGCTGTACCTGACCGGGGAGGTCCTGCCGGTCAACGGCGGGCTGAAAATGCCATGAGCCGGACGATTCTGATCACCGGTGCCGCCAAGGGCATCGGTCGGGCCGTGGCCGAGGATTTTGCCGGCGACGCCGAAAGCCGCTTGATCCTGCTGGACATGGATCTGCCGGAGCTGCAGCGCTGGGTGGATGAGCGTCAGGAACAGATCAAGGCGCGGGTCGAAACCCACTGGGCGAACATCGCCGATCTGCCGGCCATGGAAACGTTCTTCAAGACCCTGGGCACGCAGCTCGATTACGTCGACGTGCTGGTCAACAGTGCCGGCATCTGCAACGAGAACGAGCCAGAGGATCTGAAGAACTGGCATCAGGTGATTTCGGTCAACCTCAACGGCACGTTCTACGTCACGTCGTTGTGTCTGGCGCTGATGCCGGATCGCGGGCGGATCATCAACATGTCATCGATCCTCGGACGCGCCGGCAAGGTGCGCAACACCGCGTACTGCGCATCCAAGCATGGCATCGTCGGCATGACCAAGGCGCTGGCGCTGGATCTGGCGCCACGGCAGATCACCGTCAACGCGATCCTGCCGGCGTGGATCGACACGCCGATGCTGCAGGGCGAGCTGGCGACGCAAGCGGCGATTGCCGGGCTGACCCAGGAACAGATCGTGCGCAACGCGAAGAAAAAACTGCCGATGCGCCGCTTTATCCAGAGCGAGGAGGTGGCGGCGATGGTGCGTTATCTCGCCAGCCCGGAGGCGGGCGGGGTGACGGCCCAGAGTCTGGTGATCGATGGCGGCGTCGGGTTGGGAATGTAACGATGCCTCGATCAGCGATAAACCGCATTGCGTGGACGGTGTGGGCGTGCGTGGCGGCGCCGGCCGCCATGGCCGAGCTCACCGCCGAGGATCTCAAGCCTGATTACGCCGACGCCGAGATCGGCATCGCCACGGCGTTGCGCCTGCATGGCGACGATCAGGTCACCCAGAAGGCCGTGTATTTCAAGGCCAATCTGGAAGACAGCTGGGACGGCGGTTACTACAAGGCCAAGGGCCGCGTGCGTTACGACGCGCGTTATGACGGCAACAATCCGTACAGCGAGCGGGCGCGGGACAAGTACCGCTTCGACACCGACTGGCGGCATCTGTACGTCGGTCACTCATTGGGTGACGGCGAGGTGACGGTGGGTTGGCAGCAAGTGGTCTGGGGCCGCGCCGATGAGTTGCGAGTGCTCGATCAGGTCAACCCGCTGGACTATCGCGATGGCGTGACGCCGCTGCTGGAAGACAGCCGCATCGCGGTGCCGATGGTGCGGTTTGCGCAGCCGCTGGGCGAGTGGGAACTGGAAGCGCTGTGGATCACCGACTTCGTGAAAAACCGTGCGCCGGTGGCGGGCAGCGAATTCGACGCACCGCTGTTCGCCACGCCCGATCCGCAGTATTTCGTGGTCGATTCCAAGCCCGGCTACGACGGTCATGACGGGTACGGCTATGGCTTGAGCGCCAATGGCCGGATCGGCGCGGTGGACACCAGTTTCGTCGCGCTGAGCGCCCGCCAGCAGGACCCGGTGTATGCCGTCGAAGGGCTGGCCGACGATGGTCGCACACGCCTGGAGCGCCAGTTTCCACGCTACACCATGGGCGGTGCGGGGCTGGCGATTGATGCCGGGCACAGCATCGTGGTGCGCAGCGAGGTCGCGTATTTCGACAACTGGCGGGTGACCAATCCGACCCGCGCCCACGGCGCCGACAGCACACCGATGGTCAAGTCGCTGCTGGGGCTCGACTACCTGTTCCGCGACTGGCTGATCTCCGCGCAGTGGCAGGAACAGGTGCTGCTCGACTGGCAGGACGGCATGGTCCAGGACAAGCGCGAGCCGCTGTTCACCCTGTCGGCCGAAGGCACCCATTGGCAGGACCGACTCAAGAGTCGACTGGTGGCGGCCGCGTCGCCACCGTTCAAGGACAACGCCTTGCTGCAAGGCATCTTCACCTACAAACCGGTGGACTACATCAAGCTCGGTCTGGAAGTGGACGTGTTCTTCGGCAAGCCCGACCGAACCTTTGGCGAATACCGCAAGCACGATCAAGTGCGGTTGTCCGCCGGATATCTGTTCTAACCCCATGCGCCTGCGTGCCGCTGCCGACGTGGGCATCCATTGCACCCATACAACGAAAAGGGAAGTTCTCATGTTGCCGATTTTCAAAAGCCTGACCACCGCCGCGCTGATCCTGGGAAGCGCGTGTGCCGGCGCCGCCGACGCCAGCAATGCCGACGACATCATGCGCCAGGTGCGCGACCGCAACGACGGCACCAGCTTCATGTCCCAGGTGTCGCTGATCCTTCACGACAAGAAGGGCAACACCCGGGTTCGCGAGTTCACCTACCTGCAAAAGGACTACCCGGACAGTGACAAATTCAGCATGTATTTCTCCGCCCCTACCGATGTGCGCGACGTGGCGTTCCACATCGAAAACCCCCACGAAACCCTGGGCCTGGAAGACAGCCAGTGGATGTACCTGCCGGTCAGCCGCCAGACCCGTCGGATCTCCACCACCGACAAGCGCGGCTCGTTCATGGGCAGCGAGTACTCCTACGCCGACCTGGACAAGATCCGCGTCAAGGATTACTCGCAGAAGCTGTTGGGCGAAGAGTCGATCAAGGACCGCGACTGCTACGTGATCGAACGTGAGCCGACCTCTCCCGAGGTGTTGGCCAAGACCGGTTACAACAAGCTGAAAGTGTGGATCGACAAGCAGAATCTGCTGGTCATGCGTCAGGATTTCTTCGACGTCAAAGGCGTGCTGATCAAGCAGATGCGCACCCAGAAAGTCGAGACCATCGATTCGATCGACAGCATCGTGCTCAGCGAAACCGAACACTTCATCGATGGCACGCGCTCGGAGATGCGCTTCAACCAGTTGCAGTACAACGTGCCGCTGGAAGATCGCCTGTTCACCCAGACCGCGATCAAGCGCGGGCTGAAAACCGGCGACCTGCCGGAATACGCCGTGTCTGCCCGCTAAGCTCCGACCCTGACCCTGGAACGCATGATCATGGAAAGATATCTGAATTTCGTCGAGCGCCACGCGCGGGCGATTGTTTTCCTGCTGGTGGCGATCACGGCGTATTTCACCTATACGCTGGGCGCGCTGGTTTCCGACACCAACCCTTACCTGCTCAAGGAAAACCACCCGGCCCGCAAGACCATCATCGATCTGCAGGGTGAGTTCACCGGCACGTTCGACTCGGTGATGGTGGCGCTGAACAACCCGCAGACGGTGTTCAACAAGCAGACGCTCAATGCGCTGTTCTCGATGTCGCAGTCGGTGCGCAAGATGATTCTGGCCAACGATGCGGACAAGGACACCCTGGCGCAAATCGTCGCCCGCCACCCGGACGACAGCCGCGCGCAGTTGTTGACCCGGGACATTCTGGAGGGTGGTTTCTCCCAGAACGACTACGCCAACGCCAAGGCCCTGCGCGATCATGCGCAAAGCCAGAACTGGGATTCCCACGACCAGCTGTTCCTGACCTTTCTCGCCGAACGCATCAACCCGATCCGCGAAATGGCGTCGATGGGCGACCTGGAAAACATCGTCCTGACCGACGATGGCGAGTTGCTGATTCACAAGACCCTCAATGCCTATGACATGGATCCGGCGGTGGTCGAATCGCAGATCATGGGCAACGAGCTGATGGTCGATGGCGTGGTGTCGAAGGACAAGAAAGTCGCCATGCTGGTGGCCGAACTCGGCACCAAACAGGACGACGCGCAGGCGCAATTGCGCGCCTATCAGATCGTGCGCAGCATCGTCGCCCAGTATCAGGCCGATCACCCCGAGTACACGGACGAGATCTTCATCGCCGGGATGCCGATCTTCATCGCCGCCCAGCAGGAAATCATCGATCACGACCTGGCGGTGCTGTTTCCCATCGTGTTTGTGTTGATCACCCTGTTGCTGGTGTTCTTCTTCCGCAAACCGCTGGGCGTGGTGTTGCCGCTGTTCAACATTCTGTTCTGCACCATCTGGACCCTGGGGCTGATGGCGTTGCTGCGCGTGCCATTCGACCTGTTGACCAGCGTGCTGCCGGTGTTCCTGTTCACTATCTGCTGTTCCGACGCGATCCATGTGATGGCCGAGTACTACGAGCAGAAAAGCGCCGGCAAGAGCAACCGCGAAGCCAACCGCGAAACCCAGCGGCTGATGGTGGTGCCGGTGGTGTTGACCACGGTGACGACCATCGCCACGTTCATGATTTCCACCACCAACAACATTGTCAGCATCCGCAATTTCGGGGTGTTCATGTCCATCGGCCTGACGGCGGCGCTGATCATTTCATTGCTGCTGATTCCGGCCTGGATCTCGATCTGGGGCAAGGACCCGGTGGCTCAGAGCCGGGTTGTCGTCCACAAGGAATCGATCATCTCGCGGTATCTGGTCGCGTTCTGTGCCTGGATGATCCGCTTGCGCAAACCGATCCTGGTGGTGGTCGTGCCGCTGCTGGCGCTGGCGACGGTGTTCACGTTCCGCGTCGACATCGAAGACTCCGGCATTGCCTATTTCAAGCCGGAAAGCCATATCCGCGTCTCTGACCAGTTCATCAACCACGCCAGGGTGGCGGGCACGGCACCGGGCTGGATCGCCATCGACAGCAAGGAGCCGCGCGGCGTGCTGACCACCGAAGTGGTGCAGTTCATCGACAAGCTCGACCACTTCATCAAGCAGCAGCCGAACATCAGTTACGGCTACTCGCTGGCCACCTACGTCAAGCGCATGAACCTGGTGCTCAACGATATGAACCCTGAATACCTGCGCGTGCCGAATGCGCTGGAGAAGGTCACGTCGGTCAATGACGAAGGGCAGGTCGAGCAGTTCGAAGTGCCGGGCAACTCGCTGATCGAACAGCATGTGATGCTGTTTGAAAACGGTGGTGGTTCCGACCTGAACAACGTACTCAACGCCGACTTCTCCAAGGCCTTGACCCTGTACACCATGACCTCGTCGGTCGCCAGCGACTATCAGGCCATGCTCGATCGGCTGGATGCCTGGCTGCTGGTCAACAAACCGGCGAACCTTGAAGTGACGCACGCCGGCACCCCGTTGATCTGGACCGGCGTGTTACAGGAAATCACCCAGGGCCAGGTGCTGAGCTTCTCCCTGGCGTTGCTGGTGGTGACGCTGATGATGATGTACTGGCTCAAATCCGTGCGCCTGGGCTTGCTCGGCATGCTGACCTTGTTGACCACCTCGGTGACCGTCTACGGCTTCATGTTCCTGTTCGGCATCGAGCTGAACATCGGTACGACGCTGGTGACGTTCCTGGTGGTCGGGGTGGTCGACTATGCGGTGCATCTGCTGTCGCGGATCAAGCTGCTGGTGCAGCAGGGAATTGAAATCGATGCGGCCATTCTGCAGGCGATGCACAGCGTCGGTCGCTCCACGGTGATGAACGTGGTGATCTTCTCCGTGGGCTTCATGGCGCTGCTGTTTTCCGACTTCAAGCCGATCGTCGACCTCGGCGCACTGGTGGCCATGGCGCTGTTCTCCAGCGGGGTCATGACCATTGTGTTGGTGACCCTGGTTTCGCCATGGTTCTTCGGCGCGATTGCTCCGGTTGCGCCGAAGGTGCCGGCACCGCACGAAGCAGGGGAGGCTGTTGCCGGTTGATTCGCCACCGGCCCGGTCTGTATGCCGCGATTCGGCATGCGAGCCAGGTCATGTGGCGCAGCAGGGTGTTCAGTTCAGCATGTTGGCCGGCTTTTTTTCACCGTGGCGGGCGATACGCTCGAACTGACATTCCTGACGGGCTTCGTTGAGGTTGTTTTCAAACGCTTCGAGGCCATCGTGGACTTGCTGCAAATCGCCGATCTGGGAAACCAGCTCGGCTTTTTTTTCGGCGATCGCTTTTTGCGCCATGTCCCAGGGAAAGTTGTCGCCGCGATAGTTGTTGAGGATGACCTGCAGCTCTTTGAGCTTGAAGCCCAGTTGCTGGGCGCACTTGATGAACGTCAGGACCTCGACGCTCTGCTGGCTGTAGATGCGGTATTTGCCTTCACGCTTGGGCTCGGGCAACAGGCCGATTTCCTCGTAATGGCGAATGCTTTTGACTGTGGTGCCCGACAGCTGGGCGGCTTTGCCGATATACATAAAGATCCGTCTCGATGATCAAACAGCGCATGGCGCGACCAGGCCTCATGCCTGATCGGGGGCGATTATAAGAGCAATACCATTCAAAACGTTGCAACTGTGCGCAAATGACGCGCACAGGTGACGGACGGGCCTCGGCGCGAGCCCGGAGAGGGGCTGACGGCGCGCGTTGGCGCCGTCAGTGGTGCAGGCGGGAAAGCCTCAGCTGGCGGCGGCGGTCAGGCGCGCCTGCTCCAGCCAGACGTCACGCTGTTCCGGCTTGGAGCCCAGGATCGGCCCGAACGTCAGCGTCTTGGTCGGCTTGATGCCGCAGAATTCCAGGGTGGTCTTGCGCATCTGGTGCAGGCCCGGCATGCGATAGATCCACTTGTAGTACCAGGGCGGCGTATCCATGGTCACCAGCAGATGCGCGGTGCGGCCCTTGAGCAGTTTGTCCGGGAAGGCCTTGCCCTTGCGGTACTTGAAGGCGAACCCGGACAGCAGGATCCGGTCGAGAAAACCCTTGAACAGCGCCGGGATCCCGCCCCACCAGATCGGATAGACGAACGTCAGGTGTTCGGCCCAGGTGATGTCGGCCTGGGCCTGCAGCAGATCCGGCTCCAGGGGCTGGACCTTGTTGTAACCCTCGTGCAGGACCGGGTCGAAGTCCAGCGCATCCAGACGCAGCAGGCGCACGTCATGGCCGGCTTCCTTGGCGGCCCGGACGTAAGTGTCGGTCAGGGCGCCGCAAAAGCTGTCGGTGGACGGATGACCCAGAATCACGAGCATGCGTTTGCTCATCATGTGTACTCCTGAAATGAAGCTCACAGGATAGAGTCTGCCCCTAGCGGTAGAGTCAAGGCATCAGCGCCTCGAGCAACGCCTGGGCGTAACCGGGCAGCTGCTCGAAACGGCGCGCGCACAGTTGCAGCCGGCGGTTGGCCCAGGATTCGTCCAGCGGCCGGCTGATGACTCCGCCCGCCGGCGCCCAGCGTTCGATGGCGACTTTCGGCACGATTGCCAACCCGGCGCCTCGGGCGACCATGCGCGTCACGCCATCGAAGCCGTCGGCGCGGATGCGGATCGACATCCGTTGGCCGATGTGCAGCGCCTGTTCCTCCAGATGAATCGCCAGCGCGCTGTCGACACCCAGCGCCACGAAGTCGTGGCCGAGGGTTTCGCTGAAGGTCAGCGACGAACGTTCGGCCAGCGGATGACCCGTCGGCAGAATCAGCACCAGAGGGTCGTCGCGAAAGGGGCGGGTCTGCAAATCGGTGGTATCGACCGCATCGGAGACAATCCCCAGATCCGCCGCGCCCTGGCGCAAGGCATGGGTGATGCGGGCGCTGGGCAACTCCTGCAAGTCGATGTCCAGATTCGGGTGACTGCACAGAAAGTCCGCCAGCACCTCCGGCAGGTATTCGGTCATGGCGGTGGTGTTGCACAACAGGCGTACCTGACCTTTGACGCCTCGGGCGTAGTCGGCCAGGTCCTGTTGCATCCGCTCGGCCTGTTGCAGAAGTATCCGCGCATGTTGCGCCAGGGCCTTGCCCGCCGCTGTCGGCGTGACCCCACGGCGCCCGCGTTGCAGGAACTCGGTGCCCAACGAGGCTTCCATGGCGCGGATGCGCGCGCTGGCGGCGGCCAGCGAGAGGTGGCTGCGGGCCGCGCCGGCGGTGATGTTGCCGGTGTCGAGGATGTGCAGGTAGAGGCGCAGGTCGGTGAGGTCGAAGTGCATGAGGCGCTCGGTATTTTGGGTGTCAGGGTCGGCCTCTTCGTGGGCAAGCCCACTCCCGTATGGGTTCGGTGGCGAACACAAAATCTGTGGGAGCGGGCTTGCCCGCGAAGAGGCCCGCCGCTTCAAGGAAAATCCAAGCCTCTTGAAAATCAAGAGGCAACCTCAGTGTATGCCAGATTTTCAACCCGCCGCTCGAAGCGCACAGTAGCGCCATGAACGCACTCGCAGATTTTTACCAGAACCTCGGCCTGACCCTGTCTTTGCTGGTGATCGCCACTTTCATCGTCGCCGGCCTGATCAAAGGCGTGATCGGCCTCGGCCTGCCCACGGTCGCCATGGGGCTGCTCGGCCTGGCTATGGCACCGTCGCAGGCTGCGGCGCTGCTGATTATTCCGGCAACGCTGACCAATGTCTGGCAACTGGCATTCGGCGGGCATTTGCGCGGGCTGATCCAACGGCTGTGGCCGATGCTGCTGATGATCTTTCTCGGCACCGGCATCGGCACGTTATGGATCGGCATGGCGGGCGGGCACTGGGTGGTGCGCGGGCTTGGCGCGGCATTGTTGCTGTATGCGCTGAGCGGTCTGTTCCTGCCGACGCTGCGTGTCAATCGTCGTCACGAACCGTGGCTGGGGCCGTTGTGTGGGGTGATCACCGGCGTCATCACCTCGGCCACCGGCGTATTCGTGATTCCGGCGGTGCCGTACCTGCAGGCCCTGGGCTTGAACCGCGATGAACTGGTGCAGGCGCTGGGCCTGTCCTTCACCGTGTCGACCCTGGCTCTGGCCGGTGGATTGCTTTGGCGCGGGGCGCTGGGCGGCGGGGAGTTGAGCGCCTCGCTGCTGGCGCTGATCCCGGCGGTGCTGGGCATGTTGCTCGGCCAATGGCTGCGGCAGCGGATCAGCGCGGTGCTGTTCAAGCGGGTGTTCTTCGTCGGTCTGGGCGCGCTCGGCGCCCACCTGTTGATCAGCGGCTAGCCGACGACGCGCTGAGCATTTCGATCGGACGGATATCGAAATCCCGCTCCAGGTAATCCATGCGCTTGGCGAAGAATTCCTGCATGTGCGGCAGGTTCGAATGCACGTCCAGATGCGCCCGGGATTCCCAGATCTCATAGAAGATGAACAGGGTCGGATCTTCTTTGTCGCGCAGCATGTGGTACTCGATGCAACCCGGCTCCGCGCGGCTCGGTTCGACATAGGCGCGAAACAGCGCCTCGAAGGCCTCGGCTTTTTCCGGGCGGGTCTTGGCGTGCAGGATAAAACCGTGACGTTCACTCATCAGACACTTCCTCCAGTTCAGATGGCGGCCAATCCTACGGCAACAATCTGCTCTTGATTCGTGCGTTTTTATCAAATGTATTTTGCGCGGCCACGGCTTATTCCGCGCGAGACCGGTCGCTAATCTGCCGCCATTCAAATTTCTCCCTTCTCCATCCAGCCCCGGCGGCTGCGCATCGGAATCCGATTGAGGCGCTCCATGAAAAAAGTCCTGTTGCTCAATGGCGGTAAAAAATTCGCTCACTCCGATGGTCGCTACAACACCACCCTGCACGAAGCGGCGCTGAGTGTGCTGGATCGCGGCGGTGTCGACGTCAAGACCACCTTCATCGACGAGGGTTACGACATCGCCGAGGAAGTCGCCAAGTTCCTCTGGGCCGACGTGGTCATTTATCAGATGCCGGGCTGGTGGATGGGCGCGCCGTGGACGGTGAAAAAGTACATCGACGAAGTCTTCACCGAAGGTCACGGCAGCCTCTACGCCAGCGACGGCCGTACCCGTTCCGACGCGTCGCAGAAGTACGGCAGCGGCGGTCTGATCCAGGGCAAGCAATACATGTTGTCGCTGACCTGGAACGCCCCGCAGCAAGCCTTCGACGACCCGACCGACTTCTTCGAAGCCAAGGGCGTGGACGCCGTGTATTTCCCGTTCCACAAGGCCAACCAGTTCCTCGGTATGACCGGCCTGCCGACGTTCCTTTGCGTGGACGTGATGAAGCGTCCGAACATCGAGGCCGACGTGGCGCGTTACGAGCAGCACCTGACCGAGGTGTTTGGCCTCAAGGCCTGACACTCGGCTACTATCGAAGGCCTGAGCTTGCGCAGCAGGCCTTTTCGATTCGAGGACATCCGTGAAAGCCAGATCCGATGAGTTGCAGATTTTCGTCTGCGTGATCGAATGCGGTTCGATTTCCGCCGCCGCCGAACAGGTCGGGCAGACGCCGTCGGCGGTCAGCCGTACCTTGTCGCGGCTGGAGGGCAAGCTCGACACTACGTTGATCAACCGCACCACGCGGCGCATGGATCTGACCGAGGAGGGCAAGTATTTCTTCGAGCAGGCCAAGTTGATTCTCGACCAGATGGATCAACTCGAAGAGCGCCTGTCCTCGCGCCAGCAGAATCCATCCGGGCGGTTGCGGATCAACGCGGCATCACCATTCATGCTGCACGCCATCGTGCCGTACATCGATGAGTTCCGCCGGCTGTATCCGGACATCCAGCTCGAACTCAACAGCAATGACCTGATCATTGACTTGCTGGAACAAAGCACTGACATCGCCATCCGCATCGGCACGCTTGCCGACTCGACGCTGCATGCGCGTTCGCTGGGGTGCAGCCCGCTGCTGATTGTCGCCAGCCCCGCCTATCTGGAAAAACATGGCGAACCGCTGGAAGTGGCGAACCTGAGCGAACACACCTTGCTCGGTTTCACCCAGAACGAAGGCCTCAACCAGTGGCCGCTGCGTTACGTGCACGGCGACCGCTGGCCGATCATCCCGGCGATCAGCGCATCCAGCGGCGAAACCGTGCGGCATCTGGCGCTGGAAGGGCAGGGCATTGCCTGTTTGTCGCACTTCATGACCATCGACGACATCCGCGCCGGCCGGCTCAAGGTGTTGCTGGCGCAATTCAACAGCGGTTACCGGCAGCCGATCAACGCGGTGTATTACCGTAACTCGCAACTGGCGTTGCGCATTCAATGCTTCCTCGATTTCATCCAGGGCAAACTGGCGGCGTATGCCAGCGCCGACTTCCAGGGCTGATTCGTGATTCCTGCGCAAGAGTGAATTGGCCGAGGGCGGGTTTTTCCAGCCGCACCGCAAGTCGATACTCGTTGCATCACTTACTCACGCAGGGAGTTTCTCCATGAACGTATTCGTTACCGGCGCTGCCGGCTTTATCGGCGGCTCCATCGCCACCGGTCTGATCCAGGCCGGGCACACCGTCACCGGCCTGGTGCGCAGTGCCGAACAAGCCGCTGAACTCAAGGCACTGGGCATCACTCCGGTGATCGGCACCCTCGACGATAAAGCGCTACTCAGCGAACAGGCCCGCGCGGCCGATGCCGTCATCAACGCCGCCAGCAGCGACCATCGCGGCGCGGTCGAAGCCTTGCTTGATGCTTTGCGCGGTTCGAACAAAGTGTTCCTGCACACCAGCGGGTCGAGCATCGTCGGCGATGCGTCGGGCGGCAAGTCCAGCGACATCATCTACTTCGAAGACAACCTGCCGCAGCCCACCGTCGACAAGGCTGCCCGCGTCGCCATAGACAACCTGATCCTCGCGGCGGCGCAGGACGGGGTGAACTCGGCAGTGATCTGCAACACCCTGATCTACGGCCACAGCTTGGGTGTCAACCGCGACAGCGTGCAGTTGCCGCGCCTGCTGAAACAGGCACGTAAAAGCGGCGTGGTCCGGCATGTCGGCACGGGGCAGAACATCTGGTCCAACGTGCATATCGAAGACGTGGTCTCGCTGTACCTGCTGGCGCTGAGCAAAAACGTACCGGGCACCTTCTACTTCGTCGAAAGCGGCGAAGCGTCGTTCATCGACATGACCACCGCCATGGCAGAAGCCCTGAACCTCGGCGAACCCCAGGACTGGCCGCTGCAAGACGCTGAAGCCGAATGGGGCTACGAAATGGCCAACTACGGCCTCGGCTCCAACAGCCGTGTCCGCGGCAAACACGCCCGTGAACTGTTGGGCTGGGCACCGAAACGCACCTCGGTGGTTGAATGGATTCGTAACGAAATGGTGTGATTGACGTTCAAGCCCGGCGGGGCTTGGCGATCAACGTTTGAGCGGCTGCCCTCGGGTAGCCGTTTGCGTTTCCAGGGTTTGCTCCAGCACGCTTCAAGCCTATGGTGCTTTCAATATTCGCCGTTTCTTGCAGGTGCAAGGATGATTGACCGTTACAATGCTGAGGGTAGCCAGAGCAGTTATGAGCCAGGCTCCAACGAGCAAGTGTTGAGCAACAAATTGGGAATTACTGATCCTGACGAGATGGACGAAGCAGAGCTGGTGTTGCTGGAAAAACTGTACCAGTCCCTACTTATCGAACATCTGCCGGCACGATCTCTGACTGTTCAGGATTTGAAGGACTGGCACAGGCACTGGCTCGGGAATCTTTATTCATGGGCCGGTGAGGTACGTGCGGTGAACATGGGGAAGGACGATTTTTTCTTTGCTGCGGCGTCGCAGATTCCTCGGCTGCTCGATGGTTTTGAAAGAGATTGTCTTGCGAGGTACACACCCTGCCAGCCGGATCTTGATGAAAAATTGATCAAGGCCATCGCTGTCACCCACGTAGAGTTCATCCTGATTCATCCGTTTCGCGAAGGTAACGGGCGCTTGTCGAGATTGCTGGCCGATGTCATGGCGGTGCAGGCAGGTTTTGTCCCGCTGGATTACAGCAGTTGGGAGCGAAACAGGGAGGCGTACTTTGCTGCGATCAACCAAGGGCTCAGTTGCAACTATGAGCCCATGGAGTATTGGGTGAGGAGGGCGCTGCTGGCCTGAATCTCAACACTTACCTATCGGGCCAGCGAAAGATGGGAGAACTTGCTGGTTTTATCTTTGAGCTTGCGTTCAATCGCTTCGACACTTTGACCGGTTTCGATGGCTGTCGAGCTGGCAATCGCGCGAATCAGTGTTTCGTTGGTCAGTTTCCGTGTACGGCGTGCGGTGGTCATTGAGATCACCCTATAGAGAATGTGAGACGAGTATAGCGCTTGGCCAAAGTTTGAAAACCGCGCACCGGATACATGTAAATCCCACCCCTCGATTTTCATTATTCACGACATCCCATACCCGTTAGCGACAACCCTTATCCCTCCACGAAAATTATTTTCACTTCGTTTGAAAACTCGATCTCGAAATGATTTATGAGTTTCACAATCCATTCGACGTGACCCTTTCGAGGAGTACCGCATGACGCCTTCCTTCGGCTATTGGCTGCTGGTCTATGCTGCCGTTGCCATCATTGCCCTGATCGTTCTGATCGCCCGTTACCGGCTCAATCCGTTCATTGTCATCACGCTGGTGTCCATCGGCCTGGCGCTGGTGGCGGGGATGCCGCCGTCCGGCGTCGTGGGGGCGTATGAGGCCGGGGTGGGCAAGACGCTGGGGCATATTGCGCTGGTGGTCGCGCTGGGCACGATGCTCGGCAAGATGATGGCCGAGTCCGGCGGGGCCGAGCAGATGGCGCGTACGCTGATTGAGCGTTTCGGCGAGAAGAACGCGCACTGGGCGATGGTGTGCATTGCGTTTCTGGTGGGGCTGCCGCTGTTTTTCGAGGTCGGTTTTGTCTTGCTGGTGCCGATTGCCTTTACCGTGGCGCGGCGGGTCGGCGTGTCGATCCTGATGGTCGGTCTGCCGATGGTCGCCGGGCTGTCTGTGGTGCATGCGCTGGTGCCGCCGCATCCGGCGGCGATGCTGGCGGTACAGGCCTATCAGGCGTCGGTCGGGCAGACCTTGCTCTACGCGATTGCGATTGGTATTCCGACGGCGATCATCGCCGGTCCGCTGTACGCCAAATTCATCGTGCCGCGCATTCAGTTGCCGGCGGACAACCCGCTGGAAAAGCAATTCCTCGAGCGCGAGCCCCGCGACAGCCTGCCGGGATTCGGCATCACCATGGCGACCATTCTGTTGCCGGTGGTGCTGATGTTGATCGGTGGCTGGGCCAACCTGATTTCCACGCCGGGCAGCGGCTTCAATCAGTTCCTGTTGTTCATCGGCAACTCGGTCATCGCGTTGTTGCTGGCGACGCTGCTGAGTTTCTGGACCCTGGGGCTGGCCCAGGGCTTCAATCGCGAATCGATCCTCAAGTTCACCAACGAATGCCTTGCTCCGACCGCCAGCATCACCTTGCTGGTGGGCGCCGGCGGTGGCCTGAACCGGATTCTGGTAGACGCCGGCGTAACCGATCAGATCGTCGGCCTGGCCCACGAATTTCACCTGTCGCCGCTGATCATGGGCTGGTTGTTCGCCGCGCTGATGCGCATCGCCACCGGTTCGGCCACGGTGGCGATGACCACGGCTTCCGGCGTGGTGGCGCCGGTCGCCATCGGCCTGGGTTATCCACACCCGGAGCTGCTGGTGCTGGCGACTGGCGCGGGGTCGGTTATCTTTTCCCACGTCAACGACGGTGGCTTCTGGTTGATCAAGGAATACTTCAACATGACCGTTGCCCAGACCTTCAAGACCTGGACGGTGCTGGAAACCCTGATTTCGCTGGTCGCGTTCGCGCTGACCGTCGGCCTTTCCTACCTGCTTTAACCGGAGCCCTGCGTCATGGACATCCTTTATCAGATCCGCGCCCGTCAGGATTCCTTCAGCGCCGGTGAGGGACGCATCGCCCGTCTGATGCTCGACGACGTCGGATTTGCCGCGTCCGCCAGCCTCGAAGACCTCGCGCACCGGGCGGAAGTCAGCACCGCCACGCTGTCACGGTTTGCCCGCACGGTCGGTTGCCGCGACCTGCGTGACCTGCGCCTGCAACTGGCCCAGGCCAGCGGCGTCGGCAGCCGCTTTCTCGACCCGGCGCGGACGCCCGAGCAATCGGCGTTCTACGGGCAGATCGTCGGCGACATCGAAACCACTCTGCGCCAGCACCTGGCGGCGTTCGACGAGTCGCGTTTCGCCGATGCGGTAACGTTGCTGGGCAAGGCGCAGATGATTCACGCCTTCGGCATGGGCGGTTGCTCGACCCTGTGCAGCGATGAGTTGCAGGTGCGTCTGGTGCGCCTGGGCTATCCGGTTGCGGTGTGCCACGACGCGGTGATGATGCGCGTCACGGCCGCCAGTCTCAGTGCGGAACATGTGCTGATTGTCTGTTCGCTGACCGGCATCACCCCGGAATTGCTGGAAACCGTGGAACTGGCGCGCAACTATGGCGCGCGAATCCTCGCCATCACCCGCGCCGACTCGCCGCTGGCGGAGCTGGCCGACATCGTGCTGCCGCTGCAAGGTGCAGAAACCTCGTTCATCTACAAACCAACGGCGGCGCGTTACGGCATGTTGCTCGCCATCGATGTGCTGGCCACCGAGCTGGCGCTGGCCAATCCTGAAGATAACCAAGAGCGTCTGCGGCGGATCAAACTTGCCCTCGACGAATACCGTGGCGGCGACGATCACCTGCCGCTGGGAGACTGACATGCTGTACGACACCCTGATCCGCAACGCCCTGGTCATCGATGGCAGCAATATCCCCGGCTACGCCGCCGACGTGGCAATCGTCGATGGTCGCATCGCGCGCATTGGCGACCTGGGCGATGCGCGCGCCACCGATGAGATCGACGCCGCCGGCCGAGTGCTGGCGCCGGGTTTCATCGATGTGCACACCCATGACGACACCGTGGTGATCCGTCAGCCGCAAATGTTGCCCAAGCTCAGCCAGGGCGTGACCACGGTGATCGTCGGCAACTGCGGGATCAGCGCCTCGCCGGTCAGCCTGCGCGGTGATCCGCCGGATCCGATGAACCTGCTCGGTTCGGCCGCCGCGTTCGTCTATCCACGGTTCAGTGATTACCGCGCGGCGGTCGAGGCGGCCAACACCACGTTGAACGTGGCGGCGCTGGTCGGCCACACGGCGCTGCGCAGCAATCACCTCGACGACCTCTTCCGCACGGCGAGCGCCGAGGAAATCGCCGCGATGCGCGAGCAGTTGCGCGAAAGCCTCGAGGCAGGTGCGCTCGGCTTGTCCACAGGGCTGGCCTATGCGAGTGCCTTCTCGGCGTCCACCGACGAGGTCATGCAACTGACCGAAGAACTGACGGCGTTCGGCGCGGTGTACACCACCCATTTGCGCAGCGAATTCGAACCGGTGCTGGAGGCGATGGACGAGGCCTTTCGCATCGGCCGTCACGCCCGGTCGCCGGTGATCATTTCCCACCTCAAATGTGCCGGCGCCGGTAACTGGGGGCGTAGTCCGCAGTTGCTCGCATCGCTGGAGGCAGCGGCGAAAACCCATCCGGTCGGCTGCGATTGTTATCCCTACGCGGCCAGCTCCTCGACCCTGGATTTGAAGCAGGTCACCGATGCTCACCGCATCACCATCACCTGGTCGACACCGCATCCGCAGATGGGCGGTCGCGACCTGATCGACATCGCCGGCGAATGGAAGGTGTCTCTGCTCGACGCTGCCAGACGCCTGCAACCGGCCGGCGCGGTGTATTACGGCATGGACGAGAACGACGTGCGCCGGATCCTCGCCCATCCGCTGTCGATGGTCGGTTCTGACGGACTGCCGGAAGACCCGTTCCCGCATCCGCGCTTGTGGGGCGCTTTCCCACGGGTGCTCGGACATTTCAGTCGCGACATCGGCCTGTTTCCGCTGCATACCGCTGTACACAAGATGACCGGTCTGTCGGCCGCGCGCTTTGGTTTGAAGGACAGAGGCGAGATCCGTGAAGGACACTGGGCGGATCTGGTGTTGTTCGATCCGGCGACCGTGCGCGACGTAGCGGACTTCAACGACCCGCAGCGGGCGGCGCAGGGGATTGACGGGGTGTGGGTCAATGGCGTGTTGAGTTATCAAGATGGACAGGCCAATGGTCGCCGGGAAGGGCGGTTTCTGGCGCGGCAAGGGGATTTGCGCGACAGCTTTCGCTGAGTTTCGAGCAATGCGTCACAGTGGTGGCACATTGCAATTAAAGAAAGCCTGCGCCAAGCCGAATTGCTGACATCCACCCCATCTAGACTGTGGGGCCAACCAGTCAGGGAGCACCCCATGAGCTTCGGTAAAACCACCCCGATCCTGCGGATTTTCGATGAGGCCAAGGCGGTAGCGTTCTACGTCGATTTCCTCGGTTTCAAGATCGACTGGCAACACCGTTTCGAGGCGAATTTCCCGCTGTACCTGCAAGTCTCGCGGGGCGAGTGCGTGCTGCATCTGTCCGAACACCACGGCGATGCGACACCGGGCTCGGCCCTGCGGATCGAGACCGATGAACTGGAAGCGTTCCAGCAGCAGTTGATCGCCAGCGAATACCCATTCGCCCGCCCGCAGATTCAGGCAATGCCGTGGGGCAGCCAGGACATGACGGTGACTGATCCGTTTGGCAATCGGCTGGTGTTCACCAACGCGATCAGCGTCTGACCCCGCAAGCCCCTCACCGTGACCAGGGGACTGATCGAGTGTCTGGGAGGGCTGAGTCGACATGAGCTACCGAGTCGAACTTGGATTTTGAACAGCGCACCAATCGGCTCCCTCTCCCTCCGGGAGAGGCTGGGGTGAGGGGAAAAGTCGCAAGCCAAATAAAAAAGCCCGCTGCCAAACCATTGCGGTCTGGCAGCGGGCTTTTTCGTCAGTGCTGACGCAGTGTCAAACTCGGAAGTGGCTGACCATGGTCTGCAACTGACCACCCAGGCGCGCCAGTTCAACGCTCGACGCGGCCGTCTCGTCGCTGGCCGCAGCGGTCTGCTCCGAGACGTCGCGCACGTTGATGATGCTGCGGCTGATTTCCTCGGCCACGGCGCTTTGCTGTTCGGCGGCAGCGGCGATCTGCTGGTTCATCGACTGGATGTTCGACACCGTGCGGGTGATGTTTTCCAGGGACGAGCCGGCCTTGCGGGTCAGGGCGACGCTGCTGTCGGTCAGGGCGCGGCTGTTGTTCATCACCGCCGAGACTTGCTGAGTGCCGTTCTGCAGACCGGCCACCAGGCCTTCGATTTCCTCGGTGGATTTCTGCGTACGCTGAGCCAGGCCACGGACCTCGTCGGCGACCACGGCGAAACCACGACCGGCTTCACCGGCACGGGCGGCTTCGATGGCGGCGTTGAGGGCCAGCAGGTTGGTTTGCTCGGCCACGGCCTTGATCACGTCCATCACGCTGCCGATCTTGTCGCTTTCCTGTTGCAGCACGCTCATGGCTTCGGTGGAACGCACCACTTCGCTGGCCAGACGCTCGATCTGCGCGATGGCTTCGTTCACCACTTTATCGCCTTCACGGGCTTCGCCGTCAGCGGCGGCAGCGGCTTGCGAGGCTTCCTCGGCGTTGCGCGCGACTTCCTGCACGGTGGCGGTCATCTCGTGCATGGCGGTGGCGACCTGATCGGTCTCGACTTTCTGGCTGTTGACCCCGGCGCTGGTCTGCTCGGTCACGGCCGACAACTCTTCGGCGGCGCTGGCGATCTGGGTGACGCCGTCGCGGATGCCGCTGATCAAGTCACGCAGGGTCACGCCCATGCGCCCGATGCCTTGTTGCAGCACGCCGAGTTCGTCACGGCGGGTGACGGTGACGTTGTGGGTCAGGTCGCCGCCGGCGATGCGCTCGACCACGGTCAGGGTTTCTTGCAGCGGACGGGTGATCTGCCGGGTGATGACCACGGCGGCAATCACGCCGACCAGCAGCGCCAGCAGGGTACTGATCAATTGCAGGGTGCGAGCCTGGGCACTTTCGATGTCACGGCGGTCGAGCTGGATCTGATACAGCTGTTCGCTGAGGGAGACGATCAGGTTGCCCTGGTCGGTCATTTCCTTGCGCGCCTGCACCGCTTCGCTGTTGGCGGTCTTGAACGCCTGCAAGGCGCTGCGGTAGTTGATCAGCGCGGTTTCCAGAGAACGCAGGGCGTCCTGCTGGCTGTCGGCAAAGTGCACGTTCAACTGCTTGAGGCTGGCGATGGCCACGTCCAGTTGGCCGACGGCTTTCTGCTCGGTATCGGCGTTGGCGGTGGCGGTGTAGCCGCGCACTTCGTAGCGCGCCAGGATGAACGCTTCCTTGGCGGTGGTGATGGCCTGGAACTGTTCGAAGCGCTGATCGCTCAGTGGCATCTGCTGCACGCGGGCGCTGATCGCTTCGATCTGGTTGTATGCGGTCTCGGCATTGGCGCCCATGGTGTCGCGCGCGCTGTTGCCGGTGCGGTAGGCGTTGCGCATTTTGTTCAGCGAGGTCTGATACTCGGCGATGGTCGCGGCCTGCTGCTTGAGCAGTTTGACGTTTTCCGGGCTCTTGAATTTCTCGATCAGCGCCTGCTGCTGTGCGGCGAAACCTTCGAGTGTGGTCTGCACGTTCTGCGCGGCGGTTTCATCACCATTGGTCAGCATGTATTGCAGACGCACCACGCGCAGCTTGGTCAGACCGGCATTGAGCTGGGTGATGTCGCTCATCCAGTTGCTGCGGTCGATCAGACCGCCGAGGCTGGTCCAGCCGGTCAGGGCGAGAATACAGGTCAGGGCCAGGACAAGACCGAAGCCCAGCCCCAATTTGAGGTTCACGCTGATGTTACCGAACCAGCTATTCATCACAATTCCTCCAGAACGTTGTGTTCCTTGATCGTCAGTTAGGCTGGAAGATTTGTTGTTTTTTTGAGCCAGCAAGGGTGTAAGCAGGTCTGTATCGGCTGCAAACCCGAGAGCTGAAAGGATTTTGTCGGATTGATTCTGTAACAGGGTTTTCCGGGCAGCCGCCAAGACTTTTTTCACACGGGTTTCACTGCCTGCCCACGCTCGCGTCTTTACCCTCGCCGCATCCTGAGAAGCGTGGTGCATGCCGGTGAGGCGGCCTGATGTGGAATTGAGACTGAGTCTGTTCGGCCTGAAACGCTCGATTGATCTGAGCGGTCTGGCCCGTTATCGAAATACCCTGGTGGTGCTGGCAGCATCGCTGCTGGTCATCCCCCTGACCCTGTGGCTGCTGGCGCCTGCCTCGGTGCCAGACCTGGCCCATGGCAATGTGGCCGGTGCCCGGGCCCTGGCGGCGGGGTGGGCCAAGGGCGACATGATCGTGCTGGTGCGCCACGTCGAGCGTTGCGACCATTCCAAAGCGCCGTGTCTGGCTGGCAACGACGGCATTACCGACCGTTCGCGCAGTGTCGCGGTCGGCGTCGGCGCGCAGTTCGAACAGCTTGGCCTGGACCAGGCCGATATCTACAACAGCCCGATGCTGCGCACGGTGCAGACCGCCGGCTATATGTTCAACAAGGCCGGCACCGGTGAAGACTGGCTGATCAGTTGCAAGGGCCGGATGTTGCAGCAGGCGCTCGCGCACAAGGTCGCGGGACGCAATCTGATTCTGGTGACCCACAGCGAATGCATGGCGCAACTGGAGAAAGATCTCAAGGCATCGACCTCGACGCCAGGTTACGGCGCTTCGCTGTTCATCTCCGCCGCCACCCCGACGGCCCCGAAAATACTCGGCCTTATCGAAGCCTCGGACTGGCGTTCGGTGACCACAGAATGAATGTTTTCCCCAACTCAGGACCCGCCATGTCGCCCAGTCGTTTCTATTTGCTCAACTTCGGTATTCCTCTGGCCTGCGCGGCACTGGTGTTTGTGATGTTCGACATGACCCATCTCGACATCGCCTTCAGCAATATGCTCTTCGACCCGCTGACCCAGGTGTTCCCGATCGAAAAGAGCCATCTCTTCGAGCAATTCACCCACAAATGGGCGCGGATCGTGCCGAACTGGACGGGGGAGGTGGCGGTCATCGGTGCGGTGCTGTCGTTTGTCTGGCCGTTGCTCAACACCGCCAAACGCCCGCGCCTCGGTGTTTTTCTGGAGCGCAGCAAGGTGGCGCCGATCCTGAGATTCACCACCGCTCACCGTCGTGACTTTCTGTTCGTGGTGGTCGCGTTTGCGCTGTGTACCGGGGTGATTCACTTCCTGAAGGCGCACACCAGCGTGTATTGCCCGATCGAAACCACCCTGTACGGCGGCAAAATGGAACACATCGACTGGTTCAGCAATTTCCAGTGGTTCCATGACGCCGGTGAAGGCCGTTGCTGGCCGGGCGGCCATGCCTCCGGTGGATTCACCATGCTGGCACTGTACTTTGTGGCGCGGCGTTACCAGTGGCGCTTCTCCGGGGCAGTGATGTACGGCTCACTGCTGCTCGGTCTGGTCTACGGCACGACACGTGTCCTGCAAGGCTGGCACTACATGTCCCACACGTTCTGGGCCGGAATCTTCGTCTGGCTGACCTGTTTGCTGACAGCCCTGGCGTTCTACGGGCAGGCGCGACTGGCGTTGCCGGTACGCCAGAAGCACGCGCCTGCATTCACAGGCCTACAAAGTAATACGCCTGCCGCCCCACCATCATTGTCTTGAGCACCTTCAGCGGCGCCACTGGCGGTTGATCTCCGGACATCACCGCCACGTTCAACGAAGAGGCACCGAGAAAGTCCCGAAGCTGCGCATCGGTATCCAGCCCCTTGAGCACGCTTTGGGTGTAGAACACGCTGGCGCCGCCCACCCGTTCATTGGCCTGAAACAGCGCCACCTGATGGCCGCTGGCTTGCAGGGTCTGAATCTCGGTGGTCAGCGGCAGGAACGACAGTTCGCGATCCGCACGGGGCAAGGCCCACAGAGCAGCAACCAGGTAGCTGCCGATCACCAGCGTCAGCACGCTCACGCTCAGGGCCTGGCGATGACGGGCGATCCAGCCGATCCAGCCGTTTTCACGCCCCTTCAATCTGTCGAACAGCACCCTGGCATACTCAGCCGCGATCACGGCCGCCGCCGGGGTCATCGACATCAGGTACACCGTGCGTTTGCTTGAGGCCAGGGTCAGCATGACGAATTGCGCAACGATCCACAGGCTGAAAAACAGCAGGTAGCGATTGGCCCGCAGCTCCTTGCGAAAATGCCACAGCCCCAGGTACACGAGGATGTTCCACGGCAAAAAGGCTTGCGGCAGTTTGGCGAGGTAATAGTAGAAGGGCTCGTAATGCCCGGCCTCGACGAACGATCCACTGAAACGTCCGACGCTGTTGGTCAGCAACACCTCACTGACGGCCGGCATGCCACCGCGCTGATACAACACCGCGAGCCAGATCAGCAGCGGGATCAGGCCAACCACGGTCAACCATCCAGGACGCAACCAGGCGCTGATCTTCAGACGCCGGTCGAGCAGGTTGTCCGCCAGCAGGTAAGCGAAAATCACCACGCCAGGCATCGCCAGACCCAGGACGCCTTTGCTCAGGGTGGCGATGGCAATCCCTGCGATGAACAGCAAACTGCTGCCGGGCGTCGAGGCGCGCTGCGACTGGAAAAAGGCCAGCAACGCCATGCTGACCCCGAGCGCCAGCAACGCATCTTCACCGACGCCGCGCACGTTGCTCCAGTAGCTGGCCATGGTCGCCAGCAGAATCCCCGCCGTCCAGGCGACGGCCTTCGGTCGCTCGAAACGACGCAGCATGCCATACAGCAACATCACGCTGAGCAGCCCGGCCGCTGCCGACGCCAGGCGCACCGCCCATGGCGACACCCCGAACAGGCGCATGGCGCCAGCATCCAGCCACAGGCTCAGCGGCGGTTTTTCCAGGAACGGCTCGCCGAACAGACGCGGCGTTACCCAGTCATTGTCCAGATGCATCTCCATCGCGATGCCCGCGACCCGGGCCTCGGTGGAGCCTTGCAACTGATGGTTGCCCAAGGCGAAGAAAAACAGCAGGGCGGCGAGCAGAAACAGCGAAGAGGCGGAACGCGACATAGGTTTCAGGCAACCGGAAGGGAGCGGGAAACCCAGCTTACGCGGCCATTCCTTAACAATTTGTGAACGTCACGCGAGACAACGCGACCAGCGCTGCTCCGGCGCCTCGAAGGCGGCATTGACCAGCGCGGTCAGCACATGATCCTGCCAGCGCCCGGCGATGTTCAGATACGCCTTGGCATAGCCCTCGCGTTCGAACCCGAGGCGCTCGAGCAAACGGGCGCTGCGCTCGTTGCCGGGAATGTAATTGGCCATGATCCGGTGCAGGTTCTGGGTGTCGAACATGTATGCGATGGCGGCTTCCAGCGCTTCCTGCATCAACCCCTCGCCCTGCCGTGTCTCGTCGATGTGATACCCCAGATAACACGCCTGAAACGCCCCGCGAATGATCCCGCTGAAATTGCAGGCGCCGATCATCTGCTGGCCGTCGAGGGTCAGTATCGCGAAATGCACGGCCAGCGAGGCTTCGAACGCACTGGCCTGCACTTCGAGGCGTCGGCGGATCTGTTCGGTGGAGAAATAATCGGTGGTACGGATCGGTGACCACGGCGCGAGATGGCGCTGATTGCGCCGGTAGAAATCGCTCTCCAGCGCGGCCTGATCCGGGGACAGCACCGCGAGCGTCAGGCGTTGGCAGGGCAGGGTCAGCAGCGGCATCGGGTGCTCCTGGTCGTGGGGGTAACGACAGGATTGCCCGGTCGCGAAGAAAACACAAACCTGAACCCCTCTCGCGGGGGAGCGTGTTTTTCGCGGACAAAAAAAAGCCCGCAGGAGAGTGCGGGCGAACCGTAGTTTCTTGAATGAGCGAGCGGACTTTACAGGTTTGGCGAAGCGGGGGGAGTGAAGAAAAGTTCATGTCGCCAGACCTTGGGTTCATCGCAATGTTGTCGAGCCAACGAAGCCCGGCGACTCAGTGACACCGGAACGGTTTTTCTTCTTCGGCGGATTGCGACGGATCGAGCTTGATCAAGGCACTGCTGACCAGCATCTCCGTCAACCCGGTCAATTGATGAATCGCCACGGCCCGGCTGCGCTGCGGGCCTTGTGGATCGTTGACCAGATCCAGGGTCATGACACTGAGCGAGGCCAGATTCTGCGAAGCGTGAGCCATCAACGTGAGCAAGTCGGCATCGGGACGAACGCTGAAAATCTTACTCACCGGAACGAGCTGGGCATGACGCCGGCGAACCTTCTCCGGCCGCTCGGCAACCCTCGAGCGTTCGGTAATCGTCAGCGCTTTCGATTCAGAAATCGTCGGGCTCTCGACAGCATTCGGGTCGTCTTTCTTCATGACATTGCTCCATGTAATGGGTGATCCCTGCGCTTCGGCATGATCCATGCCGTTCACCGGCGTGCAGCGAAGACAGGAGATTAACTTTGCGAAACGAGTGCCACCAGTTCATGGAAGTCGATACGTGTTGAGGGAAATTTCCTAGGACGTGGGTTTGAAGCGGGGAGGGGAATGCCAGATGCAACAAAGCCCGCACTTGGCGGGCTTTGTTGTGGAGGATTTGGTGGGCCGGGGTAATCTGAAAAGGTAACGTAACTTGTTGTTTATTAATAAAAAGATCGGTTTTATTTTTTGTCTGGAATGCCATTTGGAATGCCAAACGTTGTATGTCGCTGCCCCAGGCTTTTGGTCAGCGAGCGCTGGGTAACCTGAACGTTTTTCTCTTTGGGGAACTGATTTTCACCACAGGTGAAGGATTGTCGGTTTGAGCGTGAGGGAAATCATCGGTCGGGCCTGAATTTAAGTCCATCGGTGCTGATTGTTCTGGCTGATCATCCCCTGCCGTCGCGGACGGCATTTGACTATTGCAGGGTGAATCTGGAATGAGGGTAATTGCCTCTTCCTGCTCAAGCAGAGATTCAACGATTTCTGGGTCAGCCTGCGATCTAGAGCGCTCATTTGAAGCTGCCGAAGGGTACTCGCCTGACTTCTGCTCCAGCAGCTCAGGTTCACCCATTGATTCTTCAGTTAAGGAATGGCTGGGGATGGCTGAGTTATTGGACTGTATGGCGCCTCCGACGAACATCTCGTGAAGGTCTTGAATTGTGTACTGACGATTCCCTTGCAGAGTTTGTTTCGGCAGTTGCTTTTGCTGTCTGCGCATATGGGCTGCGTAAGCCTTTGTAATCATGCTCTCCAGCAGCGCTGCGGGGCTCTTTTTTTGCTCTTTGGCCATGGTTTGCAGATGGCTCTTGGTGGCTGTACTCAGAGTGAATACGCACACTTGGCGGCCGCTCTCCTTTTTCTTGTTTCTGTCTCTCTCCTGGCGCCAAGCATCCTTCATGTCGCGAAATAGTTTGCTCGCGCCTGCGTCCTGCTCGATATACATGCCTGCATCCAGCATTTCGTTGTGGGACGGAAGCTCATTCGGAAGGATCCTCTCCCCGCTATGGAAAATTCTCTCTAAGCCTTTCGCTTGCAAATACTTCAAGGCCCAAAGGCGTTGATTCGTATTTTCAGGATCAAGCCAATCCAACCCAACTACTCTCTTGCGTCCCATTCTCATCTATTCCTGCTGGAGCATTCGCTAGGGTCAGTATATTCATTAATAACGTTATGCATAACGACATCAGATTTATCCGTTAAAAATAGGGTATATTTAGCTGTGGTTATGTCTGGAATGCATATGCTAATTAGTCTTTTATCACTGAATTTAGGGCGGCTTGATTCGAAGGCTCGCTTCACCCTGGCTTCGTTTTACCTGCGTTATGAGTTCACTGACACAGGGCCGATCACTATTGATGAGCTGGCTGGTTGCCTTGGAGTGCCTACGAGAGAGTGTGCCAATGCGCTCAACTTGCTCGTGAAAGAATCGGTCCTCATCGCTACAACGGCGTTGGCTCAAAGAGCCGGTCGGCTAAAAAAATCGTTTCGCATCCATGACGACGTGGCCAATAAGCTCGGGATTGCGAGTTTTATTTCGCGGCCCCTAGATCTTGCGCCGCACTTTGGCGCCGTCGAGCACCTAATCAAGGGGCCTTACATTCACGCCACCAGGCCGGACGTGGAAATCTATGCGATGCCGGCTAATACCGTGAAGATGGAGCAAACGAGGGCCGCAGTGCCGAACCGCACTTCTTTGCTCAGTCGATCCAATCGACTTCTTCTTGCAGTGCTATCCGCTCATGCAGACCGTTTTGGCGTAATAGATTCGCTCGGGAATGTAGAGCTGTGTCGACTCACCGGCCTTGAGCAGACAAGCCTTAAACAACGGATTAAGAAGCTTATTGGAATGGGGTTTATTCGACGACACGTGCCCGGAGTCGCCAGTCCCATTTTTGCTGAAAAACTCAAAAGCAGTTATGTCCTTAACCTGAACCATCGGCAAATCACCTCGGGGACGGACCTGATCAGCTTCGTTGTGCATGAGTGTGTGGGCGAAGGGGCTGACGATGTTCGGTACCTGGGGGATGTTTGGTTTGATCTTGAGCTCTGGCGCAATCCAGCTACTAAGCATAAATACTCGTTGTCTGAGCTTTCCACACCGGCCTCAGTTATCCGCCTTTTTAGGTATGCGCCCAAGCACGCGATTGAGCAGCTTGAGTTTTATTTGAGTGGGCGTGTGTCAGACCTTCTGGCACAGCACTGGGAGCAGCTACACCTAGCCAAGTCAGGCTTCGCCCTTGGCATCCGAGACGACATCAGCGCAATTTTTCGCAAACCGATGAGGGACGTTAAAGATGCGAGCTTGCTCGACGAGGCTGAAGTCATAGATTTTTTATGGGTGCTGACTATTCAGTTTGCGCGTGTGTGTAAGGCGCGCTTTTCACGGGTTGATGGGCTGGTCTGGTCAAGTCTGAACTTCAGACTTCTCCCCAGTGATTTGCGGATGGGGTATGCCAGTTTAGGGGTGTTGATTGATGGGGGGGCTGGCGGTGGCAAGCTGCTGAGAGAGGTCGGCGAGCACGTCGAAACGACGGACGTCACTACGGAAGCCCTTTGTCCAGTTGAGCTTAGAGAAAAGGCGGGTTTGCTCACGCCGGCACGAGCGAAAACCGTCTAGGCGGTTATTTTTTATCGCCCCTGCCAATCCTCTGAACGAATACGAGGAGCCCCGTTCATGAGGATCATCCGTTTAAAAGAAGTCATCGACTCGACAGGACTTGCCCGGTCGACCATCTACAAATACATCGCGGAAGGTAGCTTCCCGAAACCGGTATCTCTCGGCGACCGCTGCGTCGGCTGGGTCGATAGCGAGGTGCACGATTGGATCCTGGCGCGGATCGAAGAGCGTGACCTGGCTGAGGGAGCTGCAGTGCGGTCCACCGGCCACCTGAGTATGGCCAGCTAGAAACCAGCATAAGCGCCATGACCGGCTGTGGCTGGTCATGGCGCTTATGCTGGTTAGGGTGTAATCCTCCGTTGGACGCCCCAGCAGACCGAGCAATGCGATGGTTTATTTCCGGAGTAGACACCCTGGAGAAGTTCACGGCGTGGCCATGAAAAAACACCCTGCGATCACGGAGCAGGCGAGAGCGTCAGTTGCGGCACGAGTATTATGCTTTTACTAGCTCTTCCTACCCGTAGGGTTCGCAGTGTTGCTGAGGTATGAGCTGCAGGCACTGACCAGATATCCAGTGGGAGAGCTCCAGGTAGCCAGTCGAGCGTAAAAAATCACACATGATGAAGATCGGTATGAAACTCAACTAGGAGTCATACCCATGCTTCGTCATTCCAATAACACGAGCTACCACCCGCTTCGTCATCCAGGCAACACCAACCTCCATCTGCAGTACGGGCCTACCTACCGCGGCCTGCCCTTGATGGTCGACAAGGGGCCGTATGTAGAGGAGTACCTATCCAGTCTCCTGCGCGTTATCCAGCGGGCACTGACTCAGTATCCTAGGGTCATGGCATTCCGGGTGGACCTCCACCTGCCAAGAGAGATAGATCTGTCCGCTAACACCAACAAGATCATCAGCAGGTTTATCGAGTCCTTCTGCGCCAAAATTGACTACCACCGCAGCCAGCTGCGTGAGCACAAGCAGGATGCTCGTGGTTGCAAGGTTCGCTATGCCTGGGCAAGGGAGGTTGGAATGAGTGGAAGGCCGCACTACCACCTAGTATTCCTGCTGAATCATGATGCTTATCACAGGCCGGGTCGGGTGCAATCTACGAGTCGAAATCTCGTGACGCGACTGCAGGAAGCTTGGGCTAGTGCTTTGCAGCTATCAGTCGATCAGGTGCGTGGGCTGGTGCATATCACTGACAATGCCACGTATCGAATCTACCGGGACGTCCCCGATGGCAAGATGGATGAGCTACCGGAGTTGTTTCGGCGGGCCAGCTACCTATGCAAGGAGGCTACGAAGTCCTACGGGGCTCGTCAGCGAGGCTTCGAAACTAGCCGGGGATGACGTCGCGATTAGGGTGTGTTCTGCGGTGGGGGGGCGGGGCGATAGCTACTCGAATTGATGATGGACAGAGCACACAGCTCTCCGCCATCAGCATTGGGCCTAATGAAGATAACAAGAGGCACTGAGATCTGCCCAACCGTACCCTGTTCTGGTAGTCTCCAGTCGATTTAAGACGACTATGACAGCTTTATGATGAGCGTAATTACCATGAGCACTGAACCTTGGGTCACTGCCGAGCAGGTTTCCCTTCACTTGGGTGTGGCCAAGGACACGGTATATCGCTGGCGTGAGCGGCGGGGCATGCCGGCTCATCGTATTGGCAGACTTTGGAAGTTTCAGCTCTCCGAGGTGGATGAATGGGTGCGTGTTGGAGGGGCGGATGATGCCTCTGACACCGTAGCGCAACACAACTAGCGCATTGCATAAGGAAAAGCACACCTGATGGTTTTCAGTGAAGATTCGCGCGTCAAAATCCCCTGCATCTTGCACCTGATTCGTTTGGGCTACAGCTACCTCTCTCTGAAGGGGGCGTCCTGGGATGAGCAAACTAATATCTTTCCGGAGCTTTTTTGTTCTTCGCTGGCCAGGATCAACCCTGGGGTAGATGCTGATGACATCGACCGTCTGCTGGCCGAGGTCAAGCTTCTGTTGGATAACGAAGATCTCGGCAAGGCGTTCTACGACAAGCTCACCGAACGTTCGGGCATCCGTCTAATCGACTTCGAGAATTTCGACAACAACAGCTTCCACGTTGTGACCGAGCTGCCGTGCAAAAACGGCGACGACGAGTTTCGGCCCGACATCACTCTGCTTATCAATGGCATGCCGCTGGCCTTTATTGAGGTCAAGAAACCCCACAACCGCGAAGGCGTTCTGGCCGAGCGTAACCGCATCATCACGCGCTGCCGCAATCCGCGCTTCCGTCGTTTCATCAACATCACCCAGCTGATGGTTTTCTCCAACAACATGGAGTACGAAGACGGCTCGCCGCAGCCCATCGAAGGTGCGTTCTATGCCAGCCCTTCGTATGACGTTCCGATCTTTAACTACTTCCGCGAAGAGGAAGCGTTGAATCTGGCCGAGCTGCTAGTTAGCGAAGATGATGACGTCGAGAACACAGTTCTGCGCGACAACAATCTCAACGTCATCAAGCACAGCCCGGAGTTTCTCAGTAACAAAGATCCCGCTGCGCCGACCAACCGCATCTGCATGTCATTGTTCAGCCGCCAACGCCTGGCCTTTCTACTGCGTTTTGCGCTCGTGTATGTCAACGAAGTGGATGGCCTGCAAAAGCACGTCATGCGTTACCCGCAGCTTTTCGCCACCAAGGCGATTGAGAAGAAGCTCGATGCTGGTGTACGCAAGGGCATCATCTGGCACACCCAAGGCAGCGGGAAAACCGCGTTGGCCTATTACAACACCCGTTTTCTAACGGACTACTTCCAGCGTCAGAGCATAATTCCCAAGTTCTATTTCATCGTCGACCGGCTTGATCTTCTTATTCAGGCTCAGCGCGAATTCAGTGGCCGTGGACTGATCGTCCACACGGTCGACAGCCGCGAAGCCTTCGCTCGTGACATTAAGGCCACTCAGGTGCTGCACAACCACAGCGGTAAGCCAGAGATTACTGTGGTTAACATCCAGAAATTTCAGGATGACCCGGACGTGGTGCGTACCGAGGATTACGACGTCAATATCCAGCGCGTCTACTTTCTTGACGAAGTGCACCGCAGCTACAACCCGCAAGGTAGCTTCCTCGCGAACCTCAGTCAGTCGGACCGCAATGCCATCAAAATTGGTCTTACTGGTACCCCGTTGCTGGGCGATGATTTCAACTCTCGCGCCTTGTTCGGTGACTACATCCACAAGTACTACTACAACGCATCCATCGCCGACGGCTATACCCTGCGCCTGATCCGTGAAGAAATTGCCACCAACTACAAAATGGTCCTTCAGGAAGCGCTAGCTGCGGTAGAGCTGCAGCAAGGCGATATCGACCGTAAGCTTATCTACGCCCACCCGAAGTTCGTCGAGCCTATGCTCGACTACATCGTGCGTGATTTTGAAAAGAGCCGCGGTGCCCTATCTGATGCCAGCATTGGCGGTATGGTGATCTGTGACAGTGCCGACCAGGCCCGGCAGATGTTCGAGATCTTCAACGCTGTTCATGCCAAGCAGGGCCAGCCCAGTCACAACCAGCAGGATTCCTCGCAAGCATTGATCACTGCTGCGCAGCCTGGCAGCTATGCCGCCCGCAGCCTGCTGGAAAACCGCGCCACAAGCGCCGCATTGATCCTGCACGACGTGGGCAGCAAAGAAGAGCGCAAGCAATGGGTGGAAGATTTCAAGGCGGGCAAGATCGACCTACTTTTCGTCTATAACATGCTACTTACCGGCTTCGATGCCAAGCGCCTGAAAAAACTCTACCTTGGCCGTGTGATCCGTTCACACAACCTGCTGCAGGCACTCACCCGCGTCAATCGCACTTACAAGGATTTTCGCTATGGCTATGTGGTCGATTTCGCTGACATCCGCAAGGAGTTCGACGCCACCAACAAGGCCTATTTCGACGAGCTGCAGGCCGAGCTAGGCGATGAGGTTGAGCACTACTCCAACCTGTTCAAATCCGCTGAAGAAATCGCCGAGGAAATCGAAGCGATAAAGGACATCCTATTCAGATTCAACATCGAAAACGCCGAAGAGTTTTCGCGGCAGATCACCCAAATTCAGGATCGCGCCACAGTGCTGGCGCTCAAGAAAGCACTTGCCGACGCCCGCAGCCTCTATAACCTGATTCGCCTACAGGCTGACTACGCACTCCTGCAGCAGCTTGATTTTCAGAAGCTTAACCGGCTCTACCGTGAAACCTGCAACCACCTCGATATGCTCAACCTGAAAGAGAGCATCGAATCCAGCACTGACACCAGCAACCTGCTCAACGTGGCGCTGGAAGATGTGCTGTTCATGTTCACCAAGATCCGGGAAGAAGAGCTGGTACTGGCTGACAAGCTCAAGAACACTCTGCGTCAGACCCGCGAAGCCCTGGCCGACAATTTCGATCAGCAAGACCCCAAGTTCATCACTCTGAGGGAGGAGCTGGAGCGGCTTTTCAAGAAGAAAAAACTCAACGAAGTTACCCAGGACGAAATGACCGCCAACATCGGCGCGCTCAACGCGATTCATGACCAGGTCAAAGAGCTCAATCGGCAGAACAACCTACTGCGTGCCAAATACCAGGGCGATGTCAAATACACCCGCATCCACAAGCGCCTGCAAGAGCGTGGTGGCCTCACGCAAACCGAACGCCGCCTGTTTGAAGCGCTCTCTGGCGTAAAACAGGCAGCCGACGAGCAGGTGCTGCAGAACACCCAGTTAGTGAATAACGAAAGCTACTTCGAAGGAATGATGATGCCGCTGGTGATTGGCGAGTTCCAAATTCACCAGAAAATCCAGCTCACTCCAGACGCTTCCCGCGCCATTAACCAGTTGGTGGTGGCCGAATACATTAATGAATTTGCCTCTGGCACTCGAACAGGAACACGTACGTGGTAACGCAAGAATTTGAGCAACGCACCCGCCAATTGATCGACAGTCTCAAGGGCATCTGCGCTGCCTATGGCCTGGGTAACGATGGCAATGAGTTTAAGATCATCACCCAGGTCTTTCTCTATAAGTTTCTCAACGATAAATTCACCTTCGAAGCCAAGAGAATCCGACCCGAGCTAGGCCAGGCCCTTACTTGGGAGCAGGCTATGGCTAGTCTTAGCGTTGATGAGTTGGACATGTTGCAGCTGCAGATGGGACCGGATACTGCCCGCCTGAAGCCTGAACACTTTCTAGCCCATCTGTTCGGTCGGCAGAATGCTCCCGAATTCGCCAAGCTGTTTGACGACACTCTGCAAGATATCGCCTTTACCAATAACGATATCTTCGCAGTCAAAACCGACGGCGGCGAGAAGATCAGGCTTTTTGATCGAGTCAGCGAATTCATCTCCGACCCGTCAAAACGCGACAATTTTTGCCGCGCACTGATCAACAAGCTGGTGGAGTTCAGCTTCGAGCGCATCTTCACCCAGAAGTACGACTTCTACGCCGCGCTTTTCGAATACCTGATCAAGGATTACAACAAGGACAGTGGTGGCAAATACGCCGAGTACTACACTCCCCACGCCGTGGCCAAGATCATGGCGGCCATCTTGGTGCCGGAGAATGCGCGCGGCAAAATCAGGAACGTGAGCTGCTACGACCCTTCCGCCGGCTCCGGTACCCTGTTGATGAATATCGCCCACGCTATCGGGGAGCAGCGCTGCAGCATCTATTCGCAGGACATCTCACAAAAGTCATCCAGCCTGCTGCGCCTGAACCTGATCCTCAACAACCTGGTGCACTCCATCCCTAACATCATCCAGGGCAACACCATGCTCCACCCCTACCATCGGGAGGGCAAGGCGCTTAAAAAATTCGACTATATCGTCAGTAATCCACCGTTCAAGATGGATTTCAGCGATTTCCGTAACGAACTGGACAGCAAGGAGCATCAGGAGCGTTTCTTCGCCGGAGTGCCGAGCATTCCCAAGCAGGCCGTCGACAAGATGGCCATATACCAGCTGTTCCTGCAGCACATCATCCATTCGCTTAAACCCGGCGGTAAAGCGGCTGTGGTAGTACCCAGCGGCTTTATCACTGCGCAAAGCGGTATTGACAAAGCTATCAGGCAGCACCTGGTGGATAACAAAATGCTGGCAGGCGTAGTCTCCATGCCCAGCAACATCTTCGCCACGACCGGAACCAACGTATCCATCGTGTTCATTGATGCCGCCAACAAAGAAAATGTGGTTCTGATCGACGCATCCGGCCTCGGCACCAAGGTCAAGGACGGCAAGAACCAGAAAACCTTGCTCTCAGACGCCGAGGAAGACCGGATCATTGCTGCCTTCAATGGCAAGCAAGCGGTTGAGCATTTCTCGGTCGTGGTGAGTTATGCCGATATCGCTGGAAAGAATTACAGCCTGAGTGCCGGGCAGTATTTTGAGGTGAAGATTGAATACGCCGACCTGACTCCTGCACAGTTCGCTGCAAAGTTGCAGGGATTTGCTGACAGTTTGGACAAGTTGTTCAAGGAGTCAGCTGGGCAGGAAGAGGACATCCGAAAAAAATTGGCGGGGTTGCGATATGAATAATTGGCAGCCAATGACCATTGGCCAGTTTTTATCGCTGCAGCGGGGATACGATCTAACTGGAGATGAACGAGAAGTTGGCAATATTCCCGTAGTTGGTGCCGCCGGTCAAAATGGATTTCACAATAAAGCGCTTGCTTCAGCACCGGGCATCGTTGTGGGCCGATGCGGGGGATCATTTGGTCAGGTGTACTTTTCAAAGGAAGACTTCTGGCCGCACAACACCGCAATGTTCGTTACTGACTTCAAGGGCAATGATCCCTATTTTGCTTATTACCTCTTGAAGAACATTGACTTCAGCAAGCTGAACTCAGGTAGCGCGCAGCCTTCCCTGAATCGTAATTATATCTACCCAGTAAAAATCACTGTCCCCAAGCCGCCTGAACAAAGAAAAATCTCCGCCGTCCTTTCCGCCTTGGACGCCAAGATTGACTGCAACAATCGTATCAACGCCGAACTGGAAATGATGGCTAAAACGCTGCACGACTACTGGTTCGTGCAGTTCGATTTCCCTGATGCCAATGGCAACCCCTACAAATCCTCTGGCGGCAAGATGAGATATAACGCCACCCTGAAGCGCGAGATCCCCGAGGGCTGGACGGACGGCACCTTGAATGATCTTGGGCAGATTGTCGGCGGTAGTACGCCGTCAACGAAAAATCCGGATAACTTCACTACCAATGGTACGCCGTGGATCACTCCTAACGATCTGTCCGATAATCAGAGCAACAAATTCATCACCCGAGGCGCACAGGACGTTTCTGACGAAGGAATTAAGGACGCCTCGCTGAAGAAATACCCTGCAGGTACAGTTCTGCTCAGTTCCCGCGCACCTATTGGTTATATGGCTATCGCCCGCGCCGAGCTGACCACAAATCAGGGCTTCAAATCTTTTATTCCCTGCAATGGCTACTCCTCCGCATTCATTTACTACACCGTTATGAGTTCAATGAAAGCCATTACTCAATACGCGTCTGGATCAACCTTTAAGGAGGTGTCTGCGGCCGTGTTGAAAACAGTGAAAATCACACGGCCAGAGCAAACTATTGTCGCGAAATTCAGTCAGCGCGTAGAGCCGATTTTCCGGCGACAAGATTTGCTTGAGCAGGAAAATCAGCAGCTCACCCAGCTTCGTGACTGGCTGCTGCCCATGCTAATGAATGGTCAAGTCACGGTTGCTTAAGTCATTCTGCCGTGACTGATGCTCATAAGGTTGAGCAAAGATTGCCTCATGCAGAGCTTCTCAGCCATGCTAGGCATTCTTGAGCAACGCAAAATAATCTGCGTACTAGACAGTGGTTAATGCCAATATTTTCGTCTGGTGGGATATGCGAATAAAGTTGGTCAAAAAATAAAAGCTGTAGTGCAACCAATAAGGGGCGTATGCCCCCTATTTCCAAGATTACCAAGCCGATTGTGCTTCACTGCTCCGGCAGGGCTCAGGATTTTATTGCAACAGATAGCCCATCGGCTGGTCGTCTTTGTCGAAGCAGAGGATGGTTTCACAGTGGCCGCCTAGCTGGTCAGCATTTGATTCGCTGATGTCGGGCAACCATTTACCCAGTTCTGCGATTGGTACCTTCTTGTTGTTGATATAGCAGTCGTCATCAGCTTGCGGGTTGCACCAGGCGGTTTTGACTTCTGGCCATTCGGACTGGGGAGCGGGAGGGGTGTTCCTCGCTGCTGATGCAGCCCCGCCTTTCTCCTGATTCCACGCGGCCCAGCCACCGATGTAACGCTTATCGAAGGTCGAAACCAGTTCATTGTCTGGGACGCCTGCATCCAGATAGAACTTCATCAAGAGACTGCCAGCTTCAACGTACGATACTTGCCGATTAGCGTCGGTGCGGTAGGCGACTGGCTTGCCATCGGTGCTACTGCCTATGCGATACCAGATCGAGAGTTGGAACGGAGTGTTCTCCTTCCAGTGACCTACCTCTGCACCTTGGATTCGGCAGTTGCCACGCTGACACATGCCATTGACCTTGTTGGTGATACGGACGTTTTGCTGGCGCTGAGCGTCCCAGATATCCACGTAGCGCGTGCTGGTGAGCCAAGTACAAAAGAGCATCGGTTGACCCGTCGCTGCTGGGCGGGTGACGCATGGAATTGCCTCCGGGAGGTTGTGCGTCGATTTCTCGTCGGGAAAGAAAGCCGCTGTACCTTGGTACGCGGAGATTTCAGCGTTGGCTTGGGCGCAGAGCGCGAGAAGGAGAATGCTAAAAATACGTTTCATGGTCTGTTTCTTACTATGAAGGTGAGAGAGAAAGAGGTCTTGAACAGGCTGCTATTGCTTGTAAACAACCTTGAGCTGTTTGTTGACGTAGTCCTTGATGATTTCGTAGTCGGGGTTGTACGTAACGAGCGTATGGCCTACCCCTGCTGCTGCCGTTAATGTCGCTATGGTCAACGTGGCGGGTGTTGTCAGTACACTGAATACAGCCCCGAGTGCGCCGCCTTGCACCACTGCACTTTTCACATCGCTTTTAACTCGACACTTCAGCCCCTGGCTTTCAATCTTGGTTTCAACCAGTTTGATACCTGCCATGAAATTGCCTCTGAGGCCATGGATCTCGAAGGACGCTTTGCTTCTCACGAGACCTTCAATCTGCGCTTCATTCAGACCGGTTATGACGATCATGGTTTTTCTGAGCTCCCTGCATGAGGTGGTGGATTAGAGAAAAAGTCGAATATCAACCTTTTGAGGTGAGTCTCGGTTTGGGAGGTCCTTCATGTCAACAGGTTGATGCCCAACCATCCAGGTTGAACTGGAGGGTGGCATGTCAAAAACCGAATCGAAGCAGCTGGCGGAGCTTGTTGGTCAAGCAATTGCTCGCCAGCGTGCTCGTTGCAAGCTGAGTCAGGAGCAGGTTGCGGAAAAACTTGGGATTGGAAGCGAGGCCGTATCCCGTATCGAGCGTGGGATCGTCATGCCTAACATCGAGCGTTTGGTCGAATTGGCGGCGGTTTTTGGTTGTGAAACGGCTGATTTGCTGACCGAGGGGAGTTCTCGCCCAGAAGATCAGGCGCGGAGGCTCTATGACTTGTTGTCTAGACTGGAGGCGCATGACCGCGACTTCGTCATGGACATGGTGGAGCGTCTTGTCACTAGACTCGATCGCAACTAATGGGCTAAGTCACGGCGGTTGCTTTGTTGTTTCAGAGGATTCATGTTCCCTGGCTCGTCGAACAGAGCACCACAGCGCAGGCACAAGCAGTTGAACCCCGCGAAGTGATATTTGGCGACATCCTCGGCTACCCGCAATGCCGATGGATAGGCGGGAGTGATAGCGGCCAACCCATTTATGAGCAGATGGCTGACTGGCGCTTGGGTATCCTCATTCGCTTTCTGCACTTCTCGCAAAGCTCTGTCAGCTAGGCCGGCCAGCAGTGCGATTCCCTTGGCTGCTTCCCGGATCAGGACGGCCTTGGAGTCGCAGATCAAGCAGTGTCGAAGCATGATTCATTCTCCTGGAAAAGCGGCCATGGACACGGCCGCGCACGGTGATTTTGAGTATTTCAGGTGGGATTTTTCTGGTCGGGGGACAGTAGCCTGAGTAAGCGACTCAGGATCCAGCAGGCCAGCACCACGGCCAGTAACAGAGGTGGGAAACGCAGCATGAGCAGAATGCTTAGCACCAGCGCTCCTGCGGCGGCGAGCGCACCGACGAAAATGAACAAACAGAGCAAGAATCGCAGTAGAGGCATGGCGGATCTCCAAAAGCTTTTGCCTGGCAGATTACTCAGCACAGGCAGGTTCGATTCAATGGGCCTGTGAGGCGAGAGCTTCCAGCTTGCCAGCGAGAGAGTTGGGAGCTGGCTGCGATTCACCCTGGCTAGAGGTTCTGGCGGGCTCCGAGTTTGTGAAGAACTCTTCGATCACGACGTGACTGTCCTCTTCGCTGTCCTCGAAGGCTCCATTGCCGAAACCCCGGCGAGCAGTCTCATCCAATGCCGTCTGGTTGAAACCAGCTGTTTGCCGATGTGTATCGAGGTCGCTCGCTTTCTGTAGTGCTTCGGTCATACCCATGCCATTACGTACCGTGAGATCGACGTAGAAGATCGGCGTGCCATGGCTTTGGCGCGTCGATTTACCACGTAGACGCAGCTCTAGCGGCAGGCAGGCCAGGCGGTTGCCGGAGATAGCCTGGAAGTAATGCATGCGAGCGGCCAGTGTGCGGATGCTGTTGAAGCCGGTGGTGCGAAACACAAAGCTGCCAAGCGGATCGTCATCTCCAACCAGCACATTCAGCCTCCCGTAAGGTTTGCAGGCACCGCCTTTGGCCAGTGGGCAGGCATCGGGCGACGGGCAGGGCAGCGATTGCATGCCCTTCTGGGTAGCACGCTTGCAGGTTTCGCCATTGCCTACGCAGACGGGGCGACCTGTCTGCCGATCAAACAGGGTGTAGTCGGCGCGAAAATTCAGTTCCGGTTCATTGAACAGCAGGCGGACCGGGATGCTGCGTAGCTTGTCTTCCTGGCTTTTGCGCAGCTCGTCATTGAGCGGGTGCAGTAACCAACCGTCTTTGCCTTGCACCTGCGAGGTGATGGTGAACTGGTCATCTTTCTCTGGCAGGCGTTTGCCGTTCTTCTCGATGACCTTGCCGATAGAAATCCGACCTAGTACCGGCGGGGTGATAGCCAGACCTTTGAGCATGGTGGTTCTCCTACAAACGAAAAAAGGCCAGCAACGCAGAACGAACTGCATGGACTGGCCAAGGGAGGGAATGGTTGAGGGGAATGGGGAATCAGCCGACCAAAAAGCGTCGCGCACCAGGCTTCAGTAGTGGGTACTTGGCTTGCAGGTACGGCTTGTCCTTGAGCAACTGAGTGACGTCCAGGCCTACGCTGTCCTTGGCTTTGCGCCAACTGATAAAACCGTTGCTGAACTCCGCTCGGGTCGCTTCACCCATGGCCTGCTGTAGCGTCTGCTTGAGCTGGGCTTCGCGATTTTCCTTCTCACTGATGGATTCGCGCACAGCCTTGAGCTCAAGGTACACCGCTGCCAAACCGGCGCGGCCACTGAAGTCGACGGTCCGGCCGTTGTCCTCTGGATAGAGACAGCGCAGCGCCATTTCAGCCGAGGCAGAACCATCAGCCGGCGGCGGTGTATCTGTTTCCACGTAGTGCCAGAACTTGCGCTCCAGCTCGATCAGACGAGCGATCATCTGCTCGTCACGCTCGATGCGATGAATCTCCAACGCCTGGCCACCGAGTAGCACGGCTACATCTGCCGCCCGTTTGCCGGTGACAGCGAGCTGGTGCATCACTTGTAACTCCACATACTCGGGCACGCCATCTTTCCAGAGGCGTGCCCCGTTTATGCCGGCTGTCTTGCATTCGAGGATTTGCACATCGTCCGCACCGATCACCTCGCGGTCGATGTTGGCCAGCATCCAGGGCAGCTCGGGATCCGGATGCTGCAGCACAGCGTTGATGCGCCGAACCTTGTTCTGGGAGCGTTTGCTGTAATGCCAGGCCACGACAGGTTCGAGGACATTGCCCCAGTACATTGGGCTTTGCTCATCGTGCGGGTCGGCCTTCGGCAGCGTGGTGTCGCGACCGGTTTTCTCCAGCCACAGTTCCAGCTGCGACTTGTAGGGATTCAGACCGACCGCCGCGGCGGCATCCGAGCTGCCAATGCCCTGCTTACGCACGGCCAGCCAATCTTCACGCGGTAATTCCTTTGTACTGATCAAGCGCAGTGCCGGGCGCGACTTGCTGGCGCTGGTCAACGGAGTAGCTTTCATAGCGTTCACCTTGCGGAAAATAGAAACGCCCGATCAGCAACAAGGCTGATCGGGCGTTATGGGGGGAGTAAGTAAGCGGTCAGGCGACCAGTTGCAGAGCGGTGTCCAGGGCGCGTTGCTTTATCTGCGCACCCTGGCCGAACCAGGCTGAGTCCATGCGGTACTCGTTACTGCGGGCACGGCGTTCGTGGTCGACGTACTCGGTCACAGCGTTGAGCAGGCCCCAGGCCGTGCCGCGTGCCGAGTCCAGCTGGCTGCCCCGGCCACGCCCCTCGTACAGCTCTTGGACCTTGCGCAGGGCGCGCTCGTTGGGCAACACCTCCGGCAGCGCAGCGGTCGGATTGGTTTCGCAGAGCACATTCATAAAGAAGCCCAGCGCCTCATGCCACTGCACTTTGCGTTCGGCTAGGGCACGCATGCGGTACATAAAGTCGTCCCATTGCGAGACGGCAATGCCGAGCTGCTTCTTCACCGCCTTCGGATCGAAACGCGTGTTGTGCGGCACTTTGATCGCACGGCTGGTGCCATCCAGGGCGATGGTCAAGGTGTTGTTGCAGACCACGCGCACGGTGGTGGGTGTTGCCGTGGTGGCCAGGGTGCCGTCGCAGGACGTGGCTAACAGCAGGTAGCCGTTGACCTGATCGTTAACCTTGAGCGCAGCACCTTGACCGGTACGCGCCAGCGCCCAGAACTTGCGACCGCCCTTGAGTACCCCCGCAGTCTCCAGCTCGTAGCCGGAGACCTCGGTGAGATCGCGGTAGAACTCCAGTACCTCCCGCGGCTGCACGGTGTGGTAGCGCTGGGAAACCACCGACAGCGGTGCTTTGGTGTCCGAGCGGAAGAGCACCTTCTGCTCGGGGAAGGAATGGATCGCGCCCAGATGGCCGATGGTCTCTGATTTGAAGTGAACCGGGCTTTCCTGGATCTCCCAGTCCATGCCGGCTTCGCGTTGCCAAACTTCGATGGGTTGCTTCTGAGTGAGCTGATTGCCTAGGCCATGCCAGGGAGTTTCGCCAGCATAGGCCATAGTTTCGACGAGATGAGCCATGGTTGTAATTCCGTTAGGTGCAAGCCGGCATAAAGCGCCACGCAGAGCGCAGCACCGACCGGACGTAATAAATAGAAGGGAAGTTGACTTGGTTAGGTCGGGAGGTTGAAGCGGTGGCCACATAGCAAGCAGAGGTTGTGGGCCAGGACGTGGCGATCGAGCGACTCACCCAGTTGGGCGCCGAGAGCACAGCCGCCGACACCGCCGGCCAACCCGCCGAGGATGGCACCCGACACCGAACCGAGTGTGATACCGACAGGGCCGGCGATAGCGCCAATAAGCGCGCCCGCTTGGCCTCCAGCTAGCGCAGCACTGACGCCGCGCGCAGCACCACCCACGGTGCCGATGGCCGCGCCGACTTTCATAGCGTGATGGAAAGAAGCGACTTTGGGGGAATGACAGCGAGGACACTGCAATGACATGGGGCGAACCTCCTTGATGGTGTAGTCAAGGTGGTTATGTAGTGTTAAGTATTTTTCGAGTCGGATTTTTAAGGTAGGCCTACAGTGAGGATATTGGTTAGGCGCAATTAATCGACTTAATGCGAAGTAGTGGCAGCTGGCTTCTACACGCCTTTGATCCTGTTATGCTGGCTCCTCATTCTCTGGTCTGAGAGCCAGGATCGATTGCTTAGGAGGAGCCATGTCGGAAACCGTAAACGTTGGTGAGATTGCCGAGAAGCTTTCAGTCGATATCTTCAGCAGCTTCTTCTGGCAGATGAAGGGCAAGTGGAACGAGAATTTTGACTGCCACTGTCCTACTCACCTGGGTAGCGACGACAAGCCGAAGACAAAACACCCTGGCGATGCCATCTTCTACTATGAAGACCCCTACCTCGGCAGCACGATCTACTTGCACACCGACCTCAAAGCCTACAAAAAAGAAAGCATCGGCAAGCAAAAGCTGCGCGACGCCTTCAAGTCTTTGGCGATCACCGTCGAGTGCGCCAGGGATTCAGACTCCTGGCGAAATACTTTCGCAATTACTGACTGTGACAACTATGAAGTTCGTGGGCTTCTCTTCGTGCACAACCATGATCACGGTTATGAGAAACCGTTTTACAGTCTGATTGAAAAGATTGGCTTTGACTCAATCCCGATACCGCCCAATGTCTATCTTCACTACCTTGGGCCGCATGACATCAATCGTCTCTTTACTATTGCCAACGATATGATTCGCCTGACGAGTCAGAAGAAGATGTCCAGTGAGTACACCTTTTACTATCCTGACCTAGTATTGCGTCGGCGGCAGGGGGACGTGTGGGGACAACCGGCAACTATTGAAGCGCTTACCAGCCCTTACTTGATTGTCCAGCACAAAGGTACGGACAAGACCGAGCCAGGTTACGTGGTGTACTACAATCGCCCGGGCGCCTCGCATACTGAGTTCGAATATTTTTTGGACAGTCTGTCGCGATATCAGATGTTGGAGTCTGGCAAGTCAGTTCAAATTCGGGTCACAGTGCCTAGTGCCGACCCTCAGATGGTAGCGAACTTCAAAGCCGCTAAAGAGAGATACGCCAAGGCTTGGGGCTTCGATCCGATTCGGGAAACCGTTCTTAACGCGATCAGCTTTGAGGCGGTGACTGCAGTGACTGACTCGTATAATCCAGGTTGGATGGGGTGGCGCAATTGAAGAAAAGGACTTTCGGCCCAGCCATGTACTATGCATCGGACAAAAATGTCTTCGATGCTCTGATTCAGCATCGGGTGGATTCCCCCACCTTGGCCGTGCTCTTCGAGCGCCGCAACATGATTGTCTCCAAAAAGACTCCGAGAGACGATCTGGCTGAGTATTTCTCTCGTCTTCCTCATGACTACTACGACCACAAGATCATATCGGAGAAGCTGGGCATTCTTCCGCGAAGGGAGCGCACTACCTCTATGGATCTTGTTGGTACCATTGATCCAGAGGAGCTTAAATTCGCTCTTGAAGAGATCAAGAAGCAAATCGTTGCCAATGGAGATATCGCACATATTGTTAGGAGTGGTAATGATTTCTCTCTGAGGATCCAGTATTCACTCATTGACTACAAGAAAACTGAATTTGCGCAACAGCAAATAAAAGATGGGGTTGTCGAGTTTATTAAGACTGCTGAAGGCTATCTGATCAACAATGCACAGAACGAATTTATGAGCTCTGTGCGGGATGAAATTGTAGCGAAGGTGGACTCGGTAGTGCCCGATGAAATTGAGCGCGTCACGGTAAACCTGTATGACGTGATTGATCCAAAGATGAGAACGCGTTTCTTCATTGAACTCAGTACAAGCCTAGAGGGCTTCAGTCGTCGCGATGTTTCAGACGTTTATGTGTATAAGCCGAAGTTAAATGCCGACGATGAGGGGTTAGCCTCTGATGAACACGAAACACATATCGAAAAAGTATTGCTCAAAGGTAATGGTATAACACGATCTTCCTTGCTTCTTGATCTTGTACATGAAGATGCATTCTATATTTTCAAGATGTGTTGGACTGCGCAGCGAGTCCTTGGCAATGGGGATGTAATTAGCGTGGAGGTTTTGTTTGCAGATCCAATAAGCTGCACAGACTTCTCGATCCTGATCAAGTCTGTATACCCATACGTAGATGGCAAACTAGGCAAAAGGCGTGCGCCCTTGAAAGCTGAGATTGACTCAATGTCCAGGTTGATTGAGAAAACTGCACGTGAACAGATGCAGAAGCTTAGGGCTGAATGCACTCAAGGAGATGAGTAATCATGATTTCACGCTACAAGTGGTATCAGGTTCGCCTACCCTGCTCTGTGGCTGAGTTCTTTACCAAACTACGAGACGTAGGTTACGACAATGCCAGCACAACAGGCTTTCTGAGCGACGCAAGCGAGTCAACCTTTCGCTATATCTGGCCATCTACTATCAATGCTGTCCGCCTGGATAGTGATGGGAATTATGAGTATCAGCAGGTCGCTACCGTCAACTCCCAGTATGTTACTGTCCTCAACGAGGGCTTCACCATCTTCCGGATTGAGAGTCCAGCAAGGTCAATACGTGAAATGTTGAACGCGCTGGAGGCCGCTGTAGGGTTTGGCTTTGCTTGTGAGCAGATCGTCATCAGTGACAGGTTGGTACAGGCGGCCTTGGAGAAAGCCACTAGCAAAACCCTAAACAGCCTGAAAGTTTCAGGAGCGATTCCTAGAGCCAATTCGCTCGCTCGGATTGAGTTGGCATCCAAAGAAGGTATCAATACAGAGAATGTGAAACTACTGGGGTTAGCTGATTTCCTAGTTGAAGCTGCCTCCTATGAAGTCGTCTACAAAGGAGTTAAAGGCCAGATAGGATTTTCACGTTCAGCCGCCTGTAAGATCAGCGGCCCACTCAAGCCATTTATCTTGAGCAGTATTGAGAGCGCCCTGCAGGCGAAACGCTAGATCAGCTAGGGATGATCTGGTGTTACTCCAGGGCTCTATTTATTGCCCTTGAAAATTTGAGTGAACCCAATGAGCTCGTTCCTGTTTCGCTTTTGGCATACTCAGAGAAAAACTATGTCCGTGCGATTCCTATCCAAAGGTTGAATTTCAAGCAAAGACCGGGGGGGCTCGGCTCCTCTCGGTAGGATGCCCTTTGATCAGCGTATCGAAACAACTTTTTTATCTCGATTTTCTCTGATTGCCGACACAGATAGGTTGCCGGTGGCAGCCTGTTGGATGTGTTCGCTCCACCAGGCCATCATTGGACGTCTGCGCTCTATATAGTCGGCTCGGTTATAGGCGCTGCGGACCTCGTCTTTATCTACGTGGGCAAGCGCAACCTCGATCAACTCAGAATCCCAGCCGTGTTCGTTGAGAATAGTGCTAGCCATTGAGCGCATGCCATGGCTCACCAACCGACCTTCAAAGCCCATGCGCTTTAGCGCCATGTTGGCGGTCTGACTGTTGCAATGGGTTCGAGGGTCCCGGTCTGCAGGAAATACATACTCCCGGTGTCCGCTGTATGGTTTGATTGCCTCCAGCAGAGCCAGTGCTTGATCTGTGAGCGGCACGATATGTATGCGGCGTTTCTTCATGCGCTCAGCAGGAATCGTCCAGATCCTCTTCTCGAAGTCGATGTCCGCCCAGCGGGTGGTGGCTGCCTCTGCTGGGCGGGTCATGGTGTTGAGCTGCCATTCGATAAGGCAGCGCGTAGTCCTTTTTATGCTGGCATTGGCAATTGCAACCATGAGTTCTTTCAGTTCATCGGGAGCAAGTGCCGCCATGTTCTTCTTTTTTGGCTTCTTGAAGACGGAACGAATTCCGCCGAGTGGGTTTGCGTGAATCAGTCCCGAGTTGACCCCGTAGGTCATGATCTCGTTGAGTCGCTGTGATAGCCGTTTAACTGTTTCAAGACTGCCTTTGGTTTCAAGTGGCCGAAGGAGGTTGATGACTTGTGGGGCGTTGATGGCTGAGATTGGTGTGGTACCCAAATCGGGGAAAACGTGCAGCGTCAACGATCGCCAGATGTCCTCGGCATAAGCTGGTGTCACTGCATCCTTCTTCAGTTCATACCAGGACGTCGCGACATTCTGAAATGTGTGCTCAGTTTCAGCTTGCTTTGCTTGCAGCACTGCATCTCGTTGCTCTTTAGGATCGAGGCCTTGGGCAAGTACTTCCCTCGCGGCAATGGAGCCCTTTCGTGCCTGCGCTAACGAGACTTCAGGGAAGGTACCTAAGCCCATGTTGATCCGCTTCTTCGTCACGGGGTGTCGATAGTTGAAGTTCCATAGCTTGGAGCCATTGCTTCTCACTCGCATTTGAAGTCCGCCACCGTCAAACAGGACGTAATCCTTTTCAGAAGGCTTGGCAGATTTGATTTTGAGCTCAGAGAGGCGAGTAGTTTGTGCGCACATTGGCATTCCAGAATGGTGTTGGCATTCCAAAAATTAGCACTGTTGGGCTTGGAATGCCATTTGGAATGCCACAAAGCGTGGCTGCTGTTGGACGTCTGTGGACGTTGATGGCGCTGAAAGCCCTGTATTTACTGGGTTTCAGGCACAAAAAAAGACGTCCGTGGACGTCTTTAGATGATGAAATGGTGGAGCCGGGGGGATTTGAACCCCCGTCCGCCAGTGCTCCGCTGTCGGTACTACATGCGTAGCCGTGTCTATTGAGTTAACCCTCAGCGACCCGACGGGCAGGGTGCTTTGGGCGAGTTGTGTAAGTTTTAGCCGCTTCGTCCACAACGTACTGCACGGCGATTCTGTTCTATATGACAATCATTTCGGGTTTACAGACATCCCCTGATGATTGCTGGGCCCGAAGGCACCAGGAGTGCATGTCAGCTGCAATTAAGCAGCGAGAGCAGCACCGTATTGGTCGTCATTGGCAACTATAAGAAGTTGCAACAGTGGATTTACGAGTTCTGTTACCAACTCGGCATGCACCTAAAGTTTCGTCACCGGCGTCGAATCCTAATCGGCCCCGAACTCATTGCCCCGTACATCTCGTTGAGCAACAAGCCTGTGCAGTGTACGCCAAACGGCGGGCGAGGCCAACCCGAAGGTTGGCCGCACGCTCGGTCAGTTGTTCGTACCGTTAGAGGTTTTTCTGATTTCCAGAATGGTTTGCTGGGTTTCCGCGACGCAATCATCGATCTTGCCTTCGGCTTTGAGTGACTTGGCCTTTTGCACACTGGCCGTCACGCGCGAATTGAGATCTGTCGACGTCTGATATTGCGTCTTGGCATTCTCGATGGTCTGAATATTGGCTTCGCACAGGCTGTCCGGCTTGCTGGCAGCAAACGAGGTGGAGGCCATCATCGAGGCAGTAACGAACAGACCTAACAGTACAGAACGTTTCATATGAATCTCCTTGAACTGAGGATCCAGACTTCGCTGGCCGTCAGGACGGGCAACCGAATGGAGGAAAAAGCCCCGATTTGTGGGGCTTGTTCTGTGGACTGCCGTCGTGCTCAAGGGTTCTATTTTTCTTCAGACGGCCTTCGCCCGGGTCACCCGATCCACCAGATAGACCAGCCCGTGGTAGTCGATGCCGCCATGTTGTGTCAGACCGATCTCACAAGTACGGCTGGTGGAAATTCCTTCGCTGCAATGCTGCACTGCGTCCTTGAGCGCACGCAGCGAATGGCTGTTCAGCTCCGGGGTGGTGAAGCCCTTGTCGCCGGCAAAACCACAGCAGTGAATGCCCTCGGGGATCACCACGTTTTTGCTGCATTTACGCGCCAGATCGATCAATGCCTGGCTTTCGCCCAAGTGTTGAGTGCTGCAAGTCACATGCACGGCAATCGGTGCTTCCTGTGGCGTGAAATCGAGTCGATTGAGCAGATGCGTACGGATAAAACGCACCGGGTCATACAGATCCAGGCGAACATTTCCCACATCCTGCACCAGGCGCAAGGTGCAGGGGCTGGTGTCGCAATAGATCGGATCGAGTCCGCCGCGACTGGCGTGCAATAAAGCGCTGATCAGTTCCTGGCGCTTGTGCTCGGCCTGTTCGGCGTAACCTTTGGATGCGAACGGCTGGCCGCAGCAGAGGTTGTCCTGGTTCTCCGGAAAAACCACCTGGTAGCCGGCCTTTTCCAGCAGGCCACGGGTTTTGTCGTACAGCGACATCTGCTCTTTGTCACCCGCCGCCGGCCCCATCACCCGCGAAACGCAGGCTGCCAGATACACCACGCGCGGACGCTCGTCCGTTACGCCGGGGCTGACGCGAATGGCTTTTTCCGGTTGTGGCATTGCGTTCGTCCATAGCGGCACCTGGCCTTTGGACAGACGCGTCAATGTCGCGGAAAGCTTCGCCAGACGCGGTGCCCCGAGCAGCATGCGCGCGCCGTTGGCCACATGCAGAGTGAAACGTGCGCCTTGCAGGGTCGTGGCGAAATTTCCTTCGATCCAGTTAGCGGTTTTCACATGGGTGGCGTGTCGGCCACGGAGCTTTTTCACCAGCTCGCCAGTGTTGATGCCTACAGGGCAACGTTGCGCGCACAAACCGGTCGCGGCGCAGGTGTCGATGCCTTGGTACTCGTAGGCTTTTTCCAGATCGGAAGTGTCGATGCCGGCGCGTTTTCTGGCCTGAATGTCACGCCAGATCACGATGCGCTGACGCGGACTCAGGGTCAGGCCTTTCGACGGGCAGACCGGTTCGCAGAAACCGCACTCGATGCACTTATCCACAATCTCGTCGGCGGCCGGCAGCGGTTTCAGGTGTTTGAGGTGGATCTGCGAATCTTCGCTGAGCACCACGTCCGGATTAAGGATGCCGTTGGGGTCGAGCAGGCGTTTGAGCTGCCACATCAACTGATAGGCGTCGCTGCCCCATTCCAGTTCGACAAACGGCGCCATGTTGCGCCCGGTGCCATGCTCAGCCTTGAGCGAGCCGCCGAATTCCACGGCCACCAGTTGCGCCACGTCGTCCATGAACGCCTGATAGCGTGCGACTTCTTCCGCGCTGTTGAAGCCTTGGGTGAAGACGAAATGCAGATTGCCCTCCAGCGCGTGTCCGAAAAGGATTGCTTCGTCGTAGGCATGTTTGTCGAACAACGCAATCAGCCGGTTCACGCCGATTGCCAGTTGCTCCACCGGGAAGGTCACGTCTTCGATGATCACCGTGGTCCCGGTTTTGCGCACGGCGCCCACGGCGGGGAAGGTGTCCTTGCGGATCGCCCAGAGGCGCGCGTTCTCGACCGGGTTTTCGCTGAAGTCGACCTGCTTTTCCACCGGGAACTCACTGAGCGACGCCATGATGTGCGCCAGTTGTTCCTGTAGCAATGTGGAAGACGCGGCGCGGGATTCGATCAGCAGCGCGCAGGCATTGTTCGACAGGTGCTGTACGAAATCCGGCATGCCCGGTTTGTTCTGAACCGAGCGCAGGCTGCGCCGATCCAGCAGTTCGACCGCCGACACCGGTTGGTCTTTCAGCACCGTGACTGCGTTGCAGCAGGTTTCCACATCGGGGAACACGATCAGCGCGGAGGCCTTGTTCGGGTGATCGACGACGGTGTCGTAAGTGACCGCGCTGATGAAACCGAGGGTGCCTTCGGAGCCGACCAGCAAGTGGCTCAAGATATCCACAGGCTCATCGAAATCCACCAGGGCATTGAGTGACAGGCCGGTGGTATTTTTCAGACGGTATTTGTGGCGGATTCGTGCGGCCAGTTCGGCGTTGGCGCGGGTTTCGCGGCCCAGTGTCGCCAGATGCTCCAGCAACTCGCCGTGGCTTGTGCGAAACGCCGCGACACTGGCGGCGTCTTCGGTGTCGAGACGGGTGCCGTCGGCCAGCACCAGGCGAATGCCGGCCAGGGTGTGATAGGTGTTTTGCGCGGTGCCGCAGCACATGCCGCTGGCGTTGTTGGCGACGATGCCGCCGATCTTGCAGGCGTTGATCGAGGCCGGATCCGGGCCGATCTTGCGCCCGAATGGCGCAAGCCAGGCGTTGGCCTGAGCGCCGATCACCCCCGGTTGCAGACGAATCTGGGTGCCCTGGCCACGGATCTCCCGTGCGTTCCAGTTATCCCCAAGCACGATCAGCACCGAATCGCTGATGGCCTGCCCGGAAAGGCTGGTGCCGGCGGCGCGGAAGGTCACCGGGACGTGATCCCGTTGCGCCAGTTTCAGCAGTGTGACCACTTCGTCTTCGGACTCGACGCGGATCACCAGTTTCGGGATCAGTCGATAAAAACTGGCGTCGGTGCCGAACGCCAGAGTCGACAGTGGATCGTCGAAACGCCGCTCGGCAGGAATCAGGTTCTGCGCATCGCGCAGGAAAGTCGCCGGTAAGCTCATTGGTCCTCCAGGATCAATACCACCAGATCTTTCGGACCATGGGCGCCATAGGCCAGCACTTGTTCGATGTCAGCGGTTTTCGACGGGCCGGACACCAGCAAGGCGTTGGTCGGCATGCCTTGCGCCCACTCGAACTCCTGTTGCACCTGATAGAAGTTGTCGCGGATCTGACTGGCCTTGAGCAGGGCGAAATGCACCGTGGGCACCAGGCTCATGAGGCGCGGCTCTTCGCGGGTCGGCCAGAGAATCAGGCTACCGGTGGCGGCGATGGCGCCGAGGGTGCCGGTGAGGCTGGCCGGGGTGTCGTTGAACAGTTCGGCTTTCCACTCTTCCATCGGCCGGTCATAGGACTTCAGCGTCGGCAGGTCGGGATTATTCGACCAGTGCTGTGCGATCTGCTGCCCGTGGGGCGTAGTCGGTGCGATCAACAGGCTAGGTAACTGACGGTCGCGCAGCAATTGTCCGAGCAGTGCCGGCCAGTCTTCCGCAGTGCTCAAATGAATTTCGGTGTGTACCGCTTCCATCAGTTTGCGCAGTTGCGGAATGCGTTGTTCGGCGTTGTAGGTGTAGGGCTGGGTCACCAGTTCGACATCGAAGTTGTCGGCAATCGGCGTGGTGCCGGTCAGACTTTTGCGCAGCTTGCCGAGGATATTTTGCTTGGCGCTCATCAGCGGTCTCCCTGTTTGGCCAGATGCTCGCGGGCCATGTCGTGCAGTGAGCGGGCGGCGGGTTTCGGTGCGCTGTGGTTTTGCGTCCATGGGCCGACATTGTTGGGTGTCAGGGCGCGCAGGCGCGTGGCGCACAACACGAACAACCGGTACAAACGCGGCGAACTGTTGAGCTTCGCCCAGGCGTTCCAGATGAAGCGCTCCTTGCGCGAATACTTGCTGCCCTGGCCGCGCATCACCTGATGCGGAGCGTCTGGCGCCTTGACGTTTTCTTCCCGCAGTCGACGCAACAGGGCAGGGATCGGAATTTTCACCGGACAGACTTCACCACAGGCCCCGCATAACGACGACGCGCTCGGGTGATCCGGAACCTTCGCCAGACCGACCATGTGCGGGGTGATGATTTTTCCGATAGGCCCCGGGTAAACCTCCCCATAGGTGTGACCGCCGATTCGGGTATAGACCGGGCAATGATTCATACACGCGCCGCAGCGGATGCAGTTCAGGGTCTGGCGCAGTTCGCTGTCGGCGAAGGCCTGGCTGCGACCATTGTCGAGCAGCACCAGATGCACTTCCTGGGGGCCGTCGAGTTCATGTTCCTTGCGCGGGCCGGAAATCATGTTGACGTAGGTGGTGATCGGAATGCCCAGCGCCGAGCGGGTCAGCAGCGACAACAGTGGCACCACGTCGCGCAGGTTTTCCACGACCTTTTCGATACCGGTGACGGCGATGTGGACCGGCGGCACGGTGGTGGTCATGCGCCCGTTGCCTTCGTTTTCCACCAGCAGCAGGGTGCCGGTTTCGGCCACGGCGAAGTTGACGCCGGAGACGCCGATGTCCGCTTCGAAGAACTTCTGCCGCAGGACTCTGCGACCGATCTGAATGAGTTGGTCAACGTCCTTGGTGTACTCCACGCCAAGTTTGTCGTGGAACAAGGACGCGACCTGACCGGCATTCTTGTGGATTGCCGGCATGATTATGTGAGAAGGCTTCTCGTGGTCGAGCTGGACAATGTACTCCCCCATGTCGGACTCCAGACATTCAATGTCCCGAGCCTCGAGGAAATGGTTCATCTCCATCTCTTCGCTGACCATCGATTTGCCCTTGATCACTTGCCGCGCCTCGTGAGCACGGATGATCGAAAGAACGATGCCATTGGCCTCGTCCACCGTTTCCGCCCAGTGTACTTTCACACCGTTACGGGTCAGGTTCTGTTCCAGTTGCTCGAGCAGATCGGGCAACTTGGAGAGCGCGCGGGCCTTGATCGCATTGCCCAGTGCGCGCAGGTGTTCTCGTTCATGGGCATCACTGAAAGCGGCTGCCCGCTTGGTCATCAGTGAGTCCATGGCCGTGCGGAAGTTGTTCCGCAACTGCTGGTCACCCAGGGCGTTGTGTGCCCGGGTGCGGAAATCTTCTTCTACGGCAACCGTAGGAATAATCGTGGAAGTGCTCATCGGGCACCTCCGGTACGCTGCCAGAGGAAACTGGCCAGATGCTGGCCGCGCAGCGCTTCCTTCTGTTTTTCCAGTGAGCCGTTGATGTTCATCAGGCAGCCGCAATCGGCACTGAGTACCTGATGCGCGCCGGACTCCTTCAACGCCCGGGTCTTGTCGGCCACCATTGCGCCGGAAATGTCTGGCATACGGACGCTGAATGTCCCACCGAAGCCACAGCATTCGCTTTCATGGTCGTGGTTGACCCGTTCAACGTTGCTCAACTGCGCCAACAACTCGCGGCCGTGCAGGTGGGTGTTCATTTCCCGCCGGGCCGAACACGAAGTGTGCAGCGCCACTTTGACCGGAGCGCCGCTGTCCTTGAGCTGCACCTTGCAGACAAACAACAGGAACTCGGCCAGTTCATAGGTTCGTGCCGCGAGGGCCTGAACCTGTTGCAACGTTTGCGGCTCGTCCTTGAACAGATCGGCGTAGTGCTCGCGGATCATGCCGGCGCAGGAACCTGACGGCACCACCACCGGCCAGTCACCGGCAAACAGCGCCAGTTGTGAGCGCGCCACCGTCCGTGCCTGCTCGGTGTAACCCGAGGTGTAGGCCGGTTGTCCGCAGCAACTCTGCCCTTGCGGGTAGTCGACCCGAATGCCCTCGCGCTCCAGCAGGTGGATCGCGTCCATCCCGGCTTCGGGGTAAAACAGGTCGACCACGCACGTCCCGAACAGATAGACCCGCGACGGCTTCTCGCTGGGGTATTGCCGGGGTTCGGGCAGTGGTGGTGCGACACGGGTCGCATTGGGCACGGCGTTGTAAAAAAGCTCGCTCATCAGGCGTGTCTCCGGGTTGTCCCGGTTATCCGTCCGCTGAGGCTGCTGAATATAGAGAAAATGGCTTTCAGCAGCCTTACAGACCAGGTTGTGAATTGCTGACGCCGGAATCACCCTCAGGCGTCGGTTATTTCAATGTCGCTTGTAGTCTCAATGCACCAGCATGCCGGTGAACCAGTAGGCCTGAGCCAAGGTGATCAGGCCGACAATCGTTGCAAAGAATAGGCTGTGCTTGAGGGTGAAGCGGAACAGATCCGATTCCTTGCCCACCAGTCCGGTCGCGGCGCACGCCACGGCGATCGATTGTGGCGAGATCATCTTGCCGGTCACGCCGCCGCTGGTATTGGCCGCCACCAGCAGGGTGTCGTTGACGCCAATCTGGTGCGCGGTGGTGGCCTGCAGCGAACTGAACAGCGCGTTGGACGAGGTATCGGAACCGGTGAGGAACACCCCCAGCCAGCCTAGGAACGGCGAGAAAAACGGGAACGCCGCACCGGTCGCCGCCAGTACCAGGGCCATGGTTGAAGACATGCCGGAGTAGTTGGTGACGAAGGCAAACGCCAGCACCATGCCGATCGACAGAATGGGCCAGCGCAGTTCGTAGAAGGTTTCTTTCAAAGTGGTCAGACCAGTTTTGAAATTGATTTTCAGCACCAGCATCGAGATCAGCGCGGAGAAGAAAATGGCCGTGCCGGTCGCCGAAATCGGGTCGAGTTTGAACACGGCCGGAATGGCTGTCGGAGTCGCCACGATCGGCGCGGTCTTGATCACCAGTTGGTCAAGGTGCGGAATCGCGAAATTGAAGACCCAGGCGTACATCGACCCGCCAGCGGCGAACATCGCCTTGAACGGCTTGAGGGTCCAGATTGTGACCAGCACGGTTAGGATCAGGAACGGCGACCAGGCCTTGAAAATTTCCCCCAGGCTATAGGGCGACGCCACGGTGGTGCGCTTCTGGCCGAAACCGCCGACGCTGGCGCTGACCACGGAGGCCGACACGGCGCCGGCAATGTGCTGGCCGGCGGCGCGCTTGGGTTGCCAGACTTTGAGGAACAGGGTCAGGCAGATCAGGCTGGCCAGCGCCGAAGTGATGTCCGGCAGTTCCGGGCCGATGAAGTTCGAGGTGAAGTATTGGGTCACGGCAAAGCTCAGGCCTGCTACCAGTGCTGCGGGCCAGGTTTCGCGCACGCCACGCAGGCCGTCCATCATGAACACCAGCCAGAACGGTACGAACAGCGACAGCAGCGGCAGTTGGCGGCCGGTCATGGCGCCGATCTTGAACGCGTCGATCCCGGTGACCTGACCGGCGACGATGATCGGAATCCCCAGGGCGCCAAACGCTACGGGCGCAGTGTTGGCAATCAGGCACAGGCCGGCGGCGTACAGCGGGTTGAAGCCCAGGCCGACCAGCAGGGCGGCCGTGATTGCCACCGGTGCGCCGAAGCCGGCGGCACCTTCCAGGAACGCGCCGAAGCAAAACCCGATCAGCAGAACTTGCAGACGCTGATCGTCAGTGATCGACAGCACCGAGCTGCGGATGACTTCGAACTGGCCGCTCTTGACCGTCAGTTTGTACAGGAACACCGCCGCGACAATGATCCAGGCAATCGGCCACAGACCATAGGCGAAGCCATATCCGGCGGCGGCGAGCGCCATGTCGACCGGCATCTTGAACGCGAAGATTGCCACGAGAATGGCCAGTGCCAGCGTGATGCTGCCAGCGACATGGCCCTTGAGGCGGAACACCGCCAGGGCGAGGAAGAAGAACACGATGGGGATGACGGCCGCGAGTGCGGACACGCCGAGACTGCCGAGCGGGCTGTAGAGCTGTTGCCAGGTTTGCATATGGGGTGGCCCCTAATTGTTGTTGGTCAGGCACTGTCAGCGTTCTTGGATAATTGGTAAGACCAATTTACAATCGCTGTTGGCTAGGGTAAAAGCCTTGATATCGGTGTGTCAATTTGCCGCCCTGAAACTTTTGTCGAATAACCGGTGCAGAGGCGGATCTGATCTGGTTTTGCGGATGTCGTCTGGCAGGTGTCGGCAAGGCGCGGATGAGCCAGAATAGAGAGCCCGGCGAGCGGTCGGGATCGTGGAGAAATGAGTTATGGGGTTTGATCAGATTCGTCAGCGCCGTTTGTCTGACGATATTGTCGAGCGACTCGAGGGGATGATCCTCGAGGGCACTCTGAAGTCCGGCGAGCGTCTGCCGGCCGAGCGCACACTCGCCGAACAATTCGGTGTTTCACGCCCGTCGTTGCGTGAGGCGATTCAGAAGCTGGCGGCCAAGGGGTTGCTGGTCAGTCGCCAGGGCGGCGGCAATTATGTGGTGGAAACCCTGGGTTCGACGTTCAGCGATCCGCTGCTGCAATTGCTCGAAAGCAATCCCGACGCGCAGCGCGATCTGCTGGAATTTAGGCACACTCTGGAGGCATCGTGCGCCTATTACGCAGCATTGCGCGCAACCGATGTCGACCGTGAACGCCTCACGACAGCGTTCGAGGAGCTTCAGGATTGCTACGCGCGACATGATGAAGTGAGCCGGGCGGAAGAGGGCGCGGCGGATGCGAAATTTCACATGGCAATCGCCGAAGCGAGTCATAACGCGGTGCTGCTGCACACCATTCGCGGTCTGTTCGATCTGCTCAAGCGCAACGTGGTGACCAACATCGGCGGCATGTACAAGCAGCGCACCGAAACCCGCGACATGCTGATCACTCAGCATCGGGAACTGTATCTGGCGATCATGGAGGGCCATGCGGAGCAGGCGCGGGAGGTGTCCAGCCGGCACATTCTTTATGTGCAGGAAGTGCTGGAAGAAGTGCGTCAGGAAGTGCAGCGCGTGGCTCGGGCGGAGCGGCGCAAGGGGATGTGATCAAGTCGTTCGCTGATTGACGTGACATCGCTTGGCGAACAAGCCCGCTCCCACAGTTTTCGGCGTCTGGCCGATAACTCGGTCAGATCCAAGGGCGTGGGAGCGGGTTTGCTCGCGAATGCGAAATCAGTCTTCCTTGCCCTTGTTGCGCACCGCACGCTGCAACTCGCGACCCGCGTCGCGTTCGCGCTCGGTGTCACGCTTGTCGTATTCCTTCTTGCCCTTGCCCAGAGCTATCTCGCACTTGACCATGTGCTTGCTCCAGTAGAAGGACAGGCAGACGCAGGCGTAACCCTTCTGCTGCACGGCCGCTGCAAGCTTTTCCAGCTCCCGGCGGTTGAGCAGCAGTTTGCGGGTGCGCACCGGGTCGGCGATGACGTGGGTACTGGCGGTCATCAGAGGCGTGATGTGACTGCCGAGCAGCCACGCTTCGCCATCCTTGAGCAGCACGTAACTGTCGACCAGTTGCAGCTTGCTCGCCCGCAGACTTTTTACTTCCCAGCCGGCCAGGACCAGACCAGCCTCGAACTTGTGCTCGATGAAGTAATCGTGTCGCGCCTTTTTGTTCTGCGCGATGGTCCCTGTTGGGTGTTTCTTCTGTTTAGCCATAGGGGCGGCATTATATGGAGATAAATGGTCGTCGGCTACGGTGATGCTGCGTGCTTGAGCAGGTTGAGTGAATCCCGGACAATGCGGCCTCTTTTTCTAACGCTTGGGCGTGATAAACGATGTCGACAGACAAGGTTTCTGTCCACGGCAGTTGGGCTAGCCGCTGGGTATTCATACTCGCCGCGACCGGTTCGGCCGTGGGACTGGGCAGCATCTGGAAATTCCCGTACATGGTCGGGGTCTACGGCGGTGGCGCCTTCGTGCTGATGTTTCTGGCCTGCATCGCGCTGATCGGGATCCCGGTGATGCTCGCCGAAACCCTGATCGGCCGGCGCGCCCGGCAAAGTCCGGCCAACGCCCTGAAGACGCTGGCGCTGGAGGCCGGGCACTCGGCCAAGTGGTCGTGGGGCGCATTTGCCGGGATGATCACGGCGCTGCTGATCCTGTCTTTCTATAGTGTGGTGGGCGGCTGGTCGCTGGATTACATCATCGACATGGGGCGTGGTGACTTCCAGGGCGTGTCCGCCGATCAGGTCGGGGCTTATTTCGGAAATGTCATCGCCGACCCATGGCGTCTGACACTTTGGCACACAGTTTTCATGCTGCTGTCGGCCGTGGTGATCGCCAAAGGCGTGGTGGCCGGGCTCGAGCGCAGCCTGCGCATCATGATGCCGCTGCTGTTCGTGATGGTTCTGGTGTTGCTGGGTTACAGCATGACCACCGGGCATTTCATGGAAGGCATGCATTTCATGTTCGACTTCCACCCGGAAAAGGTCCTCGACGGCTTGCTGCCGGCGATGGGGCACGCGTTCTTCTCGCTGAGCGTCGGTGTGGGGTCGATCATGATCTACGGCGCCTATATGCCTAAACATTCGTCGATGACCGGGACGGTCGTCGGCATTGCGCTGCTCGACACCTTTATTTCGCTGGTGGCGGGCCTGGCGTTGTTCCCGATTGTGTTCGCCGCCGGCCTGAACCCGAGCGAAGGTCCGGGCCTGATGTTCGTCAGCCTGCCATTCGCGTTCGGTAACGTGGCGTTCGGGCAGTTGATGGGCGTGGTGTTCTTCGTGCTGGTGGCGGTGGCGGCGTGGAGCTCGGCGATTTCCCTGCTCGAGCCGATGGTGGCGTATCTGGTTGAGCGCACGAAGATCAGCCGCGCCTGGGTAACGTTCTGGTTGGCCTTCAGCTGCTGGTTCGTGGGTCTGGGTACGGTGTTTTCCTTCAATATCTGGAAAGACGCCAAATTTTTCGTGAACGAAGACGGCCTGTTCCATCTCTACCAATGGGGTGCGAAGAGCGGTCTGGACTTCTTCGGCGTGGTCGACTTCTTCACCTCGCGGATCATGTTGCCGCTCGGCGGATTGTGTTTCGTGCTGTTTGCCGGTTGGGTGATGGGGCGTGAAGCGGTGCGCGATGAGTTGTCGATGCGCAGTCCGGCATTGTTCGCCCTGTCTCTGTTCTTGATGCGCTATGTGGCGCCAATCGGCATTCTTGTAGTGTTTGCCGCCCAGCTCTGGAAGTGACGCTTACATGACGACACATATTCAACGATCCGCGCTGCTGCCGTACCCGGCGCAATTCCTCTATGACCTCGTCAATGACGTGGCGCGCTATCCGGAGTTTCTGCCGTGGTGTTCGTCCGCTGAGGTTCTGGAAAACTCTCCAGAGTTCATGCGCGCCAGCGTCGGCGTGGCAAAGGGCGGGCTCAGTCAGCATTTTGTGACGCGCAATACCTTGGTGCCGGGGCAGTCGATCGAAATGAACCTGGAGGAAGGGCCGTTCACTCAATTGCATGGCGTCTGGGTGTTCAAGGCATTGAATGAAAAGGCCTGCAAGATCAGCCTGGATCTGTCGTTCGACTACGCCGGGCCGTTGGTGCGTGCCACCCTTGGGCCATTGTTCAATCAGGCCGCCAACACCCTGGTGGACGCGTTCTGCCAGCGTGCCAAGCAGATGCATGGTTGAGGCCGTGATCGAAGTCGAAGTTGTGTACGCGGCGGTTGATCGTCAGGTGTTGCGCACGATCAGCGTGGCTGAGGGCTCCACGGTGCGGGCTGCATTGCTCGCGTCCGCTATGGATGCCGAATTTCCCGAGCTGGATTTGAGCCAGTGCCCACTGGGGATTTTCGGCAAGGTGATTGCCGATCCGGATGTTCGGGTGATTCAGGACGGGGATCGCATCGAGATCTACCGGCCATTGCTGGCTGATCCGAAGGAGGTACGGCGTCTGCGGGCCGCCAGGGCGGCTGAGGCGAAGGCCCGAAATCAGTGAATCGGCAGATCAACAGGCAATAAAAAACCCGGAACTTCCGGGTTTTTTATTGCGTCGCAAATTATTGCGGCGAGGTCTCCAGCGGTTCTGGTGTCGGAACCGGAACGGTTTCCACGCCATCCACGTCCTTCTGGATCTGATCCAGCAAGGAGCCTGGCTTGACCGGTTTTTCCGGTTTTGGCTTCTCGGCGTTTTCAGCAGGGGCAGTCACGTTAGTGCCACTTTCCTTGCCGAGAATGGCTTCGTCACGACTCACGCCCGGCATGAAGTCACCGGACAGGCTGACAAGCTGGTCGTTCGAGTTGAAAATGACGCTGATGCGTTCCTGTTGGCGTTCACCGCCGCCAGGTTGCAGGCTGTACAGATAATCCCAGCGATTGGCATGGAACGTGTCGGTCAGCAGAGGGTTGCCCATGATAAACCGTACTTGTGGCCGGGTCATTCCCGGGCGTAACTGGTCTATCATGTCCTGCGTGACGACATTGCCCTGCTGGATGTCGATTTTGTAAACCCCGGGGAATGAACAACCGGCGAGTGCGAGCAGTCCCACAAAGGTGAAACTGGTTAGCAAGAGCTTGGTGTTTTGCATCGGTGGGCGACTTCCACTATCTTGGCTGGGACAAGGTAAACGCCGATCATACCCGCATTAAGAGAAGCTGCGAAGCAGCATCGCGAGAAAGCTGACCATGGTTGAAAATAGCGAACTACGCAAAGCTGGCCTCAAAGTGACCCTGCCACGGGTCAAGATTCTGCAAATGCTGGACTCTACAGAGCAGCGTCACATGAGTGCCGAAGACGTCTACAAGGCGTTGATGGAAGCCGGTGAGGACGTCGGTCTGGCCACGGTTTACCGTGTTCTGACCCAGTTCGAAGCGGCTGGCCTCGTGGTCCGTCACAACTTCGACGGCGGCCATGCGGTATTCGAATTGGCCGACGGCGGCCACCACGACCATATGGTCAACGTGGAAACCGGTGAGGTTGTCGAATTCGTCAGCATCGAAATCGAAAAACTCCAGAAGGCGATCGCCGAGGAACACGGTGTCGAGTTGGTGGATCACAATCTGGTGCTGTACGTCCGCAAGAAAAAGTAAGTAAGCATGTCGCGCGAATTTCAGGTTCGCGAAACGAGCGAAGGCGACCCAAGGGTCGCCTTCGTGCTATCTGCGGTTCTTAAACTTTCGCGGCAACCACCATCTTTTTGGCGTGCGCCAGGGATTCCTTGGTCAGATCGATGCCGCCGAGCATGCGCGCGACCTCTTCTATACGATCGTTTTTGCTCAGTTTCGACACGGCGGTGTGAGTCGCCTGCTCACCACGAACCTTGTGTACAAACAGGTGCTGATGCCCTTGCGCAGCCACTTGCGGCAAGTGTGTCACCGTCAGTACCTGCCCGCGTTCGCCGAGGCGACGCAGCAACTGACCGACAATTTCCGCCGTCGGCCCACCAATACCGACGTCCACTTCGTCGAATACCAGCGTCGGCACCCGGGATGTCTGTGCAGTGATGACCTGGATCGCCAGGCTGATCCGCGACAGCTCGCCGCCGGACGCGACCTTGGCCAATGCCTTCAAGGGTTGGCCGGGGTTGGCGCTGACCAGCAACTCCACTTGCTCAAGCCCGTTGGGCAGCAGTTCGCCGCCGTTGCTTGGGTGAAGTTCGATGGTGAAGCGGCCGCCGGGCATGCCGAGGCGCTGAATCTCCTGCTCCACGGCGCTGGCGAGATTGCCGGCTGCCTGATGGCGCAAATCGCTCAGCTCTCGCGCCTTTTCCTGGTAGTGGCGGGCGTAGGAGGTCAGTTCGTCGGCCAGTCGTTCGATGGACTCGTCGTTGGCGTTCAGGGTTTCGATTTCATCCAGCAGCTTCTGCTGCATCTGCGCGACTTCGGTTGGCTGGATCCGGTGCTTGCGCGCCATGGTGTAGATGGCGTCGAGGCGCTCTTCCAGATATTGCAGGCGCGCCGGGTCCGCATCGAAGTTGTCGAGGAAGCGATTGAGTTCGCCCACCGCCTCTTCAACCTGGATCTGCGCGCTGGTCAGCAAGCTGCTGGCTTCGCCGAGGGCGCCGACGGAGTTGTTCACGCTCGACAGGCGATTGAGGCTGGCGGTCAGTGCATTCAGCACATTGCCGGAATCGCTTTCGCTGCATTGCTCGACCACTTGTCGGCAAATGCCCAGCAGGGTTTCGGCATTGGTCAGGTTCTTGTGTTCCTGCTCCAGCTCTTCGAGTTCGTTTTCGCCGAGGCCGAGGTTTTCCAGCTCTTCCAGCTGATAGCTGAGCAGTTGGTGGCGGGCGCGCTGCTCGTCACCGGAGTTGGACAGGCGCTCGAGCTCCTGGCGGGTCTGGCGCCAGCGCTGGGAGGCCAGTTGCACCTGGCGGGCCAGATCGGTGGCGCCGGCATACTCGTCGAGCAGGCGCCGATGGGTGTCGGTCTTGAGCAGGGACTGGTGTTCGTGCTGGCTATGGATGTCGATCAGCAATTCGCCCAGTGCCTTGAGGTCGCCGAGCGGGCAGGGGGTGCCGTTGATGTAGCCCCGTGAGCGACCTTCGGAGGTGATGACCCGGCGCAGGATGCACGGGCCGTCGCTTTCCAGGTCGCGTTCGGCCAGCCAGGCGCTGGCTTCGGGAATGTCGACGAGGTCGAAGGTTGCCAGGATGTCGGCCTTGTCGGCGCCCGGGCGGACCACGCCGCTGTCGGCACGGTCGCCGAGGGTCAGGCCCAGGGCGTCGAGCATGATCGACTTGCCGGCGCCGGTTTCCCCTGTGATCACGCTCATCCCGCGATCGAGTTCGAGATCGAGATGTTCAACGATGGCGTAGTTGTGTACGGACAGGTGCACCAGCATGAAGGCCGCTCCCAGGCTTTAGGTCTGGTTATTTATACAGTGTTTTGTTTCGGGCTGACAATGCCCCCGCTTCGCTCGATTCGGTTGATCCGATCAAATGCTTAGTGCGGCGTGGAATGACAATGCAGCACTTTTTTGTAGGGTTAATCGCGGTCAGCCCTTGAAGCCTGATTTTGCGGCCCCATATACCGGGGCAGAAGCGCGAGTCGACCTCGCGGACGAAATTGAAAGGAGAGTTCCATGGCTGACGAACAGACAGTAGATACGCAAAATCCGGAAGCCACTCAGGCGCCCGAGGCTTCGGGTGATGACCTGGCGACCCGTGTACAAGTGCTCGAAGAGCAATTGGCCGCCGCGCAGGATCAATCGCTGCGCGTAGCTGCCGATCTGCAGAACGTCCGCCGCCGTGCCGAGCAGGACGTGGAAAAGGCGCACAAGTTCGCGCTGGAAAAATTCGCTGGTGACCTGTTGCCGATCGTCGACAGTCTGGAGCGCGGCCTCGAGCTGTCGAGCCCGGATGACGAAAGCATCCGTCCGATGCGCGAAGGCATCGAGCTGACCCTGAAGATGTTCCACGACACCCTCAAGCGTTATCAGCTTGAAGCGATCGATCCGCATGGCGAACCGTTCAACGCCGTTCACCATCAGGCGATGGCCATGCAGGAAAGCGCCGATGTCGAGCCGAACAGTGTTCTGAAGGTGTTCCAGAAGGGTTATCAGCTCAACGGTCGCCTGCTGCGTCCGGCGATGGTTGTGGTCAGCAAGGCGCCAGCGCCAATTTCGCCTTCGATTGACGAGAAGGCTTGAAATCAGCCGCAAGGCCCCCATTTAGAAGTCAAGCGTTTAAGTGCTACCGCAGTCAGCCACAACTGCTGCGGCAACCAAATCAAAAAGTTTCGGGAGAGTGAACATGGGCAAAATTATCGGTATCGACCTGGGGACTACCAACTCCTGCGTCTCCATTCTTGAAAACGGCACTGCCAAGGTTATCGAGAACGCCGAAGGCGCGCGTACCACGCCGTCGATCATCGCGTACGCCAACGATGGCGAAATCCTGGTCGGCCAGTCCGCCAAGCGTCAGGCAGTGACCAACCCGCACAACACCCTGTACGCGGTAAAGCGTCTGATCGGTCGTCGCTTCGAAGAAGAAGTCGTACAGAAAGACATTCAGATGGTCCCTTACAAAATCGCCAAGGCTGACAACGGCGATGCCTGGGTTGAAGTGAACGGCCAGAAAATGGCACCGCCACAAATCTCGGCTGAAATCCTGAAAAAGATGAAGAAGACCGCCGAAGACTACCTCGGCGAGGCAGTGACCGAAGCGGTGATCACCGTTCCGGCCTACTTCAACGACAGCCAGCGTCAGGCGACCAAAGACGCCGGCCGCATCGCTGGTCTGGACGTGAAGCGCATCATCAACGAACCGACCGCAGCCGCTCTGGCCTACGGTATGGACAAGGCGAAGGGCGATCACACCGTGATCGTTTATGACCTGGGTGGCGGTACTTTCGACGTTTCCGTGATCGAGATCGCTGAAGTTGACGGCGAGCACCAGTTCGAAGTGTTGGCCACCAACGGTGACACCTTCCTCGGCGGTGAAGACTTCGACATTCGTCTGATCGACTACCTCGTTGACGAATTCAAGAAAGAAAGCGGCATGAACCTCAAGGGTGACCCGCTGGCGATGCAGCGCCTGAAAGAAGCCGCTGAAAAAGCCAAGATCGAGCTGTCGTCCGCTCAGTCGACCGACGTGAACCTGCCGTACATCACTGCAGACGCCACCGGTCCGAAGCACCTGAACGTGAAGATCTCGCGTGCCAAGCTCGAAGCGCTGGTTGAAGACCTGGTTCAGCGCACCATCGAGCCTTGCCGCATCGCCATGAAAGACGCCGGTATCGACGTTGGCGCGATCAACGACGTGATCCTGGTCGGCGGTCAGACCCGTATGCCGCTGGTACAGAAACTGGTGACCGATTTCTTCGGCAAGGAAGCACGTAAGGACGTGAACCCGGACGAAGCCGTTGCCATGGGTGCTGCGATCCAGGGCGCCGTTCTGGCCGGTGATGTGAAAGACGTGCTGCTGCTCGACGTCAGCCCGCTGACCCTGGGTATCGAAACCATGGGTGGCGTGATGACCGCGCTGATCGAGAAAAACACCACGATTCCTACCAAGAAATCGCAAGTGTTCTCGACTGCCGACGACAACCAGGGCGCCGTGACCATTCACGTCCTGCAGGGCGAGCGCAAGCAAGCCGCACAGAACAAATCCCTGGGCAAGTTCGACCTGGCCGACATTCCACCTGCTCCACGTGGCGTGCCGCAGATCGAAGTAACCTTCGACATCGACGCCAACGGCATCCTGCACGTCGGCGCGAAAGACAAGGCGACCGGCAAGACTCAGTCGATCGTGATCAAGGCCAACTCCGGTCTGTCCGACGAAGAAATCGAGCGCATGGTGCGTGACGCCGAAGCGAACGCCGAGGAAGACCGCAAGTTCGAAGAGCTGGCCGCTGCCCGTAACCAGGGTGACGCACTGGTTCACTCGACCCGCAAAATGGTCACCGACGCTGGCGACAAGGTAAGCGCTGAAGAGAAGACTGCAATCGAAGCGGCCGTGGTTGCCCTGGAAGCCGCTGTGAAAGGCGACGACAAGGCTGCCATCGAAGCTAAGATCGAAGAGCTGTCGAAAGTCTCCGCTCCGGTTGCCCAGAAGATGTACGCCGAACAGGCTCAGCCTGCTGAAGGCGCGGCACCGCACGACGAGAAAGTTGAAAAGGCTGACGATGTTGTCGATGCCGAGTTCGAAGAAGTCAAAGACCACAAGTAAGTTGTTGGTCGGCCGGTTGACTGCCTTGCGGCGGTGACTGGTAGGATGTCGCCGCGCGGGAGCTTGCTCCCGCGTTGGCGTATCTGGAATACGCGAATTTTTACAGCATGCGACAAGGTTCGCGTGGTGGCGGCATGGCCGGGAATGCTCCTGCTTTTCGAGCCGAAAGTGCCGCATTGAATCAAAGACCAGGATCGTTGAAATCGACGTGAGTTGGGTCCGGGCCTGTTTGGGGGCTCAACGAGTTTGGCGAAGCTCAGGAGGGGTTTGCCGAACGTCCTTAAGAGTGCAAAGACTTATGGCAAAGCGTGACTATTACGAAGTGTTGGGTGTTGAGCGCGGCTCAAGCGAAGCTGACCTGAAGAAGGCCTATCGCCGTCTGGCGATGAAGCATCACCCGGACCGTAATCCCGATGACAAAGCGTCGGAAGAGCTGTTCAAGGAGGCCAACGAGGCCTACGAGGTTCTGTCCGACTCCAGCAAGCGCGCGGCCTACGACCAATACGGTCATGCCGGCGTCGACCCGAGCATGGGTGGCGGCGGTGCGGGCTTCGGCGGGCAGAATTTCTCGGACATCTTTGGCGATGTCTTCAGTGATTTCTTCGGTGGCGGTCGCGGCGGCTCCCGTGGCGGCGCCCAGCGCGGCAGCGACCTGCGCTACACCCTGGAGCTGAATCTGGAAGAAGCGGTGCGCGGTACTACCGTGAATATCCGCGTTCCGACGCTGGTCAACTGCAAGCCTTGCGATGGTTCGGGCGCCAAGAAAGGTTCGTCGCCATCGACTTGCCCGACTTGCGGCGGTATCGGCCAGGTACGCATGCAGCAAGGCTTCTTCTCGGTGCAGCAGACCTGCCCGCGCTGCCATGGCCAGGGCAAGATCATTTCCGACCCGTGCGATTCCTGCCACGGCGACGGTCGCGTCGAAGAGTACAAGACCCTGTCGGTGAAAGTGCCGGCTGGCGTCGATACAGGCGACCGCATTCGTCTGTCCGGCGAAGGCGAGGCGGGCACGCAGGGCGGCCCGACTGGCGATCTGTACGTGGTCATCAACGTGCGCGAACACGCGATCTTCCAGCGTGACGGCAAGCATCTGTTCTGCGAGGTGCCGATCAGCTTCGTCGACGCTGCGCTCGGCGGCGAGTTGGAGATTCCTACCCTCGACGGCCGCGTCAAGCTGAAAATCCCTGAAGGCACCCAGACCGGCAAGCAGTTCCGCGTGCGCGGCAAGGGCGTTGCGCCAGTGCGTGGCGGTGGTGCGGGCGATCTGATGTGCCGCGTGGCGGTCGAGACGCCGGTCAATCTGAATCGTCGTCAGCGTGAATTGCTGGAAGAGTTCCGCAGCTCCCTGGCGGACGACAACAGCCACTCGCCGAAAACCACCGGTTGGTTCGATGGCGTGAAGCGCTTCTTCGGCGATCTGTAAGGAGTCGGCATGCGACGTATAGCTGTGATGGGCGCCGCCGGGCGCATGGGCAAGATTCTGGTCGAGGCGGTGCAGCAGCGCGCGCCGCTGACCGGGCTGACGGCCGCCATTGTTCGTCCTGGCAGCACGCTGATCGGGGTGGATGCCGGTGAGCTGGCATCGCTCGGGCGCATTGGCGTGCCGCTGTCCGGCAATCTGGAGTCGGTGGCGGAAGAGTTCGACGTCCTGATCGACTTCACGCTGCCGGAAGTCATGCTGAAAAACCTCGCCTTCTGCCGCAAGGCCGGCAAGGCCATGGTTATCGGCACGACCGGGCTCGACGCGGCTCAGAAGCAGTTGCTGGCCGAGGCGGGCAAGGACATTCCGATCGTGTTCGCCGCCAACTTCAGCGTCGGTGTCAACCTGTCGCTGAAGCTGCTGGACATGGCTGCGCGCGTATTGAAGGACGATGCGGACATCGAAATCATCGAGGCCCACCATCGGCACAAGATCGATGCGCCGTCCGGTACGGCGCTGCGCATGGGGGAGGTGATCGCCGAGGCGCTGGATCGTGATTTGCAGAAGGTTGCGGTCTACGGTCGTGAAGGTCACACCGGTGCGCGTGAGCGCGAGACCATCGGTTTCGCCACGGTTCGTGGCGGCGATGTGGTGGGTGATCACACCGTGCTGTTCGCCTGCGAGGGTGAGCGTCTGGAGATCACGCACAAGGCTTCGAGTCGCATGACCTTCGCCAAGGGCGCGGTGCGCGCGGCGTTGTGGCTGGACGCTCGCGGGCCTGGCCTTTATGACATGCAGGATGTGCTCGACTTACGTTGAGCCTTGTTTTAACCCGGCGCAAACTCACTGTTTGTGCCGGTTTTACTCCGCTACGCGACGCCCTGTCGCATTCTCTGGCCTTTCAGGCTCATTGGCGGTAGACCAAAAATCCCTTTTTCTGTAAGCTACAGCTTTAGTGTGTCCACTAAAAGCGCGCAGAATAATTCAGTGAACAAGCGGGGTGACGTGTCCATACGTCACTCCGCTTTTTTACAACCTGCGATTGCCCTTTCATGCGTTATTTACGGGAGGTCTTCTTGACTAAGCCAGCCATACTCGCCCTTGCTGATGGCAGCATTTTTCGCGGCGAAGCCATTGGAGCCGACGGTCAGACCGTTGGTGAGGTCGTGTTCAACACCGCAATGACCGGCTATCAGGAAATCCTTACCGATCCTTCCTACGCCCAACAGATCGTTACCCTGACTTACCCGCACATCGGCAACACCGGCACCACGCCGGAAGACGCCGAGTCCGACCGCGTCTGGTCTGCCGGCCTGGTCATCCGTGACCTGCCACTGGTAGCGAGCAACTGGCGTAACACGATGTCCCTGTCCGATTACCTGAAAGCCAACAACGTTGTGGCGATCGCCGGTATCGACACTCGTCGTCTGACTCGCATCCTGCGCGAAAAAGGCGCACAGAACGGCTGCATCATGGCGGGCGACAACATCTCCGAAGAAGCTGCCATTGCCGCCGCGCAAGGCTTCCCGGGCCTCAAGGGCATGGATCTGGCGAAAGTCGTCAGCACCAAGACTCAGTACGAATGGCGCTCCACTGTCTGGGAACTGAAAACCGACAGCCACGCGACCATCGAAGCCTCTGAGCTGCCGTACCACGTCGTTGCCTACGACTACGGCGTCAAGGTCAACATCCTGCGCATGCTGGTCGAGCGCGGTTGCCGCGTCACCGTTGTCCCGGCGCAAACGCCGGCGGCCGACGTGCTGGCTCTTAAGCCGGACGGCGTGTTCCTGTCCAACGGCCCTGGTGACCCTGAGCCTTGCGACTACGCGATCCAGGCGATCAAGGACGTGCTGGAAACCGAGATTCCGGTATTCGGCATCTGCCTCGGTCACCAGCTGCTGGCCCTGGCCTCCGGCGCCAAGACCCTGAAAATGGGCCATGGCCATCATGGTGCCAACCACCCGGTACAGGATCTGGACACGGGCGTCGTCATGATCACCAGCCAGAACCACGGCTTCGCGGTTGATGAAGCGACTCTGCCGGCCAACGTTCGTGCGATCCACAAATCGCTGTTCGACGGCACCCTGCAAGGCATCGAGCGCACCGACAAGAGCGCGTTCAGTTTCCAGGGTCACCCTGAGGCGAGCCCAGGCCCGAACGACGTGGCACCCCTGTTTGACCGCTTCATCAACGAGATGGCCAAGCGACGCTAAGCGCTCGCCTTGAGACTGTAGCGAGAAGCCCTTCGAGGGCGGCCCCGCAACCGGCGGCCCCCTCGAAACTTCAGAAATCGATCAAGACGGCTTGCCGACTGACCTGCGGATTTGAGTGACAAACCCATGCCAAAACGTACAGACATTAAAAGCATCCTGATTCTCGGCGCTGGCCCGATCGTTATCGGCCAGGCCTGCGAATTCGACTACTCCGGCGCCCAGGCTTGCAAGGCCCTGCGCGAAGAGGGTTACCGCGTCATCCTGGTGAACTCCAACCCGGCCACCATCATGACCGACCCGGACATGGCTGACGCCACTTACATCGAGCCGATCAAGTGGCAGACCGTTGCCAAGATCATCGAGAAAGAGCGTCCGGATGCCGTGTTGCCAACCATGGGCGGCCAGACTGCTCTGAACTGCGCCCTGGACCTGGAACGCGAAGGCGTTCTTGAGAGGTTCGGCGTGGAAATGATCGGTGCCAACGCCGACACCATCGACAAGGCTGAAGACCGCTCGCGTTTCGACAAGGCGATGAAATCCATCGGCCTGGAATGCCCGCGTTCCGGCATCGCCCACAGCATGGAAGAAGCCAACGCGGTGCTCGAGCGCCTGGGCTTCCCGTGCATCATCCGTCCGTCCTTCACCATGGGTGGCACCGGTGGCGGCATCGCTTACAACCGCGAAGAGTTCGAAGAAATCTGCGCCCGTGGTCTGGACCTGTCGCCGACCAAGGAACTGCTGATCGACGAATCGCTGATCGGCTGGAAAGAATATGAAATGGAAGTTGTCCGCGACAAAAAGGACAACTGCATCATCGTCTGCTCGATCGAAAACTTCGACCCGATGGGCGTCCACACCGGTGACTCGATCACCGTAGCTCCGGCCCAGACCCTGACCGACAAGGAATACCAGATCCTGCGTAACGCCTCGTTGGCGGTACTGCGCGAGATCGGCGTCGAAACCGGCGGTTCCAACGTGCAGTTCGGTATCTGCCCGGACACCGGCCGCATGGTCGTGATCGAGATGAACCCGCGCGTCTCGCGTTCCTCGGCACTGGCCTCGAAAGCCACCGGTTTCCCGATCGCCAAGGTCGCGGCCAAACTGGCGGTCGGTTACACCCTCGACGAACTGTCGAACGACATCACCGGTGGCAAGACCCCGGCGTCCTTCGAACCGTCCATCGACTATGTCGTCACCAAGCTGCCGCGTTTCGCCTTCGAGAAATTCGCCAACGCTGACGCGCGCCTGACCACTCAGATGAAGTCGGTGGGTGAAGTCATGGCCATCGGCCGTACTTTCCAGGAATCCCTGCAGAAAGCCCTGCGCGGCCTGGAAGTCGGTGTTTGCGGTCTGGACGAGAAGGTTGACCTGAAAAGTTCGGATGCGATGAGCGTGCTCAAGCGCGAACTGACCGTGCCGGGCGCCGAGCGTATCTGGTACGTGGCGGACGCTTTCCGCGCCGGCATGACGGTCGACGAAATCTTCGCCATGAACATGATCGACCCGTGGTTCCTGGTGCAGATCGAAGATCTGATCAAGGACGAAGAGAAGGTCAAGACCCTCGGTCTGTCGGCCATTGATCGTGACCTGATGTTCCGCCTCAAGCGCAAGGGCTTCTCCGATCAGCGTCTGGCCAAACTGCTGGGCGTCACCGAGAAAAACCTGCGTACTCATCGTCACAAGCTGGAAGTGTTCCCGGTCTACAAGCGCGTCGACACCTGCGCCGCCGAGTTCGCCACCGATACCGCCTACCTCTACTCGACGTACGAGGAAGAGTGCGAAGCCGCGCCGTCCGGTCGCGACAAGATCATCATCCTCGGCGGTGGCCCGAACCGTATCGGTCAGGGCATCGAGTTCGACTACTGCTGCGTACACGCGGCACTGGCGCTGCGCGATGACGGTTACGAGACCATCATGGTCAACTGCAACCCGGAAACCGTATCGACCGACTACGACACTTCCGACCGTCTGTACTTCGAGCCGGTCACCCTGGAAGACGTGCTGGAAATCGTCCGTGTCGAGAAGCCGAAAGGTGTGATCGTCCAGTACGGCGGCCAGACTCCGCTGAAACTGGCTCGCGCCCTCGAAGCGGCCGGCGTGCCGATCATCGGCACCAGCCCTGACGCCATCGACCGTGCCGAAGACCGTGAGCGCTTCCAGCAGATGGTCGAGCGCCTGAACCTGCGTCAGCCGCCGAACGCCACCGTGCGCAGCGAAGACGAAGCCGTGCGCGCTGCCGCGAAGATCGGTTATCCGCTGGTGGTTCGTCCGTCGTATGTACTGGGCGGCCGGGCGATGGAAATCGTCTACAAGGAAGAAGAACTCAAACGTTACCTGCGTGACGCGGTGCAAGTGTCGAACGACAGCCCGGTGCTGCTCGACCACTTCCTCAACTGCGCCATCGAGATGGACGTGGATGCGGTCTGCGACGGCAAGGACGTGGTGATTGGCGCGATCATGCAGCACATCGAGCAGGCCGGCGTTCACTCCGGTGACTCCGCGTGCTCGCTGCCGCCGTACTCGCTGCCGGCGCACATCCAGGACGAGATGCGCGAACAGGTCAAGAAAATGGCCCTGGAGCTGGGCGTTGTCGGCCTGATGAACGTTCAGTTGGCGCTGCAAGGCGAAGACATCTACGTCATCGAAGTCAACCCGCGCGCTTCCCGTACCGTACCGTTCGTATCGAAGTGCATCGGTGTCTCCCTGGCAATGATCGCGGCTCGCGTCATGGCCGGTAAGACACTCAAGGAAATCGGCTTCACCAAGGAAATCATTCCTAGCTTCTACAGCGTGAAAGAGGCGGTGTTCCCGTTCGCCAAATTCCCTGGCGTGGACCCGATCCTCGGCCCAGAGATGAAGTCCACCGGTGAAGTGATGGGCGTGGGCGACACCTTCGGCGAAGCGTTCGCCAAGGCTCAGATGGGCGCCAGCGAAGTGCTGCCGACCGGCGGTACTGCCTTCATCAGCGTGCGTGACGATGACAAGCCGCTGGTTGCAGGCGTGGCCCGTGATCTGATCAACTTGGGTTTCGAAGTCGTCGCCACTGCCGGCACTGCCAAGCTGATCGAAGCCGCAGGCCTGAAAGTGCGTCGCGTGAACAAGGTGACCGAGGGTCGTCCGCACGTGGTCGACATGATCAAGAATGACGAAGTCACCCTGATCATCAACACCACTGAAGGCCGTCAGTCGATCGCTGATTCCTACTCCATTCGTCGCAATGCCTTGCAGCACAAGATCTACTGCACCACCACCATTGCTGCTGGCGAAGCTATCTGCGAAGCGCTGAAGTTCGGTCCCGAGAAGACCGTGCGCCGCTTGCAGGATCTACACGCAGGATTGAAGGCATGATCAAGTACCCAATGACCGTCCAGGGCGCCAAGGCCCTGGAGGAAGAACATACATTCCTCAGCAAGGTCGAGCGTCCGCGCTTGAGCCAGGCGATCGGCGAAGCGCGTGAGCTCGGCGACCTCAAGGAAAACGCCGAATACCATGCTGCCCGTGAAGAGCAGGGCATGGTCGAGGCGCGGATCCGCGACATCGAAGGCCGCATGCAGAACGCGGTGGTGATTGACGTCACCACCATCGCCCATACCGGCAAGGTGATTTTCGGGACCACCGTGGACCTTGAAAACACCGAGACTGGCGATCAGGTGACCTACCAGATCGTTGGCGAGGACGAGGCCGACATCAAGAAGGGCAAGCTCTCGGCAAACGCGCCGATTGCCCGCGCGATCATCGGCAAGGAAGAAGGCGATACGGTCGTAATCAAAACCCCAAGCGGCACGGTCGAGTACGAGATTGTCGAAGTCAAACACATCTGACGCGATCTTCCGGGCGCCTGCCATTGAAGCCATCCTTTGGCAGCTGTCCCAGGTTTTCTGGGTCGGCGGCCTTTGGGTGTTTCACGTTGGCCTGGTGCCAGCGCTGAGAATCATTGGTCTGGCGCCGCTGCTGGTCGACGACCTGGCTGCACAGATCGACCGCTGGTTGATTGGTGTCGCAGCGGTAGGGGTATTGACCCAGCTGGTGGTGCTGGCGAGGGTTGCCGGTGTTTCGGCATGGTGGCGGGTATTCAGTGGCCAGATACTGCTGGTCGGTCTCGCAGCATGCTTTGGCTATTACTTGCTGCACTACGGCATATCTGTCGATGAGCGCTGGCAGATGTTCTGTTTCGTAGTGCTGGGGATCAGCGGTCTCGTACTGGTGGCTCAGTCCGTGCCGGTCAGGGCGCGCAAGCCGCACCTCTGACCGGAGCCACCGTCATTTGTAACGGTGGATGTTGGACAGTTGCTTGTTCGGCTGCGGGTTCTTGCGGTACAGCAGCACCATCTTGCCGATGGTCTGCACCTGCTCGGCCCGACCGGCCTTGGCCAGCTCTTCCATGACTGCGCGACGATCGTCGCGGTCTTCGAGCTTGACCTGCACCTTGATCAGCTCATGATCGACCAGTGCGCGTTCCAGTTCGGCGAGAACACCTTCGGTCAGGCCATTGCCTGCCACGATCAGGACCGGTTTCAGGTCGTGACCAATGGATTTGAATTGTTTCTTCTGCTCGTTATTGAGCGGCATAATCTGACCCTTTCGTCTGGATTCTGTAAAAATGGCGGCCATTTTACCCGAGGGCTCGTGGATCCGCCCGATAAATCACGACCCTAATCATCGAGGTGCCCAATGGCGCGTTCCAAGACAAGCCTTGGCTGGCTGAAAAGACATGTAAACGATCCTTATGTGAAGCAGGCGCAGAAGGATGGTTACCGCTCGCGTGCGAGCTACAAGCTTCTGGAAGTCCAGGAGAAATACAAGCTGATCCGTCCGGGGATGAGCGTAGTCGATCTGGGTGCCGCGCCGGGCGGCTGGTCGCAGGTCACCAGTCGGTTGATCGGTGGTCAGGGGCGCCTGATTGCGTCCGACATCCTGGAAATGGACAGCATTCCGGATGTGACCTTCATCCAGGGTGACTTTACCCAGGATGAAGTGCTCGCTCAGATCCTCGAGGCCGTGGGTAATTCGCAAGTGGACCTTGTGATTTCCGATATGGCCCCCAATATGAGTGGTACGCCTGCCGTGGATATGCCAAAAGCCATGTTTTTGTGCGAGCTGGCCCTTGATCTGGCGGCCCGGATACTCAAGCCGGGCGGCAATTTCCTGATCAAGATTTTCCAGGGCGAAGGGTTCGACGCTTACCTGAAGGACGCTCGTCAGAAATTCGACAAGGTCCAGATGATCAAGCCCGACTCTTCCCGCGACAGCTCCCGCGAGCAATACCTGCTGGCATGGGGCTATCGCGGCGAGTGACAGGCCTCGGGCCGGCGGCTTTAGGGGTGTTCTATAGTTTTTTGCAATAGGACACTTCGCCTGACCTGGACGAACATCGTGTAGTCTAGGTTTCACAAAGGGTTACAGACGGCGCCTGCCAGAGCTGTAGGTAATGTAGTAAGTTAGGCCGGTGAATATCATGCGAAGCGCGCGCCAGTAGCGGAGCTTGCTTCAGAGGGTAGTTAATTGAACGATATGGCAAAGAATCTGATCCTGTGGTTGATCATCGCGGCTGTCCTGGTGACGGTGATGAACAACTTCTCCAGCCCTAACGAGCCGCAGACCCTCAACTATTCCGACTTCATCCAGCAGGTCAAGGATGGCAAGGTCGAGCGCGTGGCCGTCGATGGCTATGTGATTACCGGCAAGCGCAACGATGGCGACAGCTTCAAGACCATTCGTCCGGCCATTCAGGACAATGGGCTGATCGGCGATCTTGTCGACAACCACGTTGTCGTCGAGGGCAAGCAGCCTGAGCAGCAAAGCATCTGGACCCAGCTTCTGGTGGCCAGCTTCCCGATCCTCGTGATCATCGCCGTGTTCATGTTCTTCATGCGCCAGATGCAGGGGGGCGCGGGCGGCAAGGGCGGCCCGATGAGCTTCGGCAAGAGCAAGGCGCGCCTGCTTTCCGAAGATCAGGTGAAAACCACCCTGGCTGACGTTGCCGGTTGCGATGAAGCCAAGGAAGAAGTCGGCGAACTGGTCGAGTTCCTCCGTGATCCGGGCAAGTTCCAGCGCCTCGGCGGCCGCATTCCTCGCGGTGTGCTGATGGTGGGGCCTCCAGGTACCGGTAAGACCTTGCTGGCGAAAGCGATTGCCGGCGAAGCCAAGGTTCCTTTCTTCACCATTTCCGGTTCCGACTTCGTCGAAATGTTCGTCGGTGTCGGTGCCAGCCGTGTTCGTGACATGTTCGAACAGGCCAAAAAACACGCGCCATGCATCATCTTTATCGACGAAATCGACGCCGTTGGTCGCCATCGTGGCGCCGGCATGGGCGGTGGTCACGACGAGCGTGAGCAGACCCTCAACCAGTTGCTGGTAGAGATGGACGGCTTCGAGATGAATGACGGCATCATCGTGATTGCAGCCACCAACCGTCCAGACGTCCTCGACCCGGCGCTGCTGCGTCCGGGCCGTTTCGACCGTCAGGTCGTGGTTGGTCTGCCGGACATCCGTGGTCGTGAGCAGATTCTCAAGGTGCACATGCGCAAGGTGCCGATGGGCGACGATGTGGCTCCGGCCGTTATCGCTCGGGGTACTCCGGGTTTCTCCGGTGCCGACCTTGCCAACCTTGTCAACGAGGCTTCGCTGTTTGCAGCCCGTGCAGGCAAGCGCATCGTTGAAATGAAGGAATTCGAGCTGGCCAAGGACAAGATCATGATGGGCGCCGAGCGCAAATCCATGGTCATGTCCGAAAAAGAGAAGCAGAACACCGCTTATCACGAAGCTGGCCACGCCATTGTCGGGCGTGTCGTTCCTGAGCATGATCCGGTCTACAAGGTTTCGATCATTCCGCGTGGTCGTGCGCTGGGTGTCACCATGTTCCTGCCGGAGGAAGATCGTTACAGCCTGTCCAAGCGTGCGCTGATCAGTCAGATCTGCTCGCTGTATGGTGGCCGTATCGCGGAAGAAATGACCCTGGGCTTCGATGGCGTGACTACCGGCGCCTCCAACGACATCATGCGCGCCAGTCAGATTGCGCGGAACATGGTGACCAAGTGGGGCTTGTCGGAAAAACTCGGTCCGCTGATGTATGCCGAAGAAGAGGGTGAAGTATTCCTCGGTCGTGGCGGTGGCGGTCAAAACGCCAGCTTCTCCGGCGAAACAGCCAAGCTGATCGACTCGGAAGTGCGCAGCATCATCGATCAGTGCTACGGCACCGCCAAGCAGATCCTCACGGACAATCGTGACAAGCTCGACGCAATGGCTGATGCGCTGATGAAGTACGAAACCATTGATGCCGAGCAGATTGACGACATCATGGCGGGTCGTACTCCGCGCGAGCCGCGTGACTGGTCGGGTGGTACGGGTACTGGTACGCCTCCGGTGGTTCAGGATGAGCGCCCGGAAACACCGATCGGCGGTCCGGCTGCTGACGTTTAAGGTTTGAAATGACTTCTGTACAGTCCCTGACCCGGTTGCCTTGCGGCAACCGGGTTCTTGATTTGGCCCAGACGCATGTCATGGGCATTCTCAATGTCACTCCTGATTCCTTTTCCGATGGCGGCCGATACAGTCAGCTCGATGCGGCCTTGCGGCACGCCGAAGCAATGGTTGTGGCCGGTGCGACGCTGATCGATGTTGGCGGAGAGTCGACCCGGCCGGGTGCTCGGGCGGTTTCGCCGCTGGAAGAGTTGGAGCGTGTCGCGCCTGTCGTCGAACTGATCAATCGCGAACTCGACGTGGTTATCTCGGTCGATACGTCCACGCCTGCCGTGATGCGCGAAACTGCGCGGCTGGGCGCGGGCTTGATCAACGATGTTCGTTCGTTGCGTCGGGACGGTGCGCTCGATGCTGCTGCGGCTACAGGATTGCCGGTTTGCCTGATGCATATGCTGGGCGAGCCAGGCGACATGCAGGATGATCCGCAGTATCAGGATGTCACTCGGGAAGTGGGTGAGTTTCTGGCCGAGCGAATGGTTCAGTGTGCGGCGGCTGGAATTGCGGCCGAGCGAATCATTCTTGATCCCGGCTTCGGCTTCGCCAAAACCCTGCAGCACAATCTAAGCTTGTTCAAACATATGGAAGCCCTGCATGCGCTGGGTCGACCGCTATTGGTGGGCGTGTCACGCAAAAGCATGATCGGTCATGCGTTGAATCGCCCCGTGGGTGAGCGTCTGCATGGTGGTCTGGCACTGGCTGCACTGGCGTCGGTGAAGGGTGCGCGTATATTGCGCGTCCATGATGTGGCGGAAACGGTGGACGTCGTGCGGATGCTCGCTGCCGTGGAATCAGCCGAATAAGAATGATGGAGCGCTTATGAGCAAGAAATACTTTGGTACTGACGGCATTCGTGGTCGTGTCGGTGAATACCCGATTACTCCTGACTTCATGCTCAAGCTCGGCTGGGCGGCGGGCATGGCCTTTCGCAAGATGGGTGCCTGCAAGGTGTTGGTCGGCAAGGACACGCGGATTTCCGGCTACATGTTCGAATCGGCGCTGGAGGCTGGTCTGACATCGGCGGGGGCTGACGTAATGTTGCTCGGCCCGATGCCGACACCGGCGATCGCCTATCTGTCGCGTACGTTCCAGGCCGAGGCCGGTATCGTGATCAGTGCATCGCACAATCCGCATGACGACAACGGCATCAAGTTTTTCTCCGGCAAGGGCACCAAGCTCCCGGATGATGTGGAGTTGATGATCGAAGAGTTGCTCGATACTCCAATGACGGTGGTCGAATCGAGCAAGATCGGCAAGGTGTCGCGAATCAACGATGCTTCCGGCCGCTACATTGAATTCTGCAAAAGCAGCGTACCGACCGGAACCAGTTTTTCCGGTCTGAAGATCGTGATCGACTGTGCTCATGGCGCCACCTATAAAGTGGCGCCGAGCGTGTTCCGGGAGCTGGGTGCCGAGGTCGTGGTGCTGTCGGCTCAGCCCAATGGCCTGAATATCAACGACAACTGCGGCTCCACGCATATGGGGCCTCTGCAGGCGGCTGTGCTCGCCGAGGATGCCGATCTGGGTATTGCCTTTGATGGTGACGGTGATCGGGTATTGATGGTCGATCACACGGGGGCGATTGTCGATGGTGACGAATTGCTCTTCATCATCGCACGCGATCTGCAGGAGCGCGGCAAGCTGCAGGGCGGTGTCGTCGGTACGTTGATGAGCAATCTGGGGCTTGAGCTGGCGCTGGCGGATCTGGGCATTCCATTTGTGCGCGCCAATGTGGGCGATCGGTATGTGATTGCCGAGTTGTTGGAGCGAGACTGGCTGGTGGGTGGTGAAAACTCGGGGCATGTCGTGTGCTTCAACCACACCACGACCGGCGACGCGATCATTGCGGCGCTGCAGGTTCTGATGGCGCTGAAAACCCGCAACGAAGGGCTGGCTCAAACGCGTCAGGCCCTGCGCAAGTGCCCACAGGTGCTGATCAACGTGCGTTTCGGTGGGGGTGAAAGTCCGCTGGAGCATCCGGCTGTCAAGGAAGCCAGTGCTCGTGTGACGCAGGCGATGGCGGGTCGTGGTCGTGTGCTTTTGCGCAAGTCCGGGACAGAGCCTCTGGTGCGTGTCATGGTCGAAGGCGAGGATGAAACCCAGGTTCGCGGCTATGCCGAAGAGCTGGCAAAACTGGTAACTGAAGTTTCTGCCTGATTCGGCTTGCCAGCCATGATTGTGTTGGGTAACATCTGCGCCCACTTTGACCGACGAGGTACAGCATGCGTCGCCCTATGGTAGCTGGTAACTGGAAGATGCACGGTACCCGCGCCAGCGTCGCTGAGCTGATCAACGGCCTTCGTCATCTGGCCTTGCCAAGCGGTGTTGATGTCGCGGTGTTCCCGCCTTGCTTGTATATCAATCAAGTGATTGATGGCTTGAAAGGCAAGTCGATTTCGGTCGGCGCGCAGAACTCTGCGGTGGAATCGATGCAAGGTGCGTTGACGGGTGAAGTTGCACCGAGTCAGTTGGTGGATGCAGGTTGTTCCCTGGTGCTTGTTGGGCACTCCGAACGCCGCCAGATAATGGGCGAGCGAGACGGGATGCTGAATCGCAAGTTCGCAGCGGCACAGGCATGTGGCTTGATTCCGGTGTTGTGTGTAGGGGAAACCCTTGAGCAGCGTGAAGCCGGGAAAACTCTTGAGGTTGTCGGGCGTCAGCTGGGTAGCATCATCGAGGAGCTGGGTGTCGGCGCCTTTGCCAAGGCGGTGATCGCTTACGAGCCGGTCTGGGCCATTGGCACCGGGCTGACTGCAACGCCGCAACAGGCGCAGGATGTGCATAAAGCCATTCGCGAGCAATTGGCGGCAGAGAATTCTGAAGTGGCACGAGGTGTGCGGCTTCTATACGGCGGCAGCGTGAAGGCGGCCAATGCGGTCGAGCTGTTCGGCATGCCGGATATCGATGGGGGGCTCATTGGTGGAGCTTCCCTGAATGCAGATGAGTTCGGTGCGATCTGTCGCGCCGCGGGAAACTGAAAAAATGCTGGAAACAGTCGTAGTCGTTTTTCATCTGCTGGGTGCATTGGGCGTAGTTGCTCTGGTTTTGCTGCAGCAGGGTAAAGGTGCGGATGCTGGCGCGTCTTTCGGAGCAGGTGCTTCAAATACTGTGTTCGGAAGCCAAGGTTCCTCTACCTTTCTTAGTAAGTTTACTGCTATACTTGCCGCCGGTTTCTTCATAACCAGCTTGGGGTTAGGTTACTTTGCTAAAGAGAAGGCTCATCAGCTGACTCAAGCAGGTCTGCCAAACCCGGCAGTGTTGGAAGTTCCAAAGCAACAACCGGCTTCTGATGATGTCCCGGTGCTTCAAGAGCAAAAGTCGGCTACTCCAGCGACTGACGTACCTCCAGCTCAAGAGCAGAAGTAAGAAGAGTTTCAACGTAGTTTTGCCGAGGTGGTGGAATTGGTAGACACGCAACCTTGAGGTGGTTGTGCCCATAGGGTGTAGGGGTTCGAGTCCCCTTCTCGGTACCAATTAGTCAGGAGAGCCCGCTGTTGCGGGCTTTCTTGCAGGTGGAAGGTTACATTGACCCTCTAAGGGATCGGTCGTATACTTCCGCCCCAGCTTTGTCGCGGGGTGGAGCAGTCTGGTAGCTCGTCGGGCTCATAACCCGAAGGTCGTCGGTTCAAATCCGGCCCCCGCAACCAGTTTAAGGAGCCCCTTTTCAGGGGCTTTTTGTTAGCTGAATACTTTATGACGCCGATTTTCAATGGCGATCTCACGTGGGCTTTTTGCCCATTTTTTATTTGCAAAGCATGCACGAGGGGGTTCAGGTGTCGAGCAAGCTAGAACAGCTGCAGGCCTTGTTGGCCCCGGTAGTCGAGGCTCTTGGCTATCAATGCTGGGGGATCGAATTCATCTCTCAAGGCAAACATTCGGTTCTGCGAATCTATATCGATAAAGAGGGCGGCATCCTGATCGAAGACTGCACTGCGGTCAGCCATCAGGCCAGCGCGGTTCTCGATGTCGAAGACCCGATCAGTTCTGAATACACCCTTGAGGTGTCCTCTCCTGGCATGGATCGCCCACTGTTCACCTTGGAACAGTTTGCTTCGCATGCCGGTGAACAAGTGAAGATCAAGCTGCGCTCGCCTTTCGAAGGTCGACGCAACTTTCAGGGCCTTCTGCGTGGTGTAGAAGAGCAGGATGTCGTGGTGCAGGTAGATGACCATGAGTTCCTGTTGCCGATCGATATGATCGACAAGGCCAACATTATTCCCAGTTTTGACTGAGACGCGGATCCCGCGGATCCAATGGCTTGCGAAAGGCGAGGCGTACGATGAGCAAAGAAGTACTGCTGGTTGTTGAGTCGGTATCCAATGAAAAGGGTGTACCGGCAGGCGTGATTTTTGAAGCGCTGGAGCTGGCTCTGGCCACTGCTACCAAAAAGCGTTTCGAGGACGAAGTTGACCTGCGTGTGGAAATCAACCGCCACACCGGTTCCTATGAAACCTTCCGTCGCTGGACAGTCGTCGAAGAGAATGATCTCGACGATCCAGCGATCGAAACCTGGCCTAGCAAGGTTGCCGAAACGCATCCTGGTGCCAAGGTTGGCGACGTCGTCGAAGAGAAGATCGAATCCATCGAGTTCGGCCGCATCGCTGCGCAGACCGCCAAGCAGGTCATCGTGCAGAAAGTGCGCGAAGCCGAGCGCGCCCAAGTGGTTGACGCTTATCGCGAGCGCCTGGGGGAAATCATCTCCGGCACCGTGAAAAAGGTAACCCGCGACAACGTGATCGTCGACCTGGGCAACAACGCCGAAGCGTTGCTGGCCCGTGAAGACATCATCTCCCGCGAAACCTTCCGTGTTGGCGTGCGTCTGCGTGCGCTGCTCAAGGAAATCCGCACCGAGAACCGTGGTCCGCAGTTGATCCTGTCGCGTACCGCGCCGGAAATGCTGATCGAGCTGTTCCGCATCGAAGTGCCGGAAATCGCCGAAGGCCTGATCGAAGTCATGGCCGCATCCCGTGATCCGGGTTCGCGTGCCAAGATCGCCGTCCGCTCCAAGGACAAACGCATCGACCCGCAGGGCGCGTGCATCGGTATGCGCGGTTCGCGCGTCCAGGCCGTGTCGGGCGAGTTGGGTGGCGAGCGTGTCGACATCGTCCTGTGGGACGACAACCCGGCACAGTTCGTGATCAATGCCATGTCGCCGGCAGAAGTGGCGGCCATCATCGTTGATGAAGATGCCCATGCCATGGACATCGCCGTCGGCGCAGACAATCTGGCTCAGGCCATCGGTCGTGGTGGTCAGAACGTGCGTCTGGCGAGCCAGCTGACTGGCTGGACCCTGAACGTGATGACTGAATCGGACATCCAGGCCAAGCAGCAAGCTGAAACCGGCGACATCCTGCGCAATTTCATCGACGAGCTGGAAGTCGACGAAGAACTGGCGCAGGTGCTGGTAGATGAAGGCTTCACCAGCCTGGAAGAGATTGCCTACGTACCGTTGGAAGAAATGCTCAACATCGACGGCTTTGACGAAGATATCGTCAACGAGCTTCGTGCTCGTGCCAAGGATCGCTTGTTGACCAAAGCCATCGCTACTGAGGAAAAGCTGGCAGACGCCCATCCGGCCGAAGACCTGCTCTCGCTTGAGGGTATGGACAAGGATTTGGCGATGGAACTGGCGGTGCGCGGCGTAATTACCCGCGAAGACCTGGCCGAGCAGTCTATTGACGACCTGCTCGACATCGACGGCATTGACGATGATCGTGCCGGCAAGTTGATCATGGCCGCCCGAGCCCACTGGTTCGAGTAATTAGGCGCGGCCTGAGGAGAGAAGTGCATGACGCAAGTCACGGTGAAACAACTGGCCGATGAGGTCAAAACACCGGTAGAGCGCCTGTTGCAGCAGATGCGTGAGGCAGGTCTGCCGCACACCGCCGCCGAAGAAAATGTGACTGACAGTGAAAAGCAATCCCTGCTGACTCACTTGAAAAGCAGCCACAAGGCGAAAGTGGAAGAACCACGCAAGATCACGCTGCAGCGTAAAACCACCAGCACCCTGCGTGTGGCTGGCAGCAAAAGCATCAGCGTTGAAGTTCGCAAGAAGAAAGTTTTCGTACAGCGCAGCCCGGAAGAAATCGAAGCCGAGCGCAAGCGTGAACTGGACGAGCGTCGTGCAGTAGAAAATGCTGCCCGCCAGAAGGCTGAAGAAGAAGCCAAGCATCGCGCCGAAGAAGAAGCGCGTCGCCAGCCTGTTGCTGCGCCAGTCGCTGCCGCCGAGCCGGTTGCCGCTGCTCCTGCTCCTGCTCCTGCTGCTGTGGCCGAACCTGTGCGCGAAGCTGCGCCGGTCGAGGCTGCCGCGCCAGCTGCCGACACTCGCAAGCGTGACGAGCAACGCCGTCCGGACAAGCCACGTGCTGATGAAAACAGCCGTCGCGGTGGTGGTGATGGCGAGCGCAAAAATGCTCCGCATCGCGCCTCGGTCAAGGAAAAAGCGCCGACTCCACGTGCGGCGCCACGTACTACCGACGAAGAAAGCGATGGCTTCCGTCGTGGTGGTCGCGGCAAGTCCAAGCTGAAGAAACGCAACGCCCACGGTTTCCAGAGCCCGACCGGCCCTGTCGTGCGTGAAGTGAAGATCGGCGAAACCATCACTGTTGGCGATCTCGCCCAGCAGATGTCGGTCAAAGCTGCCGAAATCATCAAGTTCATGTTCAAGCTGGGTACTCCAGCCACCATCAACCAGGTACTGGATCAGGAAACTGCCCAACTGGTTGCTGAAGAACTGGGCCACAAAGTGACCCTGATCAGTGACACCGCCCTGGAAGATTCCCTGGCAGAGTCCCTGAAGTTCGAAGGTGAAGCGGTTCCTCGTGCGCCAGTCGTGACCGTAATGGGCCACGTTGACCACGGTAAGACCTCGCTGCTCGACTACATCCGTCGTGCCAAGGTTGCTGCGGGCGAAGCCGGCGGTATCACCCAGCACATCGGTGCGTACCACGTTGAAACCGAACGCGGCATGGTCACCTTCCTCGACACCCCGGGTCACGCCGCGTTTACCGCAATGCGTGCCCGTGGTGCCAAGGCGACCGACATCGTGATTCTGGTGGTTGCGGCGGACGACGGCGTGATGCCACAAACCATCGAAGCCGTTCAGCACGCCCAGGCTGCTGGCGTTCCGCTGGTGGTTGCGGTGAACAAGATCGACAAGCCGGGTGCCGACCTCGATCGCATCCGTAGCGAACTGTCGGTTCACGGTGTGACCTCCGAAGATTGGGGTGGCGACACGCCATTCGTTCCGGTTTCCGCGAAGATGGGTACTGGCGTTGACGAACTGCTCGAAGCCGTTCTGTTGCAAGCCGAGGTTCTCGAACTGACCGCCACTCCTTCGGCTCCTGGCCGTGGTGTCGTGGTTGAATCGCGTCTCGACAAGGGCCGTGGCCCGGTGGCGACCGTGCTGGTTCAGGACGGTACTCTGCGTCAAGGCGACATGGTGCTGGTCGGCTCGAACTATGGCCGTGTGCGTGCCATGCTCGACGAGAACGGCAAGCCGATCAAGGAAGCAGGTCCGGCCATTCCGGTCGAGATCCTCGGCCTGGACGGTACGCCGGACGCTGGCGACGAGATGAGCGTGGTTGCCGACGAGAAGAAAGCCCGTGAAGTGGCTCTGTTCCGTCAAGGCAAGTTCCGCGAAGTCAAACTGGCTCGCGCTCACGCCGGCAAGCTGGAAAACATCTTCGAAAGCATGGGCCAGGAAGAGAAGAAGACGCTCAACATCGTCCTCAAGTCCGACGTCCGTGGTTCGCTGGAAGCCTTGCAGGGCGCTCTGAACGGCCTGGGCAACGACGAAGTGCAAGTGCGCGTGGTCGGTGGCGGTGTCGGTGGTATCACCGAATCCGACGCCAACCTGGCACTGGCTTCCAACGCTGTACTGTTCGGCTTCAACGTGCGTGCCGATGCTGGCGCACGGAAGATCGTCGAGCAGGAAGGTCTGGATATGCGTTACTACAACGTGATCTACGACATCATCGAAGACGTCAAGAAAGCCCTCACCGGCATGCTCGGCAGCGATGTTCGCGAGAACATCCTGGGTGTGGCCGAAGTGCGTGACGTGTTCCGTTCGCCGAAGTTCGGCGCGATCGCCGGTTGCATGGTGATCGAAGGTGTCGTTCACCGTAACCGTCCGATCCGTGTACTGCGTGAAGACATCGTTATCTTCGAAGGCGAGCTGGAATCCCTGCGCCGCTTCAAGGATGACGCTTCCGAAGTACGTGCCGGCATGGAATGCGGTATCGGCGTGAAGAGCTACAACGACGTCAAGGTCGGCGACAAGATCGAAGTCTTCGAGAAGGTTCAGGTTGCTCGCAGCCTCTGACTCGCGCACTTCAAGAGCTGTGATGGCCTGGCGCAGTGAGCTGCGCAGTCCATCACGCGGACTCTAAACGCAACGCCCGGTCTGGCATTTGTCAGGCCGGGCGTTTGCCGCTTTCAGACCTTGCGGGTTTCACCGCAGGGCAGTAACAGGTAACAAAATCATGGCAAAAGAATACAGCCGTACCCAACGTATCGGCGATCAGATGCAGCGTGAGCTGGCCCAGCTGATCCGTCGTGAAGTCAAAGACCCGCGTGTCGGCCTGGTCACCATTACCGCTGTGGATGTCAGCCGTGACGTGGGTCACGCGAAGATTTTCATCACCGTGATGGGGCAGGAAGGCGCCGCCGACATCGCACAAAGCATCAAGGTGCTCAACGCTGCCGCCGGTTTCCTGCGCATGCAACTGGGTCGTGAAATGAAGCTGCGCAGTGTGCCGCAGTTGCACTTCCACTACGACGAAAGCGTCGCCCGTGGTGCGCACTTGTCGGCGCTGATCGAGCGTGCCGTGGCTGAAGACAGCCAGCACGTGGATGCGGCCGAACCTGAAGACACCAAGGAGTAATTCGGTGGCTCAGGTCAAACGTATCCGTCGTAACGTCAGCGGTATCATCCTGCTCGACAAGCCGCTGGGGTTCACCTCCAACGCCGCGTTGCAGAAGGTTCGCTGGCTGCTCAATGCCGAGAAGGCCGGTCATACCGGCAGCCTCGATCCGCTGGCCACCGGCGTGCTGCCGCTGTGCTTCGGCGAGGCGACCAAGTTCTCGCAGTACCTGCTCGATTCCGACAAGGGTTATGAAACCCTGGCGCAACTGGGCAAAACCACTACCACGGCGGACGCCGAGGGCGAGGTTTTGCAGGAGCGTCCGGTGACCGTTGGTCGCGCCGATGTCGAAGCGGCATTGCCGAAATTTCGCGGGCAAATCAGCCAGATACCGCCGATGTACTCGGCGCTCAAGCGTGATGGCCAGCCGCTGTACAAGCTGGCTCGTGCAGGCGAAGTAGTGGAGCGTGAAGCGCGTTCTGTTACTATTGCGCGCTTGGAATTACTGGCCTTCGAAGGCGATACTGCGCGACTTGCGGTGGATTGCAGCAAAGGCACCTATATCCGCACTCTGGTGGAGGATATCGGTGAGCAACTCGGTTGTGGTGCGTACGTCGCTGAATTGCGCCGTACCCAGGCCGGGCCTTTCACCCTGGCGCAGACCGTCACGCTCGAAGAGCTGGAAGCGGCACATGCCGAAGGCGGCAACGAAGCGGTCGACCGCTTCCTGATGCCATCGGACAGCGGCCTGCAGGATTGGCCACTGCTGCACTTCTCGGAAGCGAGCGCGTTCTACTGGCTCAACGGCCAGCCGGTACGTGCCCCGGATGCTCCGAAGTTCGGCATGGTGCGGGTACAGGATCACAATGGTCGCTTCATCGGTATCGGTGAAGTGAGCGAAGACGGGCGCATCGCGCCGCGTCGACTGATTCGGTCGGAATGACCGAAACCGGTCTGTGTAACAGCAGGCTGGCGAGGGTGGCTGTCAACAGGCACGGTCACTTCTCATTTATAGATACAGGGATTTGTCCCTGGCCTGTTGAAACTGTTTTTGAAACAGTTTCCTGATAAAAGGATTGCCTCATGGCTCTCGACGTTCAAGAAAAAGCTCAAATCGTTGCTGACTACCAGCAAGCTGTTGGTGACACTGGTTCGCCAGAAGTGCAAGTTGCACTGCTGACCGCCAACATCAACAAACTGCAAGGTCACTTCAAGGCCAACGGTAAAGATCACCACTCCCGTCGTGGTCTGATCCGCATGGTTAACCAGCGCCGTAAGCTGCTGGACTACCTGAAAGGCAAAGATCTGAGCCGTTACAGCGCTCTGATCGGCCGCCTGGGTCTGCGTCGCTAATCAGCGATTGCGCTATGAGGTTGGTGGTCTGTCAGACGTCAGCGGTTTTCCGCCGGCGTCCGGCAGGCTCCCAGCCTCTAGTTTTATCTGCGACACCTGATTTACTCGAACACCCCGGACAATCCGCATCGGGCCGATTCCCGACATTGCCCAAGAATTTCGCAAGAAACCAGTTCCCCCAAGAGCCACAAAGAAGGTAGGACACCGTGAACCCGGTAATCAAGAAATTCCAGTTCGGTCAATCGACCGTTACCCTCGAGACTGGCCGTATTGCCCGTCAGGCCTCCGGCGCAGTGCTGGTCACCGTTGACGACGACGTCAGCGTATTGGTGACCGTCGTCGGTGCCAAGCAAGCCGATCCAGGCAAAGGCTTTTTCCCTCTGTCCGTTCACTACCAGGAAAAGACTTACGCTGCCGGTAAGATCCCTGGCGGTTTCTTCAAGCGCGAAGGCCGTCCTTCCGAGAAAGAAACCCTGACTTCCCGACTGATCGACCGTCCGATCCGTCCACTGTTCCCTGAAGGCTTCATGAACGAAGTGCAGGTTGTCTGCACCGTCGTTTCCACCAGCAAGAAGACCGATCCGGACATCGCTGCGATGATCGGTACTTCGGCTGCCCTGGCTATCTCGGGCATCCCGTTCGACGGCCCGATCGGCGCCGCCCGCGTTGCTTTCCACGAAAGCACCGGCTACCTGCTGAACCCGACTTACGAGCAGCAGGCTGCCTCGAGCCTGGACATGGTCGTTGCCGGTACTTCGGACGCCGTGCTGATGGTTGAATCGGAAGCCAAAGAGCTGACCGAAGACCAGATGCTGGGCGCGGTACTGTTTGCTCACGACGAGTTCCAGGTGGTGATCAACGCCGTTAAAGAACTGGCCGCTGAAGCTGCCAAGCCAACCTGGACCTGGGCTCCGGCTCCAGAAGCCACCGAACTGCTGGGTGCGATCCGTGCCGAGTTCGGCGACGCAATCTCCCAGGCCTACACCATCACCATCAAGGCCGACCGCTACGCGCGTCTGGGCGAGCTGCGTGACCAGGTCGTTGCCAAGCTGTCCGGTGAAGAAGGTCAGCCTTCGTCCAGCGAAGTCAAAGCCGCTTTCGGCGAAATCGAATACCGCACCGTTCGCGAAAACATCGTAAACGGCAAGCCACGTATCGACGGCCGCGACACTCGCACCGTACGTCCGCTGAACATCGAAGTCGGCGTTCTGCCGAAGACCCACGGTTCGGCACTGTTCACCCGTGGCGAAACCCAGGCTCTGGTCGTCGCGACGCTGGGTACTGCCCGTGACGCACAACTGCTGGACACCCTGGAAGGCGAGAAAAAAGACCCGTTCATGCTGCACTACAACTTCCCTCCGTTCTCGGTGGGCGAGTGTGGTCGCATGGGTGGCGCCGGTCGTCGCGAAATCGGTCACGGCCGTCTGGCCCGCCGTTCGGTTTCGGCCATGCTGCCAGCCGCTGACGTGTTCCCGTACACCATCCGCGTGGTTTCGGAAATCACCGAGTCCAACGGTTCGAGCTCGATGGCTTCCGTTTGCGGCGCTTCCCTGGCCCTGATGGACGCTGGTGTGCCGATGAAGGCACCGGTTGCCGGTATCGCCATGGGTCTGGTTAAAGAAGGCGAGAAATTCGCTGTCCTGACCGACATCCTGGGCGACGAAGACCACCTGGGCGACATGGACTTCAAAGTAGCCGGTACCGCCAAAGGTGTGACCGCGCTGCAGATGGACATCAAGATCAAGGGCATCACCGAAGAAATCATGGAAATCGCTCTGGGCCAAGCCCTGGAAGCGCGCCTGAACATCCTCGGCCAGATGAACCAGATCATTGGCCAGTCGCGTACCGAGCTGTCGGCCAACGCTCCGACCATGATCGCGATGAAGATCGACACCGACAAGATCCGTGACGTTATCGGTAAAGGTGGCGCGACCATCCGTGCGATCTGCGAAGAAACCAAGGCTTCGATCGACATCGAAGACGACGGTTCGATCAAGATCTTCGGCGAAACCAAGGAAGCGGCTGAAGCTGCACGTCAGCGCGTTCTGGGCATCACCGCCGAAGCCGAGATCGGCAAGATCTACGTCGGCAAGGTTGAGCGCATCGTCGACTTCGGCGCATTCGTCAACATCCTGCCGGGCAAGGACGGTCTGGTTCACATCTCGATGCTGAGCGACGCTCGCGTAGAGAAAGTGACCGACATCCTGAAAGAAGGCCAGGAAGTGGAAGTGCTGGTACTGGACGTGGACAACCGCGGCCGTATCAAGCTGTCCATCAAAGACGTGGCTGCGGCCAAGGCTTCGGGCGTTTAATCACCCCGACGCTTCAGCGCAATGAAAATGCCCCGCCGTGAAAACGGCGGGGCATTTTTTTGCCTGCGAAATATCGAGACATCCTGCGCAGTTGCCGGACTTCAAGACCGGTGCTAGGTTTAGCCCACCGCCCGTGTAGCTCAGCCGGTAGAGCAGCGCACTCGTAACGCGAAGGTCGCAGGTTCGATTCCTGTCTCGGGCACCAATCTCCCCCCTTACTTCACCTTGCGACTCAGGTCCTCGACCGTGCGTTTGAGTTGATCCATCGCCCGATCCTGATCGTTGATCTTCTGCTTCAGACTGGAAATCTCGCTGCTGTTGGAGCTGGAGCTTGATCCGCTGTTGCGCTTGAGGTCTTCGACCTGACGCCCGAGCGTATCGAGTTCGCGATCCTGTTCCTTGACCTTGTTCTTCAACTCGTCGATTTCCCGGCTGCTGGAGCTTGAGCTGGAACTGCTGCCGCGCTTGAGGTCTTCGAGCTGCTGAGAATGCTCATTGACGGTGGCACGCATCTTTTCCAGGTCATCGACGCCGATATTGGTCCTGATGATCACCTTGTTGCCATAGTCATCGTGGAGGGCGGGAATCTTGTCTCCGTAGGACGGGCTGCTGTTGCTGAGCTCGAGTGCCATGGCGCTTCCCGGCAGGGCCAGCACGCCGAGCAGGGCGGTCATTGCGGTAGTGGACACAACAGAAGAAATCTTCGAAAGGCTGCGCATCACTGGGGTTCCTTGTGAACAGCGAAGGGAGTGCCGATATGGCACATCGCTATGACTCGGAATCCGGATTTATGTTCCCGTGGTCAGCTTTTTGTGCGAGAGATGTAAAGTCCCGTGTCATTCGTCATCCAAACCACCTATATTCGAGGCCTGCATGAGCATCGCCCAGCAGTTTTCAGATGATCCCGAATGGTTCTGAAGGCCGGACTAACCGCGTCAGAGAGATCCTTGAAGATCCAGATCCATCTTCCATTCCCATGATCTGCGAGAACGACATGACCGTGAAAGAATTGACCCAAGAGCAAAGACACGAACAGGCGCTGGAGAAGTACAAGCTCGACGCCACGGAGTTGATGGACGAGATCAAAGACTTGAGTCCCGATGATCAGCAAGACCAGATCCAGTGGGCCTTCGAAGACGAAGCCGAAGCCCAGGGTCTGCAGCCGTGGGAGCTGACGCTCAAGTACACCAGTACGCCAGAGGAGTTCGAGGCCAAGCGCCTGGAACTGCACAAGGAAGCCGCCGAGGTGCTCGGCGTCGACTGGGATTCTTACTGCGAGATGAACAATCTGGTGGTCTGAAACAAAAACGCCAGCCCCGACCGGGCTGGCGTTTTTTATTGCCTGCCGGATTCAGAGGCTCAGGCGCATCGACAGATCCACCGCTTTCACATCTTTGGTCATCGCGCCGATCGAGATGTAGTCCACCCCGGTCTGTGCGATCGGCAGCAGCGTGCTTTCGTTGATGCCGCCGCTGGCCTCCAGTTTCGCCCGGCCGCCGTTCAGGCGCACGGCTTCGCGCATGTCGTCCAGGCTCAATTCGTCGAGCATGATGATGTCGGCGCCGGCCTCCAGGGCCTCCTTCAACTCATCGAGGTTTTCCACTTCGATCTCCACCGGTTTGCCCGGGGCAATCCGGTGCGCGGCGGTAATCGCCTGGGCAATGCCGCCGCTGGCGGCGATATGGTTTTCCTTGATCAGGAAGGCGTCATACAGGCCGATGCGGTGGTTGTGGCAGCCGCCGCAGGTCACGGCGTACTTCTGCGCCAGACGCAACCCCGGCAGGGTCTTGCGGGTGTCGAGCAGTTTGACTTGGGTTTCGGCGACGAAATCAGCCAGGTACTGCGCGCGGGTCGCCACGCCGGACAGCAATTGCAGGAAGTTCAGCGCGCTGCGTTCACCGGTGAGCAGCGAACGGGCCGGGCCTTCCAGGTGAAACAGTGGCTGGTTGGGCGTGACCCGCTCGCCGTCGCGTACCTGCCAATGCACGGCCACGCGCGGATCGAGCTGACGGAACACCGCATCGACCCAGGCCGTGCCACTGATGACGGCGTGGTCGCGGGTGATGATGGTGGCTTTGGCCAGGCGTTCGGCCGGGATCAGTTGCGCGGTGATGTCGCCGCTGCCGATGTCTTCGAGCAACGCACGGCGCACGTTGGCTTCGATTTCGGCGGTCAAGTCGGCGAGACGTAGATTCGGCATAACGGGCTCCACAAACTAAGTGGCCCGATTATAGGGGCATGGCATCGGCCAACCCAAGGCGAGAACTCGTGAGCTTGACTGCATCTGGTCGATTTTCTTTGAGCAAACGCCGTTCGACCGTGGTCATTAACGGGAGTTTACGTATAGGGGAAACCCTGACGCCTATGGCGCCGGGGATATCTTTTGCAAGATAATCCGCCTTGCATTTGACGTCATGTCTTTGACGTATCTCTCGAGTTCTCGATTTGCAAAGCCCGCTTTCACAAGGGGTGAGTTGAAACTGACCGAAAGAATCACCGCTTCAGGAGGCAGGATGCACAACGACGGGAAAGTAGTGCCTTTGCACAAGGCTGCTACCGATCAGGCGACCCACTCGCCGCTCGCCCGCCTGCCTGTGATTCTGCTTCAGGTTCGCGACAAGGCTGCCCAGCAGTTGCGTCAGGGCTTGCAGGATCTGTTCGATAACGCCGACGACACGTTGTTCGAGATGGCTGATCGCGCGCGCAACGACGTCGAACAGAACATCTTTTTCGAAGCCATGCGCGACCTGCGCCTCAAGCGCAAACATATCGAGCGCGGCTTTCTCGAACTGTTCTTCGAGGCGTTCGTCGGCCTCACTCAATACGATCCCGCGCAAAGCACCTTGCCCCACGCCCTCGTGTACGAAGAGGAGGCGCCGCGCACCGACGACATGGAGCGCAGCGTCGCGATCGAAACCATGGTCGGCCGGGTGCTGAACCGCGACGGCTTCGCCCTCGGTCAATTGACCGCACGGTTCAATGCGCTGCTCGGCGAAAGCCGCGACGACCTGCACAACCCGCTGGGACCGGCGATGCTCTGCGAATACTTCCTGCAGGCCGGGCGCAACCTGGGGGTGGAGATCAAGGTCAAGCTGATCCTGCTCAAGCTGTTCGAGCGTTATGTGCTGGCCAGCACCGATCAACTCTATGCCGAAGCCAATCAACTGCTGAGCGCCACCGGCGTGTTGCCCGAACTGAAACCGGCACCGGCGCGGCGGGCCACCGACCAGGCCGCCGCCAGCGTGCGCAGTGAAGCGCGCGAAAGCGATCATTTGCCGGCGGACGACAGCGTTCAGGAAGTGTTCGCGGCCTTGCAGGAATTGCTCCTGCATGTGCGCGGCAGTGTCGCGCCGACCCTGGAGCCCAGCGTTGTCGCCCAGCCGATTTCCACCCGCGACCTGCTGCGCCTGCTCTCGCACTTGCAGCAATACGTGCCGGCCCTGACCGCTGCGCAGGATGATTTCGACCTGCGCAATCAGCTCGAACAACTGCTCACTCGCGTCAGTGTGAAAAGCGGTAAGTCGCGCTTCGTCGGCGGTGCGGACGAGGATGTGATCAACCTGATCGCCATGGTCTTCGAATGCATCCTCGACGACCGCAACCTGCCGGATTCGCTCAAGGCGTTGATCGCCCGGTTGCAGATTCCGATGCTGAAAGTCGCGGTGCTGGACAAGAGTTTCTTCAGTCGCAGCAGCCACCCGGCGCGGCGCCTGCTCAATGAAATTGCCGACGCCGCCATGGGCTGGGGCGATTGCGACGGTGATGCGCGAGACAGTCTGTACCTGCGCATCGAACAAGTGGTGCAGCGCCTGCTCAACGATTTCGTCGACGATCCGACGATATTTTCCGAACTGCTGGCAGACTTTCTGGCCTTCACCGGCGACGAGCGTCGGCGTAGCGAATTGCTTGAGCAACGTCTGCGCGATGCGGAAGAGGGCCGGGCGAAAACCGAGCTGGCCCGGCGCCGTGTCGAGCGGGCGCTGAATCAGGCGCTGTTGGGCAAAGTCCTGCCACCGTCGGTGGTGGCTTTTGTCCGGGATGCCTGGAGCAAAGTGCTGTTGTTGACCTGCCTCAAGCACGGCGACCAATGCGCCGAGTGGCAGGCTGACGTCCAGACCATGGAGCAACTGATCTGGAGCGTGCAGCGCCAGGACGATCCCGAATTCGCCCTGCGGCTGCTGAATCTGGTGCCGGGGCTGCTGAAGTCCCTGCGTAACGGCTTGAGCAGTTCGGCGTTCGATCCGTTTGCCACCAGCGAATTTTTCAGTGAACTGGAAGCCCTGCATGTGCGGGTGCTGGAGCCTTCGCAGGAGGTGGATCATCTGGTCGAGGTGTCGCAGCGGATCGTTTTGCCGATTGCCGACGAGGGCGCGCAGACGCTGTCGGCGGCGCGTCTGCCCGAGGACGACGCCAGTCTGCGTCAGGTCGATCAGCTACGTCTGGGCAGTTGGGTGGCGTTCGAGGAAGACGAGGAACACACCCTGCGCTGCAAACTGGCGGCGATCATCGAAGCCACCGGCAAATACGTGTTCGTCGACCGCACCGGGATGAAAGTGCTGGAGCACAGCCGTATCGGCCTGGCCCAGGCGTTTCGTCGTGGCGCGGCGCGGGCGCTGGACGACACCTTGCTGTTCGACCGGGCTCTGGAGTCGGTGCTGGGCAATCTGCGGCGGCTCAATCGCGGCAAGTGATCGCGCGCCGGGGGCCGATCACGGCATACTGGGCGCCAACACAGTCGGCGTTGAAGGAATCGGTATGCAGTTGGATCCCGCTAGCGGGTGGTGTCAGGGGGTGCAGGTCTGCCCGTCGCCCAACTTCAATGAACGCCCGGCGGGCGAAGTCTCCCTGCTGGTGATCCACAACATCAGCCTGCCACCCGCGCAATTCGCCACCGGCAAGGTGCAGGAATTTTTCCAGAATCGTCTGGATGTCACGGAGCATCCCTACTTTGCAGGGATCGCCGACCTGCGCGTGTCGGCGCACTTTCTGATCGAACGTGACGGCAAGGTCACCCAGTTTGTCTCCTGTCTTGAGCGGGCGTGGCACGCCGGCGTTTCGAGTTTCGAGGGGCGGGAAACCTGTAACGATTTTTCCGTGGGCATCGAACTTGAAGGCACCGATGATCTGCCGTTCACTGATGCGCAGTATCTGGCGTTGACCGCGCTGACCCGCCAGTTGCAGGCGAGGTTTCCGGCGATCACCGGCCAGCGCATCTGCGGACACAGCGACATTGCACCCGGGCGCAAGACCGATCCGGGACCTGCATTTGACTGGGCACGCTACCGCGCGGCCCTGGTACAAGAGGAAGGACAATGAGTTTTCTGGTGTTACTGCTGGCGCTGTGGATCGAGAAGTTCTCGGCCCTGCGTCATCGGGTTCAACGCGATGGCGGATGGATCCGCGAACTGCACAAGCTTGAAAACAGCCAGCGCCTGAAACAGCAGCCGTGGCTGGTGCTGGTGATTCTGGTGTTGCTGCCGGTGGCTTTGCTCGGATTGTTGCTGCTGGTGCTGGAACCGGTGGCCTACGGCCTGCTGGCGTTGCCAGTGCATCTGCTGGTGGTGATTTACAGCCTGGGACGCGGCGACCTGCTGGGTGGCCTCGGGCCGTTCCGCGATGCCTGGCGCCGGGAAGACCTGCAAGCCGCCGCGCATGTCGCCAAGCGCGATCTGGACATCTGCGCCGACAGCGGCGAGCAACTGCTGGAGCGGGTGCAAGCGCATCTGTTGTGGCAGGCGTACCAAAGCTTCTTCGCGGTGATTTTCTGGTACTTCCTGCTCGGCCCGGTCGCGGCGCTGAGTTATCGCCTGCTCGCGCTGGCCGAGGAGCATGCGCGCAACCCGGCGGTGGTCGAACGGGCCGGGCAACTGCGCCACGCCTTCGACTGGGTGCCGGTGCGCTTGCTGGCGGCAAGTCTCGCGCTGGTCGGCAACTTCGTCGCGGTCAGCCGGGTGATGCTGCACGAGTTGCTGAACTGGAACATCAGCGCCGGGCAGCTGATCAACAAGGTCGGGCTGGCGGCGGGGGAGATCCCGCCTCCGGTGGTCGGGTCGGATGGCATCAACACCCTCGACTGCCTGTGGGAACTGCTGCTGCGCGCGGCGGTGCTGTGGTATGCCGGGTTTGCCTTGTGGACGGTGCTGGTTCACTGAGTTCGAAGTGCAATTCAGGGTGGCGGGGGAGCAACTCCCTCGTCACGGCCGGCTCCAGTCATCGTCTCGCTCCGGCCGTTAACCTTAAGTTACAAAACCTCCCTTCGATTTGAGCTATACAGAGATGGCGCCCGATAGTGGCTATCTGCTGTCGCCCCGCGCCTGCCAATAAAAAAACAAGAAAAACCAAGGGAGACTTCCAGTGAAGAGCTTGCTCTATCCCGCCGTCTCGCTGATGAACCGCTTGAGCTTCGGCATGAAGTTCAGCCTGATCAGCGTGCTGTTCCTGGTGCCAATGCTGGTGACCAACTTCTATCTGGTTCGCGATTCCTACCGCGAATTCCAGGGCACCCGCGTTGAACTGCAAAGCCTCGATCTGCTGGGCAGCAGCCTGACCCTGCGCCGGGATCTGGAAACCCTGAACAATCTGGTGCAGATCAACGTCACCCTCGGCCAGTCCGGCAAGGCCGGCAATGTCGAAGCGAACATCACCACCCTTGAACAAAGTGTATTGACGCGGCTGCAAGGGCTGGCGGCGATGACCGAGGACCCGGAGCAGATCAAGGTGTTCGACGGCAAGCGCGACGAGATGATCGCCGCGTTCAAGGCCCAGCAAGCGGAAAACTCCCTGCAAAGCAAAAGTGCGCTGATCGCCAAGCTGCTGGGCAGCGCGCAGATTTTCAGCCAGATCGTCGCCAGCCAGGCCGGTCTGAGCCGCGACAACCAGAGCGACATCCGCCAACTCAGCGAGCTGGTCACCAACGTCACCCCGGCGGTGACCCAGCTTATCGGCGAGGGCCGGGCCATGGGCTCGTATTCCCTGGGCCAGGGTTTTCTCAACAGTGCCTCCAGCACCCGTTTCGATGAGTTGCTGGTACAGATCGAAAAACTCCAGGCCGAGTACGGCCTGAAACTTCAGGACGCCCTCGGTTCGAGCAAGTCCGCCCGTGAATCCCTCAGCGCTCCGGCGGACGCCAGCAAGGCTTCGTTGAAGCAGGCCAGCGAGCTGTTCGAGGAGCAAGTGGTGATGGCCGACACCCTCGACGCTCCGTGGCAGGGCTTCTACGACCAGGTCACTGCACTGATGGCGCAGACCTACCAGCTCAACGAAGCGACCCTGAAATTCCTCGACAGCCAGTTGCAACAGCGCCTGACGCAAAACCGCACGCACATGGTCTTGCAGGCTTCGGCGCTGTCGGTGGTGTTCGTGCTGATTTTCTATCTCTACGGCGGTTTCTACGCCTCGACCCGCACCACCCTCAAACGCCTCGGCGCGATGATGGACAAAGTGGCGGCGGGGGACATGACGGTCAATTTCAAAGCCAACAGCCGCGATGAACTGGGCGAGTTGGGCGAGGTGTTCAACGGCACCGTGCGCAAGATCCACGACCTGATCGAGCGCGTCGGCCATACCGTCGGCGAAGTCGAGCGTCAGGCCGGGCAAGTGGAAAGCGTCTCGGCGCAAAGCAATCAGGCCGTGGCCGGGCAGCGCAGCCAGATCGAACAAGTGGCGACGGCGATGAACCAGATGTCGGCGACTTCACTGGAGGTGGCTCGCAGCGCGGCGGCGGCGGTCAGCAGCGCCCACAGCGTGAATGACGAAACCATCAGTGGGCGCGGACTGGTGGAGTCGCAGCAGGGCAGCATCGCGGCACTGGCCGGCGAGATCGATCAGTCGGTGCTGGTGATCAACCAGTTGGCCAGCGACAGCCAGTCGATCAGCCGCGTGCTGGAGGTCATCAAGAGCATCGCCGAGCAGACCAACCTGTTGGCGCTCAACGCGGCCATCGAAGCCGCCCGCGCTGGTGAGCAGGGCCGAGGGTTTGCGGTGGTGGCGGACGAAGTGCGTACCCTGGCCAAGCGTACCCAGCAATCGACCGAAGAGATCGAGCAGATGATCGACCGGCTGCATGGCGGAGTCGGTGCGGCGGTGAAGGCCATGGGTGTCAGCCATCAGATGGCCAATGGCACCGTCGGGCAGTCGGAAAAAGTCCAGCAGGCCCTGGAAAATATCCTCGGCGCCGTAGGCATGATCGTCGACCAGAATCAACAGATTGCCGCTGCGGTGGAGCAGCAGACCGCCGTGGCCCATGACATCGACCAGAACATCGTCGAGATCAATCGCGCCGGTGAACGCACGGCCCAGGGCGCGCACCAGACCGAAGACGCCAGTCGTGCGCTCTCGGCGCAGGTGGTCGAGCTCAAACAACTGATCAGCGCGTTCCGTGTTTGAAGAAACACGGACCACAAGTTTTATCTGAAGTATTTGTAGGCTTTTTGGGGCTGTGCATGTCAGTCGGATCTTGTTTTCATGTGAGCGCTGGATTTTCGTCTTCAATCAATCAAGATCCCTGTCACACACCACCAGGAGGAGACCGCCCATGTCCGCTGCAACCCTGGGAGTCCAGGGCCGTTGTGCCCATTGCCAGACCACGCTGCTGCTCAAGCCCTGGCAGCTCAATGCGATTGCGATCAACGAAGCCTTCACCTGCACGAACTGTCAGAAGACGCTGGAGTTGCGCAGCCCCGAACAGATCAAACGCTTCAAGTCGCTTGATTCGTTGGCGATGTTGCGCGCCAGCGCAGTGGTGACGATATGTACCGCGCTGCTGGTGGCACTGGTGCTGGAGTGGGTGGGGATCATCAGCGTCACGGAACAGCTGAATTTCTCGTTGATCGCGGTGTTCCTGTTCTTTGCGATGATCGACTACGTGCGTCGACGCCAGCACCTGACGCTGCTGCTCGAAGCCGCCCGCGCCCACGGCGACTGATTACCAGCCGAACACTTCGCAACTGTTGGCCGTGCTGGCGGCGGCCAATTGGTCGGGGCTGATGTTCATCCGTTCGGCCAGTGCGGTGCAGATCGCCGGCAGATGCGCCGGGGTGTTGCGCTCGCCGGGAAACATGGCGGGCGCCATGTCCGGGGAGTCGGTTTCCAGCACCACGGACGCCAGCGGCAAGTCCGCCAGCACCCGATGCATGCGTAATGCCTGGGGCCAGGTCGGTGCGCCGCCCAGCCCCAGTTTGAACCCAAGCCTGATGTACTCCCGCGCCTCTTCACGGCTGCCGGCGAAGGCGTGGATGATGCCCGCGCGCTTGAGTCTGAAGCGTTTGAGCGTGGCGATCACCGCCGCATGGCTGCGGCGCACGTGGATCAGCGCCGGCAACTCGAAGTCCGCCGCCAGCTGCAATTGTGCGTCGAAGAGTGCCTGCTGGCGGTCGCGGTCGAGGGTTTCGATAAAGTAATCCAGGCCGATCTCGCCCACCGCGCAGAGTTGCCGATGACCGCGCAGCCGGGTCAGCCATTCGCCGAGGCGCTGCACATCCTGCGGGCGATGCTGATCGAGATAGACCGGATGCAGGCCGAAAGCCGCATACAGGTCGGCATCGGCCTGCACCAGCTCCCACACCCGCTGCCAGTTACCTTCGTAGACACCCAGCACCACCATCCGCCGCACCCCGAGGGCGCGGCTCTCGGCCAGCAACGCCGAGCGGTCGGCGTCGAAGTCGGGAAAGTCCAGGTGGGTGTGGCTGTCGATCAGCTCCACGGTTCAGTTCCGGTGAATACGCTGCTTGAAGGTACGCGGGATGGCTTGCACGCCCGGCTGATAATCCGATTGCTCGACCGCCGCCAGCGCCAGTTCCAGCGCCTTGTCGGCGATCAACTGATGCTGCTGGGCCATGGCGTTGACCGGCAGCGGCAGGAAGTCCAGCAACTGGGTATCGCCGAAGGTGCCGAGGCGCAGCGGTCGTGACTTCAGCGGGAAGTCATGCAACGCGTCGAACACCCCCTGCAACAGCACGTAGGACGTGGTCACCAGCGCATCCGGCAAATGCCCGAGGCGCTGCAGGAGTTCTTCCATCAGTTGTTGGCCGCATTCACGATTGAACGATTCGGCGTGCTCGACCAACACCTGCCCCTTGAACCCGGCGAGGGCCTGTTTGAACCCGGCGGCGCGCTCCTGGCTGATGCTCAGTTCGGGACGGGCGCCGAGCAGCACGATCTGTTTCGGCTGCGGGTCGAGCAGGCTTTCGGTCAGGTGCAGACTGGCTTCGCGGTCGTCGCTGATCACCGAGCAGAAATGCTCCGGCTCCATCACCCGGTCGATGGCGATGATCGGCAGACCCTTGGCCTGCAACTGGCGGTAGCTGTCGTCACTGGCCGGCAGGCAACTGGCGACGATCAACGCGTCGCAGCGCCGGGCGCGGAACAGTTGCAGCAATTGCCGCTCGCTGTCCGGCGCATCGTCGGAGCTGGCGATCAGCAATTGATAACCACGAGCCCGCGCACCCTGTTCCAGCAGCTTGGCGATCCGCGCGTAACTGGGGTTTTCCAGATCCGGCAGGATAAAGCCCAGGGTGCGGGTGTGGCGGCTGCGCAAGCCGGCGGCCTGTGGATTGGGGGTGAAGCCGTGCAGATCGACCACCGCCCGCACCCGCTCGACGGTGGCGTTGCTGATGCGTTGCTGTTCGGCCTTGCCGTTGATGACGTAGCTGGCGGTGGTCACGGACACGCCGGCCAATCGCGCAATATCACTGAGTTTCAACCCGGGATTTCCTTTGTTTTTCGAGCTTGCCCCGACATTTTCGTCAATCCTACCCGATTCGGGCAGGCGACCATTGTCGCAGCGCATCCGACAAGTTGGACTTCAAGGATGAGACATTATCGAGTAACGTGCCGAACAATCTAGATTAAACGTTTCAGCAAGCGTATTTTCTGCACTTCTGAGGCCTTTTGCCGGTTCTGCCGTGAAACCGCCAAAACTGCCCCTGAAAGGGAAGCAGGCCAGCGCCTAAGCTGCAACCATTCAAAACAATACCTGGCGTGCTCACGCGCCAAAAAGGAGATCGCATGCTCGAGCTCACTGTAGAGCAGATATCCATGGGCCAGTCGGCCGTGGATAAACCCGCCGCCCTGCAATTGCTGGCCAGTCATCTGGTGGCCGATGGCCTGGTCGCCGACGGTTATCTCGCCGGGTTGCAGGCCCGGGAGGCCCAGGGCTCGACCTTTCTTGGCCAGGGTATCGCCATCCCCCACGGCACACCGGAAACCCGCGAACTGGTGTTCACCACCGGCGTGCGCCTGATGCAGTTCCCCGACGGCGTGGATTGGGGCGACGGTCAGATCGTTTACCTGGCAATCGGTATCGCCGCCAAATCCGACGAGCACCTGCGCCTGCTGCAATTGCTGACCCGCGCCCTCGGCGAGACGGATCTGGGCCAGGCCCTGCGCCGCGCCAGTTCTCCCGAAGCGCTTTTGAAACTGCTGCAAGGCGCGCCACAGGAACTGGCCCTCGATGCGCAAATGATCGGCCTCGGTGTTTCTGCCGACGATTTCGAAGAACTGGTCTGGCGCGGCGCGCGCCTGCTGCGTCAGGCCGATTGCGTGAGCAACGGTTTCGCCGGAATTCTGCAGCAGGTCGAAGCGCTGCCGCTGGGCGATGGCCTGTGGTGGCTGCACAGCGAACAGACCGTCAAGCGTCCCGGCCTGGCCTTCGTCACCCCGGACAAGCCGATGCGCTACCTCGGCCAGCCGCTCAGCGGGCTGTTCTGCCTCGCCAGCCTCGGTGAAGCGCATCAGGCTTTGCTCGAACGCCTGTGTGCGTTGCTGATCGAAGGGCGTGGCCATGAACTGGGCCGCGCCACCAGCAGCCGCAAAGTCCTCGAAGTGCTCGGCGGCGAACTGCCCGCCGATTGGCCGAGCGCGCGGATTGCCCTGGCTAACGCGCATGGCCTGCACGCACGGCCGGCGAAAGTTCTCGCGCAACTGGCGAAGAGCTTCGAGGGTGAAATTCGCCTGCGCATCGTTGACGGCCCGGACAGCGCGGTGTCGGTGAAGAGCCTGAGCAAGTTGCTCAGCCTCGGCGCCCGGCGCGGTCAGGTGCTGGAGCTGATCGCCGAGCCGAGCATCGCCGCCGACGCCTTGCCGGCTTTGCTGGCGGCCATTGAAGAAGGCCTCGGTGAAGACGTCGAGCCGCTGCCGGCAGTGAGCCAGCCGCGCGAACCGATCGCCGAGATTGCCGAAGTGCTAATCGCCCCGGCCTCTGGCAGCGTGCTGCAAGCGATTCCCGCCGCACCGGGCATCGCCATCGGTCCTGCGCACATTCAGGTGCAGCAAGCCATCGATTATCCGTTGCGCGGTGAGTCCGCCGCCATCGAACGCGAGCGCCTCAAGCAAGCGCTGGCGGATGTGCGCGGCGATATTCAGGGGTTGATCGAGCGCAGCAAGGCCAAGGCGATCCGCGAAATCTTCATCACCCATCAGGAAATGCTCGACGACCCGGAACTCACCGACGAAGTCGACACCCGTCTCAAGCAGGGCGAAAGCGCTGAAGCTGCGTGGATGGCGGTGATCGAAGCGGCGGCCAGACAGCAGGAGTCGTTGCAGGACGCATTGCTCGCCGAACGGGCAGCGGACTTGCGCGACATCGGTCGCCGGGTGTTGGCGCAGTTGTGTGGCGTGCAGACCCCGAGCGAACCCGAGCAACCATACATTCTGGTGATGGATGAAGTCGGCCCGTCGGATGTCGCGCGGCTCGATCCGACACGGGTCGCGGGGATTCTCACCGCCCGTGGCGGCGCCACCGCTCACAGCGCCATCGTCGCCCGTGCTCTGGGGATTCCGGCGCTGGTCGGTGCCGGTGCGGCGGTGTTGCTGCTGGCGCCGGGCACGCCGTTGCTGCTCGACGGTCAGCGCGGTCGCCTGCATGTGGACGCGGATGCCGCGACCCTGCAACGCGCCACCGAAGAGCGCGACACCCGCGAACAACGCCTCAAGGTCGCTGCCGAACAACGCCATCAACCGGCGCACACCCGCGACGGCCATGCCGTGGAAGTGTTCGCCAACATCGGCGAAAGCGCCGGTGTCACCAGTGCGGTAGAGCAGGGCGCCGAAGGCATAGGTCTGCTGCGCACCGAACTGATTTTCATGGCCCACCCGCAGGCGCCGGACGAAGCCACCCAGGAAGCCGAATACCGCCGTGTTCTCGACGGCCTCGCCGGGCGGCCGCTGGTGGTGCGCACGCTGGACGTCGGCGGCGACAAACCGCTGCCGTACTGGCCGATCGCCAAGGAGGAAAACCCGTTCCTCGGCGTGCGCGGCATTCGCCTGACCCTGCAACGTCCGCAGATCATGGAAGCGCAGTTGCGCGCGTTGCTGCGTTCGGCGGACAACCGCCCATTGCGGATCATGTTCCCGATGGTCGGCAGCGTCGAAGAATGGCGTCAGGCCCGGGACATGACCGAGCGTCTGCGCCAGGAAATCCCGGTCGCCGATCTGCAACTGGGGATCATGATCGAAGTACCGTCCGCCGCATTGCTGGCGCCGGTACTCGCCAAAGAAGTGGACTTCTTCAGCGTCGGCACCAACGACCTGACCCAATACACCCTGGCCATCGACCGTGGTCACCCGACGCTGTCCGCCCAGGCTGACGGCTTGCATCCGGCGGTGCTGCAACTGATCGACATCACCGTGCGCGCCGCTCATGCCCATGGCAAATGGGTCGGCGTGTGCGGCGAACTGGCGGCGGACCCGCTGGCAGTGCCGGTGCTGGTCGGCCTCGGCGTCGATGAGTTGAGCGTGTCCGGACGCAGCATTCCCGAGGTCAAGGCACGCATCCGCGAACTCAGCCTGACCCAGGCTCAAACCCTTGCCCGACACGCGCTGGCCGTGGGCAGCGCCAACGAAGTGCGCGCATTAGTGGAGGCCCTGTAATGGCCAAGATTCTCACCCTGACCCTCAATCCGGCGCTGGACCTCACGGTGCAACTGCCGCTGCTTTCACTCGGTCAGGTCAACCGCAGCGACGAGATGCATACCCATGCCGCCGGCAAGGGGGTGAATGTCGCGCAAGTGCTGGCCGACCTCGGCCATCAACTGACGGTCAGCGGTTTTCTCGGCGAAGACAACCTGCAAGCGTTCGAAACCCTGTTTGCCAAACGTGGTTTCGTCGACGCCTTTGTCCGGGTGCCGGGGGAGACCCGCACCAACATCAAAGTCGCCGAACATGACGGCCGCATCACTGACATCAACGGTCCGGGGCCGGTAGTCAGCGCGCAGGCACAACAGGCGTTGCTCGAGCGTCTGGCGCAGATTGCGCCGGGGCATGATGCAGTGGTGGTTGCCGGCAGTCTGCCGCGTGGGGTCAGTGCCAAATGGTTGCGCGAGTTGATCGAGCGCCTTGAAGCGCTGGGTCTGAAAGTCGCCCTGGATACCAGCGGTGAAGCGCTGCGCGAGGCGCTCAAGGCGGGTCCGTGGCTGATCAAGCCCAACACCGAAGAGTTGGCCGACGCGCTCGGTTGCGCGGTGACTTCCCCGGTCGCGGAAGCCGAGGCGGCCACCCGATTGCATGCTCAGGGTATCGAGCATGTGGTGGTTTCCCACGGTGCCGATGGCGTGAACTGGTTCAGCGTCGGCTCGGCGCTGCATGCCACGCCGCCGAAGGTCAGCGTCGCCAGCACGGTCGGTGCCGGGGATTCGCTGCTGGCCGGCATGCTGCACGGTTTGCTCAGCACCGATACGCCAGAGCAAACCCTGCGCACGGCCACGGCGATTGCCGCGCTGGCGGTGACGCAGATCGGTTTCGGTATCCAGGACGCCGCGCAACTGGCGCCGCTTGAACAGGGCGTGCGCGTGCGCCCCCTGACAGAACAATAAGAGGGTTTGTCATGAAATTAGCCATTGTTACGGCCTGCCCGAACGGTATGGTCACCAGTGTGCTGTGCGCCCGGCTGCTGGATGCGGCGGCCCAGCGTCAGGGCTGGAGCACCAGTGTCGAAGTGATGGACGCGGCGCACCCCGAGCGACAGTTGTCGGCGGCGACGATCGAGGCCGCCGAATGGGTGTTGCTGGTGACCACCGGGGCGGTGGACATGAGCCGTTTCGTCGGCAAGCGCGTGTTCCGGATTGCTCCGGCGCAAGCTCTGCAAGATGTCGAAGAGGTGCTGCGGCGCGGTGCGCAGGACGCGGCCATCTACGTGGCTGCCGAGGCTGCGCCTGCTGTCGTCGCACAGACCGCGCCACGCATTGTCGCCGTCACGGCGTGCCCGACTGGCGTTGCTCACACCTTCATGGCCGCCGAAGCATTGCAGCAGGCGGCCAAGCGCCTGGGCTATGAGCTGCAAGTGGAAACCCAAGGCTCGGTCGGCGCGCGCAATCCGTTGAGCGCGGCGGCGATTGCTGAGGCTGACGTGGTGCTGCTGGCGGCGGACATCGAAGTCGCCACCGAGCGTTTTGCCGGCAAGAAAATCTACCGGTGCGGCACCGGCATCGCCCTCAAGCAATCGGAAGCGACACTCAACAAAGCGTTGGCCGAAGGTCAGCAGGAGAGCGCCGCCAGCGATGGCAAGGCGCCGGCCAAGCAAGAGAAAACCGGGGTCTACAAACACCTGCTGACCGGTGTCTCGTTCATGCTGCCGATGGTGGTGGCGGGCGGTTTGATGATCGCCCTGTCGTTCGTCTTCGGCATCACTGCGTTCAAGGAAGAGGGCACACTGGCGGCGGCGTTGATGCAGATCGGCGGCGAGACCGCGTTCAAGCTGATGGTGCCGCTGCTGGCCGGTTACATCGCCTACTCGATCGCTGATCGTCCGGGGCTGGCGCCGGGGATGATTGGTGGCTTGTTGGCGAGCACGCTGAGCGCCGGTTTCATTGGCGGGATCGTCGCCGGTTTCATTGCCGGTTATGCGGCCAAGGCGATCAGCCGTTATGTGGCGTTGCCGCAGAGTCTGGAAGCGCTGAAGCCGATCCTGATCATCCCGTTGTTCGCCAGCCTGTTTACCGGGTTGGTGATGATCTACGTGGTCGGCAAACCGGTGGCCGGGATGCTCGCAGCGCTTACGCATTTCCTCGACAGCATGGGAACCACCAACGCAATTCTGCTGGGCGTGTTGCTCGGCGGCATGATGTGCGTCGACCTCGGCGGGCCGATCAACAAGGCCGCGTATGCGTTCTCGGTGGGGCTGCTGGCCTCGCAGAGTTACGCACCGATGGCCGCGACCATGGCCGCCGGCATGGTGCCGCCGATCGGCCTCGGCATCGCCACGTTCATTGCCCGACGCAAGTTTGCCCAGACCGAGCGCGAGGCCGGTAAGGCGGCGCTGGTGCTGGGGCTGTGCTTTATCTCCGAAGGGGCGATTCCGTTTGCCGCCAAGGACCCGCTGCGGGTGATTCCGGCAAGCATTGCCGGTGGTGCGCTGACTGGTGCGTTGTCGATGTATTTCGGCTGCAAACTGATGGCGCCCCACGGTGGCCTGTTTGTGTTGGCGATTCCGAATGCGATCAACCATGCGCTGTTGTATCTGCTGGCGATTGTCGCGGGCAGTCTGCTGACGGCGGTGGTGTATGCGCTGGTCAAGCGGCCGGAGTCAGTGGAGCTGGCGCTGGAACCGGCCAAGGCCTGACGCCCTCGCCTTGTGGGAGCAAGCCTGCTCCCACAAGGCGCTTTCTCTGCCGGCAATCATTTGTCCGGTGTCACTCCCGATTCACAAACCCGTGCTTAAGTTTTCCTTTTTTCAGGGAGAACACCATGAGCGATTTCAACCTCGGTCGCCGGCGTGTGATGCAGGCGGTCGGTGCCGGGCTGCTGATGCCAGGACTGGCGCCGGCGGTGATTGCTTCGGTCAAGGATCGACCGCAACTCACTGACGGCGTGCAATCCGGCGACTTGCAGGGCGACCGGGCGATGATCTGGAGCCGCGCCGACCGCCCGGCGCAAATGGTGGTGGAGTGGGACACCCGCAGCCAGTTCCGCCATCCGCGCCGTGTCGTCTCCGCGCTGGCCGATGCCCGCAGCGATTTCACCGCCCGCGTTGAACTCACCGGGTTGCCGGCCGATCAGGCGATTTTCTACCGTGTGTACTTCAAGGACGCCCGCACCGGCGTCGCCAGCGAACCGTGGCTCGGCCATTTGCGCAGCGCACCGACCGCGCGGCGCAATATCCGTTTTGTCTGGAGCGGCGACACCGTCGGCCAGGGCTTCGGCATCAACCCCGATATCGGCGGCATGCGCATCTATGAAGCCATGCGCATGCGTTTGCCGGACTTCTTTATCCACAGCGGCGACACCATCTACGCCGACGGCCCGGTGCCGGCGCAACTGACCACCGAGGGCGGTCGGGTGTGGCGCAATATCACCACTGAAGCCAAGAGCAAGGTTGCGCAAACCCTCGACGACTATCGCGGCAACTATCGCTACAACCTGATGGACGAAAACATCCGCCGCTTCAACGCCGAAGTGCCGCAGATCTGGCAGTGGGACGACCATGAAGTGGTCAACAACTGGTCGCCGGGCAAGCAACTCGACGAGCGTTATCAGGAAAAAAATATCCACACCCTGGTCGGCCGTGCACGTCAGGCCTGGCTCGAATATTCGCCGATGCGTTTGCAGGCCGCCGATGGCGGCGGGCGGATCTATCGCAAGCTCAGCTACGGGCCGATGCTCGATGTGTTCGTGCTCGACATGCGCAGTTATCGCGGCGCCAACGACGACAATCTCGGCGCGGAAAAACCGTTCCTCGGGCGCGAGCAACTGAACTGGCTCAAGCGCGGTTTGAAAGCATCGAAAGCCCAGTGGAAAGTCATCGCCGCCGACATGCCGATCGGCCTCGGCGTGCCGGACGGTGAGGTCAGCCCCGGTGTCGCACGTTGGGAGGCCGTGGCCAACGGTGACCCCGGTCCGGCTCAGGGACGCGAGTTGGAGATTGCCGAATTGCTCGGTTTCCTGCGGGCGCAACAGGTGCGCAATTTCGTATTCCTGACGGCGGACGTACATTACTGCGCGGCGCATCACTATCACCCGGATCGTGCGGCGTTCCAGGATTTCGAACCGTTCTGGGAGTTTGTCGCCGGCCCGTTGAATGCCGGGAGTTTCGGGCCTAATCCGCTGGATAAAACCTTTGGCCCCGAGGTGGTCTTCGAGAAGGCACCGCCGGCGCAGAACACATCGCCGTTTGCCGGGTTTCAGTTTTTTGGCGAGGTGAATATCGAAGGGCAGAGCGGGGAGATGAGTGTGGTGTTGCGGGATCTGGATGGGGTGGCGGTGTTCGAGCAGAGGTTGCAGCCGGTTTGAATGGCTCAAGATCAACAACTCCTGGCCCTCTCCCAAAAGGAGAGGGCCAGGGTGAGGGCGACTGACTCAAGTCGATCAATAAACGTCCCGACGATACCGCCCCTGCTCGATCAACCGTTCAACCTCGGCAGCCCCAAGCACCTCATTCAGCACTTGATCCACCCCCGAAGCCATCCCCTGCAAGCTGCCGCAGATGTAAATCACTGCACCGTCCGCCAGCCATTTCTTCAGCTCGGCAGCGGATTCGCGCAAGCGATCCTGCACGTAGATTTTCTCTACCTGATCCCGGGAGAACGCCAGGTCCAGTCGCTCCAGATCACCGTTGATCAACCACTCTTGCAGCTCGGCGCGGCACAGGAAATCGTGCTCGCGATTGCGCTCGCCGAACAGTAGCCAGTGCCGCTGTTGTCCGCCGGCAATCCGTGCCTTGAGCAGGCTGCGCAATCCGGCCAGCCCAGTGCCGTTGCCGAGCAGAATCATCGGCAGCGCTTCGTTCGGCAGGTGGAAACCGCTGTTGCGTCGCACCCGCATGCTGATGCCGCTGCCCACCGGAGCGTGCTCCGTCAGCCAGCCGGAGCCGATGCCGAGGCTGCCATCGTTGTGTTGTTCCTGGCGCACGATCAGCTCCAGCACGCCGTCGGCGGCAATCGAGGCGATCGAATACTCGCGCATCGCCAGCGGCACCATGGCATCGACCAGCGCCTGGGCGTGCAGGCCGACCAGATGCGCGCGGTGTTCGGGCAACTGGCGGGTGGCGAGGGCCAGTTCCAGCGACTCTTCGAGGCCGTTGACCTGGACCGGGGTTTCACCACGGATGCCGAGGCCGTCGAGGAAATGCTCGATGGCCCACGGGCAGTTGCGTGGCAGCACTTCCACCAGATCACCGGCCAGCCAACTGCTGGTGTTCGGTGCGCTCAGACCCAGCAGGTACACGGGGGAACCGCTGCTGTCGGGGTTCATCAGTTCGCGACGTGCCAGCGTCCAGTTTTCGTAGCTCGGTGCCTGCCAGGTATCGACCGGCGCCTGTCCGGTGATCAGGCCGAGCTGGGTTTGCCAGTGGCGCAGGGCGTATGGGTCGCCGCTGTCGACTTCCACCGGCGCGAACAGCGACTTGCCGCCGTGCTCGCCCAGCCATTGATGCAGGCGCCGGGCGAAGCCGCAGAAGTGTTGATACTGGCGATCCCCCAGCCCCAGCACGGCGAAGTTCAGGCGGTCGAGTTGCGAGGCGTGGCTCAGCACTTTGCGTTCGAAACCGCGAGCGCTGTCCGGTGCCTCGCCGTCGCCGAAGGTGCTGACCACGAACAGGGCGTTGTCCGATTCACGCAGATCCTGCTCGCTGACATTCGCCAGCGGCTGCACCTTCACCGGCAGGCCGGCGGCCTGCAACTGGCCGGCGGTCTGCCACGCCAGTTGTTCGGCAAAACCGCTCTGGCTGGCGAAACCGATCAGCCACGCCGAAGCATCGCCGGCCGGTTGTGCGAGACCCTGGCGTGCGTCCCGGATCTGCTTTTTCTTGCGACGGCGATCCAGGTACAGCAGCCATCCGGTGATGAAAAACAGCGGCATGCACACGGCGGCGAGGGTGACGATGATCCGTCCGGCCAGGCCGAAATAGCTGCCGACATGCAGTGCATAAATGCTGGTCAGCAGTTGCGCCTTGAAGCTCTTGTCGGCATAGCGGTCGACGCGTTTGATGATGCCGGTGGCCGGGTCGAGGGTGATCTGGTTCAGCGCGCGATCATGAGGCGAGCTGTCGAGCAGGTAGAACACCGTCGCCGGTTGGCCGGCCACTGGCGGCATGCGGATGTTGTAGGCCGACAGGCCCGGGCCGGCGCTGCTGTAGATGCTGCTCCACATCGCCGCGTAATCGGCGACCGGTGCCGGGCCTTCGGGCGCCGGGCCGCGACCGCCGCGCACGCGCTCGTTTTGCGGGGCGTCGGAGAGCAGTCGGGTCAGGCCCTTGTTGTACCACTCGTAGGACCAGGACAACCCGGTCAGTGCCAGCAGCAGATACACCAACAGACACCAGGTTCCGGCCACCGAATGCAGATCCCAATTGAAGCTGCGGCCCTTTTTCTTCCAGTCCAGCGTCAGCCATACGCGCCAACTGTTCCATTGGCGCGGCCAGCGCAGGTACAGGCCGGAGAGGCAGAAAAACAGCAGCATCAGGGTGCAGGCGCCGGTGATGTTGCGCCCGGTATCGCCCATGGCGAGGAAGCGGTGCAGTTGCAGCATCAGGCCGAAGAAGTCCTGGCCGGTGGCATCGCCCTTGAACTCGGCGGTGTACGGATCGAAGTAGCGCATTTCGCCACGGCGCTCGCCCTTGGGCGGGGCGAAGTACACCCGCGCGGCGTTGCCGCTGTCGGTTTCGACCCAGAGCATGGCGATTTTCTTGCCGGACGCGGCTTCGATGCGCTCCACCAGCTCCGCTGGCGGCAGCACCCCGGCGACCTGTTTTTCCACCTGCAACACTGACGGGTTCAGCGCCCGCAGGATTTCATCCTGAAACGAGTAGGCCGCGCCGGTGATGCCCATCAGGGCCAGCACCAGACCGGCCGTGATGCCAAAGAACCAGTGCAACTGGAACAGGGTTTTCTTCAACACGTCGCTCGCCTTGTCCGTTCGAAAATTGTCTTCACGGCGCGCATTATGCCGTGGGTTATCGAGAAGCGTTCTTTATTACGCACAAAAGCCCCGTTCAATCGAATGAACGGGGCCTGTTTCTGTGCAGGAGCGGCTGGCGCCTGCTCCTGCGGTTTGCTTAGAAGTGGAAGTTGGTGCTCAACAGCGCCGTACGGCCCGCCGCCTGGTTGGCGAAGTGGGTCGAGAAGGCCTTGTCGTAGTAGACCTCGTTGGTCAGGTTCTGCACGTTGAGTTGCAGGTCGACGTTCTTGCTCAGCTTGTAGGCCGCCATCGCGTCGTAACGAACGTACGAATCGACCATGGTGGTGTTGGCCACGCTGCCGAACACGTCGTCGACGTAGAACGCGCCGCCACCGATGGTCAGCTTCGGCGTGAGCTGGTAAGTGGTCCACAGGCTGGCGCTGTTTTTCGGCGTGTTAGGCAGCTCGTTACCGTTGTTGGCCTTGTTGGCCGGCAGGTCACCACCGTCAACTTGTTTGCTGTCCATGTAGGCGTAGCCGGCGAACACTTGCCATTTGTCGGTGATCTTGCCGCTGGCCGACAGCTCGATACCTTGCACGCGAGTCTTGCCGGCGTTTTCGTACGACGTGGTGTCGACTTGTACGCGAGCGTTTTCTTTCTCGGTGCGGAAGATGTCGGCGGTCAGCGACAGGCGATCGTTCAGCAGATCCCACTTGGTGCCGATTTCGTAGTTCTTGGTGGTTTCCGGCTCCAGGTCGCTCTTGAGCAGGTTGCCGTTGCGGTCCGGCGTGCCGCCCAGCGGGTTGCCTTCCTGACCTTCGCCCAGGGTGTTACCCGGTGGCGTGGCGGAGGTGGCGTAGGACGCATAGATGCTGCCGTTTTCCGCCGGCTTGTAGACGACGCCGAACTGACCGGTTACGAACTCGCTGGTGTCACTGCCCTTGGAGGTGGTGCGACCCGCGTTGTTGTAAGTGTTGTAGCCGGTTTCGAAGTGGTCGTAACGCAGGCCCATGTTCACCAGCCATTGCTGGGACAGTTCCAGGGTGTCGAACACGTACAGGGCGTAGGTATCGGACTGGGTGTCGGTGCCGGCGTAGTTGCGCGAGATCGCACCGTTCCACGGATCGTTCGGGTTCGGGTTCGACAGCGAGGTGCAGTTGTAGCCGCTCGGTACGCCGATCATCGCCGGGGTGCAGTTGGTGGTCGCGGCGGTGGTGCGCGGCGTGGTGTCGGTGTTGACGTTGTACGAGGACTTCTGGCTTTCCTCACGGGTGTATTCGACACCAGTGGAGAAGCTGTTCTTGAAGCCGGCGACGTAGAAGTTGCCGAACAGGTCGGTCTGGTTGGTGGTGGTCTCGGTGTTGCTCACCCGAGTGTTCGCACGACGCCAGACGCTGCCGTTGTTGACGTTGCCCTTGCTGTCATCCGGCTGGGTCAGGATGTAATCCTGCATGCTGGTGCCGTGGCGCAGGGTGTTCTTGATCGTCAGCGAGTCGCTCAGGTCATGCTCGATGGCGAAGGTCGCGGTGTCGGTGCGGCCCTTGCGGAAGTCACGATCCAGGCCGTAGAAGTTGCTGTGATCGCCACCGGCGTAAGGCTTGTCCGGATTGGACTTGGTGCGGGCTGCCGAACCGCCGGCCGGGATGGTGTACGGGATGCCCGAGTCCGGGGTGTCGTTGCTTTCGAGGTGGTAGTAGTCGAGGTTGACGCGGGTGTCGGTGCCCAGGCCGAAGGCCAGGGACGGTGCGATGCCCCAACGGTCGTAGTCGACCTTGTCGCGACCGGCGACGTTGCTTTCGTGGCTCATCAGGTTCAGACGGCCGGCGGCGGTGTCGCTGAACTGATAGTTGCCATCCATCGTGTAGCGCTGGGTCTGGTCGGAGCCCCAGGTGAAACCACCGTCGAACGAATTGCCCAGGTGCGCTTTCTTGCTCACCAGGTTGATGCTGCCGCCGGCTGCGCCGCGACCGCCGATGGCCGAGTTCGGGCCTTTGCTGACTTCGATGTTTTCCACGGCGAAGATCTCGCGGCTCTGCGAACCGGTGTCGCGCACGCCATCGAGGTAGGTGTCGCCCTGGGCGTCGAAGCCACGGATGAACGGACGGTCACCCTGCGGATTGCCGCCTTCACCGGCACCGAAAGTGATGCCCGGTACGGTGCGCAGAGCATCCTGCATGTTCAGGGCGCCGGTGTCTTTCAGGACTTGTTGCGGGATGACGGTGACCGAGCGCGGCGTGTCGACCAGCGGCGCGGTGTACTTGGGCGAGGAGGCTTTCTCGACCTGATAGGACGTCGAGTCCTGGGCTTCGCCGGTGATGGCGGTGGCGTCCAGGGCGATGGCATTGCCGGAGGCTTTGCTGTCGGTTTTTTCGGCGGCGAACACCATGTGTCCGGCGGAGCCGGCGGTGATTGCCACACCAATTGCGGAAGCGAGCAGACGAGGTGTGCTGACCGGTAATTGTGCTTGTTGACGTGCCATTTTTATTCCCCTCCCCAAGGATTTGAGGCGGCGGAATATAGGGTAAACAGGTATTCGTATCAATTGCGAAACATTGTTATTCGCGACGAATTTACATTCTTTACAATTTAACCTTACGGTTTTTGCCAGTTCATCCGTCCGCCGGGTTTTACACAGTCAATAAGAATCAATACCATTGCCGCCTCTTTGCCATCAGGTGACATTGCCATGCTGCTGCACATCCCCGGTCTGTTCGAAAAAGACGAAGTGCAGCGCATTCGCCAGGCGCTGGAAGAGGCCGACTGGGCGGACGGCAAGATCACCGCCGGCTATCAATCGGCCAAGGCCAAGCACAATCTGCAACTGCCTGAAGGCCATCCGCTGGCCAAGGAAATCGGCGCCGCGATGCTCGAGCGGCTGTGGAAAAATCCGCTGTTCATGTCTGCCGCGCTGCCGCACAAAGTCTTCCCGCCGTTACTGAACTGTTACACGGCGGGCGGCAGTTTCGACTTCCACATCGACAACGCGGTGCGCCAGCCCAAGGGCAGTATCGAGCGGGTGCGTACCGACCTGTCGGCCACGCTGTTTTTCAGCGAACCTGCGGATTACGACGGCGGCGAGCTGGAAATCCAGGACACCTATGGCACCCAGCGGGTGAAACTGCCGGCCGGTGACATGGTGCTGTACCCCGGCACCAGTTTGCACAAGGTCAACGCGGTCACCCGTGGCGCGCGTTACGCGTCGTTCTTCTGGACCCAAAGTCTGGTGCGCGAAGACAGTCAGCGCGCGCTGCTGTTCGAGATGGACGGGGCGATCCAGCAACTGACCCGCGACGTTCCCGATCACCCGTCGCTGATCCGCCTCACCGGCACCTATCACAACCTGCTGCGGCGCTGGGTCGAGGTGTAAGTGGCGGATTTCCGGTTACGCCGCGAGGAAGTCCTCGACGGCCAGCGTCTCAACGCCATGCTCGAAGAAAGCCCGGCCCGCGCCGCCCAGGCGATTTTGCTCGCGGCCGGCGAGGGCGTGCCTGAAGCCCAGGCATTGCTTGGGCAGATCCTGCTCGATGGCCACGGCATCGCCCAGGATCAACCGTTGGCGCTGCGCTGGTTCGGGATCGCCGCCGGGCACGGCCATCTGATGGCGCGCAACATGCTCGGCCGCTGTCACGAACATGGCTGGGGCTGCGCGGCGGACGCCGGGATTGCCGCGCAACACTACCGGATCGCCGCCGAGGCCGGGCTGGACTGGGCGATGTACAACCTCGCCAACCTGCTGGCGACCGGGCGCGGCGTGGCGGTGGATCATCTTCAGGCATTGGCGCTGTATCAGCGGGCGGCGGGTATTGGACATGCCAAATCGATGAACCTGCTGGGGCGTTATCTGGAAGAAGGGCAGGTATGTCCGGCGGACCCGGCAGCGGCCCGTGAGTGGTATCGGCGTTCGGCCGAGGGCGGGGATTTTCGTGGGCAGTTCAGTTATGCGGCGGTGCTGGCGGATGCCGGGCAGGTCGAGGATGCGGTCGTCTGGCTGGAGAAGGCGCTGGCCGGCGGTAATCTGAATTTCTTGCGTGTGGCGAGCGAGGCGCTGGCGGGGGCGACAGATTTGAGGATTCAAGCGTTGGCTGGGGCTTACGCGCGGCGTTGTCTGGAATTGCAGCGGATCTGAAACCCACCACACCCCCCAGACCAGACACAAAAAAGCCCATGACACGTCATGGGCTTTTTGCATTTCAGCGCGAGGGCTTACACGTAGAACGACTTCAACGGCGGAAAGCCATTGAACTCAACCGCGCTGTAACTGGTGGTGTACGCACCGGTCGACAGCCAGTACAGACGATCACCGATCGCCAGGTTCAGCGGCAGGCCGTACTTGTAGTTTTCGTACATGATGTCGGCGCTGTCGCAGGTCGGGCCGGCGATGACCACTTCTTCCATCTCGCCTTTCTTCTCGGTCCAGATCGGGAACTTGATCGCTTCGTCCATGGTTTCGATCAGGCCGGAGAACTTGCCCACGTCGGTGTAGACCCAGCGCTCGACGGCGGTGCGGGATTTGCGCGCGACCAGTACCACTTCGCTGACCAGAATACCGGCGTTGGCGATGAGCGAACGGCCCGGCTCCAGAATGATTTCCGGCAGGTCGTCACCGAAGTCTTCCTTCAGGAAGCGGATGATTTCCTCAGCGTAGGTTTCCAGGCTGTTGGTGCGGGTGATGTAGTTGGCCGGGAAGCCACCGCCCATGTTGATCAGCTTCAGGTGGATGCCGTCTTCTTCTTTCAGACGTTCGAAAATCACTTTGACCTTGGCGATCGCGGCGTCCCAGACGCTGATGTCGCGCTGTTGCGAGCCGACGTGGAACGAAATGCCGTAAGGCACCAGGCCCAGGTCGCGGGCGAGGATCAGCAGGTCCATCGCCATGTCGGTCTGGCAGCCGAACTTGCGCGACAGCGGCCAGTCAGCGGTGGTCGAACCTTCGGTGAGGATCCGCACATAGACTTTCGCACCCGGCGCGGCCTTGGCGATGTTGCGCAGGTCGGCTTCCGAGTCGGTGGCGTACAGGCGCACGCCCTTGTCGTAGAAGTAGCGGATGTCCTTGGACTTCTTGATGGTGTTGCCGTAGCTGATCTGGTCCGGGCGCACGCCACGGCTCAGCACTTTGTCCAGCTCATAGATCGAGGCGATGTCGAAGCTCGAGCCTTTCTCTTTGAGCAGGTCGATGATCTCGACGGCCGGGTTGGCCTTGACCGCGTAGTAGACCTTGGCGAATTCGAAACCGGCGCGCAGGTCATCGTAGGCCTGGGCGATCATCGCGGTGTCGATCACCACGAACGGGGTTTCCTGTTTGTCGGCGAATGCCTTCATTTTCTGAAAGGTTTCGCGCGCGAAATAGTCTTCGACCTGGATCGACATACTTGGGACTCCTAGTGGCAAACGTCGTTAATCAATGGGTGCATATGAACGTCCTCCGTATCCCCACTTTGGTTCGCCTACTTCCCAAGGCATGTCGCCGAAAGCAAAAAGGCCATGGGAAAATTCAGCTTCTTTCCCTTGGCCTTGCTGTCTCGTCGTCAGTACTTGAGCCGGATGGATCGTTTCCAGCATGGACGTTCGGCGCGAACTTTAGGGCGTGGGGGGCCTGAGATCAACTAAAAATGTCGCGTTTTTGCACTCTTCTGACGTGCGTCGCGAACATCACTCTTTGTAGCCGACAGAGATGACGGCCAGATGTTCCCCGACAATTTTGAAGTGTTAAAAATACCTGCACGTTCGACGCTTTTCTGCGCTGGATCGCGGATAACTACGATAGCGGCAACATCGGCGACGTTGGCGGCGAGAAGGTTTGTCGAGGGGGAATTTGGCTCATGGCCGAGGTGTTTCCGGTGGCACTTCTGGCGTGCTGGTGTTGATATTTCTTTCCGGTGCGTGCGTTGCTCAAAAAATGTACAAAAACCTGTGGGAGCAGGCTTGCTCGCGAAGGCGCCGTGCCAGTCGACTGCTTTCATCAACTGACAGACCGCTTTCGCGAGCAAGCTTGTGCCCTTTCGAAGGTGTCCGGTCAGGCGACGGCGATCTCGGCCGGCGACACGATATGGGTCTTCATCCCCCGCGAACGCCCCGAACTCAGGTAAGCGGCAATCGACTCCTGAGTCACCTCGCCAAGGAACACCCGCTCGGCATCCATCACCGGCAGCCATGCGCGGTTGAACTCATACATGCGCGACAGCAGGATCCGCAGGTGTTCGTCGTACGCGGCGGTGGCGTTGAACTCGCGCAGGAATTGCCCGCACGTGCCGGTCTGCCGGTGCAGGTCGCGACGACGCACATAACCCAGTGCCTTGTTCTCGGCACAGGTGACCACCACGTAGCGGCGGTCATGTTCGTCCATCAGTTCCAGCGCCTCGGCCACCGGGGTTTCCGGGCTCACCGAGGGGGCGTTGTCTGCTGCGTCTTCGGCTTTCACCAATAGCAGACGCTTGAGTGTGCTGTCCTGGCCGACGAAGTTACTGACGAAATCGTCCGCCGGGTGGGCGAGCAGGGTGTCGGGGTGATCGATCTGCAGCAGTTTGCCGGCGCGGAAAATCGCGATCTTGTCGCCGAGTTTGATCGCTTCGTCGATGTCGTGGCTGACCATGATCACGGTCTTGTTCAGCGCCCGCTGCATCTCGAAAAACTCGTTCTGGATCATCTCGCGGTTGATCGGATCGACCGCGCCGAACGGCTCGTCCATCAGCAACAGCGGCGCATCCGCCGCCAGTGCACGAATCACCCCGATCCGCTGTTGCTGGCCACCGGACAACTCGCGCGGATAGCGATGCAGATATTGCTTGGGTTCCAGCTTGATCATGCTCATCAATTCGCGGGCGCGGTCGTGGCATTTCTGTTTGTCCCAGCCAAGCAGTTTCGGCACGACGACGATGTTCTCTTCGATGGTCATGTTCGGAAACAGGCCGATCTGCTGGATCACGTAGCCGATGTTGCGACGCAGGGTCACTTCGTCGAGGCCGGTGGTGTCTTCGCCGTTGATCAGGATCTTGCCCGAAGTCGGCTTGATCAGGCGGTTGATCATTTTCAGCGTGGTGCTTTTGCCGCAACCCGATGGCCCGAGGAACACGCAGATTTCGCCTTCATTGACGGTCAGGCTCACCGAGTCCACGGCTTTCACGTCTTTGCCGTTGCTTTGGAAGGTCTTGCTGAGGTTTTGAAGTTCAATCATTTCAGGAGTCCTTTTGGAGTCAGCGAACGTTGCAGCCACTGCAAAATGAGGTCGGCAAAAATCGCCAGAAGACTGACCAGCAGTGCGCCGACAATCAGCATCGACATGTCGCTACGGCTGATGGAGGCGAGGATCAGCACGCCGAGGCCGCCGGCACCGATGGTGGCGGCGATGGTCATCACGCCGATGTTCATCACCACGGCGGTGCGCACCCCGGCGAGGATCACCGGCACCGCGATCGGCAGTTCGACCATGCGCAGACGCTGGCCGAAGGTCATGCCGATGCCGCGCGCGGCTTCACGGATGCCCGGTTCGACGCCGGTCAACGCGAGGTAGGTGTTGCGCATGATCGGCAGCAATGAATAAAGGAACACGGCGGTGATTGCCGGCATCGGGCCGAGGCCCTGGCCGAACTTCGAGTAGAACGGCAGCAGCAGGCCGAACAGCGCAATCGATGGCACAGTCAGCAGCACCGTAGCGCTGGCCTGCAACGGACCGGCGAGGCTTGGAAAGCGCGTCATCAGAATGCCCAGCGGCACGCCAATGCAGATCGCCAGGCTGACAGCGATGCCGACCAGGGTGATGTGCTGCCAGGTCAGGTGCATCACCTGCTGCCAGTCGAGATGGGAAAAGGCGTTGAAGAATTCCATGACTTTTCCTCCTTAGTTGAGTGGATGCTGGCGCAGGAAATCAGCGGCCACGGCGGATGGACTCTGGTGATCGACATCGACCCGGGCGTTGAGCCGGCGCATGGTTTCGTCGTCGAACAGTTCCGCCAGGGGCTTGAGCTGTTCGGCCAATTGCGGGTGCTGGTCGAGGAAGGCCTGACGCACGACCGGCGCGGCGGTGTAGTCCGGGAAATAGTGCTTGTCGTCTTCGAGCAGCTTCAGGCCGAACGCGTTGAGGCGCCCGTCAGTGGTGTAGACCAGGCCGGCGAACACCTGGCCATTGCGCAGCGCCGTATAAACAAGGCCCGCATCCATCTGCCGGATGTTTTTGCGCGTCAGGTTCATGTCGTAGAGCTTGACCATGCCGTCCAGGCCATCGGAACGGTTGGCGAACTCGGTATCCAGCGCCACCAGATGATTGGTTTTGGCTTCGGCCTTGAGCACGTCGTTCAATTGGCTGATGGTGTGGATCTGCGGATATTGCTCGGCGACTTTTTGCGGCAGGGCGAGGGCGTAGGTGTTGCTGAATTTCGACGGGGTGAGCCAGACCAGTCCCTTTTTCGCGTCGAGTTCTTTCACCCGGGCGTAGGACTGTTCGCTGTCGAGTTTTTCGCTGACATGGTTGTAGGCCACCAGGGAGACGCCGGTGTATTCCCAGAGCATGTCCAGTTGCCCGCTTTCGTGGGCGCTGCGGGCCAGGTTGCTGCCCAGACCGCCGGTTATCTGCGCGTCGTAACCCTTGCTGCGCAAGTATTGCGAAGTGATTTCCGCGAGCAGGGTCTGTTCGGTGAACACCCGGGCGCCGATGCGGATCAGCGGTTTTTCGGCGGCTTGGGCCAATCCTGCGAACAGCAGGGCACAGCCTAGAATCAAGCTAAGTCGTTTCATGAAAAAGTCCTTCCGAAGCCTTAAGACGGGCGCAAACCGCGTTCCAGCCAGAGACGGCTGGCGAGGGTGACCACGCCATCGAGCAGCAGGGCCAGCAGCGCGGTACACGCGGCGCCGAGCAGTAATTGCGGCTGATTGTTCAGGGCGATGCCGGGGAAGATCAGGCTGCCGAGGCTGTTGGCGCCGATCAGGAAGGCCAGCGGCGCCGTCCCGACGTTGATTGCCAACGCCACACGCACGCCGCCGACGATGATCGGCACGGCGTTGGGCAACTCGACTTTCCACAGCACCTGGCGCGGGGTCATGCCGATGCCGGTGGCGGCTTCTTTCAGCGAACCCTGGACGTTTTTCAGGCCTTCGTAGGTGTTGCGCACGATCGGCAGCAACGAGGCGAGGAACAGAGCGAAGATCGCCGGGCCGCTGCCGATGCCGAGAATCCCCAGGGCAATCGCGAGTACGGCCAGCGGTGGCACGGTGTTGCCGATATTGAAGATCTGCATGAAGCGTTCGGCGCGGCCGACCATGGTCGGGCGGCTGAGGAAGATACCGGCGGGGATGCCCACGACGAGGGCGGCCAGCATGGAAGCGAGGACGAGAATCAGATGAGCTTGCAGGTAAAACAACAAATCGTCGCGGTAATGCTCGATGGTGTTGATGCCGATCCAGTGAACCAGCAGGGCCAGGAGCGCGATCACCACCGCACCTCCCATCAGCCCTTTGCCATAGCGGATAGCCACAGGCGGACTCCTTTTTTTTCAGTCGGCGCACGCTGTCCCGTGTGGCATGCCGTACTTGGACGCCGGGAAAGTCGTTCGCGAGAAGCAGCCGTTTTTCAGAGCAGGCATTGCTGTCTGAAAGCGGGCCATGAGCGCAGCCTCGTCAGGCTAACTTGCTGATTTTTCAGCCCCTGACGAAAATTCGTAACAGGGGATGGACGTCTCCGTGCTTTAAAAGGTTCCCATCTGAGGCAGCATTTGGCCACCCTTAATGTGCTCAACGGTTCGGTTATTGCATCGACTTGGGCTATAATCGCGGCCCTTTTTTGAATCACCGCCAGGCGATTTCCCATGACCAGACAGGCCGCCGAAGTCGCGAAACGCCGCACTTTCGCCATTATTTCCCACCCCGATGCCGGTAAAACCACCATCACCGAAAAGCTCTTGCTGATGGGCAAGGCGATTGCGGTGGCCGGTACGGTGAAATCCCGTAAATCCGACCGCCATGCGACATCCGACTGGATGGAGATGGAGAAGCAGCGGGGTATTTCCATTACCACGTCGGTCATGCAGTTCCCGTATCGCGAACACATGATCAACCTGCTCGACACCCCGGGCCACGAAGACTTCTCCGAAGACACCTACCGCACCCTGACCGCCGTGGACTCGGCGCTGATGGTTCTCGACGGCGGTAAAGGTGTCGAGCCACGGACCATCGCCCTGATGGACGTCTGCCGTCTGCGTGACACGCCTATCGTCAGCTTCATCAACAAACTCGACCGTGACATCCGCGACCCGATCGAACTGCTCGACGAAATCGAAGCAGTCCTCAAGATCAAGGCCGCGCCGATCACCTGGCCGATCGGTTGCTACCGCGATTTCAAAGGCGTGTACCACCTGGCCGACGACTACATCATTGTCTACACCCCGGGCCACGGTCACGAACGCACCGAAACCAAGATCATCGAGAAGCTCGATTCCGACGAAGCGCGCGCGCATCTGGGTGACGAGTACGAGCGTTTCCTCGAACAGCTTGAATTGGTGCAGGGCGCCTGCCACGAGTTCAACCAGCAGGAGTTCATCGACGGTCAACTGACCCCGGTGTTCTTCGGTACGGCGCTGGGCAACTTCGGTGTCGATCACGTCCTCGACGCCGTGGTCGACTGGGCGCCGCGTCCGCTGCCGCGTGTCGCCAACGAGCGCACCGTGGAGCCGGTGGAAGAGAAGTTCTCGGGCTTCATCTTCAAGATCCAGGCGAACATGGACCCGAAGCACCGCGACCGCATCGCCTTCATGCGCATCTGCTCGGGCAAGTACGAAAAAGGCATGAAGATGCGCCATGTGCGCACCGGCAAGGACGTGCGCATCGGCGACGCCCTGACGTTCTTCTCCTCCGAGCGTGAGCAACTGGAAGAGGCCTACGCCGGCGACATCATCGGTCTGCACAACCACGGCACCATCCAGATCGGCGACACCTTCAGCGAAGGCGAAGCCCTGGGCTTCACCGGTATCCCGCACTTCGCCCCGGAACTGTTCCGCCGCGTGCGCCTGCGTGATCCGCTGAAATCCAAGCAACTGCGCCAGGGCCTGCAGCAACTGGCCGAAGAAGGCGCGACCCAGGTGTTCTTCCCGGAACGCACCAACGACATCATCCTTGGCGCCGTCGGTGTGCTGCAGTTCGATGTGGTGGCCAGCCGCCTGAAAGAGGAATACAAGGTCGAGTGCTCCTACGAGCCGATCACCGTGTACTCCGCGCGCTGGATCGATTGCAGCGACAAGAAGAAGCTCGAGGAATTCTCCAACAAGGCGGTGGAAAACCTCGCGATCGACGGCGGCGGTCACCTGACCTACCTCGCCCCGACCCGCGTCAACCTGGCCCTGATGGAAGAACGCTGGCCGGACGTGAAGTTCCGCGCGACCCGTGAGCATCACTAAGCGCTGAACGTCGTACCGAAAACCCCGTAGCGCGAGCTGCGGGGTTTTTTATTGGCGGGTCGATTCCCTTTGCAGGAACGATCATCCGCAACTAGCGCGGCAGCTCCAGCTTATCCAGCACCCGATTGACCGCCAGTTCACTGAGCATCACCAATTGCGCAATTCCCAGCAGCGTCCGGCGGTGCGGCGGGGGCAGCATGCCTGCGAAGTCGAGGGCGATGGTTTTCGCCGACCCCAGGGTTTCGCTGACATTGGCCAGCAGCTCTTCGCCGGTGTAGGCCGGGTCGACGGCGTACATCGGACCGCGTTTGCGTTTCTGGTCGGGATTGTTGGGTGGATTAAGGTAATGATCGAGGGCACGTTCGGCGGCTTCGTGCAGTCTCTTTGAATCGGCGGATTCGTAGGGGGAGGTGGTGTCGGTGGGCGGTAATTCGTCTGGCGGATTGGGTGTCGCTTTGAACATGGTGCAGCTCCTTGATAAATGAAGCCGGCATCCATCGCTGCTAAACGGGGTGGGTGGCGGCTATACGTGGGTTAGCAGACCAGGAATCAAGGAACCCGGCGCACCGAAGTGCCCCACGCAAAGCCGCCCTAACGCTAATCAGCAACGCTGATCGAATGGCGACGCTTACGGACCTTGATAAACCGAGCTGCTAAACCCGATCGCCGATTTATTCAGCGACCCGGAAACGATAAAACCCGACCCCAAAGTGCACAAGCCGGCGGATTCTGGAGTACTCGTAGGCATTGGCGCAAGGATGCGTAGCCTGTAAGGCGTGTCGGGAGGTGTCGTATAAACATCGCTGTTTAGAAGACTGGAAGCGTGTACTTCAGGCGCACTTAGCTGATCCAGTTATGGCCGTTATTCGAAAGCGGTCTGTCCACCGAGGGCAATTCTGCGCATCTGTCAGCGTCCTATCTGGAGAACCGGGCTGATCGGCGCTAGATTTCAAGAGCACCAGCCAGGCACTTGTGTTTCACCTGCAAAAGGATGGAAACGGTTATGAAGAACAGGCTGCTACGGGTTTTATTGCTGTTGAAAGTGATGGTCATGCTGTCCCTCGGCACCGCGACGGCGTGGGCCGAATGTGAGAGTCACGATACCCAGGCGTTCAATGGGCAGGCCGGACACGGTGGATTGATGATTGCCGCTTCTGAAGCTGAACCAGGCGACAAGGGGCAGGGCGGCAGTTCCGGCGATGACGATGACACCACCGATGAGCCGGACACCGATGATCCGGATGACGGCGACAGCCAGACCTAGATTCCAGGCAAAAGAAAACCCCCGCTCCCTCGACTGATGCGCAATCGGCGGAGCAGGGGTTTGGTTAACGCTTGAATCACTGAAACAACACAATCCTCATCTATGGGAGCAACCTTGCTCCCACATTTTTTTGCCCGGTTCCTACAGGAACTGCTCGGCGTAGTGGCAAGCCACCTGACGAGTATCGAGCGAGCGCAGTTCCGGCACTTCGCTGCTGCAACGCTCGGTCGCGTACGGGCAGCGCTTGTGAAACGCGCAACCTGGCGGCGGGTTCAGCGGGTTGGGCAGCTCGCCGACGATCTTGATTTTCGGCTTGTCCGGATCCGGGTGGATGGTCGGGGTCGCCGACAGCAGCGCCTGGGTGTACGGATGCAGAGGACGGGCATAGATGTCTTCCTTCGGGCCGATTTCCACCGGGCGACCGAGGTACATCACCATCACATCATCGGCCACGTGTTGCACCACGGCCAGGTTGTGGGAGATGAACACATAACCGGTGTTGAACTCCTGCTGCATGTCCATGAACAGGTTCAGCACCTGCGCCTGGATCGACACGTCCAGCGCCGAGGTCGGTTCGTCCGCCACTAGCACCTTGGGTTGCAGCATCATCGCGCGGGCCAGGGCGATCCGCTGGCGCTGACCGCCGGAGAACATGTGCGGATAACGCTGGTAGTGCTCGGGACGCAGGCCCACCTGCTTCATCATCGCCTGGACTTTCTCGCGACGTTCGGCAGCGCTCAGGTTGGTGTTGATCAGCAGCGGCTCGGCCAGTTGATCACCGATTTTCTGCCGCGGGTTGAGCGAGGCGTACGGGCTCTGGAACACCATCTGCACGTCTTTGCGCAGTTGCTTGCGCTGGGCCTTGTCGGCGCCGGCGACTTCCTGGCCGGCGATCTTCAGCGAGCCGGACGACGGCTCCTCGATCAGGGTCAGCGCGCGGGCCAGGGTGGATTTGCCGCAGCCCGACTCACCGACGACGGCGAGGGTCTTGCCGGCTTCCAGTTCGAACGACACACCGTTGAGGGCGCGCACGGTCGCGTGGCCCTTGAACAGGCCTCGGGAGACTTCGTAGTGACGGGTCAGGTCGCGGGCGGTAAGTACGACGGCCATTACGCCACCTCCTGGTTCAGCGGGTAGAAGCAGCGGGCGAGGCTGTGGCTTTTCGGGTCAAGGGTCGGACGCTGCGCGCGGCAGCTGTCCTGCACGTACGGGCAGCGCGGCGACAGCAGGCAGCCTTGCGGGCGGTCGTAACGGCCGGGAACGATGCCCGGCAGCGTTGCCAGGCGCTCAGCGCCCTGGCTGTGTTCCGGAATCGCCTTGAGCAGCGCTTCGCTGTACGGGTGCGCCGGGATGTCGAACAGTTGCGGCACCTGGCCGACTTCAACGGCCTGCCCGGCATACATCACACACACGCGCTGGGCGGTTTCGGCGACCACGGCGAGGTCGTGGGTGATCAGCACCAGGCCCATGTTCTGCTCTTTCTGCAAGGCCAGCAGCAGATCCATGATCTGCGCCTGGATCGTTACGTCGAGTGCGGTGGTCGGTTCGTCGGCAATCAGCAGCTTCGGCTCGCCGGCAATCGCCATGGCAATCGCCACGCGCTGGCTCATGCCGCCGGACAGTTGGTGCGGGTAGGCGTCCATACGGCTGGCGGCGCCCGGGATTTCGACTTTTTCCAACAGTTCGATGGCGCGTTTGCGCGCTTGCTTGCCGGACATTTTCAGGTGCAGGCGCAGCACTTCTTCGATCTGGAAACCGACGGTGTAGCTCGGGTTCAGCGCGGTCATCGGGTCCTGGAACACCATCGCCAGGTCCTTGCCGACGATCTGCCGACGCTGGCGGTTGCTCAGCTTGAGCATGTTCTTGCCATCGAAGCTCAGGGCGTCGGCGGTGACGATCCCCGGGTGCTCGATCAGGCCCATCAGCGCCATCATGGTCACGGATTTGCCGGAACCGGACTCGCCCACGATGGCCAGCACTTCGCCCTTGTCGACTTTCAGGTCGAGGCCGTCGACCACCGGGGTGGCGTTCTTGTCGCCGAAGCGAACGTTGAGATTCTTGATTTCTAGCAATGACATGGGAATCTCCTCAGGCGGCGTTCTTGAGTTTCGGGTCCAGCGCATCGCGCAGGCCGTCGCCCATCAAGTTGATTGCCAGCACGCTGAGCAAAATGGTCAAACCAGGCAGACTCACGACCCACCAGGCGCGTTCGATGTAGTCGCGGGCCGAGGCCAGCATGGTGCCCCACTCAGGGGTTGGCGGCTGGACGCCCAGGCCGAGGAAGCCCAGGGCGGCGGCATCGAGGATCGCCGAGGAGAAGCTCAGGGTCGCTTGAACGATCAGCGGTGCCATGCAGTTGGGCAGCACGGTGATGAACATCAGGCGTGGCAGACCGGCGCCGGCCAGGCGCGCGGCGGTCACGTAGTCGCGGTTCAGTTCGCCCATGACGGCGGCGCGGGTCAGACGTACATAGGACGGCAGGGACACCACGGCGATCGCGATCACGGTGTTGATCAGGCCTGGGCCGAGGATGGCGACGATCGCCACGGCCAGCAGCAGCGACGGCAGGGCCAGCATGATGTCCATCAGGCGCATGATGGTCGGGCCGAGCATTTTCGGGAAGAAACCGGCGAACAGACCCAGCAGGATCCCCGGAATCAGCGACATCACCACCGACGACAGGCCGATCAGCAGCGACAGGCGCGAACCCTGGATCAGCCGCGACAGCAGGTCACGGCCCAGTTCATCGGTGCCGAGCAGGAACTGCATCTGACCGCCTTCCAGCCACGCCGGTGGCGTCAGCAGGAAGTCACGGTATTGCTCGCTCGGGTTATGCGGGGCGACCCACGGCGCGAAGATCGCGCAGAAAACCACCAGCAGCATGAACAGCAGGCCGGCAACCGCGCCCTTGTTCTTCGCGAAGGCTTGCCAGAACTCTTTGTACGGCGATGGGTACAGCAGGCTTTGATCCGCGCTCGGGGCGGCGGTGGCTACTGAGGATGTTGGAGTGCTCATGGTATTGACCTCAGCGCTGATGACGGATGCGTGGGTTGGCAAAGCCGTAGAGGATGTCCACTACGAAGTTGACCAGGATCACCAGGCAGGCGATCAGCAGGATGCCGTTCTGCACGACAGGGTAGTCCCGGGCGCCGATGGCTTCGATCAGCCATTTGCCGATGCCGGGCCAGGAGAAGATGGTTTCGGTCAGGACCGCGCCGGCCAGCAGGGTGCCGACTTGCAGACCGACCACGGTCAGTACCGGGATCAGCGCGTTGCGCAGGCCGTGGACGAACACCACGCGCGACGGCGACAGGCCTTTGGCCTTGGCGGTGCGGATGTAGTCTTCGCGCAGCACTTCGAGCATCGACGAACGGGTCATCCGCGCGATCACCGCCAGCGGAATGGTGCCCAGCACGATGGCCGGCAGGATCAGGTGATGCAGGGCGTCGAGGAACGCGCCGGCGTCATCGGCCAGCAGGGTATCGATCAGCATGAAACCGGTGCGTGGCTCGATGTCGTAGAGCAGGTCGAGCCGTCCGGAAACCGGGGTCCAGCCCAGGCTGACCGAGAAGAACATGATCAGGATCAGGCCCCACCAGAAGATCGGCATCGAGTATCCCGCCAGGGAGATGCCCATCACCCCATGGTCGAACAGGGATCCTCGCTTGAGTGCCGCGATCACCCCGGCCAGCAGGCCGATGACGCCGGCGAACAGCAGCGCGGCCATGGACAGTTCCAGGGTCGCGGGGAAGAGGGAGGTAAACTCGGTCCACACGCTCTCGCGGGTACGCAGGGACTCACCGAGATCGCCGTGGGCCAGTTTGCCGATGTAGTCCAGGTACTGGGCGTACAGCGGCTTGTTCAGACCAAGGCGTTCCATTGCCTGAGCGTGCATTTCGGGGTCGACCCGACGTTCGCCCATCATCACTTCCACGGGGTCGCCGGGAATCATGCGAATCAACGCGAAGGTCAGCAGGGTGATGCCGAAAAACGTGGGGATCAACAACCCCAGTCGGCGGGCAATAAAACTAAACATCTTGTGTGCTACCTCATCAGCCGGTTAGGCGTGCCCGGCGACCCTGGGGTCAGGGAGGCCGGGAGTTTCTTATCTACTTCACCTGGGTAGTGGCGAAGTTATTGGTTGTCAGAGGGCTGATGTTGTAGCCCTCTACATTGTTGCGCATTGCAGTGAACATCCGGGTATGGGCCATGCTGATCCATGGCTGGTCCTGATTGAACAGCACCTGGGCCTGTTCATAGAGTCTGGCGCGTTCGGCCGGATCTACTTTAGCCCGTGCTTCATCCAGCAGTGCCTGGAATTTGTCGTTGCACCAGCGAGCGTAGTTTTCGCCGTTCTTCGCGGCTTCGCAACTGAGCATAGGCGTCAGGAAGTTATCCGGGTCGCCGTTATCGCCCGCCCATCCGGCCGACACCATATCGTGTTCGCCGTTTTTGGCGCGTTTAAGCATCTCGCCCCATTCCATGACGCGGATGTCGACCTTGATCCCGACTTTCGCCAGGTCGGCCTGCATCATCTGCGCGCCGAGCATCGGGTTCGGGTTGGTCGGGCCGCCGCCGTTACGGGTAAACAGGGTAAACACGGTGCCGTCCGGAACCCCGGCTTCCTTGAGCAGCGCGCGTGCCTTGTCGAGGTCGCGTGGCGGGTTTTTCAGCTCGTGGTTGTAGCCCAGCAGGGTCGGCGGGTACGGGTTGACCGCCACGGTGGCGTTGCCCTTGCCGAACAGCGCGTTGACATAGGCTTCCTTGTCGAAGGCGATGTCGATGGCTTTGCGCACGCGCACGTCGCTCATGTACTTGTGCTGGGTGTTCATCGCGATGTACGAGACGGTCATCGCGTCCAGCTCGGCGACTTTCAGGTTGCTGTCTTTCTTGATGCTCGGAATGTCATCCGGCTTCGGATACAGGGCGATCTGGCACTCGTTGGCCTTGAGTTTCTGCAGGCGCACGTTGTTGTCGGTGGCGATGGCCAGGATCAGCGCCTCGGCCGGTGGCTTGCCACGGAAGTAGTCTGGGTTGGCCTTGAACCGTACCTGGGCGTCCTTGTTGTAACGCTGGAAGACGAACGGGCCGGTGCCGATCGGCTTGTTGTTCAGATCGCCGGTCTTGTTGGCCTTGAGCAACTGGTCGGCGTATTCGGCCGGGTAGATCGATGAGAACGCCATTGCGATGTCGGCCAGGAATGGCGCTTCGCGGCGGGTCAGGGTGAACTTGACCGTGTTGTCGTCGACTTTTTCTACGTTTTTCAGCAGTTCCTTGAAGCCCATGCTTTCAAAGTACGGGAAGCCCACGCTCGACAGCTTGTGCCACGGGTGATTCGGGTCCAGTTGACGCTGGAAGCTCCAGACCACGTCGTCGGCATTCATGTCGCGGGTCGGCTTGAAATATTCGGTGGTGTGAAACTTGACGCCTTTGCGCAGGTGGAACGTGTAGGTCAGGCCGTCATCGCTGATGTCCCAGGATTCGGCCAGCGCCGGAATCACCTCAGTGGTGCCGGGCTTGAAGTCCGCCAGTCGATTGAAGATGGTTTCGGCCACCGCATCGGCTGTGACTGCAGTCGTGTACTGGACCATATCGAAGCCTTCCGGGCTGGCTTCGGTGCAGACCACCAAGGGTTTGGCCGAGACGCCGACGGCGACACTCAGCAACGCAGCCGCGATGGCCGCACGTAGGGGAAGCATTTTCATCAAGAACCCTCTGCAATCGGTTGAAGACAAAAGCCGAGCGGCCGACTCGTCACTGAGTCAGCCGTCGGCGTGGGTTTTTACAGGATGTTGAATGGAACGGTGGTCACCAGACGGAACTCGTTGATGCTGCCGTCAGCCTGGTTCTCGCTGGCGCGGTGGGCGGTGTAGGTCGCGCGCACGGTGGTCGCCTTCAGAGGACCGCTCTGTACGGCGTAGGAAGCACCGATGCCGTATTCGTAGTGGGTTTCGCCGTCCATCGCCTGCACGCCGTCATAGCCGCCACCCTTGTAGTGAGTGCCGTCGATGCCCCAGCCGCGAGCCTGGTAGATGTTGAACTTGAGGCCCGGCACGCCGTATTCGGCCATGTTCAGACCGTAGGCCACCTGGAAGGACTTCTCGTTCGGACCGTTGAAGTCCGACAGCAGGGAGTTGGCCAGGTAGATGCCGTTGGTTTCGTGCAGGTAGTCGAAGTACTCGTTACCGTTCACTTCCTGGTACGAGAAGGTCAGGCTGTGGGCCTGGTGAGTCAGACCGAACGACAGGGAGTAGGTGTCGTTGTCGATTTCGCCCAGCTTCTTTTTGCCTTCGTCGACGGTCTTGTAGTAGTTCAGGCCGGTGGTCAGGCTCAGCACCTGGCTGTCACCCAGCTCGTGGGTGGCGCCGAAGTAGTACTGGTTCCACAGGTCTTCGGCCTGGGTCGCCCACAGGCTGGTTTTCAGGCTTTCCAGTGGCTGGTAGGAGATACCGGCGGTGTTCACATGGTCGGCTTCAGCGTCGATGTTGCCGTACTCGGAGCGGAACTTGCTCAGGCTTTCTTCGGTACGTGGCGAGACGCGGTCGAAGGTGGCCAGGTCGAAGGACAGGTTGTTCAGCTCTTCGCTGTGGATCGCGATACCTTCGAAGCTCGATGGCAGCGCACGGTTGCCGATCACGTCGACCTGCGGGCTGCTGAAGTTCATGCGGCCGGCGGTCAGGGTGGTGTTGGAGATACGGGCCTTGACGTTGGCCAGGCCCAGTTTGCTCCACTGGCCTTGAGCGTCGCCGCCTTCCTTGGTCAGGGTACGGTTGTTGCCGGCGCCTGGACGGGTGCCCGGCGCGCCGCCGTTGTTGGAGGCCAGGTTCTCGCGATCACGCTCCAGGGCGATGGCGTTGTACGCCGCCACTTCGGTGCTGAAACCGACGGTGCCTTCGGTGAAGCCCGAGTTGTACTTGACGATGGTGCCTTGCACCCAGTTGATCCGGCGATCGGTCGGCGTCGATACTCCGTCCTTGCGATAAGCGAACTTGCCGCCGCGCTTGAGTTGCTCGTTGGCGTACCAGTTACGGGTCGTGCCGCTGATCGACTGACCTTCGAGGAAGCCGGTGGCTTCGGCCTGGGCGCTCTTGTCGTTGACGGTCACCGGGGTGAACGCCTGGCTCTGGTTTTCCGCGTAAGCCGTGGCGGTGATGCTGCTGATGGCCAAGGCCAGTATCGCGGTGCTGCTCAGTTTCATGGGTGAAGCTCCTTTACTTTCTTTTTATACCGGTCTTTTTTGATTGCCCGGCTATTTGGTTTAGAACTCATTCACACATCGCAAACGTTTGCAAAATGCCTGATTGGCGAATTTCGGCAAAGCGCTTGCGTGAGGGGGTAGACGGCCCCCTCAGCGTTGCGGCTAATCGGTTTTTTGTTTAATCGATGCTGACACCCGAAAAAACGTTGCGGCCGAAGGGGCTCACCTTGAACCCTTCGACTTTGGCGCTCAGCGGCTGGTTGACCGTCGAGTGAGCGACAGGCGTCATCGGCACTTGCTGCTTGAGCAACTGCTGGGCCTGTTTGTAGAGCACGGTGCGCTGGTCGCGGTCGGTCACGACCTTGGCCTGCTTGATCAGCTTGTCGTAAGCCGGATCGCACCACATGGAGTAGTTGTTGCCGCCAATGGCGTCGCAGCTGTACAGCGTGCCGAGCCAGTTGTCCGGGTCGCCGTTGTCACCGGTCCAGCCGATCAGGCTGACGTCGTGCTCGCCGTTCTTGATGCGCTTGATGTACTCGCCCCATTCGTAGCTGACGATCTTCACTTTCAGGCCGATCTTCGCCCAGTCGGCCTGGAGCATTTCGGCCATCAATCTGGCGTTGGGGTTGTACGGGCGTTGCACCGGCATCGCCCACAGGGTGATTTCGGTGCCTTCCTTGACGCCGGCGGCCTTGAGCAATTCCCTGGCCTTTTCCGGGTTGTAGGCGGTGTCCTTGATCGTGTCGTCGTAGGACCACTGGGTCGGTGGCATACCGTTGACCGCCAACTGACCGGCGCCCTGGTAAACGGCGTTGAGAATTCCTTGTTTATTCACCGCCATGTCCAGCGCCTGACGCACTTCGAGCTGGTCGAAGGGTTTGTGGTGCACGTTGTAGGCGATGTAGCCCAGATTGAAACCAGGCTTGGTGATCAGTTGCAGCTTCGGATCGTTCTTCAGCGCCTCGATATCGGCCGGACGCGGGTGCAGGGTGATCTGGCACTCGTTGGCCTTGAGTTTCTGCACGCGCACCGACGCATCGGTGTTGATCGCGAAGATCAGGTTATCGAGCTTGACCCGGCTCGGGTCCCAGTAGTGCTTGTTGCCGGTGTAACGAATGTTCGAGTCTTTCTGGTAGCTCTTGAACACGTACGGGCCGGTGCCGACCGGTTTCTGGTTGATGTCGCTCGGCTTGCCTTCGGCCAGCAGCTTGTCGGCGTACTCGGCGGACAGGATGGAGGCGAAGCTCATGGCGATGTTCTGGATGAACGCGGCGTCGACGGTATTGAGCGTCATGACCACGGTCAGCGGCCCGGTCTTTTCGACCTTGGCGATGTTCTTGTTCAGGCTCATCCCGTTGAAATACGGGAACTCGGTGGGATAAGCCTTACGGAATGGCTGTTGCGGATCGAGCATGCGGTTAAACGTGAACAGCACGTCGTCGGCGTTGAAGTCGCGTGTAGGCTTGAAGTACGGCGTTGTATGAAATTTCACCCCTTCACGCAGGTGAAAGGTGTACGTGAGGCCATCCTCGGAAATATCCCAACGCGTTGCCAGGCCTGGTACGACATTGGTCGCGCCTTTTTCGAACTCTGCCAGGCGGTTATACAGCGGCTCGGCGGCGTCGTTGTCGGTCGCCGTCGTGTACTGCGCGGTATCGAACCCGGCCGGGCTGCCTTCGGAGCAGAACACCAGGCTTTTGCCGGCGGCGAAACTGGCGGACGTGGCGGCCAACAGGCCGGCGCCCAGCAATGCGGAACAAATCAAGGTATGGCGCATGACGCTCCCTCTTTTTTAGTGTTTTTCGATGCACCGCGGTCCCTTCCGGGGACGTTGTGGCTGCAGCGAATTCAAACCGATACGCACGGCGAAAACCGATAGTCCACGCAGTGACTGGTCAGACTCCCGACGGTAGGGGCCGTGGGGCTGGCAGTAAATGCGCTGAGTCCTAAAGACTCGTAGGAAAAGGCAACACGTCCTATACCGACTCGGTCAGATCGAGTGGAAAAGGATGTAAGTAAATTCCTAACAGATCGGCAAAAAACAGCGGCGACGTTGAGAGCGTCGCCGCTGCCTCTTTTACTTGACGCTGACGCCGTAGAAGGAGTTCAGGCCGAATGGGCTGATCTTGAAATCCTGCACGTTGGCGCGCATGGGTTGATACACCGTCGAGTGAGCGATAGGTGTGAATGGAACAGCATCTTTGAGGACGTGTTGCGCCTGCTTGTACAGTTCGGTGCGCTTGGCCTGGTCGGTGGTGCGCTTGGCGTCTTTGACGAGGCCGTCAAATTTCTTGTCGCACCATTTGGCAAAGTTGTTGCCGCTCAGCGCGTCACAACCAAACAACACGTTGAGCCAGTTGTCCGGATCACCATTGTCACCGCTCCAGCCAATGATCATGGCCTGGTTCTCGCCACCTTTGGAGCGCTTGATGTACTCGCCCCACTCGTAGCTGACGATCTTCACGTTCAGACCGATCTTCTTCCAGTCGGACTGGAGCATTTCGGCCATCAGCTTGGCGTTCGGGTTGTACGGACGCTGTACCGGCATCGCCCACAGAACGATCTCGGTGCCTTCCTTGACGCCGGCTTCCTTGAGCAGCTCCTTGGCTTTCTCAGGATCGTACTTGGCGTCCTTGATGGTGGTGTCGTAGGACCACTGGGTCGGCGGCATGGCATTGACGGCCAACTGGCCGGCGCCCTGGTAAACCGAGTCGATGATCTGCGGCTTGTTGACCGACATGTCCATTGCCTGGCGAACGCGCAGGTCAGCCAGCGGGTTCGGCTCGTTGCTGCCCTTGACCTTGTCCATCACGTTGTAGGCGATGTAGCCCAGGTTGAAACCGGCCTGGTCAGGCATCTTCAGCGCCGGATCGGCTTTCAGTCCTGCGAGGTCGGCCGGACGCGGGAACAGGGTGACCTGGCACTCGTTCTTCTTCAGCTTCTGGATACGCACCGACGGGTCGGTGGTGATGGCGAAGATCAGGTTGTCGATCTTGACGTCTTCAGGCTTCCAGTAGTCCTTGTTGCCGGTGTAACGGATGTTCGAGTCTTTCTGATAACTCTTGAACACGAACGGACCAGTGCCGATCGGTTTCTGGTTGATGTCGGCAGCCTTGCCTTCCTTGAGCAGTTGGGCAGCGTATTCGGCGGACTGGACGGAGGCGAAGCTCATGGCCATGTTCTGGATGAACGCGGCATCAACTTCCTTGAGGGTGAACTTGACGGTGTGGTCGTCGACTTTATCGATCTTGGTGATGTTGGTATCCATCCCCATGTCGGTGAAGTACGGGAATTCGGTCGGGTACGCCTTACGGAACGGGTCATCCTTGTTAATCATGCGATTGAAGGTGAACAGCACGTCGTCGGCGTTGAACTCACGAGTCGGCTTGAAATACGGGGTGGTGTGGAACTTGACGCCTTCACGCAGGTGGAAGGTGTAGCTCAGGCCATCCGGGGAAATGTCCCAACTGGTCGCCAGCCCAGGAATCACGGCGGTGCCGCCACGCTCGAACTGGGTCAGACGGTTGAACATGGTTTCGGCGGAGGCGTCGAAGTCGGTTCCGGTGGTGTACTGGCCTGGGTCGAAACCGGCCGGGCTGCCTTCGGAGCAGAACACAAGGTTAGTCGCGGCGGTGGCGAAAGGTGCGGAGGCTAACAAGCCTGCGCCGACTAAGAACGGAATGACCGCGTGTTTAAGCATGTTGGCCTCATGATTTGTTGTCATTTTTTAATAGTGAGGTACGACCTCGTGAGTCGTGCCTGCGGATACTTATGCAGGGGCTATACCCAATGCAAGATCCAGAGCGACTGGTGGCCCTAAACCGTGGCACGAACGTACCTTAATGTCGCATCTGTATAACTTTTGACGCATTTAACCGTTTGCGGACGGTTTTTACGGTGCAAGCAGCGCCCTAAAAAGGTGCAACCGGGACGCAAAATGCTCCCGGTTGGGGCTGGGTGTTACTTATTTATACCCACACCATAGAACGGGGTAAGACCGAACGGGCTGATGCGGAAGTCGGTGACTTCCTTGCGCAGCGGCTGGAACACCGTGGAGTTGGCGATCGGGGTGATCGGCACCTGTTGTTTAAGGATCAGTTGCGCCTGTTGATACAGTTTTACCCGCTGCGCTTTATCGGTGGAGACCTTGGCTTGCTGCACCAGTCTGTCGTAGGCCGGATCGCACCATTTGGCGTAGTTGCTGCCTTTCACCGCCGCGCAGCTGTAAAGCACGCCCAGCCAGTTGTCGGGGTCGCCGTTGTCACCGGTCCAGCCGTAGATCATCGCGTCGTGTTCACCGTTCTTGGCGCGCTTGATGTACTCGCCCCATTCGTAGCTGACGATGTTGGCCTTGATGCCGATCTTTTCCCAATCCTGCTGGATCATCTGCGCCGACATCCGCGCATTCGGGTTCGAGGCGCGCTGCACGGTCATCGCCCAGAGGTTGATGGTTGTACCCGGTGCAACCCCGGCCTCCTTGAGTAGCGCCTTGGCTTTCACCGGGTCGTATGGGGCGTCCTTGATGTTCGGATCGAACGACCATTGCGCCGGCGGCAGGGCGTTTTGCGCCAACTGGCCGGCACTCTGATAGACGGCCTTGATGATCGCCGGTTTGTCGATGGCCATGTCCAGAGCCTGACGGACCTTGAGCTGATCCAGCGGAGGATGGGTGGTGTTGTAGGCGAGGAAGCCGAGGTTGAATCCGGCCTGCTTCAACACGCGCAGGTTCGGGTCCTGCTCCATGACTTCAATGTCGGCCGGGCGCGGGTAGCCGCTGACCTGGCATTCGCCGGTCTTGAGCTTTTGCAGGCGAACGGCGGCGTCCGGGGTGATCGAGAACACCAGGTTGTCGATCTTCACGTCCTCGGGTTTCCAGTAGGCCTTGTTCGCCGCATAGCGGATCTGCGAATCCTTCTGGTAGCGCTTGAACACGAACGGGCCGGTGCCGACCGGTTTCTGGTTGAGATCGGCGGCCTTGCCTTCCTTGAGCAGTTGCGCGGCGTATTCGTCCGACTGCACCGAGGCGAAACTCATGGCGAGGTTTTGCACGAACGCGGCGTCGACGTTGTTCAAGTTGAAGCGCACGGTGTGGTCGTCGATTTTTTCCACGGATTTGATCGTGGTGTTCAGGTCCATGTCGGTGAAGTACGGCGACTCGGCGGGATAGGCCTTGCGAAAGGCGTTCTCCGGATCGAGCAGGCGCTGGAAGGTGAACAGCACGTCATCGGCGTTGAAGTCGCGGGTCGGGGTGAAATAGTCCGTGGTGTGGAATTTCACGCCCTCGCGCAGGTGGAAGGTGTATTGCAGGCCGTCGGCGGAGACGTCCCAGCGGGTCGCCAGGCCGGGTTCGATGTCGGTGCCGCCACGTTTGAATTGGGTGAGACGGTTAAAGACGGTTTCGGCGGAGGCATCGAAGTCGGTGCCGCTGGTGTATTGGCTGGGATCGAAGCCGGCGGGGCTGGCTTCCGAGCAGTACACAAGGGTTGTGGCGGCGTGTGCCAGAGGGGTCATGGCGGTGAAGGCGAGGGCGAGTAGCAGCGATTTCAGGGTGAAGCTTTCCATTGAGTCCCCGGGTTTTGGTGTTGGTTTTTTTTGAGAGTAGCGGGGATTCCGGGGTGGGCGGAAATATCGTTTTTCTTGGGGGAGTGTCTATCTCGGTATATGTGGGGGGAGGGCCGCTTCCCAAGGCCACAAAAAAACCGGCGACCCTCGCGGATCGCCGGTTTTTCATTCACCTCGAATCAACTCACTGCATCAGCACTTCAATCGAGCCGTCGGCGGTCATGCTCACCTGGCTGGTGCCGGCTTCTACATCCGGTGTCACCGGTGCTGCGTCCATGCCCGCCGCTTTCATCATCATGGGGGCACGCATGTAGGGTTGTGGATAACCGTTGCTGTTGAGGTTCAGGCTGACGATTTTGTAGCCCTTGCCGCCGAGGGCGTCGGTGGCGAGTTGAGCGCGGGCCTTGAAGGCGGTCACGGCTTCCTTGAGCAGGGCGTCTTCGCTGGATTTACGGGTCGGGTCGGCGATCGCGAAGTCCATGCCGCCCATCTTCAGGTCGGTCAGCAGTTCGCCGGTGAGTTTCGACAGGGCGGCGAAGTCGGCGCTTTCCAGACGCAGTTCGGCGCGTTCGCGCCAGCCGGTGATTTTCTGGCCCTTGGTGTCGTAGATCGGGTAGCTGTTGCGGCTGCCCTGGCGCAGGGTGATGTCCTTGACCTGCTTGGCCTGGGCCAGCGCCTTGTTCATGGTGGTGCTGATGTCGGCGGCGAGTTTGGCCGGGTCGGCGTTTTGCTCTTCCGTGTACAGGGTCACGATCATCAGGTCGCGGGCCACTTCCTTGCTGACTTCGGCGCGCAGGGCGATCTGGTTGTAGTGCAGATCATCGGCGGCCAGGGCCGGCAGGCTGGCGACGCTGCCGACGGTCAGGGCGAGAAGGGCGGCGCTGCGGCGAAATGTGTGCATGAAAGCTCCTTGATATGGGCGCAGGTGATGGTTCGGGGGCCTGCGTGAAACCATCAGACTCTAGCGTCTATGATCCGGTTCGCCCAGTTACAACTTCTATACAGATGGCGAGCGCCGTGCTTTTTCCTTGCACACGCCGGTGTGGTCGTTTGACGCACTTTCGCCTCTCGGGCGCGCGGCTTGGTTATACTCCGTGCGATCCGCCTGGAGCGCTCATCAGGAGAGCTCATGCTCGCCCCCGTACAACTGACTTCCGCCACTCGCCAGAACCTCTGGCGGCTGACTTTTATCCGCACGCTGGTGCTGGCCGCGCAGGCCGGTTCCGTGGGCCTGGCCTACTGGCTGCAATTGTTGCCGTTGCCGTGGGTGCAACTGGTGATGACCCTCGGCTGTTCGATTCTGCTTTGTGTGTTCACCGCCGTGCGTCTGCGCACCTCATGGCCGGTCACCGAGCTCGAATACGCGCTGCAACTGGCCTGCGATCTGTTTATCCACAGTGCCTTGCTGTATTTCTCCGGTGGTTCGACCAACCCGTTCGTTTCGTATTATCTGGTGCCGCTGACCATCGCGGCGGTGACGCTGCCATGGCGCTATTCGGTGATTCTGTCCGGTATCGCGCTGGCCTTGTATACCCTGATGCTGACGCACTTCTATCCGCTGGAAACCTTGCCGGTCGCTCGGGAGAATCTGCAGATCTACGGCATGTGGCTGAGCTTTGCCCTCGCCGCTGCGGTGATCACTTTCTTCGCCGCGCGCATGGCCGAGGAACTGCGCCGTCAGGAAGAGTTGCGCGCGATCCGCCGCGAAGAAGGCCTGCGCGATCAGCAGTTGCTCGCCGTCGCCACCCAGGCCGCCGGCGCCGCCCATGAACTGGGTACGCCGCTGGCGACCATGAGCGTGCTGCTCAAGGAAATGCAGCAGGATCATCCCGATCCGATGCTGCAAGACGATCTGAAGGTGCTGCAGGATCAGGTCAAGCTGTGCAAGCAGACCCTGCAGCAACTGGTGCGTGCCGCCGAGGCCAACCGGCGTCTGGCGGTGGAAATGCAGGACGTCACCGACTGGCTCGACGAGGCGCTCAACCGCTGGCACCTGATGCGCCCCGAGGCCAGTTACCGCTTCCAGCGTCTGGGCCAGGGCACCGTGCCGCGCATGGCGCCGCCACCGGATCTGACCCAGGCCTTGTTGAACCTGCTGAACAACGCCGCCGACGCCTGTCCGGAAAATCTCCAGGTGACCCTGGACTGGAGCGCCGAAGACCTGACCATCAGCATCCGCGACCACGGTGCCGGTGTGCCGCTGGCCATCGCCGAGCAGATCGGCAAACCGTTTTTTACCACCAAGGGCAAAGGTTTCGGCCTGGGCCTGTTTTTGAGCAAGGCCAGCGTGACACGCGCCGGCGGCTCAGTGAAACTCTATAGTCATGAGGAAGGCGGCACGCTCACCGAGCTGCGTCTGCCCCACGGCGCCCGAGGAGACCAACATGAGTGACGAAATCCAAGTCGAAGGCGAAGAACTGCCGCATTTGCTGCTGGTCGACGACGATGCGACCTTCACCCGGGTGATGGCCCGTGCCATGGCCCGTCGTGGCTTTCGCGTCAGCACCGCCAGTTCCGCCGAGGAGGGCCTGACGCTGGCCCAGGCCGATCTGCCGGACTATGCCGCGCTCGACCTGAAGATGGACGGCGACTCCGGTCTGGTCCTGCTGCCGAAGCTGCTGGAACTGGACCCGGAAATGCGCGTGGTGATCCTCACCGGTTATTCGAGCATTGCCACCGCCGTCGAGGCGATCAAGCGCGGTGCGTGCAACTACCTGTGCAAACCGGCGGATGCCGACGACGTCCTGGCCGCGCTGCTTTCCGAGCATGCCGACCTCGACAGCCTGGTGCCGGAAAACCCGATGTCGGTGGATCGCCTGCAATGGGAACACATCCAGCGCGTGCTGACCGAACACGAAGGCAACATCTCCGCCACTGCCCGCGCCCTGGGCATGCACCGCCGCACTTTGCAGCGCAAACTGCAGAAGCGCCCGGTTCGTCGCTGAACCTGCGCTGAACGGCTATCGCCAGCCCTCGCGATAAAACGCACCGATCAACTATGATCGGTGCGTGTCTGTTCTTTTCTTTATCGAGCCTTTTCCATGAATCAGAACGCTGAATATTCCGCGGTCAACGATGCTGTGCGCGGGCAGTTTTTTCGCAAAGTGTGGGCGATGACCACGCCTTACTGGCGCAGCGAAGAGAAGGGCAAGGCCTGGACGCTGCTGATCGCCGTGATTGCGCTGTCGCTGTTCAGCGTTGCCATTTCGGTGTGGATCAACAGTTGGTACAAGGATTTCTACAACGCCCTGCAAAAGAAGGATGAGGCAGCGTTCTGGCAGTTGATCCTGTATTTCTGCGGCATCGCCACGGTGGCGATCCTTGGCGCGGTGTACCGGCTGTACCTGACGCAGATGCTGACCATCCGCTGGCGGGCGTGGCTCACCGAGAACCACTTCAAACGCTGGCTCGGCCACAAAAACTATTATCAGCTGGAGCAGGGCGGTTACACCGATAACCCCGACCAGCGGATTTCCGAAGACCTCAACACCTTCACCGCCAACACCTTGAGCCTTGGCCTGGGACTGATCCGCACCGTGGTCAGCCTGGTGTCGTTCTCGATCATCCTGTGGGGCGTGTCGGGCAGCATCGAAGTGTTCGGGGTCGAGATTCCCGGCTACATGTTCTGGTGTGCGCTGCTGTATGCGGCGGTCGGCAGTTGGCTGACGCACCTGATCGGTCGGCGCCTGATCGGTCTGAACAACCAACAACAACGCTTCGAAGCCGACTTGCGTTTCTCCATGGTGCGAGTGCGCGAGAACGCCGAGAGCATCGCCCTGTACAACGGCGAGCCGAATGAGACTCGCCGCTTGAGCAGCCGCTTCGGGCTGGTCTGGCACAACTTCTGGGACATCATGCGCGTGTCCAAACGCCTGACGTTCTTCACCTCCGGCTATGGCCAGATCGCAATCATTTTCCCGTTCATCGTCGCCGCGCCACGTTACCTGTCGGGCAAGATCGAACTGGGTGAGCTGATGCAGATCAACTCGGCATTCGGCAATGTGCAGGAGAACTTCAGCTGGTTCATCAGCGCGTATTCGGATCTGGCGGCATGGCGTGCCACGTGCGACCGACTGCTGAGTTTCCGCCAGGCCATGAGCGACAATGAAGAGCGCGCACCGGCCATCGACGTGCAGAACCAGGGCAGCGAATTGAAGGTGCACAACCTGGGTCTGGATCTGGCCGACGGTCGTCATCTGCTGACCAACGGCGACATGACCGTCGAGGCGGGTGAGCGCGTCATGCTCAGCGGTCGCTCCGGCAGCGGCAAGTCCACCCTGCTGCGCGCGATGGGCCATTTGTGGCCGGCGGGGCATGGCAATATCCGGCTGCCGGCGGCGCGCTACCTGTTCTTGCCGCAGAAGCCCTATCTGCCGATCGGCACCTTGCGTGAAGCGCTGAGTTATCCACAGCCGGGCGACACCTACGCGCCGGAGCGTTATGCACAAGTGCTGGAAACTTGCCGCCTGCCGCATCTGGTTACGCGTCTGGATGAGGCCAATCACTGGCAGCGCATGCTGTCGCCGGGTGAGCAGCAACGACTGGCCTTCGCCCGGGCGCTGCTCTACGCGCCGCACTGGCTGTACATGGACGAAGCGACGTCGGCGATGGACGAGGAAGACGAAGCGACGCTGTATCAGGCGCTGATCGATCAGTTGCCGGGGCTGAGCATCGTCAGCGTCGGCCACCGCAGCAGCCTCAAGCGCTTCCACCCAAGGCACGTACGGATCGACAATGGACACCTCGTGGAGCAGACGGTCACCGCCTGATCCTTCACAAATCGTCCGTGCGGGAGTGGACAAGCCCACTCCCGCACGGACGATGTGATCGTACAACCCGCTTGCGCTATGATGCGACCCAAGCCGAATTTTTGAGACCAGACGCACACCATGGAAAACCCGATCGACACTCCGCGCCTGCCTCGCAAGCGCCGCAGCCTGGCACAGGAACTGGTGACGGTGCTGACCGAGCAGATCCGCGACGGCCTGCTCAAGCGGGGCGACAAGTTGCCCACCGAGTCGGCGATCATGGAAGCCCATGGCGTCAGCCGTACCGTGGTGCGCGAGGCGATTTCCCGTTTGCAGGCGGCCGGGCAGGTAGAAACTCGTCACGGCATCGGCACGTTCGTGCTCGACACGCCGAGCCCGAGCGGTTTTCGCATCGATCCGGCGACAGTGGTCACCCTGCGCGATGTTCTGGCGATCCTCGAGTTTCGGATCAGCCTGGAAGTCGAATCCGCCGGGCTGGCCGCGCAACGCCGCAGCAGTGAACAACTGGCCGCCATGCGCGCCGCCCTCGATGCGCTGAACGAAAGCGTCGCCCATGCCAGTGATGCGGTGGCGTCGGACTTCCAGTTCCATCTGCAAATCGCCCTGTCCACGGGCAACCGCTATTTCACCGACATCATGACCCACCTGGGCACCAGCATCATTCCGCGCACGCGCCTGAATTCCGCGCGGCTGGCCCATGATGACCAGCAGCACTACATGAATCGCCTGAGTCGCGAGCACGAAGAAATCTACGATGCCATTGCCCGCCAGGATTCCGATGCGGCCCGCGCGGCCATGCGTCTGCACCTGACCAACAGCCGCGAACGCCTGCGCCAGGCCCATGAAGAGGCTCAGGCGCAGGGTTGAGAATCAGGCTTCGATGGTCAGTCTGAGCGGCTCCGAGCACAGTTCCAGGCTCGACTCGTCGGCGAATTTGTAGCGCAGTTCAACGCTGCCGTTCAGGTAGTTTTCCAGCGCTGAGCGGGGCACGCTCAGCTCGACGCCGGTCAGGCTGACCATGTCGTCCAGCGCTTCACTCCAGACCCCCGTCGGCTCCCAGACGCCTTGCCACTCAGGCTGTTCCGGGTCCGGGCCGAGAATCGGATAGACCTCCCAGTTCGCGGGCGTGTCTTGGGCGTCGGGAACCTGAAGGCGCAAGTCGTCGCTCAGGGCCGACAGTTTCAGCACAACGGTTTCGGCCGAGTGATGGGGAAATTGCGGAAGGGTTGGCGGGATGAAATCCATGATCGGTTCGCTCCATGCGAGGTGAGCCGTGATCCATTCACGGCGGCTCTGCACGGTAAAAGCGTTTTGCCTGAAATGCCCGGAAATGTTCATTTCCGGGCATTTCCGCGATCAGGGTTTCCTGTCAGGCAGGAAGGATCGTGCGGTCGACCCGGACGGCCAGTCGGGCGCTGCCGGGTTTGGCATCGAACGTCGCGTAACCCTGTTTATCCACCGTCGCGCGGGCAATCGCCACGCCATCGGCCAGCAACTCCAGCGGCGCACCTTTGAGGGATTGGCCCGAGGCCAGTTCCAGTTTCAATTTGATTGTCATGGTCATTCTCCTCAGTGGGTGTTGCCGGTGGGGTGGTAGTCCTTGAGCAGCAGGTAAGTGCTCCAGCCCCACCAGTCGTCGACCGTGGCGGTGTCGTTGAGGTTGTTGACGTCCTTGCGTCGCAGCACCTTGCCGCCCTCGGAGCGGAACAGTGGCGAGAAGTTGTTCGCCAGGTCGAGCACCGCTGCCAGATCCGGCAGCCGTTGCAACGCGGCGAAGCCGGAAGGCGCGGGCACGGTGCCGCTGAGGTAGGCGGCGAACACTTCGTCCGCCGAGGCCTGCACCGCTTGATTGACCTGGTTGCGGTTGTCGGTGTCGCTCGCTTCGAAGTAACGCTTGTCGCCGAACGCACGCCATTGATCGCCGTGGGCATTGCGCACCTTGAGGCCGAACTTGCTGTCTTCGTCGTGCATGAAACGGGTGAGCAGCGAACCCAGGTCGCTTGGGGTGACCACGGCGGCCATGTCCTTGCGCGGCACCCGCAGGTGGCCGGAGGAGAACAGGTCGGTCAGGTAGTGATCGGCGAAGGCGTTCACCGCGTAGGCCCGTTCCAGTTGCTGCGGGTCGTGACTGGCACGGGCGGCGACGGCGGTTTGCAGGGCGGCGGTGTGCCCGGCGATGTAGGCCAGTCTGGCCCATTCGCCGAAATGGTCAGCGTTGTTCGCCGCCAGTTTCAGATAACGCCCGAGCGGGAACAGCGCCGAGACAAAACTGCCGCCGCCGGTGATCTTGTTCCACTCTTCGGACAACGTATCTCCCAGTGCATCGTAGGCTTCGTGTGGCGGCTTGCCGTCCTTGATCGCCTGCCTGACCGCATCGATCTCCTTTTGCATGACCGCGAGAATCTGCGTTGCTTCGGCCCGCGAGGCCGACAGCACCGCGAGGGAATCGAATGCGGCGTTGAAACGTTGCAGGCGTTCGGCCGGCGTGGCGCCTTCGTTGATCGGCCGATCGACGACGCCGTAGAAATCACCGCCCAGCGCCAGCACCTGGCCGTAGGTCAGGGCCAGGCCGTTGGGCAGGTGCAAGGGGACGTTTTGCGCAAGCACGGGCTCGGCGTTTTCGACGAAGCGCAGGCGCGTGTTATCGCCGATGGCCGTATGTTCCGCGCCCTCGAACCTCAGGGGTGGCTTGCCTTTCAGGGCTTTGCCGGGGAGGGCGGTGGCGGGTGAAACGTCGCTGTGAGCGTCGGCAATGTGCAGCAGCAAATGCGGATGGTCAGCGCTGATCGTGATGCCGTTCGCGCTGAACAGATCATCGAACCGAGCGATGACCGGTGCAGGTTTTTCCGTTGTTTTTGTTTGTAGACCGGACATTTCTTTCTCCTTGATATGTCGTCGGCAGGTTTTATTTAACTGTATATACATACAGTCAAATCGAGCCTAGCCGAGAATATTCCTACGTCAAGAAAAGATCTTGTCCGACAAAAAATGCCTGACGGCGATGAAATGCAGTTGACGGTTGTTATTTAAGTTGTACGATGACCTACAACTTCGGCGAAGGCTGAACGGTCCACTCACAAAAATACGTTGCTCAGGGTGTTCGAATAATGAATCCACAAGAACTGAAGTCCATCCTCTCCGCCGGCCTGCTGTCGTTCCCGGTGACCGATTTCAATGCCCAGGGCGATTTCAACCGCGCTGGCTACATCAAGCGCCTGGAATGGCTGGCCCCGTACGGTGCTTCGGCTCTGTTCGCCGCCGGCGGCACCGGTGAGTTCTTCTCCCTGGCCGCCAGCGAATACTCGGAAATCATCAAGACTGCCGTCGATACCTGCGCCAGCAGTGTGCCGATCCTCGCCGGTGTCGGTGGTTCGACCCGCCAGGCCATAGAATACGCTCAGGAAGCCGAGCGTCTGGGCGCCAAGGGCCTGTTGCTGCTGCCGCATTACCTGACCGAAGCCAGCCAGGACGGCGTTGCCGCCCACGTTGAAGCCGTGTGCAAATCGGTGAACATCGGTGTGGTGGTCTACAACCGTAACGTCTGCCGTCTGAACGCAACGCTGCTGGAGCGTCTGGCCGAGCGTTGCCCGAACCTGATCGGTTACAAGGATGGCCTGGGCGACATCGAACTGATGGTGTCGATCCGTCGCCGCCTCGGTGACCGCTTCAGCTACCTCGGCGGCCTGCCGACCGCTGAAGTCTACGCCGCGGCCTACAAGGCTCTGGGCGTACCGGTCTACTCCTCGGCGGTGTTCAACTTCATCCCGAAAACCGCGATGGACTTCTACCACGCGATCGCCCGTGAAGATCACGCCACTGTCGGCAAGATCATCGACGACTTCTTCCTGCCGTACCTGGACATCCGCAACCGCAAGGCCGGCTACGCCGTGAGCATCGTCAAGGCCGGGGCAAAAATTGCCGGCTATGACGCAGGCCCGGTGCGGGCACCGCTGACCGACCTGACCGGCGAAGAGTATGAAATGCTCGCCGCGCTGATCGACAAGCAAGGTGCGCAGTAACACCCGATAAAACAGAGGCCGCTGAGCAATCAGCGGCTTTTTGCGTGAAGGCTTTTAGATTCGAGGGCAGTCCCGTGGCACATGCACAACGTTACGACAACTACATTAACGGCGAATGGGTTGCCGGCGCCGACTACTCGGCCAACATCAACCCGTCCGAACTGAGCGACACCATCGGCGACTACGCCAAGGCTGACCTGGCACAGGTCAATGCGGCCATCGATGCTGCCCGCGCCGCGTTCCCGGCCTGGTCGACCTCGGGTATTCAGGCCCGTCACGATGCGCTGGATAAAGTCGGCAGCGAAATCCTCGCCCGTCGCGAAGAACTCGGCACCCTGCTGGCCCGGGAAGAGGGCAAGACCCTGCCCGAAGCCATCGGCGAAGTGACCCGCGCCGGCAACATCTTCAAGTTTTTCGCCGGTGAGTGCCTGCGTCTGTCCGGCGATTACGTGCCGTCGGTGCGTCCGGGTGTCAACGTCGAAGTGACCCGCGAAGCCCTCGGCGTGGTCGGTCTGATTACGCCGTGGAACTTCCCGATTGCCATCCCGTCGTGGAAAATCGCCCCGGCCCTGGCTTACGGCAACTGCGTGGTGCTCAAACCTGCGGATCTGGTGCCGGGCTGCGCCTGGGCGCTGGCGGAAATCATTTCCCGTGCAGGCTTCCCGGCCGGTGTGTTCAACCTGGTGATGGGCAGCGGTCGCGTAGTTGGCGAGGCGCTGGTCAACAGCCCGAAAGTCGACGGCATCAGCTTCACCGGTTCCGTGGGCGTGGGCCGGCAGATCGCGGTCAGCTGCGTTTCGCGCCAGGCCAAGGTGCAACTGGAGATGGGCGGCAAGAACCCGCAGATCATTCTCGACGACGCCGACCTCAAGCAAGCGGTCGAGCTGTCGGTACAGAGCGCGTTCTACTCCACCGGCCAGCGTTGCACTGCATCGAGTCGCCTGATCGTTACCGCCGGGATTCACGACAAGTTCGTCGAAGCCATGGCCGAACGCATGAAGTCGATCAAGGTCGGTCACGCGCTGAAGGCCGGCACCGACATCGGTCCGGTGGTCTCGCAAGCCCAGTTGGAACAGGACCTGAAGTACATCGACATCGGCCAGTCCGAAGGTGCGCGTCTGGTCAGCGGCGGTGGCCTGGTGACCTGCGACACCGAGGGCTACTTCCTCGCGCCGACGCTGTTTGCCGACAGTGAAGCGTCGATGCGCGTCAGCCGCGAAGAGATTTTCGGCCCGGTGGCGAACATCGTCCGCGTGGCCGATTACGAAGCCGCGCTGGCCATGGCCAACGACACCGAATTCGGCCTGTCGGCCGGCATCGCCACCACCTCGCTGAAGTACGCCAACCACTTCAAGCGTCATTCCCAGGCCGGGATGGTGATGGTCAACCTGCCGACCGCCGGCGTCGATTACCACGTTCCGTTCGGTGGCCGTAAAGGTTCATCCTATGGCTCACGTGAGCAAGGCCGCTATGCGCAAGAGTTCTACACCGTGGTGAAAACCAGCTACATCGGCTCGTAACCCGCTGCACCCGCGCAGGGCATTCGCCTGAGGCCCTGCGCGGCACAAGACCAAAGAATGTTTTACCCGCATAAAAATAATCAGTGGGAGTACATCTACATGCAATCGTCCAAGCCGACTCACGTCCGCTATTTGATTTTGCTCATGCTGTTTCTGGTGACCACGATCAACTACGCCGACCGCGCCACCATCGCGATCGCCGGTTCCAGCCTGCAAAAAGACCTCGGTATCGACGCGGTCACCCTCGGTTACATCTTCTCCGCTTTCGGTTGGGCCTACGTGGCCGGGCAAATTCCCGGTGGCTGGCTGCTCGATCGGTTCGGCTCGAAAAAAGTCTATGCCCTGAGCATTTTCACCTGGTCGCTGTTCACCGTGCTGCAAGGTTTTGTCGGTGAGTTCGGCATGTCCACCGCGGTGGTGGCGCTGTTCATGCTGCGCTTCCTGGTGGGCCTGGCCGAAGCGCCGTCGTTCCCCGGCAACGCGCGGATCGTCGCGGCCTGGTTCCCGACCGCTGAACGCGGCACTGCGTCGGCGATCTTCAACTCGGCGCAATACTTTGCCACCGTGCTGTTCGCGCCGCTGATGGGCTGGATCGTGTTCAGCTTCGGTTGGGAACACGTGTTCATCGTCATGGGTATTCTCGGCATCGTGTTCTCGCTGGTCTGGCTGAAAATTATCCACAGCCCGCGCCAGCACCCGATGGCCAACGAAGCCGAAGTGAACTTCATCGCCGACAACGGCGGCATGGTCGACATGGACCAGAAGAAGGGCAAGAAGGCTGACGGTCCGAAGTGGGACTACATCCGCCAGTTGCTGACCAACCGCATGATGCTCGGCGTTTATCTGGGCCAGTACTGCATCAACGGCATCACTTACTTCTTCCTGACCTGGTTCCCGGTGTACCTGGTGCAGGAGCGCGGCATGACCATCCTCAAGGCCGGTTTCATTGCTTCGCTGCCGGCAATCTGCGGCTTTATCGGTGGTGTGCTGGGCGGGGTGATTTCCGATTACCTGCTGCGCAAGGGGCATTCGCTGACCTTCGCTCGCAAGGCGCCGATCATTGCCGGCCTGCTGGTTTCCAGCAGCATCGTGGCCTGCAACTATGTTGAAGTGGAATGGATGGTGGTCGGCTTCATGGCCCTGGCATTCTTCGGCAAAGGCGTGGGCGCGCTGGGCTGGGCGGTGGTGTCCGACACCTCGCCGAAACAGATCGCCGGCCTGAGCGGTGGCCTGTTCAACACCTTCGGTAACATCGCGTCGATCACCACCCCGATCGTCATCGGCTACATCATCAGCTCCACCGGTTCGTTCAAGTGGGCGCTGGTGTTCGTCGGCGCCAACGCGCTGGTGGCAGTGTTCAGCTATCTGGTGATCGTCGGCCCGATCAAACGTGTGGTACTTAAAGAGCCGCCAACCAATGGCGGTTCCGAAGCCACCGGTAAATTGTCTCAAGCGCATTCCTGAGGAGCGGCGTCATGCAGTTGATTGAACATTCCGACTCGCCGCGCTACATCCGCCTGCACGAGCGGGACAACGTAGTGATTGTGGTCAACGACCAGGGCGTTCCGGCGGGCACCGCGTTCGCCGACGGCCTGGTCACGGTGGATTTCGTGCCGCAGAGCCACAAGGTCACCCTCGAGGACATTCCCGAGGGCGGCCAGGTGATTCGCTACGGCCAGACCATCGGCTACGCGTTGCAGCCGATTCCCCGTGGCAGTTGGGTCAAGGAAGATCAACTGCGCATGCCGACCGCGCCGCCGCTGGACAGCCTGCCGCTGTCCACCGATGTGCCGGATGCCCAGGCGCCGCTGGAAGGCTTCACCTTCGAGGGTTACCGCAACGCCGACGGCACCGTCGGCACGCGCAACATCCTCGGCATCACCACCACCGTGCAATGCGTCACCGGGGTGCTTGATCATGCGGTGAAGAAGATCAAGGAAGAGTTGCTGCCCAAGTACCCGCACGTCGACGACGTGGTGGCGCTGACCCACAGTTACGGTTGTGGCGTGGCGATCACCGCCACCGACGCCTACATCCCGATCCGCACCGTGCGCAATCTGGCGCGCAACCCGAACCTGGGCGGCGAGGCGCTGGTGATCAGCCTCGGCTGCGAGAAATTGCAGGCCGGGCAGGTGATGCACGAGGACGACGCGTCGGTGGACCTGAGCGAGCCCTGGCTGTATCGCTTGCAGGATTCCAGTCACGGTTTCACCGAAATGATCGAGCAGATCATGGAACTGGCCGAGACCCGCCTGAAGAAACTCGACCAGCGCCGCCGCGAAACCGTACCGGCATCGGAGCTGATCCTCGGCATGCAGTGCGGCGGCAGCGATGCGTTCTCCGGTATCACCGCCAACCCGGCGCTGGGTTACGCCTCGGACCTGCTCCTGCGGGCGGGGGCGACGGTGATGTTTTCCGAAGTCACCGAAGTGCGTGACGCGATTTACCTGCTGACCTCCCGGGCACAGACCAAGACCGTTGCCGAAGAACTGGTGCGCGAGATGGACTGGTACGACCGTTACCTGGCCAAGGGTGAGGCGGATCGCAGTGCGAACACCACGCCGGGCAACAAGAAGGGCGGGTTGTCGAACATTGTCGAGAAGTCGCTGGGCTCGATCGTCAAGTCTGGCAGCAGCGCGATCAGTGGCGTGCTGGGCCCGGGGGAGCGGTTCAAGCAGAAGGGTTTGATTTTCTGTGCGACGCCGGCCAGTGATTTTGTCTGCGGCACGTTGCAACTGGCGGCGGGCATGAACCTGCATGTGTTCACCACTGGTCGCGGCACGCCTTATGGGCTGGCGATGGCGCCGGTGGTGAAGGTGTCGACCCGTACCGAACTGGCGCAGCGCTGGCCGGATCTGATCGACATCGACGCCGGGCGCATTGCCACCGGGCGGGCGACCATCGAGGAACTGGGCTGGGAGTTGTTCCACTACTACCTGGACGTGGCCAGCGGCAAGGCGCAGACGTGGGCGGAGAAGCACAAGCTGCATAACGACATTACGTTGTTCAATCCGGCGCCGATTACCTGAGGTTGTGGGGAAGGTCAAAGGCCTTCCCTCCCTCCAGCTCTCTTGGGGGGAGGAGGGGCTTTTGACGCTTTTCGCTTATCATTAGCCCCCTAACGACGCTCACAAGGTTCCCCCGGCATGCTGGCTATTTTCCTCGAAACCCTGAACATCACCGCGCCGGTATTCGCCATGCTGTTTCTCGGTGTGCTGCTCAAGCGCATCGACTGGATCAACGACAACTTCATCCACACGGCCTCGTCGCTGGTGTTCAACGTCACCATGCCGGCGCTGCTGTTCCTCGGCATTCTGCATGCCGACCTGCACGCCGCCCTGCAACCGGCGCTGTTGATTTACTTTGCCGTCGCCACGCTGGTGAGTTTCGCCGTCGCCTGGGGCTGGGCGATTCTGCGTTGCCCGCGCGAGGATCGCGGGATCTATGCCCAGGGCGCATTTCGCGGCAACAACGGGGTGATCGGCCTGGCGCTGGCGGCGAGCATGTATGGCGACTACGGGATTTCCCTCGGGGCGATTCTCGCGGCGCTGGTGATCCTGTTCTACAACACTCTGTCGACCATCGTTCTGGCGGTGTACAGCCCGGTGATCAAGTCCGATCCATGGAGCATCTGCAAAAGCGTGGTGAGCAATCCGCTGATTATCAGCGTGATCGCGGCGGCGCCGTTTGCCTGCTTCAAGATCGGTTTGCCGGGATGGCTGGAAACCTCCGGGCAGTACCTGGCGCAGACCACGCTGCCGCTGGCGCTGATCTGCATCGGGGGCACGCTGTCGCTGGCGGCGCTGCGCAAGAGCGGCAAAATGGCGCTCAGTTCCAGCCTGGTGAAGATGGTCGGCTTGCCGGTGCTGGCGACGCTGGGCGCATGGTTGTGGGGCTTCCGAGGGGCGGAGCTGGGGATTCTGTTTCTGTACTTCGGCAGCCCGACGGCGGCGGCGAGTTTCGTCATGGCCCGGGCGGCGCAGGGCAATCATGAGCTGGCGGCGGCGATCATTGTCATGACCACACTGATGGCGGCGATTACCACCAATATCGGGATCTTCTTCTTGCAGTGGGGCGGGTGGATCTAGCCAGAGACTTGAGGTGTTTTCTCGGGCCTCTTCGCGGGCTTGCCCGCGAAGGCGTCAGATCAGATGGCGCGACTTTCCATGCATCACTCAGGTTTCTGGTACGTCTCGATCACTTCCTGCGCCGCCCGAAACGCATCGATCGCCGCCGGCACGCCGGCATACACCGCGCAATGCAGCAGCGCTTCACGGATTTCTTCCACGGTGCAGCCATTGTTCAATGCGCCGCGCACGTGGCCCTTCAATTCCTGCGGACACTTCAACGCGGTCAGCGCCGCCAGGGTAATCAGGCTGCGGGTTTTCAGCGGCAGACCCTCGCGATTCCACACGCCGCCCCAGGCGTGTTCGTTGACGAAATCCTGCAGCGGTTGAGTGAATTCGGTGGCATTGCCCAGCGCTCGATCAACGAACGCATCGCCCATCACTTGGCGGCGGATTTCTACCCCGGTTTTCTTCGCATCGGTCACGGCACATCCCTCTTGTGGTGTTGGCGGCGCCAGGCGCGTACAGACGTGAACAGCAGAAACGCCAGCAGCGTCGGCAGGATATAAAACAGCATCAGGCGTTCGAGCTTGCCGGCCAGCGGCATGCCGGTGGTGAACGACACCACATGCATCCCGTACGCCAAGTACAGACCGAGCAACAGCAAGCCCTCGGCGCGGGTCACGCGATAACCGGAGTAGAACACCGGCAGGCACAGGGCCGCGACACCGAGCATCACCGGCAGGTCGAAATCCAGGGCGTTGGGCGACACCGACAACGGCGTCGGCGCGATCAATGCGGTGACGCCGAGAACCCCTAGCAGGTTGAACAGGTTGGCACCGATCACGTTGGCCACGGCAATGTCCCGTTGCCCGCGCAAGGCGGCGATCAGCGAAGTGGCGAGCTCCGGCAGCGACGTGCCGACCGCGACCACCGTCAGACCGATCACCCGCTCGGAGAACCCCAGATCCGTGGCCACCACCACCGCCGCGCCGAGCAGCAGATGCCCGGCGAACACCAGCAATCCGAGTCCGGCGATAATCATCAGCAGGCTGGTGAACCACGGCGCCTGTGGATCCTGCGAGTGTTCGGAGTGCGGCCGCGCCGAGTGTCGCGACTGACGCAACAACAGGCCGAGATACAGCGCCAGGGCACCGAGCAGAAGCATGCCGTCCAGACGCCCGATTTCTTCATTCCACGCCAGCACGAACACCAGCAGGCTGGCGCCGATCATCAGCGGAATGTCCAGGCGTACCAATTGTCGTGAGACTCGCAGCGGAATGATCAGCGCCGACAGGCCGAGGGTGACAAGGATGTTGAAGATGCTGCTGCCGATCACGCTGCTGATGGCGATGTCCGGCGTGTGTGCCTGCACCGCTTGCAGGCTGACCGCCATTTGCGGCGCGCTGCTGCCGAAGGCGACCACGGTCAGGCCGATGATCAACGGACGCACATGCAGGCGCGCGGCCAGGCGCACGGCGGCGCGCACCATCAGCTCGGCGCCGGCAATCAGCAGGATCAGCCCGCTGAACAGTTCGATCACATTGATCAGGGGTAAATCTTTAAGGCCGAAAATGGTCGGGCTCCGTCAGTCGTCGAGGGCCTGCACGCGAACCCGGGTGGTGCCGCTGCGCAGCATGCCGAGCCGCTCGGCCGCCGCCCGGGAAACATCGATCAGTCGCCCACGGGTATGCGGGCCACGGTCGTTGATGCGGACCACGACGGATTCATCGTTTTTCAGGTTGGTGACCCTCACCCGGGTGCCGAATGGCAATTGGCGGTGGGCGGCGGTCAGGGAATTCTGGTTGAACGCTTCGCCGCTGGCGGTGCGTTTACCGTGGTGCTTGGCACCGTAATAGGAGGCGACGCCGGTCTGGTCGTAACCGTGCGGGTCGATGACATCGGTGCTGGCGCAACCGGCCAACAGCGAGAGCAGGGCGCAGCCAACGAGCAGGCGTTTCATTTAAAGGCTCCCGAAAGCGAATGCGGGAGCGAGCCTGCTCGCGAGAGCGCAGTGTCAGCCAAAACCCGTTCGACTGACCTGCGCTCTTCGCGAGCAAGCCCGCTCCCACAGGGATTCGAGCCAGATTTGAATGCTGGCTCCATCCTGGTCAGCCTTCGAGCTTGCTTTTGAGCAGTTCGTTCACTTGCTGCGGGTTGGCCTTGCCTTTGGAGGCTTTCATGGCCTGGCCGACGAAGAAGCCGAACATCTTGCCGCGCTTGGCTTCATCCGCCGCGCGGTATTGCTCGACCTGCTCGGCGTTGGCCGCGAGCATTTCGTCCAGCACCGCCGAGATCGCGCCGCTGTCGGTCACTTGCTTCAGGCCGCGCTTGTCGATGATCTCGTCCGCGTTGCCTTCGCCGTTGGCCATCGCTTCGAACACCACCTTGGCGATCTTGCCGGAGATGGTGTTGTCCTTGATGCGCTGCAGCATGCCGCCCAGCAATTCGGCGGAAACCGGCGATTGCTCGATGTCCAGGCCCTGCTTGTTGAGCAGGCTGCCCAGCTCGACCATCACCCAGTTCGCCGCCAGTTTGGCGTCGCCGCTGATGTCCGCAACCTTCTCGAAGTAGTCCGCTTGCTCACGGCTGGTGGCCAGCACGTTGGCGTCATAGGCCGACAGACCGAACTGGCTCTGGAAGCGCTCGCGTTTCTGCGGTGGCAGTTCCGGCAGGGTGGCACGCACCTCGTCGAGGAACGATTGTTCGATGACTACCGGCAGCAGGTCCGGATCGGGGAAGTAACGGTAGTCGTTGGCTTCCTCTTTACTGCGCATCGGACGGGTTTCGTCCTTGTTCGGATCGTACAGGCGGGTCTGCTGTTTCACTTTGCCGCCGTCTTCGATCAGGTCGATCTGACGCTGGATCTCGGAGTTGATCGCCTTCTCGATGAAGCGGAACGAGTTGACGTTCTTGATCTCGCAGCGTGTGCCGAATTCGGCCTGGCCTTTCGGACGGATCGACACGTTGCAGTCGCAGCGCAGCGAGCCTTCGGCCATGTTGCCGTCGCAGATGCCCAGGTAGCGCACCAGCGCATGGATCGCCTTGACGTAGGCCACGGCTTCCTTGGCGCTGCGCATGTCCGGTTCGGAGACGATTTCCAGCAGCGGTGTGCCGGCACGGTTCAGGTCGATGCCGGTGGCGCCGCTGAATTCTTCGTGCAGGCTCTTGCCGGCGTCTTCTTCAAGGTGCGCGCGGGTGATGCCGACGCGTTTGACCGTGCCGTCTTCCAGGGCGATGTCCAGGTGGCCCTTGCCGACGATCGGCAATTCCATCTGGCTGATCTGGTAGCCCTTCGGCAGATCCGGGTAGAAATAGTTTTTCCGGGCGAACACGTTGTGCTGGCCGATTTCGGCGTCGATCGCCTGACCGAACATCACCGCCATGCGCACGGCTTCCTGGTTGAGCACCGGCAGCACGCCGGGCATGCCCAGGTCGATCAGGCTGGCTTGGGTGTTGGGCTCGGAACCGAACGTGGTGGAACTACCGGAAAAGATTTTCGACCGGGTGGTGAGCTGGGTGTGAATCTCCAGCCCGATCACGACTTCCCATTGCATATATGTCTCCTCAGAAGCCGGTTGGGGTGCGGGTGTGCCAGTCAGTGTTCAACTGATACTGGTGCGCAACGTTCAACAGGCGACCTTCCTGGAAGTACGGAGCGAGCAATTGCACGCCGACCGGCAGGCCGTCGACGAAACCGGCCGGCATCGACAGGCCCGGCAGGCCCGCGAGGTTGGCGGTGATGGTGTAGACGTCTTCCAGGTAGGCAGCGACCGGGTCGCTGTTCTTGGCGCCGAGTTTCCAGGCCGGGTTGGGCGTGGTCGGGCCGAGGATGATGTCGACTTCATTGAAGGCCGCCATGAAGTCGTTCTTCACCAGGCGCCGGATCTTCTGCGCTTTGAGGTAGTAGGCGTCGTAGTAACCGGCGGACAGCGCGTAGGCACCGACCATGATCCGGCGCTGCACTTCGGCACCGAAGCCTTCGCCACGGGAGCGCTTGTACAGGTCTTCCAGGTTTTTCGGGTCTGCGCAGCGGTGGCCGAAGCGCACGCCGTCGAAACGCGACAGGTTGGAGGAGGCTTCCGCCGGGGCGATCACGTAATAGGCGGGAATCGCGTGCTGCATGTTCGGCAGGCTGATTTCCTTGATCACCGCACCGAGCTTCTGCAGCTCTTTGATGCTGTTCTGGATCAGGTCGGCGATGCGCGGGTCGAGACCGGCGCCGAAGTATTCCTTCGGCACGCCGATGCGCAGGCCTTGCAGCGAGCCGTTGAGGCCGGCGGCGTAGTCCGGCACCGGTTCATCGATGCTGGTGGAGTCGTTCGGATCGAACCCGGCCATACCTTGCAACAAAATTGCACAGTCTTCGGCGGTGCGGGCCAGCGGACCACCCTGATCGAGGCTCGACGCGTAGGCGATCATGCCCCAGCGCGAAACGCGACCGTAGGTCGGTTTCAGGCCGGTCAGGTTGGTGAAGGCGGCAGGCTGGCGGATCGAGCCGCCGGTGTCGGTGGCGGTGGCGGCCGGCAGCAGGCGCGCGGCCACGGCGGCGGCCGAACCACCGGACGAACCGCCCGGCACGTGTTCCAGGTTCCACGGGTTTTTCACCGCGCCGTACCAGCTCGACTCGTTGGCCGAGCCCATGGCGAATTCGTCCATGTTGGTCTTGCCCAGGGTCACGGTGCCGGCGGCCGCCAGTTTCGAGACCACGGTGGCGTCGTACGGGGCCTTGAAGTTGTCGAGCATCTTCGAGCCGCAACTGGTGCGGATGCCCTGGGTGCAGAACAGGTCCTTGTGGGCGATCGGCGCACCGAGCAGGGCGCCGCTCTCACCGTTGGCGCGGCGCACGTCGGCGGCTTTCGCCTGCTCGAGGGCCAGCTCCTGGGTGAGGCTGATGAAACTGTTGAGCTGCGGATCGAGCTGGGTAATACGCGCCAGCAGGACTTTGGTCAGCTCTTCGGAGGAAAACTTCTTGTCGGCAAGACCGCGGGCGATCTCGGCCAGAGTCATTTGATGCATTGCAGGCTCTTTCCCTTTAGTCGATGACTTTCGGAACCAGATACAGGCCGTTTTCGACCGCTGGTGCGATGGACTGATAGGCCTCGCGATGATTGCTCTCGGTCACGACGTCGGCGCGCAGGCGCTGACTGGCTTCCAGCGGGTGGGCGAGGGGCTCGATGCCGTCGGTGTCGACAGCCTGCATTTCGTCGACCAGCCCGAGAATGCTGTTGAGGGCCGAAGTGATATGTGGAAGATCGGCGTCATTGAGACCAAGGCTGGCCAGATGAGCGATTTTTTCCACGTCGGAGCGTTCTAGCGCCATCGGGATTCTCCAGTGGAAAACAGGACGGACGGCGTCCGTGTGTTGATTTGTCGGAACACTACCGCACTTCTACGGTCATAAGGCCGCGATTGTGGGGCTTGGTGCGCAGAAAAGCGGCCAATTTAACATATTGGCGCCTTGCCCAAAATCCCTGTCGTTGTTAGAGTTTGCCGCACTTTTTTACCCACGCGTTGCCTAGGGTCCCTTTCCCATGTTCAAGAAACTGCGTGGCATGTTTTCCAGCGATCTCTCCATTGACCTGGGCACTGCCAACACCCTTATTTACGTGCGCGAGCGCGGTATCGTCCTGAATGAACCATCGGTTGTGGCCATTCGGACACACGGTAACCAGAAAAGTGTCGTCGCTGTCGGCACCGAAGCCAAGCGCATGCTCGGCCGTACGCCGGGCAACATTGCCGCCATTCGTCCGATGAAGGACGGTGTGATCGCCGACTTCAGCGTCTGCGAAAAGATGCTGCAGTACTTCATCAACAAGGTTCACGAAAACAGCTTCCTGCAGCCCAGCCCTCGTGTGCTGATCTGCGTTCCATGCAAGTCCACCCAGGTTGAGCGTCGCGCCATCCGTGAATCGGCCCTTGGTGCCGGTGCCCGTGAAGTGTTCCTGATCGAAGAGCCGATGGCTGCCGCGATCGGTGCCGGCCTGCCGGTAGAAGAAGCTCGCGGTTCGATGGTCGTGGATATCGGTGGCGGTACCACTGAAATCGCGCTGATCTCCCTGAACGGCGTGGTCTATGCCGAATCCGTCCGCGTTGGCGGCGACCGTTTCGACGAAGCGATCATTACTTACGTGCGTCGCAACTACGGCAGCCTGATCGGCGAATCCACCGCCGAGCGCATCAAACAGGAAATCGGTACTGCCTACCCGGGCGGCGAAGTTCGCGAAGTCGACGTTCGTGGCCGTAACCTGGCCGAAGGCGTTCCACGCGCATTCACCCTGAACTCCAATGAAGTGCTGGAAGCTCTGCAAGAGTCCCTGGCAACCATCGTTCAGGCCGTGAAAAGCGCTCTGGAGCAATCGCCGCCGGAACTGGCTTCCGACATCGCCGAGCGTGGCCTGGTGCTGACCGGTGGTGGCGCATTGCTGCGTGACCTCGACAAGCTGCTGGCCCAGGAAACCGGTCTGCCGGTGATCGTTGCCGAAGACCCGCTGACCTGCGTGGCTCGCGGCGGTGGCCGTGCTTTGGAAATGATGGACAAGCACACCATGGATCTGCTCTCCAGCGAATGATCAAATGGCGTGAAAGCTGCTGCGACTCGGTCGCGACGCTTTCACACCATTTGACGTCGCCGGGCGCAATACGTGGGTGAACGCACGGGCAGCACTTTGCAGTGCTGCCCGTTGGCGTTTATCTTCTGTCAGTCTTCATCCAGGCCGGTTTGATGCCGTATGAATAAACAGAACATTTGCCTGGGAGGAGCGGCTTATTAAACCGCTTTTCGCCAAAGGCCCCTCATTGGGTGTGCGCCTGTTGGTGCTGGCCGTGTTGTCGGTCGCACTGATGGTGGTCGATGCCCGCTTCAGTCTGCTCAAGCCCGCACGCAGCCAGGCGTCGCTGGTGCTGATGGACGCTTACTGGATCACCGACCTGCCCGGACGGCTGTGGGAGGGTGTCGCCAGTCAGTTCGGCAGTCGCACCGAGCTCGTCGCTGAAAACGAAAAACTCAAGACCGAAAACCTGCTGTTGCAGGGCCGCATGCAGAAGCTTGCCGCCCTCACCGAGCAGAACGTTCGGCTGCGCGAGTTGCTCAATTCCTCCGCGCTGGTCAACGAAAAGGTCGAAGTGGCCGAGCTGATCGGCATGGACCCCAACCCGTTCACCCATCGCATCATCATCAACAAGGGTGAGCGCGATGGCGTGGTGCTGGGTCAACCGGTGCTCGATGCCCGGGGCCTGATGGGCCAGGTGGTCGAGCTGATGCCGTACACCTCCCGCGTCTTGCTGCTGACCGACAGTACGCACAGCATTCCGGTGCAGGTGAACCGCAACGGTCTGCGTGCCATTGCCAGCGGCACCGGCAACCCGGAACGTCTGGAACTGCGTCACGTCGCCGATACGGCGGATATCAAGGAAGGCGATCTGCTGGTCAGCTCCGGCCTCGGTCAGCGTTTCCCGGCGGGTTATCCGGTCGCGACGGTCAAGGAAGTGATCCACGACTCCGGCCAGCCATTCGCCATTGTCCGCGCCGTGCCGACCGCCGCATTGAATCGCAGCCGCTACCTGCTGCTGGTGTTCAGCGATAACCGCACGGCCGAAGAACGCGCGAACGATGCCGCCCAGGCGCAGGAAAACCTTGATGCCCTCGGTGGCGGTCCGGTGATTCCGGCCACGGTGCCGAAAACCATCAACAGCCCGGCAGCGGCGGCTTCGCCGGTCACACCACCTGCAACGCCTGCGGCCCCGGCCAGCGCCACCCCGGCTACTCCGGCCAAACCGGTGACCAAGCCTGCCGCCAGACCCGCAGCAACCGCACCGGCTGCCACTGCTCCGGCGGCAACTCACACCGCACGACCTGCTGCCAAGCCGCCGGTCGCTGCACCTGCCACCACTGGGGGACGAGAATAATGGCCGGCGTCAAAGCTTCGCGAAACGGCTGGATTGTCTGGGTGACATTTGCCATCGGCATGCTGCTCAGCGTGTCGCCGTTGCCGCAATTCATGGAAATCCTGCGTCCGCTGTGGCTCGCCTTGCTGCTGGCCTTCTGGGCGCTGGCGATGCCGCAGACCGTCGGCATGGTGACCGCGTTCTGCCTCGGCCTGGCCGAGGACGTGCTGTATGGCACGTTGCTGGGTCAGAATGCGCTGATTCTGACGCTGATTACCTTTCTCGTGCTGTCGCTGCAGCAACGTCTGCGCATGTTCCCGATGTGGCAGCAGAGTCTGGTCATCCTGGTCATTTTCGGCCTCGCCCAACTTGTTCAATTGTGGCTCAGCGCCCTGACCGGCAACCGCCAGCCGACCCTGGCGCTGGTGCTGCCGGCACTCACCAGTGCCTTGCTCTGGCCGTGGGTCAGCTTCGCTTTGCGTGGGTTGCGCCGACGCTACAAAATCAACTGACTCGGTAAGGCAGGGCGCCAAACAGGGAGATGTTTTTGATGAAGCCGCTTTACCTCGCCTCCGGGTCGCCGCGTCGACGTGAGCTGCTCACGCAGATCGGCGTACCGTTCACCGCCATCAGCGCGGACATCGATGAAACCCCTTTTCCCGCAGAGTCCCCATCGGCTTATGTCGAGCGCCTGGCGCGCGGCAAGGCCGAGGCCGGCCGGCGTACGGTAGTGTCCGACGCGGCTTTCTGCGTGCTGGGCGCCGACACCGCCGTGGTGCTCGACGGCAAAATTCTTGGCAAACCGGTGGACGAAGCCGACGCATGCGCCATGCTGATGATGTTGTCCGGCAAGGAGCATGAAGTGCTGACTGCGATTGCCGTCATGGGCGGTGATCGTTGTGAATCGAAAGTGGTGCGCAGTCTGGTGCGTTTCCGCCCGATCAGCCACGAAGAAGCCGCCGCCTACTGGGCCAGCGGCGAGCCACGGGACAAGGCCGGCGGTTATGGCATTCAGGGTCTTGGCGCCGTGTTCGTGGCGGGGCTCAACGGCAGTTATTCGGCGGTCGTCGGCTTGCCCGTCTGCGAAACCGCAGAACTGCTCGGCCATTTCGGCATACCCTGTTGGCAAACCCTGAACGCGCAGTAAGCGGCGTACGGATGAAGATGCGGCCATTATCGTGAACATGCCTGAACGAGACCCTGCCATGAGTGAAGAGATTCTGATCAACATCACGCCGATGGAATCGCGCGTGGCGGTGGTCGAAAACGGTGTGCTGCAAGAGGTACACGTCGAGCGCACGCAAAAACGCGGGATCGTCGGCAACATCTATAAAGGCAAGGTGGTGCGGGTGCTGCCGGGCATGCAGGCGGCATTCGTCGACATTGGCCTGGATCGCGCAGCCTTCATCCATGCCTCGGAGATTTCCCTGCGTGAAGGCCCGGCGGTGGAGAGCATCAGCGCTTTGGTGCATGAAGGCCAGAGCCTGGTGGTGCAGGTCACCAAAGACCCGATCGGCTCCAAAGGCGCGCGGCTGACCACGCAACTGTCGATCCCTTCGCGTTATCTGGTGTACATGCCGCGCACCGCTCATGTCGGCATTTCCCTGAAGATCGAAGACGAAGCCGAGCGCGAGCGCCTCAAGCAGGTGGTCAGCGATTGCGTGGCGAAAGAGGGCATCAAGGAAGCCGGCGGTTTCATTCTGCGCACCGCCGCCGAAGGTGCCGGTGCCGACGAGATCCTCATGGACATCCGTTACCTGCGGCGCCTGTGGGATCAGATCAACGAACAGATCAAGACCATCGTCGCGCCGAGCGTGATCTACGAAGACCTTGGCCTGGCGCTGCGCACGTTGCGCGACCTGGTCAGCCCGAAGATCGAGAAAATCCGTATCGACTCCCGGGAAACCTTCCAGAAAACCACGCAGTTCGTCGCCGAACTGATGCCGGAAATCGCCGATCGTCTGGAACACTATCCGGGCGAACGGCCGATCTTCGACTTGTACGGCGTCGAGGACGAAATCCAGAAAGCCCTGGAGCGCAAGGTTCCGCTGAAGTCCGGCGGTTATCTGGTGGTGGACCCGGCCGAAGCCATGACCACCATCGATGTGAACACCGGCGCGTTCGTCGGCCATCGCAATCTCGAAGAAACCATCTTCAAGACCAACCTCGAAGCGGCCACCGCGATTGCCCGGCAACTGCGCCTGCGCAACCTGGGCGGGATCATCATCATCGACTTCATCGACATGGAAGATGAAGAACATCAGCGTCAGGTGCTGCGCACTCTGGAGAAACAACTGGAGCGCGATCACGCCAAGACCAACATCATCGGCATCACCGAGCTGGGCCTGGTGCAGATGACCCGCAAACGCACCCGCGAAAGTCTTGAACAGGTGCTGTGCGAGCCGTGCAGCAGTTGCCTGGGCCGGGGCAAGCTGAAAACTCCGGAAACCATCTGTTACGAGATTTTCCGCGAGATCCTGCGTGAGGCCCGGGCCTATCAGGCCGAGGGTTATCGCGTGCTGGCGAACCAGAAAGTCGTCGACCGCCTGCTCGATGAAGAGTCCGGTAACGTGGCCGAGCTTGAGGGTTTTATCGGGCGGACCATACGCTTTCAGGTAGAAACCATGTATTCCCAGGAACAATATGACGTGGTGCTGCTCTGAAACGCTGCATCACATTTTTTCCTGAAACGGCTGGCCTCAGCTTTTCGCAGTATTTTTGCCATGGGAGCCATCTGACATGGATCGTCTGACACGCATTTTGGCCGCACTGACCCGCTGGGGTCTGGGCCTGTGCGCGTTGGTTCTGGTGTTGATGGCGTTGTACGTCAGTCTCGGCCGGGAACTCACGCCGCTGGTGGCCGAATATCGTGCCGATGTCGAGGCCAAGGCCAGCGCGGCGCTGGGCATGCCGCTGCAGATCGGCGAACTGGAAGGCAACTGGAGTGGATTCGCCCCGATCCTGCTGGCCCATGACGTGATGGTCGGCGACGGTGCCAACGCGTTGCGTCTGGATCGAGTGCGTGTTGTGCCGGATCTGTGGGCCAGTCTGTTGGCCCGCGAAGTGCGCATCGCCCATCTGGAACTCAACGGCCTGAAGATCAGCCTCAAGGAAGGCGAGGACGGTCAATGGGCGCTGGAAGGCCTGCCGATGCAGCAGGACCAGCCTACCGATCCCGAGCAACTGTTCAAGCGCATGCAGATGCTGCAGCAACTGTCGGTACTCGACAGTCAGGTGACCCTGCAGCCGCTGGATCACGCACCGCTGACCCTCACTTACGTCGGCCTCAATCTCAAGACCGGCACCAGTCGCCAACGCCTCGATGCGCGCCTGACGTTGCCTGACGGCCAGCCCGTGGCAATGAGCCTGCGCACGCGAATTCGCGCCAGCCAGTTGCCCGACAGCTCGGTGGAAGGCTACGTCAGCCTGCCGCAAAGCGACTGGTCGAAATGGCTGCCCGAACGGCTGACCCAGCAATGGAATTTTTCCGAGATCAAAGCCGGCGGCGAACTTTGGGTGAACTGGGCCGAGGGCAGCCTGCAAAGCGCTGCCGTTCGCCTGAATGCGCCTCAGGTGACGGGGGCTTATGCCGAGCGCAAGCCGATCCAGATCAACAATCTAGCGCTCAATGCGTATTACCAGCGCAGCGACGAGGGGGCGACGGTCACCCTCGACTCGCTGGCGATGAATTTCGGCGAGACACGCTGGGAATCCCATGTGCAAATCCGGCAGACCCGCGCCACCGACAAGGTCGACGAACTCTGGCACTTGCAGGCCGACCGGCTCGATCTGACGCCGATCACGCCGCTGCTCAATGCCCTTGGCCCGCTGCCGCAAGGATTCGCCACGGTGGTCGAGCGCCTCAAGGTGACCGGCGGTTTGCGCAACGTGCTGCTGGATGTGCGACCGAACGCCACTGACGACAACAAATTCAGCTTCGCCGCCAATCTTGATCGCGTCGGTTTCGATGCCTATCACGGCGCCCCGGCGGCGCGAAACGTCAGCGGCAGTCTCAGCGGCAACCTCGGCGGCGGCGAACTGCGCATGGACAGCAAGGACTTCGTCCTGCACCTCGATCCGATTTTCGCCAAGCCATGGCAGTACATTCAGGCCAATGCCCGGCTGACCTGGAAGCTCGACAAGGAAGGCTTCACCCTGATCGCGCCGTACCTGAAGGTGCTTGGCGAGGAAGGCAGGATTGCCGGTGACTTCCTGATCCGCCTGCACTTCGACCATAGCCAGGAAGACTACATGGACCTGCGCGTCGGTCTGGTCGACGGCGATGGCCGCTACACCGCCAAGTACCTGCCCGAAGTCCTCAGCCCGGCCCTCGATGAATGGCTGCGCACGGCGATTCTCAAGGGCGCGGTGGATCAAGGCTTCTTCCAGTATCAGGGCTCGCTGAACAAGGGCGCCGCCGATGCGGACCGCAGCATCAGCCTGTTCTTCAAGGTTCACGACGCCGAACTGGCGTTTCAGCCGGGCTGGCCGCACGTCAGCAAGGTCAACGGCGATGTGTTCATCGAAGACAGCGGCGTGCGGATCGTTGCCAGTAAAGGCCAGTTGCTCGACACCCAGGTCAGCGATGTTTTCGTCAACATTCCCCATGTGCCGAGCGGCCAGAACACCCACATGTACCTCGACGGTGCATTTGCCGGCGGCCTGGGCGATGGTTTGAAGATTCTTCAGGAGGCACCGATCGGCACGGGCGAAACCTTTGCCGGCTGGGAGGGCGAGGGCGACCTGCAAGGCAAGCTCAAGCTGGATATTCCTCTGGCCAAAGGCGACCAGCCAAAGATCCTCGTCGACTTCAAGGCCGCCAATGCACGGTTGAAACTGGCCGAACCGAAACTGGAACTGACCCAGCTCAAGGGGGATTTCCGTTTCGACAGCGCCAAGGGCTTGAGTGGGCAGAACATCGGTGCCCGGGCTTTCGACAAACCGGTCAGCGCGCAGATTTTCGCCGACGGCGGCCCGGGCAAACTCAAGACCCGTGTAGCGGCCTCCGGGCAGGTCGAAGTCAAGAAACTCACCGACTGGCTGGGCGTGACCCAGCCGTTGCCGGTATCCGGGACGCTGCCCTATCAGTTGCAAGTGAACCTCGATGGCGCCGACAGCCAACTGATGGTCAGCTCCAGCCTGAAAGGCGTGGCGGTGGATCTGCCGGCGCCGTTTGGCCTGGCGGCGGATGCCGGGCGTGACACGGTGTTCCGCATGACCCTGCAAGGGCAGGAGCGGCGGTATTGGGTCAATTACGACCAACTGGCGAATTTCACGTTCGCCGCGCCGCCGACCAGTTTCGCCGATGGTCGGGGCGAGCTGTTCCTCGGGGTGGGCGACGCGGTATTACCCGGCGCCAAAGGCCTGCGGGTGCGCGGGGTGTTGTCGGAACTGGACGTCAAACCCTGGCAGGATCTGGTGGACAAGTATGCCGGGCAGGATCCGGGCGGCAACGCCAAGCAACTGCTGAGCAGCGCGGACTTCAAGGTCGGCAAGCTCACGGCGTTCGGCACCACGCTGGATCAGGCGGCGGTGCAGTTCAACCGCAAGCCGGGCGCCTGGGCGCTGGCGCTCGATAGCCAGCAAGCCAAGGGCACGGTCGGCATTCCCGACGCCAAGGGCGCGCCGATTACGGTGAATCTGCAATATGTGCGCTTGCCCGCACCGGACCCGACGGAGCTGGCCGATGAGAACTCCCCCGATCCGCTGGTTTCGGTCGATCCGACGAAGATCCCGGCACTGGATATCACCATCAATCAACTGTTCCAGGGCCAGGATCTGGTCGGCGGCTGGTCGCTGAAGGTGCGACCGACCGCCAAGGGCATCGCCCTGAACAATCTCGACCTCGGCCTCAAGGGCATTCAGCTGCAGGGCAGTGGCGGCTGGGAGGGCGTGCCGGGCGCGTCCAGCAGTTGGTACAAGGGCCGGATCGGCGGCAAGAACCTCGCGGATGTGCTCAAGGGCTGGGGTTTTGCGCCAAGCGTGACCAGTGAGGAATTCCACATGGACGTCGACGGCCGCTGGCCGGGCTCGCCGGCATGGCTGGCGACCAAGCGCTTCTCCGGCACCCTCGATGCCTCGTTGAACAAGGGCCAATTCGTCGAAGTCGAGGGCAGCGCCCAGGCGTTGCGGGTGTTCGGCCTGCTCAACTTCAACTCGATCGGCCGCCGGTTGCGCCTGGACTTCTCCGACCTGTTCGGCAAAGGCCTGAGTTACGACCGGGTGAAAGGCCTGCTGGTGGCGACCGACGGCGTCTACGTGACCCGCGAACCGATCACGGTGACCGGTCCGTCGAGCAATCTGGAACTGAACGGCACGCTGGACATGGTCGGTGATCAGATCGATGCCAAATTGCTGGTGACCTTGCCGGTGACCAACAATCTGCCGATCGCCGCGCTGATTGTCGGTGCTCCGGCGGTGGGTGGCGCGCTGTTTCTGATCGACAAGTTGATCGGTGACCGGGTGTCGCGCTTCGCCAGCGTCAAGTACACCGTCAAGGGACCGTGGAAAGAGCCGAAAATCACCTTCGACAAGCCATTTTGACCCGCCAGCCCCTGAACCGATGGAGTAGCATGGCCGCAAACCTCTTGCGGAGCGCGCCATGTCTTTAGCGGTGATTCAAATGGTCAGCCAGAGCGACGTGCTGGCCAATCTGCGCGACGCCCGTCGCTTGCTCGAACAGGCTGCCGCCGGCGGCGCGAAGCTGGCGGTGCTGCCGGAAAACTTCGCCGCCATGGGCCGCCGCGACATCGCTGACATCGGTCGCGCCGAAGCGCTGGGCGACGGGCCGATCCTGCCATGGTTGAAACAGACCGCCCGCGACCTCAGGTTATGGATTGTGGCCGGCACGTTGCCATTGCCGCCGGTCGGTCAGCCGACGGCGAAATCCAATGCCTGCTCGTTGCTGGTGAACGATCAGGGCGAAATCGCTGCGCGTTATGACAAGTTGCATCTGTTCGATGTCGACGTGGCGGACAATCGCGGCCGTTATCGTGAATCCGATGACTATGCTTATGGCAATGGCATGGTGGTGGCGGACACTCCGGTGGGAAAATTGGGTCTGACGGTGTGTTACGACCTGCGTTTTCCGGAGCTGTACAGCGAATTGCGTGCCGCCGGAGCTGAATTGATTACCGCGCCGTCGGCCTTTACGGCGGTGACCGGCGCGGCGCATTGGGACGTATTGATCCGCGCGCGGGCCATCGAAACCCAATGTTATGTCCTGGCGGCCGCCCAGGGCGGAACGCATCCGGGGCCACGGGAAACCTTCGGCCGTGCAGCGATTGTCGATCCGTGGGGCCGCGTGCTGGCGCAACAGGATCAAGGCGAGGCGGTGCTGCTGGCCGAGCGCGACAGCAGCGAACAGGCGTCCATCCGGGCGCGAATGCCGGTGACGAACCATCGGCGGTTTTTTTCCCAGGGCGCGCAGCGACCTGCTTCAGAACACGAATTTAAGGCGTAAAACCTATGAGCGAGTTGTTGTCCTCAGTCAGTGATCACCTGTTGGCGCCCGGCGGCGTGACGATCGAGAGCCTGCAAGGCGTGCTCGGTGATCTGGCCGGTCCAGGCATCGACGCGGCCGACCTGTATTTCCAGGGGCAGATTTCCGAGTCGTGGGCGCTGGAAGACGGCATCGTCAAGGAAGGCAGTTTCAACCTCGACCAGGGTGTCGGCGTGCGTGCGCAGTCCGGTGAGAAGACCGGTTTTGCCTACAGCAACGCGATCACCCTCGAAGCCCTGGGCGCGGCGGCCCGTGCCGCGCGCTCGATTTCCCGGGCCGGGCAGAACGGCAAGGTGCAGGCGTTCACCACTCAGGACGTCGCGCAACTCTATGCGCCGGACAATCCCCTGGAAGTGCTGAGCCGTGCCGAGAAAGTCGAACTGCTCAAGCGCATCGACGTCGCCACCCGCGCCCTCGACCCGCGTATCCAGCAGGTCAGCGTGAGCATGGCCGGGGTCTGGGAGCGAATTCTGGTGGCCTCCACCGATGGCGGTCTGGCGGCGGACGTGCGCCCGCTGGTGCGTTTCAACGTCAGCGTGATCGTCGAGCAGAATGGTCGTCGCGAGCGTGGCGGCCATGGCGGCGGCGGGCGTACCGACTATCGTTATTTCCTCGCTGAAGACCGCGCCATGGGCTATGCCCGCGAGGCATTGCGCCAGGCGCTGGTGAATCTGGAAGCGATCCCGGCACCTGCCGGTACGTTGCCGGTCGTGCTCGGCTCGGGTTGGTCCGGCGTGCTGCTGCACGAAGCGGTCGGCCACGGCCTGGAAGGCGATTTCAACCGCAAGGGCAGTTCCGCCTACAGCGGGCGCATGGGCGAAATGGTTGCCTCGAAACTCTGCACCATCGTCGATGACGGCACCTTGAGCGGCCGTCGCGGTTCCCTGAGCGTCGACGACGAAGGCACCCCGACCGAATGCACCACGCTGATCGAAAACGGCGTGCTCAAGGGCTACATGCAGGACAAGCTCAACGCCCGGCTGATGGGCGTGGCCCGCACCGGCAACGGTCGCCGCGAGTCCTACGCGCACTTGCCGATGCCTCGGATGACCAACACCTACATGCTCGGCGGCGAAAGCGATCCGGCGGAAATCATCGCCTCGGTGAAGAAGGGTATCTATTGCGCCAACCTTGGCGGCGGTCAGGTCGACATCACCAGCGGCAAATTCGTGTTCTCCACCAGCGAGGCGTACCTGATCGAAGACGGCAAGATCACCGCGCCGGTCAAGGGCGCGACGTTGATCGGCAACGGCCCCGAGGCAATGAGCCGGGTGTCGATGGTCGGTAACGATCTGGCGCTGGACAGTGGTGTGGGCACTTGCGGCAAGGACGGGCAATCGGTGCCGGTGGGCGTGGGTCAACCGACGCTGAAGATCGATGCGATCACCGTGGGCGGCACGGGCGCATAAGAAGGAATGGAGCTGCGGGTGGCGCGCAGTGCGGCCACCCGTTGGCGAACATCAACGCAGACCGCGTTGAGTCTCGTCCAGCTCACGGATGTACTTGAAGATCTTGCGGCTCGAGGCAGGAGGTTTGTTATGCGCAACCTCGTGCTGGGCCTGGCGGATCAGGGAACGCAGTTGCTGGCGATCGACGTCCGGGTATTCGACGACGAACTTCTCCAGCACCGCATCGTCACCGCCGATCAGGCGGTCGCGCCAGCGTTCGAGGTTGTGGAAGCGCTCGTTGTACTGACGGGTGGAGGCATCGAGTTGATCGAGCAGCTCAAGAATCGCGTCAGTGTCCTGATCGCGCATGAGTTTGCCGATGAACTGCAAATGCCGTTTACGTGCGATGTGCGCAACGTGTTTGGGCGCATCGGCCAGAGCCCGGCGCAGGGCGTCGGTCAACGGCAGTTTGGCCAGCAGGTCCGGCTTGAGTGTGGTAAGGCGCTCGCCGAGGTCAACCAGAGCATGCAGCTCGCGTTTGACCTGGGATTTGCTTTTTTCTCCCGTATCGAGGGAGTCGTCGTAAGAATCAACCATGGTGGCAGTCCGCAAAGAAACGCCGCCATGATAACCAGTCGGGGGCCGCTTGTCCGGCCCGGTCGCTCGAAGGCCCCAGCCGAAAGCAGAATTTGAGTGGAGATGAGCATGAGTGCAGTTGAAAGCGTCGGCCCACAGGCATTGCCGGCACTGCAGGAACAAGTCGAGCAGATCATCGCCGAAGCCAGGCGCCAGGGCGCCAGTGCCTGTGAAGTGGCGGTGTCGCTGGAGCAGGGCCTGTCGACCTCGGTGCGCCAGCGTGAGGTCGAGACTGTCGAGTTCAACCGCGATCAGGGTTTCGGCATCACGCTGTATGTCGGTCAGCGCAAAGGCTCGGCCAGCACCTCGGCCACTGGTCCGGACGCGATTCGTGAAACCGTCGCCGCCGCCCTGGCCATTGCCAAACACACGTCCGAAGATGAAGCCTCGGGCCTGGCCGACGCTGCATTGATGGCTAAAGGTGTGCAGGATTTCGATCTGTTTCACCAATGGGACATCACCCCGGAGCAGGCCATCGAGAAGGCCCTGCTCTGCGAAGCGGCAGCTTTTGACGCCGATGCGCGGATCAAGAATGCCGACGGCACCACCCTGAGCACCCACCAGGGTTGCCGCGTGTATGGCAACAGTCACGGTTTCATCGGCGGTTACGCATCGACCCGGCACAGCCTGAGCTGCGTGATGATCGCCGAGGCCGACGGCCAGATGCAGCGCGATTACTGGTACGACGTGAATCGCCAGGGCACGTTGCTGGCGGATCCGGTGAGCATCGGCCAGCGTGCCGCGCAACGGGCGGCGAGCCGTCTGGGCGCACGTCCGGTGCCGACCTGCGAAGTGCCGGTGCTGTTCTCCGCCGAACTGGCGGGCGGATTGTTCGGCAGCTTCCTGTCGGCGGTGTCCGGCGGCAGCCTGTACCGCAAATCCTCGTTCCTTGAAGGCACGCTGGGGCAGAAGCTGTTTCCGGAGTGGATGACCATCGACGAGCGTCCGCACCTGATGCGCGCCATGGGCAGTGCGTCCTACGACGGCGACGGTCTGGCGACCTACGCCAAACCGTTCGTCGAAAAGGGCGAACTGGTGTCGTACATCCTCGGCACTTACTCCGGGCGCAAACTGGGTATGCCGAGCACCGCCAACGCGGGCGGCGTACACAACCTGTTCGTCAGCCATGGCGATGAAGACCAGGCCGCGCTGTTGCGGCGCATGGGGCGTGGATTGCTGGTGACCGAACTGATGGGGCATGGCCTGAACATGGTCACCGGCGATTACTCGCGCGGGGCGGCGGGTTTCTGGGTCGAGAATGGCGAGATTCAGTTCGCGGTGCAGGAAGTGACCATCGCCGGCAACATGCGCGACATGTTCAAGCAGATCGTTGCGGTCGGGAACGACCTGGAACTGCGCAGCAACATTCGCACCGGCTCGGTGTTGATCGAGAAGATGACGGTCGCCGGCAGCTAAGTCTCGGCCACACGCAAAAAAGGCGCGCTACCGATGGGTAGCGCGCCTTTTTTATGGCCCTGTGAAAGCAGGTCATGTCGGGCACTCTTGTTTTGGTTCTCATTATCATCTAATAATAAATCTCATTATCGAATGAGCCCCGGATCATGAGTTCTGCCTTGCACGAGCAGCCGTACCTCGAAAGCTGGCGCTGGATGAGTCGCCAGATCCGCTGCGCGATGGATCCCGACGAACCGCGCCTGATCGAACATTACCTGGCCGAAGGCCGGTATCTGTCTTGTTGCACCGCGACCTCACCCTGGACTGTCGCCGAAACCTCTTTCCGCCTGCTGCTCGACACCGCCGCCGACATCGCGCTGCCGTGGCACTGGCGCAGCCTCTGTCTCGATCAAGCCTGGCGCCCGTTGCGTGAAATGGAGCGCCTGTCGCTGTGCAAATGCCGGCTCAACCGTTGGCAGCGCTACACCTGGCAACTGGCGACCTGCGAGTTGCAACCCTCGATTCCTCTTATTGAACTGGTGCAAGGATTTTCAGATGACCAAGACACGTATTGAGCGCGACAGCATGGGCGAACTGCAGGTGCCGGTGGACGCTCTCTACGGCGCGCAGACCCAGCGTGCGGTGGATAACTTCCCGATCAGCGGCAAGCCGATGCCGAGCCAATTCATCCGCGCCCTGATTCTGGCGAAAGCCGCCGCTGCTCGGGCCAACGTCGAACTCAACCAGCTCAGCGCCGCTCAGGGCAAAGCCATCAGCGATGCTGCCCAAGGCCTGCTCGAAGGCGATTTCATGCAGCACTTCCCGGTGGATATCTTCCAGACCGGTTCTGGCACCAGTTCCAATATGAATGCCAACGAAGTGATCGCGACCCTCGCCAGCCGTCTGCTCGAAGAGCCGGTGAACGCCAACGATCACGTCAACTGCGGCCAGAGCAGCAACGACATCATCCCGACCACCATCCATGTCAGCGCCGCGTTGGCCCTGCACGAGCAATTGCTGCCGGCGCTGCTGCATCTGGTGCAAGTGATCGAACTCAAGGCCGGGCAAGTGCATCACCACGTCAAGACCGGACGCACTCACCTGATGGACGCCATGCCGGTACGCATGAGCCAGGTGCTCAACGGCTGGGCGCAACAGCTGAAGGCCAACATCGGCCACCTGCAAGACTTGCTGCCAAGCCTGCAATCCCTGGCTCAGGGCGGTACAGCTGTCGGCACCGGGATCAACGCGCATCCGGAATTCGCCGCGCGTTTCAGTCGTCAGCTCAGCCAGTTGACTGGCGTGCAGTTCACCCCGGGCAAGGATCTGTTTGCGCTGATTGGCTCCCAGGACACGGCTGTTGCCGTCTCCGGCCAGCTCAAGGCCACCGCAGTGTCGCTGATGAAAATCGCCAACGACTTGCGCTGGATGAACTCCGGCCCGCTCGCCGGTCTCGGCGAAATCGAACTGGAAGGCCTGCAACCGGGCTCGTCGATCATGCCGGGCAAGGTCAATCCGGTGATCCCGGAAGCCACCGCCATGGTTGCCGCGCAAGTGATCGGCAACGATTCGGTGATCACCATTGCCGGTCAGTCGGGCAATTTCGAGCTGAACGTGATGCTGCCGATCATCGCCCAAAACCTGTTGAGCAGCATCGAGTTGCTGGCCAACACCAGCCGTCTGCTCGGTGACAAAGCCATCGCCAGCTTCAAGGTCAATGAGTCGCGACTCAAGGAAGCGCTGTCGCGCAACCCGATCCTGGTCACCGCGCTCAACCCGATCATCGGTTACCAGAAAGCCGCCGAAATCGCCAAGCAGGCCTACAAACAGGGTCGCCCGGTAATCGACGTCGCGCTGGAGCACACCGACCTGTCGCGCAGCCAGCTGGAAGAGTTGCTCAACCCCGAGAAACTCACCGCCGGCGGCGTGTAATTCCCGCAACCGCTTTGGAGGCTCACCATGGAGCACTGGAAACGCACGATCGAACGGGCCAATCGCTGCTTCATGCTGGGCGAGCTGATTGATGCCCGCGAGGCTTACCTGCAAGCCCTGGCGCTGGCCCAGGTGCTGTTCGAGCGCTGGGCCGATGCCGACGAAGCGGTGGCGGCCTGCGTCATTTCCCATCACAACCTGGCGGATCTGCACCTGCGGCTGAACCAGCCGGAGGAGAGCGCCGAGTACCTGTGCGCGATCCATCAGCGCCTGTTGCAGACCATGCAGGACGAGCGTCTGCGCCCGGCCCTGCGGGAAGCGGCGCTGCGCCAGAGCAGCAAGACCTATGTCGAGCTGCTGAATTTCATCAGCGAACACGGCGAATACCCGCGAACCCAGCGTCTGTTGCATCCGGACACCGGCAATGCGCGTCGCCTGCCAGCCCCTCATCACCATGGAGTCCATTGAAATGGCTTTTACCTTGCCTGCCTTGCCTTATGCCTATGACGCACTCGAGCCGCATATCGATGCGCAGACCATGGAAATCCACTACACCAAGCATCACCAGACCTACATCAACAATCTGAACGCCGCCGTTGAAGGCACTGAATACGCCGAATGGCCGGTGGAAAGACTGGTTGCCAGCGTCCAGCAACTGCCGGAAAAACTTCGCGCGGCGGTGATCAATCAGGGCGGCGGACACGCCAACCATTCGCTGTTCTGGGAAGTCATGGTGCCCGGCGGTGGCGGAAAACCGGACGGTGCACTGGCCAGGGCGATCGACGAGCAGTTGGGCGGTCTCGACAGTTTCAAGGAGGCATTCACCAAAGCCGCGCTGACCCGTTTCGGCAGCGGCTGGGCCTGGCTCAGCGTGACCCCCGAGAAAAAACTGCTGGTCGAAAGCAGTGGCAACCAGGACAGCCCGCTGATGAACGGCAATACGCCGATTCTCGGTCTCGACGTCTGGGAGCACGCCTATTACCTGCGTTATCAGAACCGTCGCCCGGAATACATCAGTGCGTTCTACAACGTGATCAATTGGCCGCAAGTCGCTGCGCGTTATCAGGCCGCGCTGGTTTAAGTCATCTATAAAAACAATCCAAGGCTGACTATGGGCACTGAAACACTGGCGATCGGAAGTGGACGTATGTTTCGTTACGCATTCGGCTCGCTGTTGCTGTTGGCGGGCATGACCTTGCTGGTCGCCCACGGGCTGGAATGGCTGGATCTGGAACCGAAACTGTCACGGGCATTGCAGGGCGGCGCGATCTGCGCCCTCGGCACGGCGCTCGGCGCGGTGCCGGTGCTGGTGATCCGGCGCATGCCGCAAGCGTTGAGCGATACCTTGCTGGGTTTTGGTGCCGGGGTGATGCTCGCGGCGACAGCGTTTTCGTTGATCGTGCCGGGCATCGCCGCCGCTGAAAGCCTTGGCCTGACGCCATGGGCGGCCAGTGGCCTGATCTGCTTCGGCATCCTGCTCGGTGCGTTTGGCTTGTATCTGGTGGATCGCCGGGTGTCCGGCGCATCACCGGAAATGCTGATCGGCACGGCCGAGCATCCGGTGATTCCGCCGCGTATCTGGCTGTTCGTGTTCGCCATCATTGCCCATAACATCCCGGAAGGCATGGCGGTCGGCGTCTCGGCCGGCGGCGGCATGCCGGACGCGGACAGTCTGGCCATGGGCATCGCCCTGCAGGACGTGCCGGAAGGTCTGGTGATCGCGCTGGTGCTGGCCGGGGCAGGGATGTCTCGGTTCAAGGCGTTTTTGATCGGCGCGGCTTCGGGTCTGGTCGAGCCGGTGTTTGCCTTGCTATGCGCCTGGCTGGTGAGTCTGGCCGAACTGTTGCTGCCACTGGGGCTGGCGCTGGCGGCGGGGGCGATGTTGCTGGTGGTGACCCACGAAGTCATTCCCGAATCGCGACGCAGTGGTCACGACAAACTGGCAAGCCTGGGCCTGTTGATCGGGTTTTGTCTGATGATGGTGATGGATACGGCGTTGGGCTGATCCTGCGGTTCAACCACCTTCATCGAAGTAGTTGTTGATCAGCGCGACCAGGGCATCCAGCGCTTCCTGTTCCTGATGCCCTTCGGTGCTCAAGTGAATCTTGGTGCCCTTGCCGGCGGCAAGCATCATCATTGCCATGATGCTTTTGCCGTCGACGGTGGTTTCCGGAGTACGGCCGACTCTGATCGAGCAATCGGGAAACTGCCCCGCCACTCCGACGAACTTGGCCGATGCGCGGGCATGCAGGCCCAGCTTGTTGATGATTTCGATTTCCAGAGCAGGCATCGCGGTGTGAATCCTTTAGCTGAGGTCGCGGTGGCGAACCTGGACGTTCTTCAGGGTCTTGTGCAGCGCCTGGCCCAGACGTTCGGTCAGGTAGACGGAACGGTGATGCCCGCCGGTGCAGCCGATGGCGATAGTGACATAAGCGCGGTTGCTTGCGGCAAAACGCGGCAACCACTTGTGCAGGTAAGCGTAAATGTCCTGGTACATCTCTTCGACTTCCGGTTGCGCCGCCAGGTACTCGGCAACCGGCTCATCGAGGCCGGACTGCGCGCGCAGCTCCGGTTTCCAGTAAGGATTGGGCAGGCAGCGTACGTCGAATACCAGATCGGCATCCACCGGCATGCCGCGTTTGAAACCAAACGACTCGACCAGAAACGCCGTGCCCGGCTCCGGCTGGTTCAGCAGACGCAACTTGATGGTGTCACGCAGCTGATAAAGATTGAGGCTGGTGGTGTTGACCTTGAGGTCGGCCAGGTCGGCGATGGGGCCGAGCAGGGCGGTTTCGTCTTCAATGGCTTCCGCCAGCGAGCGGTTGGCGCTGCTCAGCGGGTGGCGGCGACGGGTTTCCGAAAAACGCTTGAGCAGGGTTTCTTCGTCAGCGTCCAGATAAAGCACATCGCACTGGATATGGCGGCTGCGGACTTCCTCGAGCAATTCGGGAAAACGCGACAGATGGCTGGGCAGGTTGCGTGCATCGATCGAAACCGCCACCAGCGGCTGGGACAGCTCGGTGTGGATCAGGGCGCGCTCGGCCAGTTCCGGCAGCAGGCCCGCCGGCAGGTTGTCGATGCAGTAATAGCCGTTGTCCTCGAGGACATCCAGGGCAGTACTTTTACCCGAGCCGGAGCGGCCACTGACGATGATCAAGCGCATGATTACGGCCTGTTCTGCTCTTCCAGTACGACCTGGTACAAGGCTTCGTTGCTGGGCGCGCTGCGCAGTCGGTCGCGCACGTCCTTGCGGTCAAGCATGCTGGCGATCTGACGGAGCAGTTCCAGGTGTGCGTCCGTGGCCGCTTCCGGAACCAGCAGGACGAACAACAGGTCGACTGGCGCACCGTCAATCGCGTCGAAATCGATAGGTGCATCAAGGTGCATCAAGGCACTGATCGGTGCTTCGCAGCCCTTGAGGCGGCAGTGAGGAATGGCGATGCCGTTGCCAAAACCGGTCGAACCGAGTTTTTCACGGGCCACCAGCGCCTCGAAGACATCCTGCATCTCCAGATCCGGCACCTCGCGGGCGATCAGGTTGGCAATTTGTTCGAGGGCTTTCTTTTTGCTGCCGCCCGGCACGTTCACCAGGGAACGGCCGGGGGTCAGGATACTTTCAAGTCGGATCATGGATTGGGGGGTTATCGACCGGTAGCGCCCTGAAGCAGGCTCTGGGTCTTTTCCTTATGCTTTTTGAGTTGTTTGTCCAGCTTGTCGGCCAATGCGTCAATCGCCGCGTACATGTTGGAATCTTCCGCGTTGGCGACGACTTCATTACCAGGAATATGCAGCGTGGCTTCGATTTTCTGCTTCAGCTTTTCGACGGACAGGATGACCTGAACGTTGGTGATCTTGTCGAAATGCCCCTCGAGCCTCTTGAGCTTTTGCTCAACGTAGTCGCGCAGGGGTTGGGTCACTTCCAGTTGGTGTCCACTGATGTTGACTTGCATACAGCTTCTCCTTCGTTGCCAGTGCATAAAGCGGTAGATCAGATGATCTACCACTGGAACGCTGTAACGTGGCTTACATCAACCGCTTGCGTTCGCTCGAAGGCGCGATCCCGAGGGATTCGCGGTACTTGGCGACGGTGCGGCGAGCCACCTGAATGCCTTGTGCCTCCAGTAAACCAGCGATCTTGCTGTCACTCAACGGCTTTTTCTGATTTTCCGCGGCGACCAGTTTTTTGATGATCGCGCGGATCGCCGTGGACGAGCATTCGCCGCCTTCGGAGGTGCTGACGTGGCTGGAGAAAAAGTATTTCAGTTCATAAATGCCCCGGGGGGTATGCATGAATTTTTGCGTGGTCACCCGGGAGATCGTCGATTCGTGCATGCCCACCGCCTCGGCGATATCGTGCAGGACCAGCGGTTTCATGGCTTCGTCGCCGTACTCCAGGAAGCCGCGCTGATGCTCGACGATCTGGGTGGCTACTTTCATCAGGGTTTCGTTGCGGCTTTGCAGGCTCTTGATGAACCAGCGCGCTTCCTGCAACTGGTTGCGCATGAAGGTATTGTCGGCGCTGGTGTCGGCGCGACGGACGAAACCTGCGTATTGCGCATTGACGCGAAGGCGCGGCACCGACTCCTGATTGAGTTCGACCAGCCAGCGCTCGTTGTCCTTGCGCACGATGACGTCAGGTACAACGTATTCGGCTTCGGTGGACTCGATCTGCGAACCCGGGCGCGGGTTGAGGCTCTGCACCAGTTCGATGACCTGACGCAACTCGTCTTCCTTGAGCTTCATGCGCCGCATCAGCTGGCTGTAATCACGGCTGCCGAGCAGGTCGATGTAGTCGGTGACCAGGCGTTTGGCCTCGGTCAGCCAAGGCGTCTTGGCCGACAGCTGGCGCAGTTGCAGCAACAGGCATTCACCGAGGTTGCGCGCACCGATGCCGGCGGGCTCGAATTGCTGGATGCGGTGCAGGACGGCTTCGATCTCGTCCAGTTCGATATCCAGTTCCGGGTCGAAGGCGTCGAGGATTTCCTCGAGGGTTTCGTCGAGGTAGCCCTGATTATTGATGCAGTCGATCAGGGTCACGGCGATCAGGCGATCGGTGTCCGACATCGGCGCCAGGTTCAGCTGCCACAACAGATGGCTTTGCAGGCTTTCGCCGGCGGAGGTGCGGGTGGTGAAGTCCCACTCGTCATCATCGCTGCTGGGCAGGCTGCTGGCGCTGGTCTGGTAGACGTCTTCCCAGGCGGTGTCGACCGGAAGTTCGTTGGGGATGCGTTCGTTCCATTCGCCGTCCTCGAGGTTGTCCACCGTCGGGGCGGTTTCCTGGTAGGAGGGTTCCTGAATCTCGGTGTTGGGCTTCTGTTCGGCGTTGTCGGCCAGGGGATCGGAGTTGTCGAAGTCGTCGCCTTCTTCCTGGCGTTCGAGCATCGGATTGGACTCCAGGGCCTCCTGGATTTCCTGTTGCAGGTCCAGGGTCGACAATTGGAGCAGGCGGATGGCCTGTTGCAGCTGCGGTGTCATCGTCAGCTGCTGGCCCATTCTCAAGACTAGCGATGGTTTCATGGCAGGGGCTTAACACCTTATTCGCCGGCGCACATGCGCCATCCACTACAGGGCGCCGGAGCGCCAAACTTAAGCAAATTATATGCCTGAAACTGAAGTGTTTGCCTAGAGCGCTGTAACAATAAAAACCTATAAAACTTTGTTGACGCGTCGCTCCGGCTGGCGGTTGAACACCTTTGAAGCGGCGTGTTTGCCTGGAGCGCTGTAACAATAAAAACCCATAAAAAGCCGTTTTACTGACGCAGCGCCCGAGCGGTCGATCGGATAACTCAGTGCTTACAGGCGGAACTCGTGGCCCAGATACACTTCCTTCACCAGATCGTTGGCGAGGATGGTCTCGGCGTCGCCTTCGGCAATCAGTTGGCCGTCGTTGACGATGTAGGCGGTTTCACAGATATCCAGCGTCTCGCGCACGTTGTGGTCGGTGATCAGGACGCCGATGCCCTTGGCCTTGAGGTGGTGGATGATCTGCTTGATGTCGCCCACCGAAATCGGGTCCACGCCGGCGAACGGTTCGTCGAGCAGGATGAATTTCGGTGCGGTCGCCAGGGCGCGGGCGATTTCCACCCGGCGGCGTTCACCACCGGACAGGCTCATGCCGAGGTTGTCGCGGATGTGGCTGATGTGGAATTCCTGCAGCAGGCTTTCCAGCTCCTTGCGACGGCCGGCCTTGTCGAGTTCCTTGCGGGTCTCGAGGATGGCCATGATGTTGTCGGCTACCGACAGTTTGCGGAAGATCGACGCTTCTTGCGGCAGATAGCCGATACCGGCCTTGGCGCGACCGTGCATCGGCTGGTGGCTGACGTCGAGGTCGTCGATCAGTACGCGACCCTGATCGGCCTGCACCAGGCCGACGATCATGTAGAAGCAGGTGGTCTTGCCGGCGCCGTTGGGGCCGAGCAGGCCGACGATCTGGCCACTGTCGATCGACAGGCTGACGTCGCGCACGACCTGGCGGCTTTTATAGGCCTTGGCCAGGTGCTGAGCTTTCAGAGTTGCCATTACTGGGTTTTCTCATCGGTTTTCTTTTTCGGCTGGATCACCATGTCGATGCGTGGGCGCGCTTCGGTGACCTTGCTGCCGGTGGCACGGCCGGCGCTTGCCAGCTTCTTGACCGTGTCGTAGACGATTTTCTCGCCCTGGGTGACGTTGTTGTCCTTGTCGACAACCTTGGCCTTGTCGATCAGCACGACGCGGTTTTGCTGGGCGTGGTACTGGATCGTCACGCCCCAGCCTTGTACAGGCTTGGCGTCACCCTGGGTCTGCAGTTGTTCGAAGTAGGCGAGGTTGCCGACCGAGGTCACGACATCGATGTCGCCGTTTGGCGCACGAGTCATGGTCACGGTGTTGCCTTTGACGATCATCGAACCCTGAGTGATGATCACGTCGCCTTTATAAGTGGCAACACCATTCTTGTCGTCCAGCTGGGCATCGTCGGCCTGAATGCGGATTGGCTGCTGTTGATCGTTCGGCAGAGCCCAGGCGCTCACGCTTCCCAGTGCTGCGCCCAGACTGAGCAAAATAGGGAGGGTTTTAACGAGCCTCATACTGTCCTCTTACGTTCGATAGCAGGTGTATCCTGCTTTCCTTCAGATACGCTTTCATTCCCACGCCGGTCGATACACCGCCAGCGCCGTCGATTCTAACGGGTTGCTGGGTCTGCGCATATTGTTGCTGCGGGAACACCGTCATGCGAGTGGAGGTGATCAGGGTGTCGCGGTTCTTTTCGTCGGTGCGCTTGACGCGAACCGAGTCGATCAGCTCGACCTCGGTGCCGCCAGAATTCACTTCACCGCGTTCGCTGGTCACATGCCACGGAAAATCGGTGCCACGGAACATGTTCAGGTCTGGTTTGGTGACCAGGGTGACGTCGGTGGCTTTGACGTGCTCGGCTTTTTCCGAGGTCATTTCGTACTGCACCCTGCCGTCTTCGAGGTATTGCAGGGTGTGCGTGTTGGTCGCGTACCAGTCGATCGGGTTGTCGACGGTCGAGACGGGAGGCTTGTCGAGGAAGCGCTCCGGGCTGATGTTCCAATAGCCGACCGCAGCGAAAATCGCCGCGATACAGCCGAACACCAATACATTGCGAACTTTTTTGCTGAACATTATTTGACTCACAGGTACGCGGCATTGGCCGCATCGAGGCGGTCCTGGGCGCGCAGGATCAATTCGCAGAATTCCCGGGCGGCACCTTCGCCACCACGGGCGAGGGTGACGCCATGGGCGTGCTCGCGGACGAATTCGGCGGCGTTGGCCACGGCCATGCCCAGGCCTACGCGGCGAATCACCGGCAGGTCGGGCAGGTCGTCACCGAGGTAGGCGACCTGTTCATAGCTTAGGCCCAGTTGCTCGAGAAGGCCGTCAAGGACGACCAATTTGTCCTCGCGGCCCTGAAACAGGTGCGGGATGCCGAGATTCTTCGCCCGACGTTCGACCACCGGGGTCTTGCGGCCGCTGATGATCGCGGTTTGCACCCCGGCGTTCATCAGCATCTTGATGCCCTGGCCGTCGAGGGTGTTGAAGGTTTTGAACTCGCTGCCGTCCTCGAGGAAATACAGGCGTCCATCGGTGAGGACGCCATCGACGTCGAAAACCGCCAGTTTGATCGCTTTGCCGCGTTGCAGCAGATCGGTGCTCATTTACATCACTCCTGCACGCAGCAGATCGGAAAGGTTGAAGGCGCCTACCGGGCGGTCTTCCTCATCCACGACGACCAGTGCGTTGATTCGATGGTCTTCCATGATTTTCAGGGCCTCGGCGGCGAGCATCTCGGCGCGGGCGGTCTTGCCGTGTACGGTCATCACCTGATCGATGGTGGCGCTGTGGACGTCGATGCTGCGATCCAGGGTGCGGCGCAGGTCGCCGTCGGTGAAGATCCCGGCGAGTTTGCCGTCGGCTTCGAGAATCACGGTCATGCCCAGGCCCTTGCGGGTCATTTCCATCAGCGCGTCCTTGAGCAGGGTGCCGCGTTGTACCTGTGGCAGCTCCTCGCCGGCGTGCATGACGTTTTCCACTTTCAGCAACAGGCGCCGGCCCAGCGCGCCACCCGGATGGGAAAAGGCGAAATCTTCGGCGGTGAAGCCGCGTGCCTCCAGCAGCGCCACGGCCAGGGCGTCGCCCATCACCAGGGCTGCGGTGGTCGAGGAGGTCGGTGCCAGATTCAGCGGGCAGGCTTCGTGCTCGACATGGACGTTGAGATTGACCTCGGCGGCCTTGGCCAGCGGCGATTGCGGGTTGCCGGTCACGCTGATGAGCTGGATGCCCAGGCGTTTGATCAGTGGCAGCAGGGTCACGATTTCGTTGGTCGAGCCGGAGTTCGACAGGGCCAGGATCACATCATCGCGGGTAATCATGCCCATGTCGCCGTGGCTGGCTTCGGCGGGATGAACGAAAAATGCCGGGGTGCCGGTGCTCGCCAGGGTGGCGGCGATCTTGTTGCCGACGTGCCCGGACTTGCCCATGCCTACCACGACGACACGGCCCTTGCTCGCCAGAATCATCTCGCAGGCGCGTACGAAATCGGCGTCGATATGGGGCAGCAAGCCTTGTACGGCTTCCATTTCGAGGCGGATGGTGCGTTGTGCCGATTGAATCAGGTCGCTGGATTGGCTCATGTCAGAAATCGTATAGCCCGATGAAAAGGCGGCGATTATAGCGGTTCTGTCGAAAAGCCTCACGCTAGTTCGTCACCCTTTGTCATTACTCGTTACCAATTGCCTTAAATAATGCATCGAGCCTGTCATATCCCTGAACGTGGCCGGGCACAGGCCTTGGGCGCTTGGCCTTTGCGGTGATATAGTTCGCCGCCAGTTCGGCCTGCCCGGGATGTAAGCGCTTTCCTTTGAGAAAGCCAGGCGTCCGAGTGAGAGGCTGCATCGCAAGGAGTTTAGATGAGTGCCGATAACGCCTACGCGGTCGAGCTGAAGGGCGTCACCTTCAAGCGTGGATCGCGGAGCATTTTCAATAACGTCGATATCCGCATCCCGCGGGGCAAGGTCACCGGCATCATGGGACCTTCCGGGTGCGGCAAGACTACGCTGCTGCGTCTGATGGGCGCCCAGTTGCGGCCGTCGAAAGGCGAGGTCTGGGTCAATGGCCAGAACCTGCCGAAGCTGTCGCGCAGCGATCTGTTCGATGCGCGCAAGCACATGGGCGTGCTGTTCCAGAGCGGTGCGCTGTTCACCGATCTCGATGTGTTCGAGAACGTGGCGTTCCCCCTGCGTGTCCACACCGAATTGCCGGAAGAGATGATCCGCGACATCGTCCTGCTCAAATTGCAGGCGGTCGGCCTGCGCGGCGCCATCGAGCTGATGCCTGACGAACTGTCCGGCGGCATGAAGCGTCGTGTCGCTCTGGCCCGGGCGATTGCCCTCGATCCGCAGATCCTGATGTACGACGAACCCTTTGTCGGCCAGGACCCGATCGCCATGGGCGTTCTGGTGCGCCTGATCCGTCTGCTCAACGATGCGCTGGGGATCACCAGCATCGTGGTTTCCCACGACCTGGCCGAAACCGCGAGCATCGCTGACTATATCTATGTGGTCGGCGACGGCCAGGTATTGGGGCAGGGCACACCCGATGAACTGATGAGCTCGGACGATCCGCGCATCCGCCAGTTCATGACCGGCGATCCTGACGGCCCGGTTCCGTACCACTTTCCAGCGCCGGATTACCGCGCAGATCTTCTGGGGAAGCGCCGCTGATGCGCAGAATTTCATTGATAGAGCGCGTGCGCCGGTTCGGCAGTGCGGCGATCGACTCCGTTGCGGTGTTCGGGCGCTCGACACTGTTCCTGTTTCACGCCTTGCTGGGCCGTGGCGGCATCGGCGGCGGTTTCGGCCTGCTGGTCAAGCAATTGCATTCGGTCGGCGTGATGTCGCTGGTGATCATCGTCGTTTCGGGGATCTTCATCGGCATGGTGCTGGCGCTGCAGGGTTTCAATATCCTGTCGAGCTACGGCTCGGAGCAGGCGGTCGGGCAGATGGTCGCCCTGACGCTGTTGCGTGAGCTCGGTCCGGTGGTGACTGCGCTGCTGTTCGCCGGGCGTGCCGGTTCGGCGCTGACGGCGGAGATCGGCAACATGAAATCCACCGAACAGCTTTCCAGCCTGGAAATGATCGGGGTCGACCCGCTCAAGTACATCATTGCCCCGCGCCTGTGGGCCGGCTTCATTTCCCTGCCGGTGCTGGCGATGATTTTCAGCGTGGTGGGCATCTGGGGCGGTTCGTGGGTGGCGGTCGACTGGCTGGGGGTCTATGACGGCTCCTACTGGTCGAACATGCAGAACAGCGTGGACTTCGCCGACGATGTGCTCAATGGCATCATCAAGAGCGCGGTTTTCGCCTTTGTCGTGACCTGGATCGCCGTATTCCAAGGCTATGACTGTGAGCCCACTTCCGAGGGGATCAGTCGTGCCACCACCAAGACCGTGGTTTATGCCTCGCTGGCAGTGCTCGGTCTGGACTTTATTCTGACCGCTTTGATGTTTGGAGATTTCTGATGCAAAACCGCACCCTGGAAATCGGTGTCGGCCTGTTCCTGCTGGCAGGGATCCTGGCTTTGCTGCTGCTTGCGTTGCGGGTCAGCGGCCTGTCTCCGACTTCGACCACCGACACTTATAAACTTTATGCGTATTTCGACAATATCGCCGGTTTGACGGTCAGAGCTAAAGTGACCATGGCCGGTGTGACGATCGGCAAGGTCACGGCGATCGATCTGGACCGTGACAGCTTCACCGGTCGGGTGACTTTGCTGGTGGATAAAAGCGTCGACAATCTGCCGACCGACTCCACAGCATCTATCCTGACTGCTGGCCTGCTGGGCGAAAAATACATCGGCATCAGCGTGGGTGGGGAAGACACCCGTCTCAAGGATGGTGGAACCATCCACGACACGCAGTCGTCGCTGGTGCTGGAGGATCTGATCGGTAAATTCCTGCTCAATACCGTTAGCAAAGACGCCAAATGAGGAGCTTTTGAATGATCTCTACCTTGCGACGTGGCCTGTTGGTGTTGCTCGCGGCACTGCCGCTGGTGGCTAACGCCGTGGCGGCGCCTACGGCACACGATCTGGTCCAGGACACGACCAACCGCATGCTGGCCGACCTGGCTGCCAATAAAGAGAAGTACAAACAGGACCCGAACGACTTCTATGCTGCGCTGAACAGCATCGTCGGTCCGGTGGTGGATGCCGAGGGCATTTCCAAGAGCATCATGACGGTCAAGTATTCGCGCAAGGCCACGCCTGCGCAGATGCAGACCTTCCAGGAAAACTTCAAGAAAGGCCTGTTCCAGTTCTACGGCAACGCCTTGCTCGAGTACAACAACCAGGGCATCACCGTCGATGCGCCGAAGGATGAGTCGGGCGACCGCACCAGCGTCGGCATGACCGTCAAGGGCAACAACGGCGCGATCTATCCTGTGTCGTACACCCTGGAGAAGATCAACGGCGAGTGGAAACTGCGCAACGTGATCATCAACGGCATCAACATCGGCAAGCTGTTCCGCGATCAGTTCGCCGACGCGATGCAGCGCAATGGCAATGACCTGGACAAAACCATCAACGGTTGGGCCGGGGAAGTCGCCAAGGCCAAGCAGTCCGCCGAAGCGGAACAGAAGCCAGCGCAATGAGTGAGGCGGCGGTACGAATGAGTGATGTCGACGAGCTGCTGCTCAGCGGAGAGCTGAATTACCGCACCGGTCCGGATCTGCGCAAGGAAGGCCAGGCGCTGATCAAGTCCAGCAAGGCCGCTTCGCTCGTGATCGATTGTTCGGCGGTGGTGAAGTCCAGCAGCGTCGGCCTGTCGTTGCTGCTGTGCTTCATGCGTGATGCGAAGGCGGCCGGCAAGGCCGTGAGTATCCGGGCGATGCCCGAAGACATGCGTGAAATCGCTCAGGTCAGCGAGCTGACCGAGCTGTTGACGTAACTCTGAACCCGCATCGACAGGAAAGCCCCCCGTCAGAGTCCTGCCAAGCGGGGTTCGCAGGCGCGGGGCTTTTTTGTATGATGTCCGACCCGCGCGCACAGGGCGCCGATTGAGGTTGAGCATGCAGGCCGTAGAAGTGAAGAGCTTCCTTGAAGGGAAGCTGCCAGGAACGCTGGTGGAAGTGGAAGGCGAAGGCTGCAACTTCCAGCTGAACGTGATTAGCGATGAACTGGCGGCGTTAAGCCCGGTCAAGCGTCAGCAGAGCATCTATGCCCATTTGAACCCATGGATCGCCGATGGCAGCATCCACGCGGTCACGATGAAATTTTTCAGCAGCGCGGCCTGGGCCGAGCGCACCTGAGCCCTAGGGCGTCGAGATTCTTATGGATAAATTGATTATTACCGGTGGCGCTCGTCTTGATGGCGAGATCCGCATCTCCGGGGCGAAGAACTCCGCCCTGCCGATCCTGGCCGCCACTCTGCTGTGTGATGGCCCGGTGACCGTTGGCAACCTGCCGCACCTGCACGACATCACCACCATGATCGAGCTGTTCGGTCGTATGGGCATCGAGCCTGTGATCGACGAGAAGCTCAGCGTCGAAATCGATCCGCGCACCATCAAGACCCTGGTCGCTCCGTACGAACTGGTGAAAACCATGCGTGCGTCGATCCTGGTACTCGGCCCGATGGTCGCTCGCTTCGGTGAAGCCGAAGTCGCGCTGCCTGGCGGTTGCGCCATCGGTTCGCGTCCGGTGGACCTGCACATCCGTGGCCTGGAAGCCATGGGCGCGGTCATCGACGTCGAAGGCGGCTACATCAAGGCCAAGGCGCCGGAAGGCGGCCTGCGTGGTGCGCACTTCTTCTTCGACACCGTCAGCGTGACCGGCACCGAGAACATCATGATGGCCGCCGCTCTGGCCAAGGGCCGCAGCGTGCTGCAGAACGCCGCCCGCGAGCCTGAAGTCGTCGACCTGGCGAACTTCCTCAACGCCATGGGCGCGAAGGTATCCGGTGCCGGCACCGACACCATCACCATCGACGGCGTCGAGCGTCTGGATTCGACGTTCTTCAAAGTCATGCCTGACCGTATCGAAACCGGCACCTACCTGGTGGCCGCTGCGGTCACCGGCGGTCGCGTCAAGGTCAAGGACACCGATCCGACCATCCTTGAAGCCGTTCTGGAAAAACTCCGTGAAGCCGGCGCAGAAATCACCACCGGTGAGGACTGGATCGAGCTGAACATGCACGGCAAGCGCGCGAAAGCCGTCAACATCCGCACCGCCCCGTATCCGGCGTTCCCGACCGACATGCAGGCGCAGTTCATCTCGCTCAACGCCGTTGCCGAAGGCACCGGCGCCGTGATCGAGACGATCTTCGAAAACCGCTTCATGCACGTTTACGAACTGCACCGCATGGGCGCCAAGATCCAGGTCGAAGGCAACACCGCCATCGTCACCGGCACCGATGTGCTCAAAGGCGCGCCAGTCATGGCGACCGACCTGCGTGCGTCGGCCAGCCTGGTGATCTCGGCCCTGGTGGCCGAAGGCGATACCCTGATTGACCGCATCTACCACATCGACCGTGGTTACGAGTGCATCGAAGAAAAACTGCAGATGCTGGGCGCCAAGATCCGTCGCGTTCCGGGCTAGTCGCTGCGGTATGGGCGCAGGGAGGCGCCCGCTGAATTCGTTTCGAGTCGAGGGTTGTCTTTTATCGGGCAACCCTCGATGTGTGTCCGGCGCCATTTGCGACCGGACATGAGTACCTTGATAAGGACTGACGTTACCCATGTTGACCATTGCACTGTCCAAGGGCCGCATCCTTGACGACACCCTGCCGCTTCTCGCCGAAGCGGGCATCGTGCCGACCGAGAATCCGGACAAGAGCCGCAAGCTGATCATCCCCACGACCCAGGAAGACGTACGCCTGCTGATCGTGCGCGCCACCGACGTGCCGACCTATGTCGAGCATGGCGCGGCCGACCTCGGCGTTGCCGGTAAAGACGTGCTGATGGAATACAGCGGCCAGGGCTTGTATGAGCCGCTGGACCTGCAGATTGCCCAGTGCAAGCTGATGACCGCCGGCAAGGTCGGCGCTGTCGAGCCCAAGGGCCGCCTGCGCGTCGCCACCAAATTCGTCAATGTCGCCAAGCGTTACTACGCCGAGCAGGGCCGTCAGGTCGACATCATCAAGCTCTACGGCTCGATGGAGCTGGCGCCGCTGATCGGCCTGGCCGACAAGATCATCGACGTGGTCGACACCGGCAACACCCTGCGTGCCAATGGCCTGGAACCCCAGGAACTGATCGCCACGATCAGCTCGCGTCTGGTGGTCAACAAGGCTTCGATGAAGATGCAACACGCCCGTATCCAGGCGTTGATCGATACCCTGCGCAAGGCAGTGGAATCGCGACACCGCGGCTGATGTACCTGCGCGACCTCAAGGTCGCGCCCGTCTATCCGCCTCATAGCCAGAATCTCAGGTGCCCAAGCGGAACGACTGCTAAGTTAGGGCGCCTGAGTTTTTGCCATTCCTATGAGGCTCTCGCTATGACCGCACCGACTGCAATTCGCCGACTCAACGCTGCTGACCCGGATTTCGCGCATCATCTGGATCATCTGCTGAGCTGGGAAAGTGTGTCTGACGACTCGGTCAATCAGCGGGTGCTGGACATCATCAAGGCTGTGCGCGAGCGCGGTGACGCGGCGCTGGTCGAGTTCACCCAGAAGTTCGACGGCCTCGAAGTCGCCTCGATGGCCGATCTGATCCTGCCGCGCGAGCGTCTGGAACTGGCCCTGACCCGCATCACCGTGGCTCAGCGCGAGGCGCTGGAAAAGGCCGCAGCGCGGGTGCGCAGCTACCACGAAAAACAGAAACAGGACTCCTGGAGCTACACCGAGGCTGACGGCACCGTGCTCGGTCAGAAGGTCACGCCGCTGGATCGCGCCGGCCTGTATGTGCCGGGTGGCAAGGCGTCTTACCCGTCGTCGGTGTTGATGAACGCGATTCCGGCCAAGGTGGCCGGCGTGACCGAAGTGGTCATGGTGGTGCCGACGCCACGAGGCGAAGTCAACGAACTGGTGCTGGCCGCCGCCTGCATCGCCGGTGTCGACCGGGTCTTCACCATCGGTGGCGCACAAGCCGTGGCGGCACTGGCTTACGGCACCGAAAGCGTGCCGCAGGTGGACAAAGTGGTCGGCCCGGGCAACATCTATGTGGCGACGGCCAAGCGCCATGTGTTCGGCCAGGTCGGCATCGACATGATTGCCGGCCCCTCGGAAATCCTCGTGGTGTGTGACGGCCAGACCGATCCGGACTGGATTGCCATGGACCTGTTCTCCCAGGCCGAGCACGATGAAGATGCCCAGGCGATCCTGGTCAGCCCGGACGCCGGATTCCTCGACAAGGTCGCTGCGAGCATCGACAAACTGCTGCCGACCATGGACCGCGCGACCATCATCGAAACGTCGATCAATGGCCGTGGCGCGCTGATTCAGGTGCGGGACATGGCTCAGGCCATCGAAGTCGCCAACCGCATCGCCCCGGAACACCTTGAGTTGTCGGTCGCCGACCCACAGGCCTGGCTGCCGCAGATCCGCCACGCCGGTGCGATTTTCATGGGCCGCCACACCTCCGAAGCACTGGGCGACTACTGCGCCGGGCCGAACCACGTACTGCCGACCTCCGGCACCGCGCGTTTCTCCTCGCCGCTGGGTGTGTATGACTTCCAGAAACGTTCGTCGATCATCTTCTGTTCCGAGGCCGGTGCTTCGGAGCTGGGCAAGACCGCGTCGGTACTGGCCCGTGGCGAATCCCTGAGCGCGCACGCACGCAGCGCCGAATACCGCATCCTCGACGAAAAGAAAGGTGAGTGAAGATGAGTAAATTCTGGAGTCCGTTCGTCAAGGATCTGGTGCCGTATGTGCCGGGCGAACAGCCGAAGCTGGCCCGACTGGTCAAGCTCAACACCAACGAAAACCCATATGGTCCGTCGCCAAAAGCCCTGGCGGCGATGCAGACCGAGCTCAACGACAACCTGCGCCTGTACCCGGATCCGAACAGCGACCTGTTGAAAAACGCGGTGGCCAACTACTACGGCGTGCAAAGCAATCAGGTGTTCCTGGGTAACGGCTCCGACGAGGTGCTGGCCCACGTTTTCCACGGTCTGCTGCAACATGACAAGCCGCTGCTGTTCCCGGATATCAGCTACAGCTTCTATCCGGTTTACGCCGGGCTGTACGGCATCCAGTTCGATGCGGTGCCGCTGGATGCACAGTTCCGGATCGATCCGGCGGACTACGCCAAAGCGAACGGCGGGATCATTTTCCCCAACCCGAACGCGCCGACCGGTTGCCTGCTGGCGCTGGACGCGATCGAGCAAATTCTCAAGGCCAACCCGGAATCGGTTGTGGTGGTGGATGAGGCCTACATCGACTTCGGCGGTGACACGGCGATCAGCCTGGTGGATCGTTATCCGAACCTGCTGGTCACCCAGACCCTGTCCAAGTCGCGCTCGCTGGCCGGCCTGCGCGTAGGGCTGGCGGTGGGCCATCCTGATCTGATCGAAGCGCTGGAGCGGATCAAGAACAGCTTCAACTCCTATCCGCTGGATCGTCTGGCGAATGTCGGCGCGGCCGCAGCGTTCGAGGATCGCGAGTATTTCGACAAGACTTGCCGTCTGGTGATCGAGAGCCGCGAATGGGTGACCGCACAGTTGCAGGCCAAGGGCTTCGAGGTGCTGCCATCGGCGGCGAACTTCATCTTTGCCCGCCACCCGCAACATGATGCGGCAGGACTGGCGGCCAAACTGCGGGAGCAGGGCGTGATCGTGCGGCACTTCAAGCAGGAGCGGATTGCGCAGTTCCTGCGGATCTCGATCGGCACGCCGGAGCAGAATCAGGCGTTGATCGAAGGGTTGGGCTCGCTGTAACGCAGTGATGAACACAGTTCCTGTCTGGCGAGACGGGAACTGTGTCATCAAACACTGCGGTCACGACTTCACTCAGTTTCTCTTGGTCGCCTTGAATTTTATATTGGCTGTTGTCTGGTCATTGAAAATGAAGTGAATGGTGGCCTCAAGCGTGCGATAGCCGACGGAGAACTTTCCAGTCATCGCGCCACTTTCCGGTATATACATCTTGCCCTCGTAATTCATTGCCCACTGGAAGTGATATTTCGGGTCGTTGCGAACATAAGACTCCTGAAAGTTATGTGAAGCGCCCTTGGGCAGACTTATGACGACAACGTCGTTGTCGGTCCCACCTTTGTTGCCGCTGATCTCGCGTAAGTAATTCGCGCTGATCATGCCTTGGTTGAAGTTTACGATGGGTGATTGGAGAGTCAGGTTTCCCCATACGATCTCGATCTCGCCTAAATCAAAGTCAGTGCCTTGTTCCGGGTTCGGGCCGGATGGCAGTTCCGTCTGCTGAATTTTTTCCGAAATGTTCATTTAGCGATCCCTTCATCAATGAAATGGTATTTCAACGACCAGGATCAGGTTATGGGCGGCACGAGTTTTCAACTACTGACAGAACTGACAGGTATCAATACTGTTTCGCTTGCTTGTACCGCCGGTTTTCAGTCAATTGGTTATTGGGTGCTGGCGTCGATCATTCGTGATGCGGTTCGCCAAGGAACGTCAGCGAACTGAACAACCCCCGACTGTCGACATCAGCGCTGTCTTTGACCGGCACTTGCACCTGCGCGGCAATCACATTCAAACCTTCGTTGCGCACCAACACCTGCGCGCGGCCATCCTTATCGGTCTCGGTACTCAAGGTGTTCGGGGCGCTGCGATAATCGCCGATCAACTTCACTCCCGCTGCAGGTTTGCCATCGAGCAGCACGCGTACCGGCAGTGATTTCCCCGGCCCGACCGTCAGCGGATCGACTTCCGGCAGAATCAACAGTTTGATCTGCTCAAGTTTGGGCAACTTTGCTCCAGCCTGATAAATCGCGAGGCTGTATTTGAAGGTATGGGTGGCCTCGATGGCGCCCGGGACTTTGCTCCGTCCTTCATTGATCCATTTCTTGTCAGCGGTTTGCGACCACATGCCGTTGTCCAGCGCGACGGCCATAATCGCAGGTGACTTCAGCGGTTGCAGGCGTGCGTGATCCACGAGGCGTTCGACGCTGACCGGGATCATCTTTCCCGCTGCGTCGTAGGCCCAGGCGCCACTGATTTTCTGCGCCTTGAAGGCGTTGTCCTCGGCGCCGTGACCGTAGACCACTTCGATATTGCCGCGCCGCTGCTCAGTCCATAGACCGTGGGCCGAGGCTTGAGTGGCGAACAGGGCTGCGACGAGCAGAAGGGATTTGCTGTAGTGCATGGTGACGTCCTTTTACAGATTGAGTGTCAGGCTGACAGTGAAGGTGCGCGGCTCGCCGGGATTGACCCAGTAGTTGCTGTAGGAGCGCTCGTAATATTTTTCGTCGAACAGGTTGTTCAGGTTCAGGCCGACAGTGACGTTGTCGCTGGCCTTGTAATGGGCCAGCAGGTCGACGGTGTGATAAGCCGGCAGTTCGAAGTCGCTGCCAGCCTCGCCCGAGCGGTCGCCGACATAGGTGAAGGCAGCGCCGACATCCGAGCCGCGCAGCAGGCCGTCCTGAAACTCATAGACTCCCAACAGACTGCCGCTGCGCCGGGCGACGCCGAGAATGCGGCTGCCGGCAGGAACGACGGCGTCACCCTTGGTGACTTCGGCGTCGATGTAAGCCAAGGCGCCGATGATGCGCACGGCGTCGGTCACCTGGCCGGTGACTTGCAGGTCGAAACCCTGGCTGCGCGCCTTGCCCATGGCCCGGCTGGTATCGGTGCGGGGATCGAGGGCAAGGACGTTTTCCTTTTCGATATGAAAGAAGGCGAGGGTGCTGCTCAGGCGCTCGTCGAACAGTTCGTTCTTGATTCCGATCTCATAACCGATGCCTTCTTCCGGCTTGAACGCTTTACCGCTGGCGTCGAGGCCGTTGTTCGGTTTGAACGAGCTCGAGGCATTGGCGAACACCCCGGTTTGCGGCGTCAACTGGTAGAGCAGCCCGACGCGCTGGGTCAGCGCGTCGTGACTCTGGCGGCTGCTGGCGGCTCGGGAGTGATCGTCGATGCGTTGGTCGAAATGCTCGAAGCGCACACCAATCATCCCGCGCAGCTTGTCGGTGAAGATGATCTGGTCCTGCAGGTTCAGCGCGTGGCTCTCGACGTGTTCGAAAAAGTCGCTGCCCGAGCGTGCGCCGTCAGGTTTGGGCTGGCCGTAGATCGGGTTGTAGATGTCGATGGCATAGCGGCCACCAGCAATGGTGGTGACGCGTTCGTTCTTGCGGAAGTTTTCGTACTCGGTGCCGACCAGCAATTCGTGCTGCCAGCTGCCGAGGTCGAACAGGCCGCGTAATTCCAGTTGAGTGATGCTGTCGTGCCAGTTGCTGTCGCGCTCGCGATAGCGTCGATTGACGCTGTGACCGTCGGCGTTCAGCGGGCGACTTTCCGAGGCGTAGCCCCAGAGTTTGCCTTCCTTGTAGTGGCTGGCCAGGCGCAGTTTCCAGCCGTCATTCAGATGATGTTCGAGGGCGGCCTGGAGCATGTTGTTGTGATTGTCGATGTCGCCGTCATCGGGCTCGCCGAGGAACGTCGAGCGCGAGACGCCGCTCCATTTATTGTCCGGCGCGACGATGCCACGGTCGAAGGTCGAGCTATGACGGACGAATTCGCTTTCCACCAGCAGGCTCGTGTCCGGGTTCAACTGCCAACTGAACGAGGGGGCGGCGAAGACCCGCTTGCTGCTGACGTGATCGCGGAAGCTGTGATTGTCTTCGATGGCCAGATTGATTCGCGAGAGGACGTCACCCTGTTCGTCGAGCGGGGCGTTGACGTCCAGCGCGGTGCGATAGCGATCCCAACTACCGGCGCTGGTCTGCAAGGTGGTGAAGGCGCGGGGCTGCGGTTTCTTGGTGACGATGTTCACCGTGCCGCCCGGGTCGCCACGGCCGTACAGGCTGGCGGCCGGGCCCTTGAGTACTTCGATGCGCTCGATATTGGCCGTGTCCGGGGTGCTCGGATAGCCACGGTTGGCACTGAAGCCGTCCTTGTAGAACTCGGAAGTTGTGAAGCCGCGCACGCTGTATTCGTAAAGCGTCAGGCCGCCGAAGTTGTTTTGCTTTGATACGCCACCGGCAAAATCCAGCGCCCGCTCGACGCTGTTGCTGCCCAGATCCTTGAGTACGCTGGCCGGCACCACGCTGATGGCCTGCGGTATATCGCGAATTGCCGCGTCGGTTTTGGTCGCGCTGCTCGAACGGGTTGCGCGATAACCAGTGACCGGCCCGGTGGGCGATTCGTAGTCGGAAGTGACGCTGATGGCGTCGAGTTCCAGGGGCAGGGGCTCTTCGGCAAAGACAGGATCACCCAGCAATCCAAGAGGCAGGCCGAGGGTCAAGCGGAGTCGCGAGGCGTTTTTCCGAGACGACATGTTATGTTGTTCCAATTCTTCAATTGAAACAATATAACATGCCTGTTGAGAATGTCTTCTATTCGCGCGCCCCGCGCGAGCGAAGTCTTACTCTTCTTTTTCCTGCACCGGCGCCGGCGGTGGGCGCAGACCGATTTCGGCGGTGAGTTTCAACTCCTTGCCGTTGCGCATGACCTGGATCGTCACTTTGTCAGTCGGTTTGATTCGCGCCACCTGGTTCATCGAGCGACGACCGTCACCGGCCGGCTCGCCATCGATGCTCAGAATCACGTCACCCAATTGCAGGCCGGCCTTTTGCGCGGGGCCGTCGCGGAAAATCCCCGCTACCACGATCCCCGGACGTCCGGACAGACCGAACGATTCCGCCAGTTCCTGAGTCAATGGTTGCACTTCGATGCCGAGCCAGCCGCGAATCACCTGGCCGTGTTCGATGATCGACTTCATCACTTCCATTGCCAGTTTCACCGGGATCGCAAAACCGATGCCCTGGGAGCCACCGGACTTGGAGAAGATCGCGGTGTTGATCCCGGTGAGGTTGCCGTTGGCATCGACCAGCGCGCCGCCGGAGTTACCGGGGTTGATCGCGGCATCGGTCTGGATGAAGTCTTCGTAGTTGTTCAGGCCCAACTGGTTGCGCCCGGTGGCACTGATGATGCCCATGGTCACCGTCTGGCCGACGCCGAACGGGTTGCCGATGGCCAGCGCGACGTCGCCGATACGGATGTTGTCGGAGCGTCCGACGGTGATCGCCGGCAGGCTTTTCAGGTCGATCTTCAGGACAGCGAGGTCGGTTTCCGGGTCGCTGCCGATCACCCGGGCCAGGGTTTCCCGACCGTCCTTGAGCGCCACGACGATCTGGTCCGCGCCACTGGTCACGTGGTTGTTGGTCAGGATATAGCCTTCCGGGCTCATGATCACACCGGAGCCGAGGCTCGATTCCATGCGTTTCTGCTTCGGCGAGTTGTCACCGAAGAAGCGCCGGAACTGCGGGTCCTCGAACAGCGGATGGGCCGGTTTGGCGACGACCTTGGTGGTGTAGAGGTTGACCACCGACGGTGCAGCGATGGTCACCGCGTCCGCGTAGGACACCGGCCCCTGCTGCACGCTGGTGGTCTGCGGGGCCTGTTGCAGATTGACGTCGAGGCTTGGCAGCCCGACCCACTGCGGGTAACGCTGAATAATCAACAGAGCGATAAGCACACCGGCCAACAGCGGCCAGCCGAAAAAACGCAGCGCCTTGAGCATTAAGCACGTCCTGGAAAAGTTGCAGGCGGGGTCAGACCGCCCATAATGTCGCGCATTATACGAGGCCGCGCGCGCCTCTGAACGGGATTTTCAGGAGTCTTTCATGGCCGTTGCCCTCAGTACCCTGGTCGAAGAAGCCGACCGTTACCTCGGCAGTGCAAAAATTGCCGATTATTGCCCCAACGGCTTGCAGGTCGAAGGCCGGCCGCAAGTGATGCGCATCGTCAGCGGCGTCACCGCCAGCCAGGCGTTGCTCGATGCCGCCGTCGAAGCCGAGGCCGATCTGGTGCTGGTGCATCACGGCTATTTCTGGAAGGGCGAGAATCCGTGCATCACCGGCATGAAGCAGCGCCGGTTGAAAACCCTGCTCAAGCACGACATCAGCCTGCTGGCCTACCACCTGCCGCTGGATCTGCATGGGGATGTCGGCAACAACGTGCAACTCGCCCGTCAGCTGGATATCACTGTCGAAGGCCCGCTGGATCCGGACAACCTGAAAATCGTCGGTCTGGTCGGCTCCCTGGCCGAGCCGGTGACCGCCCGGGATTTTGCCCGCCGTGTGCAGGAAGTCATGGGGCGCGAGCCGTTGCTGGTCGAAGGCAGTGCGATGATCCGGCGCGTCGGTTGGTGTACGGGCGGCGGCCAGGGCTATATCGATCAGGCGGTCGCGGCGGGGGTCGATCTGTTCCTCAGCGGCGAGGCCTCCGAGCAGACTTTCCACAGCGCCCGGGAAAACGACATCAGCTTCATCGCCGCCGGTCACCACGCCACCGAGCGGTATGGCGTGCAGGCGCTGGGCGACTACCTGGCGAAGCGCTTTGCCCTCGAACACATCTTCATCGATTGCCCGAATCCGATTTGAAAAACGCCTTCAATTGCGAGGCGGAAGGACGCAGGTTCGATCCCGCGCACCCCAAACAGGCGGGCATATTCATATACCCTTTCGATCTAGCCTGCGTCCTGATTAGAAGCAGGCCGCTGTGCTAGGATTCCCCGCTCGAACACGGCCCGCTGGCCGTTCATAAGAAAGCTTTCGTGAGTAGCCATGGTCGACAAACTGACGCATCTGAAACAGCTGGAGGCGGAAAGCATCCACATCATCCGTGAGGTGGCCGCCGAGTTCGACAACCCGGTGATGCTGTACTCCATCGGTAAAGACTCCGCCGTGATGCTGCACCTGGCACGCAAGGCGTTCTTCCCGGGCAAACTGCCGTTTCCGGTGATGCACGTCGACACCCGGTGGAAATTCCAGGAGATGTACAAGTTCCGCGACAAGATGGTCGAGGATCTGGGCCTGGACCTGATCACCCACATCAACCCGGATGGCGTGGCGCAGAACATCAACCCGTTCACCCACGGCAGCGCCAAACACACCGACATCATGAAGACCGAGGGCCTGAAGCAGGCACTCGACAAGCATGGTTTCGACGCCGCGTTCGGCGGTGCCCGTCGCGATGAAGAGAAATCCCGCGCCAAGGAGCGTGTGTACTCGTTCCGCGACAGCAAGCACCGCTGGGACCCGAAGAACCAGCGTCCGGAGCTGTGGAACGTCTACAACGGCAAGGTCAACAAGGGCGAGTCGATCCGCGTCTTCCCGCTGTCGAACTGGACCGAGCTGGACATCTGGCAGTACATCTACCTCGAAGGCATCCCGATCGTACCGCTGTACTTCGCCGCCGAACGTGACGTGATCGAGAAGAACGGCACGCTGATCATGATCGATGACGAGCGCATCCTCGAGCACCTGAGCGACGAAGAAAAGGCGCGCATCGTCAAAAAGAAAGTGCGTTTCCGTACCCTTGGCTGCTACCCGTTGACGGGCGCGGTGGAGTCCGAGGCCGAAAGCCTGACGGACATCATTCAGGAAATGCTCCTGACGCGAACTTCCGAGCGCCAGGGCCGGGTCATCGACCACGATGGCGCAGGCTCGATGGAAGATAAAAAACGTCAGGGTTATTTCTAAGGGGTTGTCATGTCGCACCAGTCTGATTTGATCAGCGAGGACATCCTCGCCTACCTGGGCCAGCACGAACGTAAAGAGCTGCTGCGCTTTTTGACCTGCGGTAACGTCGATGACGGCAAGAGCACCCTGATCGGGCGCCTGCTGCATGACTCGAAGATGATCTACGAAGATCACCTGGAAGCCATCACCCGCGATTCGAAGAAAGTCGGCACCACCGGTGAAGACATCGACCTGGCGTTGCTGGTCGACGGCCTGCAGGCCGAGCGTGAGCAGGGCATCACCATCGATGTCGCCTACCGCTATTTCTCCACCGCCAAACGCAAATTCATCATCGCCGACACGCCCGGCCATGAGCAGTACACCCGCAACATGGCCACCGGTGCATCCACCTGTGACCTGGCGATCATTCTGGTCGACGCCCGTTACGGCGTGCAGACCCAGACCCGTCGCCACAGCTTCATCGCCTCGCTGCTGGGCATCAAGCACATCGTCGTCGCGATCAACAAGATGGATCTCAAAGGCTTCGATCAGGATGTGTTCGAGTCGATCAAGGCCGATTACCTGAAGTTCGCCGAAGGCCTGAAGTTGCAGCCGACCAGCCTGCATTTCGTGCCGATGTCTGCCCTTAAAGGCGACAACGTGGTGAACAAGTCCGAGCGTTCGCCGTGGTACACCGGCCAGTCGCTGATGGAAATCCTCGAGACCGTGGAAGTGGCGGGCGATCGCAACTTCACCGATCTGCGTTTCCCGGTGCAGTACGTCAACCGTCCGAACCTGAACTTCCGTGGTTTCGCCGGCACCCTGGCCAGCGGCATCGTGCACAAGGGCGACGAAGTCGTGGTGCTGCCGTCGGGCAAGAGCAGCCGGGTGAAATCCATCGTCACCTTCGAAGGTGAACTGGAGCACGCCGGTCCGGGTCAAGCGGTAACGCTGACCATGGAAGACGAAATCGACATCTCCCGTGGCGACCTGCTGGTGCATGCCGACAACGTGCCGCCGGTCACCGACAGCTTCGAAGCGATGCTGGTGTGGATGGCTGAAGAGCCGATGCTGCCGGGCAAGAAATACGACATCAAGCGCGCCACCAGCTACGTGCCGGGCTCGATTGCGAGCATCGTCCACAAGGTCGACGTCAACACCCTCGAAGAAGGTTCGGCGAGCGCGTTGCAACTGAACGAAATCGGCAAGGTGAAAATCGCCCTCGACGCGCCGATCGCCCTCGACGGTTACGACAGCAACCGCACCACCGGGGCGTTCATCGTCATCGATCGCTTGACCAACGGCACCGTCGGCGCCGGCATGATCGTTGCGCAACCGCTCAACCATGGCGCCACCTCGCACCACGGCAAACTGGCCCATGTAGCGACTGAAGAGCGCGCCCAGCGCTTCGGCCAGCAACCGGCGACCGTGCTGTTCAGCGGCCTGTCGGGCGCGGGCAAGAGCACGCTGGCCTACGCGGTCGAGCGCAAGCTGTTCGACATGGGCCGTGCGGTGTTCGTGCTGGATGGCCAGAACCTGCGTCATGACCTGAACAAGGGCCTGCCGCAGGACCGCGCCGGTCGTAACGAAAACTGGCGGCGTGCCGCGCACGTTGCGCGTCAGTTCAACGAAGCGGGCCTGCTGACTCTGGCGGCGTTCGTCGCGCCGAGTGCCGAAGGTCGCAAGCAGGCCGAAGACCTGATCGGCAAGGATCGTCTGCTGACGGTCTACGTCCAGGCTTCGCCGACTGTCTGCGCCGAGCGTGATCCGCAAGGCCTGTACGCGGCCGGTGGCGACAACATCCCGGGCGAGTCCTTCCCGTATGACGTGCCCCTGGATGCCGACCTCGTGGTCGACACCCAGTCGTTGTCGCTGGAAGAAAGCGTCAAGCAAGTGCTGGATCTGTTGCGCAAGCGCGGCATGATCTAAGCGCTGGCGGCCGACAAAAAAGCCCGCCGATGAGCAATCATCGGCGGGCTTTTTGTTTGATCGACTGTCGGATCAGTGGCGATCCGGGAACTCCCGGTGCATCTGCGCAAGCAGCGCATCCTTGTCATGCCACAGCTGATTGATCCAGCCCTGGAACTGCAGGCGATATTCGCCGTCCTGATCGTAGTTCTTGCCGATGAACGCGGGCGGGATTCTCAGCTCTTCGAAATGCACCACCACATCGCGCACGTTGCCGCACAACAAGTCCCAGAACCCCGGACGTCCACCCGGGTAGTGGATGGTCACGTTGACGATCGACTCCAGTTGCTCGCCCATGGCATCCAGCACGAATGCGATGCCGCCGGCCTTGGGCTTGAGCAGGTATTTGAACGGCGATTGTTGCTGGGCATGCTTGCCCTTGGTGAAGCGCGTGCCTTCGACGAAGTTGAAAATGCCCACCGGGTTGTCACGAAACTTCGCACAGGTCTTGCGGGTGGTTTCCAGGTCCTTGCCTTTTTTCTCCGGGTGCTTTTCCAGGTACGCCTTGGAGTAGCGCTTCATGAACGGAAAGCCCAGCGCCCACCAGGCCAGGCCAATGACCGGCACCCAGATCAACTCCTGCTTGAGAAAAAACTTCAGCGGCTGAATGCGCCGGTTGAGCACGTATTGCAGCACCAGAATGTCGACCCAGCTCTGGTGATTGCTGGTGACCAGGTACGAATGCCGGTAGTCCAGACCCTGCAAGCCGCTGATGTGCCAGCGGGTGCGGCGCACCAGATTCATCCAGCCCTTGTTGTTGCTGATCCAGGCTTCGTGGGTGTGGCTCATCAGCCAGCCGGCGATTCGTTGGGTGAAGGCGAACGGCAGCGCTTTGACGAGCGCGACACAGAACAGGAACGAGCACAGCAATATCGTGTTCAGCGCCAACAGCAGCGAGGCGATCACACCCCGCAGCGGTGCAGGTAGAAAATCCAGCATTTAAAGATCCATAGGTCGGTTGGCGGCCTGAATGGCGGTCAGGGCGATGGTGTAGACGATGTCATCGACCTGCGCGCCGCGCGGCAAGTCGTTCACCGGTTTGCGCAGGCCTTGCAGCATCGGGCCGAGGCTCACGCAATCGGCGCTGCGTTGCACGGCCTTGTGGGTGGTGTTGCCGGTGTTCAGGTCGGGGAACACGAACACCGTGGCGCGACCGGCCACCGGGCTGTTCGGCGCCAGTTGCCGGGCCACGGTTTCGTTGGCGGCGGCGTCGTACTGCAACGGCCCGTCGATCAGCAGCGCACGTTGTTGTTCGTGGGCGAGCAGGGTGGCCTCGCGGACTTTCTCGACTTCCTCGTCAGTGCCCGACTCGCCGCTGGAGTAACTGATCATCGCCACGCGCGGGGTGATGCCGAACGCAGCGGCCGAGTCGGCGCTTTGCAGGGCAATCTCCGCCAGTTCGCTGGCGCTCGGGTGCGGGTTCATCACGCAGTCGCCGTAGACCAGCACCTCCTCGGCAAACAGCATGAAGAACACCGACGACACGAGTGTGCAGCCCGGTGCGGTCTTGATCAGTTGCAGGGCCGGGCGAATGGTGTTGGCGGTGGTGTTGATGACACCCGACACCAGCCCGTCGACTTCATCCAGGGCCAGCATCATGGTGCCGATGACCACGGTGTCTTCCAGTTGCTGCTCGGCCATCGGCGCATTGAGGCTTTTGCTCTTGCGCAGGGCCACCATCGGCTCGACGTAACGCTCGCGGATCAGATCCGGATCGAGGATTTCCAGTCCCGGCGGCAACTCGATGCCTTGGGCGCGGGCTACGGCTTCGACGTCCGCCGGTTTGGCCAGCAACACGCAACGGGCGATCCCGCGTTCCTGGCAGATCGCCGCCGCTTGCACGGTGAACGGCTCGCTGCCTTCGGGCAGGACGATGCGCTTGTTGGCGGCCTGGGCACGCTGGATCAGTTGATAGCGGAAGACCGCTGGCGACAGGCGCATTTCCCGTGGTGTGCCGCAGCGCTGGTGCAGCCAGTTGGCGTCGAGGTGGCTGGCGACGAAATCGGTGATGATTTCCGCACGCTCGCGGTCATCGACGGGGATTTCCTTGTTCAGGCCGTTGAGCAGGTTGGCGGTGTCGTAGGAACCGGTACTCACCGACAGCACCGGCAACCCGGCCTGCAACGCGCCACGGCACAGGTCCATGATGCGCGGATCCGGCAGGGTGTCGCTGGTCAGCAACAGGCCGGCCAGCGGCACACCGTTGATGGCCGCGAGGCTGACGGCGAGGATGATGTCGTCGCGGTCGCCTGGGGTCACCACCAGCACGCCGGGCTTGAGCAGTTCGACCGTGTTGCGCATGGTGCGCGCGCAAATGATGATCTTGGTCATGCGCCGGGTTTCATAGTCGCCGGCGTTGAGCACTTGCGCGCCCATCAGGTCGGCCACGTCGCGGGTACGCGGGGCGTTGAGCTCCGGTTGATACGGGATGCAGCCGAGCAGGCGGAAATCGCCGCTGCGCAGCAACGGCGAATGTTCCTTCAGACGCGTGGCGAACGCGTCCATGCTCTCGTCGGTCTTGACCTTGTTGAGAATCACGCCAAGCACTTTCGGGTCTTTCGGGCCGCCGAACAGTTGCGCCTGCAACTCGACGCGACCGGACAGTTCGGTCAGCACTTCGTTTTCCGGGGCCGAGACCAGAATCACCTCGGCATCCAGGCTTTTTGCCAGGTGCAGGTTGACCCGCGCGGCGTAACTGGCGGCGCGGGTCGGCACCATGCCTTCGACGATCAGCACGTCTTTGCCGACGGCGGCCTGCTGGTAGAGGGTGATGATTTCTTCGAGCAGTTCATCGAGCTGGCCGTCGCCGAGCATCCGCTCGACATGGGCCAGGCCCAGCGGCTTGGGTGGTTTCAGACCGTGGGTGCGGGCCACCAGCTCGGTGGAGCGCTCGGGGCCGGTGTCGCCCGGATGCGGCTGGGCGATCGGTTTGAAGAAGCCGACTTTCAGCCCGGCCCGCTCCAGGGTACGCACCAGCCCGAGGCTGATGGAGGTCAGACCCACACCAAAATCGGTGGGCGCGATAAAAAAAGTCTGCATGCGGATTCTCTAAGGGTGCATGGCAACGGCATTGGCCCTATGGCTGGCCTTTTACCGATTTTCAGGGGCCAAGGTTATCGCTAACCGAGCCTTGTGCGCACCAACCGCAATCAAAGGGTTGGCCTATTTTTTCAATGCGTTGCACAGGGTCCAGGACCCAGGCCCGGGATTGCCACGGCGGCAGGTGGCGCAGGTGCTGGGTGTGGCCGCAGGACAGCTCGGCGACCCAGTGTCCGTCCTCGTCCTGATGGAAACCGGTGATTGTCACGCTGGCCAATTGATCCCGTCTGTCCGGGTTGTGTTCGCTTTCGGGCAAATCCTTGTTTAGACTTGTCCGTTCTTCATTCTTATGCAAAAGGTCTCGCCCCATGCTGATCGCCGCCAATAAGGCTGTCTCCATCGACTATACCCTGACCAACGACGCTGGTGAGGTCATCGACAGTTCCGCCGGCGGCGCTCCGCTGGTTTACCTGCACGGCGCAGGCAACATCATCCCGGGCCTGGAAAAGGCGCTGGAAGGCAAAACCAAGGGTGACGAACTGAGCGTCGCCGTCGAGCCGGAAGACGCCTACGGCGAATACTCCGCCGAGCTGGTCAGCACCCTGAGCCGCAGCATGTTCGAAGGCGTCGACGAGCTGGAAGTCGGCATGCAGTTCCACGCTTCGGCGCCGGACGGCCAGATGCAGATCGTCACCATTCGTGACCTGGACGGCGACGACGTCACCGTCGACGGCAACCACCCACTGGCCGGTCAGCGCTTGAACTTCAAAGTGAAGGTCGTCGACATTCGTGACGCCAGCCAGGAAGAAATCGCTCATGGCCACGTCCATGGCGAAGGTGGCCATCACCACTGATTTTCTGCGCTAAGCTCAGAGAACTGGAGAGGCGCCCGAGGGCGCCTTTTTAGTCTGCGGCTATCCTTGCTACTCTCGCCAGGTGGCTGTTTTCGAGTAGAACACGGGAATCTTGGAGTTCGTCATGAGTGCTTTTCACGACCTTAAGTTGAAGGCCCTGGATGGTCAGGAGCTACCGCTGGCGCCCTTCAAGGGCCAAGTCGTGCTGGTGGTCAACGTCGCCTCCAAATGCGGCCTGACGCCCCAGTACGCGGCGCTGGAAAACCTCTATCAGCAATACAAGGGCAAAGGCTTCAGCGTGCTGGGCCTGCCGTGCAATCAGTTTGCCGGCCAGGAACCGGGCTCGGAGCAGGAGATCCAGGAGTTCTGCAGCCTGAACTATGGCGTGAGCTTCCCGTTGTCCAGCAAGCTCGAAGTCAACGGCCACGAACGTCATCAGCTCTACCGTCTGTTGGCGGGCGAGGGCGCTGAGTTTCCCGGTGACATCACCTGGAATTTCGAGAAGTTCCTGCTCGGCAAGGACGGCCGCGTGTTGGCCCGATTCTCGCCGCGCACGGCGCCGGACGATCCGAGCGTGATTGCCGCGATCGAAAAAGCCCTGGGCTGAAACCGCAAAAATCGCAGCCATCGAGCTGCGATTTTTTTTCGCCTGCCTTTTGACCCTTAATCATTCAGATCAATAGTGCTATCGGATCGGCTGCGTCGCGCATATTATCGCCGTCATATGTCTTTTGCCCGTCGATAACCTTTTCGTGGAGCTTTCCGATGCCCGTTCAAGCCTTGTTCAAACCGTTTCATCTCGGTGCCCTCGAACTGCCGACCCGCGTGGTCATGGCGCCGATGACCCGCTCGTTCTCTCCGGGCGGCGTGCCGAATTCCAAAGTGATCGAGTACTACCGTCGTCGCGCGGCCGCCGGGGTCGGCCTGATCGTCACCGAAGGCACCACGGTTGGTCACCAGGCGTCCAACGGTTATCCGAACGTGCCGCACTTCTACGGTGAAGCCGCGCTGGCCGGCTGGAAGAAAGTCGTCGACGCGGTACATGCCGAGGGCGGCAAGATCGTTCCGCAACTGTGGCACGTCGGCAGCGTTCGCCGTATCGGCACCGAGCCGGACGCCAGCGTGCCGGGTTATGGCCCGTCGGAAAAACTCAAGGACGGTCAGGTCGTGGTCCACGGCATGACCAAACAGGATATCCAGGACGTGATCGGCGCTTTCGCCCAAGCGGCCAAGGATGCCCAGAGCATCGGCATGGACGGCGTGGAAATCCACGGCGCCCACGGTTACCTGATCGACCAGTTCTTCTGGGAAGGCAGCAACCAGCGCACTGACGAATACGGTGGCAGCCTGGCCAACCGTTCGCGTTTCGCCATCGAACTGATCCAGGCCGTACGGGCTGCGGTCGGCGAAGGTTTCCCGATCATTTTCCGTTTCTCGCAGTGGAAGCAGCAGGACTACACCGCGCGTCTGGTGCAAACCCCGGAGGCGCTGGGCGAGTTCCTCAAGCCGCTGTCCGACGCTGGCGTCGATATTTTCCATTGCTCGACCCGCCGTTTCTGGGAGCCGGAGTTCGACGGCTCCGAGCTGAACCTGGCGGGCTGGACCCGCAAGCTGACCGGCAAACCGACCATCACCGTCGGCAGCGTTGGCCTGGATGGCGAGTTCCTGCAATTCATGGTCAACACCGACAAGGTGGCGCAGCCGGCCAGCCTGGAAAAACTGCTGGAGCGGCTGAACAACGACGAGTTCGATCTGGTGGCGGTGGGGCGTGCGCTGCTGGTGGATCCGGACTGGGCGCAGAAAGTCCGTGAAGGCCGCGAGCAGGACATCCTGCCGTTCAGCCGTGACGCGCTGATGACGCTGGTTTAAGCGACATCGGCATCGACCCCTTCGCGGGCTTGCCCGCGAAGGCTATTCCAGACTCCACGAAACATCAGCGCAGCGTCGGCGCATTCGGCAGCACCTGCTCCCCCACGCATGCTCCGCGCAGATGACTTTCAAACTGCTCGATGATCGTCGCCCAACCCTGGCGGCTCGCATGCTGGCGCGCATTCAGTCGCACGCAACGCAGGGTTTCCTGCTCTTCCAGCAACCACGCCGCCGCATCGCAGAACGCTTCTTCGTCCCCCGGCATCGCCAGCACGCCGTTGTAGCCATGGCGAATGTGCTGAGCCGCTGCGGCCTGATCGTAAGCCACCACGCCAAGGCCTGAGGCCAGTGCTTCCAGCACGACGTTGCCGAAGGTTTCGGTCAGGCTCGGAAACAGAAACACATCCCCCGACGCATAGTGCGCCGCCAGCGCTTCGCCGCGCTGCGAACCGCAGAAGATCGCTTCGGGCAATTGCTTTTCCAGCGTCGTGCGCTGCGGGCCGTCGCCGACCACGATCAGTTTCAGATTGTGCTGTGGATAAGTGCTGCGCAGTGTGTCGAAGCAGCGCTTGAGCAGGCCGAGATTCTTCTCCGGGGCCAGGCGCCCTACGTGAATCACCGCAATGTCCTGCTCGCCCAGGCCCCATTGCTCACGCAAGGCATTCAGGCGTTTGGCTGGATGGAACAACTGGCTGTCGACCCCACGCGAGAGCAGCGCCAACCGCTCGAAGTGCCGACGCTCCAGTTCCATGCGCTGACTGGCGCTCGGCACCAGGGTCAGGGCCGAGCGATTGTGAAACCAGCGCAGGTAATGGGTGAGCAAACGGGTCAGCAGGCTGAGGCCGTACTGATGGGTGTATTGCTGGAAGTTGGTGTGAAAGCCGCTGACCACCGCAATCCCCAGGCGACGTGCCGCGCGCAATGCCGACAATCCCAGCGGTCCTTCGGTGGCGATGTACAGCACGTCCGGACGCTGACGCTTCCAGCGACGCAGCAGCTTGTGCATCGACGACTGGCCCCATTGCAGCCCCGGATAACCCGGCAACGGCCAGCCGCGACACAACAGCAGCGCGTCGTCTTCACTGCGCTGCGGATCGTCGCCCTGACGGGGCCGCACCAGTTCCACCCGATGTCCGCGCGCGCGCAAACCGTCGCACAAGCGGCCAAGGGTATTGGCCACGCCGTTGATTTCCGGTGGGAAGGTTTCGCTGATCAGAGTGATATGCAGAGCTGTCGTCATGACCTCAGTGTCGGCTGAGGCCATGTCGCGCTTGTGACGTCGGGATGATGGATTTGTGACCGGCTCAGCGCCGGATCACGCAGTGGTCACCAGATTCTCGGCCCCGCGCTCGCGCACCCAGAACAAGGTCGCGCCGGCAACGGCAGCGGGCATCATCAGGATGTTGACCACCGGAATCAGCAGCGCCAGATAAACGATCCCGCCGAAACTCATGCTCTGCCAGCGCTTCTGCCGTAGCCAGGCGAGCATTTCGTTCCAGCCGAGTTTGTGGTTGTCCGCCGGATAGTCGATGTACTGGATTGCCATCATCCACACGCCGAACAGCAGCCACAGCGGTGCGGCGACGATGTTCACCATCGGGATGAACGACAGGATGAACAGGCCGATCGCCCGGGGCAGGAAGTAGCCGAGCTTGCGCATCTCCCGGGCCAGCGTGCGCGGGATCATGGCGATCAGTTCGCCCCAGCTGAAGGCCGGGAAATCGTCCGTGCCGCGTACCACGACCTCGACTTTTTCCGCGAGGAAACCGTTGAACGGTGCAGCGATGACGTTGGCCAGCAGGGTGAAGGTGAAAAACACCATCAACAGCACCAGCACCACAAACAGTGGCCACAGGATGTAGCTGAGGAAACTCAGCCAGTCGGGCAGCGATGGCATCAGGGTGTCGACCCACAGGCTGAACTGGTGGCCGGCCAGATAGATCAATCCGACGAACAGCACCAGGTTGATTGCCAGCGGCAGCAGCACGAACAGGCGCAGGCCGGGGCTGAGAACCAGTTTGAGGCCTTCGCGCAGGTATTGCGGGCCGGACAGGACAGGGGCGGGCATAAGGTGCTCCGAACAAGGGAAAACGCGCCGACCTTACCGACTTTGCCAGGCCTGTGAAAGCGTGGCGGCGGGATCGACATTCACTGTAACAAAGACGTCCATCTCGTCAGTGTGTCCGCATAGAGACCACCTATGAGCTGGATTGTTAAACCGTATTTCCTTAATCTTGCCCCCCTCGATACGCTGCACCCAACTTTTTACAGGACTGTCGTGCCCAAGCCTTCCCCAAGGCTTTCAACAGTCCTTTTTTATTCCGCCGGCCGTCCGGCGTCCGCGCCAGGTGTCCTGGTCGGTCAACAGGAGCAGATTCATGTCTGAAGTCCGTCATTCGCGAGTGATCATTCTCGGTTCCGGTCCTGCCGGTTACAGCGCAGCGGTCTACGCGGCCCGTGCCAACCTCAAGCCACTGCTGATCACTGGCATGCAGGCTGGTGGTCAATTAACCACCACCACCGAAGTCGACAACTGGCCGGGCGACGTCCATGGCCTGACCGGTCCGGTGCTGATGGAGCGGATGCGCGAGCACGCCGAGCGCTTTGAAACCGAGATCGTCTTCGATCACATCAACGCCGTGGACTTCGCTTCCAAACCGTACAGCCTGACCGGCGACAGCGGCACCTACACCTGCGACGCGCTGATCATCGCCACTGGCGCCAGCGCCCGTTACCTGGGCCTGCCGTCGGAAGAAGCGTTCATGGGCAAAGGCGTTTCGGCCTGCGCGACCTGCGACGGTTTCTTCTACCGCAACAAGCCAGTGGCTGTGGTCGGCGGCGGCAACACCGCTGTTGAAGAAGCCCTGTACCTGGCCAACATCGCCAGCAAGGTCACTCTGATTCACCGTCGCGAAACGTTCCGCGCCGAGAAGATCCTGATCGACAAGCTCAACGCTCGCGTTGCCGAAGGCAAGATCGAGCTGAAGCTGAACGCGACCCTGGACGAAGTGCTGGGCGACAACATGGGCGTGACCGGTGCGCGCCTGAAGAACAACGACGGCAGCTTCGATGAAATCAAGGTTGACGGCGTGTTCATCGCCATCGGCCACACCCCGAACACGTCGCTGTTCGAAGGTCAGCTGGAATTGAAGGATGGCTACCTGGTGGTTCAGGGCGGCCGTGAAGGCAACGCCACCGCGACCAACGTCGAAGGCATCTTCGCCGCCGGTGACGTGGCCGACCACGTTTACCGTCAGGCCATCACATCGGCCGGCGCCGGCTGCATGGCGGCACTGGACACCGAGCGTTACCTGGACGGTCTGCAGAACGCTTCGTTCTAAGACCCCAGGCACAAAAAAACCGGCTTCGGCCGGTTTTTTTGTGCCCGCAGATGCCTGCGGGAGATGAAACTCAGCGGCGGGTCAGCGGTTGTGCGGTGAATTTCACACCGGCCAGCCCGTGCTGGATCAACGCGCGGATATTGCCGTGGTCGCTGCCTTCAGGCGTCGCAACCACCGAACGGTAGTGCTCGCCGAATGCCAGCAAGGCTTCTTCATCGCTCAGGCCTTCCAGCAGGGCCAGTCCGAGGATCTTGCACGAGCCTTCGTTCTGCCCGGCCGCGTTTTCCACGCCGCCGTTGTTGAACGCCTGAGGCTGGTAGTCGTAGCCGGCGGCAATGAATGCCAGGGTATCGGCGAAGGCGTGTTCGCCGCTCTTGAGGCTGGCGCGCAGGGTGTTCAGATCACTCATTGGGTTTTCCTTTGGCGAACGCCGCTTGTTGTTCGGCGCTGGCTTCTTGCTGAAATTGGGCTTTCCAGTCGGCGTACGGCATGCCGTAAACCACTTCACGGGCGTCATCGAGGCTGACCTCGATCTGGCGCTCGTCGGCCGCCGCCTTGTACCACTTGGACAGGCAGTTGCGGCAGAACCCGGAGAGGTTCATCAGGTCGATGTTCTGCACGTCCTTGCGGCTGTCCAGATGGGCGACCAGCCGGCGGAAGGCGGCGGCTTCGAGTTCGAGGCGTTGTTGCTCGGTCATGATGGGCTCTGTGCAGTCAAATCGTGGCGCGGATGATAAAAGCCTGGCGGCTGATGCGCCAGACTCGTTCAGCGGCTCGCCGCCAGCGTAATCGACACCGACTCGGCAAAGCGCAAGGCGTGTGGCTTGTCGACTTCGACCTCGGCGTACAGCACCGACTCATTGGCCATCACCCGATCCAGCAGCTCCTGGGTCAGGCGTTCGAGCAGGGCGAAGCGGTTGCCCTCCACGTGGGCGATGATCGCCTTGGTGATGGTGCGGTAATTGAGGGCGTGGTCGATGTCGTTGTCCCGCACCGCCTCTTGCGCGGCGTACAGGATGGTCAGGTTGATCAGCACGTCCTGCTTGTTGAGGATCTCGTCTTCGTTGATCCCGATAAAGGTGCGCAGGCGCAGATCCTTGACCCGGATGCGCGCCATTCCCGGTTGAAGTTGTGGCATTTACTTGCTCCGTCCAATCAATTGCAGGAACTCCTGGCGGGTGTTGCTCGACTCGCGAAAGGCGCCGAGCATGACCGAGGTGTTCATGGTCGAATTCTGTTTCTCGACACCGCGCATCATCATGCACATGTGCCGGGCTTCGATGACCACCGCGACTCCGGCGGCCTCGGTGACTTGCTGGATCGCGTCGGCGATCTGGCGGGTGAGGTTTTCCTGAATCTGCAGGCGGCGGGCGAACATGTCCACCAGCCGTGCGATCTTCGACAACCCCAACACCTTGCCCGTCGGAATATAAGCCACATGGGCCTTGCCGATGAAGGGCAGCAGGTGATGCTCGCACAACGAGTACAGCTCGATGTCGGCGACGATGATCATCTCGTCGGAATCGGAGGCAAACAGCGCGCCATTGACGATGTCGTCGACGCTCTGCCCATAACCGTGACACAGGTATTGCATGGCCTTGGCTGCACGCAGCGGTGTGTCGAGCAAACCTTCGCGGTCGGGATTTTCGCCGAGGCCGATCAGGATTTCACGATAGTTCTCGGGCAGGGACAGGCTCATGGAACATCCTCGCTGGGCGGTTTTACTTGACGTGCCGCCCGCCGTTGACGGTCAGGGTGGTGCCGGTGACATAAGGGTTGTCGAGCAGATAACGCAGGCTCTGGTAGATCACGTCGCTGCCGGGCTCGATGCCCAGCGCCGACTTTGCCAGTGCCTTGGCGCGGTATGCCGCGTCGTCGTCGGGATTGAACAATAGCAGGGCCGGCGCGATGCCGTTGACCTTGATTGCCGGCGCATAGCGGGCGGCGAAGGACAGGGTCAGGCTGTCGAGCCCGGCCTTGCTGGCGCAATAACCGATGTGTTTGCTGCTGCCCTTGCGTGTGACGTCATCGCTGATGTGGATGATGTCGGCCGGGCTTGAACGTTGCAGCAGATCGGCGCAGTGCAGGTTGATCAGATACGGCGCCAGCATGTGAATGGTGACCATGCGGGTGAAGGCCTCGGCTTCATTGCCCGGGGTTTCCTCCAGCCATTCGGACGCGTTGTGGATAATGGCCCGCAGGCTGTCGGTGCGGGTCTTCAATTCGGCGATGAAGGCCAGGATCGTCGCTTCGCTGGAGAAGTCGGCGAACACGCCGATAGCGCCGAGATCGCGTAACGCCTGCACACCGGGGCGCTCGCTGCGATAGGTGAAGATCACTCGATGGCCGTCCTCGAGCAAGCGCTGCGCGCAATGCAGGCCGACACGCTGGCCGGCGCCGGTGATCAGGATCGGAGCGGAGGATGTGGTCATGAACGGCTCGCGTCGCGGTGGGTGCAAAAACTATAACAGCGAGACGCTTCAAAAGATTGCCGACAGCTCCTGCATCAGGTGATGTAGAACCCGTAGGAGCTGTCGCGTGAAACGCGCTGGCGATCGCTTTACCGGTTCTGTGCCGAAGGCGCGGCTGGCAACTGACGTACAGGCGTGCCGTTCAGCCAGTTGGCCAGCAACCGGGTCGACAGCGGAATGAAGAAGTAAACCATCAACGGTGTCAGGCACAGGGTACTGACGAACACCCGTGGCAGCAGGCTCATCTCTGCGAGCAGCGGGCCGAGGACGAAGTTGAACAGCAGGGACACCGGGAAGAACGCCAGCCAGATCGCCACGGCCTGTTTCCAGCGTGGCGGACGTTGACCGGCTGCGCCGAACCAGCCTTCGATGCCGCTGACGCGATGCTCTTTGGGATGGGCGAACAGGTCACTGCCGCGGGCCAGCCAGGCCGTGCGTGACGCGGAGTGTTCCCAGGCGTGCAATGTGTGTTCGTCGACGAAGCGGAAAATGATCTGGAATTCGTTATCGCCGGGCGGCGGTGCCAGCACGCCGGAGCCGAGATAACCGGGGAAGTCGGTCGCCAGTTGCTCGCCTTCGCGCAGCCAGGCAATCAGGTCCTGATAGCGGCCGTCGGCGACGCGACGCGCAACCATCAGCGTGACGGGGGAAGTAGACATTGTGTATCTCCGTATTTCGGGGGCGTCGCTCCGGATAAGAGTTTCGCCTGACGCAGCGCCGGGGTGCTGGGCTGCGCTTTTTGACAAGCAAGGATTATTCCTGATTACGGTGATCGAATTCCAGACGTCCGCACCCGTTCAGCGCTTGAATCGGTATGGGGCATCAGGAGTAGAATGGGATCCAAATACGCCGAGTGGACGTGTACGTACATATGCCTGTCATTGCCGATATCCGTCCTGATTCCGAGGCTCCTGTTGCGCTTGATCGCGTCGATCTTTTCCCCATCCGCGAAGTGGCCCGGCTCACTGGCGTGAACCCGGTGACGTTACGTGCCTGGGAACGACGCTATGGTCTGATCCAGCCGACGCGCACCGAAAGTGGGCACAGGTTGTATTCGATGACCGATATCGAGCACGTGCGCAGCATTGTCGACTGGATCGATCGCGGTGTGGCGGTGAGCAAGGTCGGCAAGATCCTGGCGAAGACCGAACCGCGCAAGGTCCTGGCGAACATCATTTCCGACGACCAGGTGCAGGCGGATTACCTGCAATGGCAGGAACAGATCCAGCGGGCGGTCAGTTCGTTCGACGATCAGGAACTGGACCGGGTCTATGGACAGATTTTTTCTTCCTATCCCTTGCCCGTAGTGTTCCAGGACATCCTGATGCCGTTGTGGCTGCAATTGCTGCAACGCCAAGAGGCGTTCGGACAGACCAGCGAATGGTTGTTCTTCGACGGCTTCCTGCGGGCGCGGGTGCTGCACCGGATCATCATGCTGCGTGGCTCGCAGCCGCGCCGGGTGATTGTCAGTGCCCTGTCCGGGCAATGCCGTGAGCTGGAGCTGCTGGTGGCGGCGCTGTTTCTGAGCGACAACGACTCGGGTGTTCGCGTGCTGACTACCGGCCAGCCGTTCGACGAGCTGACACTGGTCTGCGAAAAGATCAAGCCACAAGCGCTGGTGCTGTTTTCCAATCACGCACCCGGCCCTGAACTGCCACGGCGTCTGAACCGGCTGGCGTTGAGTCTGGATTGTCAGCTGATGCTGGCAGGCGATGCGTCCGACCTGGTGCAGGACAGCCTGGCCGGATCGTCAGTGGCTTGCCTGGGCAATGAAGGCGCGACCATGCGCCAGCGCATGGTGCAGTTTCTGGCGGGTGCCCTCGATACCTGAAACTCAGGTGTGCAGGGCAGGATGGGTCAGGCGGTGTTGCTGCAGGATGAACTGGCGCAGACGCTCGGTTTCATCGGCGTCGGTCTGGCTCAGTTCATAGGCGTAGAAGCCGTTTTCGGTTTCCCGTTCGAACGTACCGCGCAGGGAAATCCGCTCATAACCCGACGGGCTGAACCACAGGGCGAAATGCTTCGGTGCCTTGGTCTTGTTGCGCACTTCCAGCAGCACACCTTTGTGCGAAACCTCATGCACCCATAACGTCCCCGGCTGCCCCTTGGCGTTTTCCAGAGCCACCGGCTCTTCCAGTGCCAGGCGCCATGGGCGAACCATCGGGCCATCTTCGTAAATGCTCGGCACGCCCAGGCGCAAATGCATGGCGTGGAACTCGTCCTCGACCAGCGACAGCGGGAAGGTCATTTTGTGATTGTCGAAGTTGGCCTGGATCGTCACGCCTTCATGGGCGGCGAGGCGTGTGAGCAGGTCGCGGATCTGCGAACCGCCGTTGACCAGCAGACTCGACGTCGCATCCCGCACATTGAGTTGCGGGTTGTGCTGCATGGTCTGGATGAAATCCAGCTCGTCCTGGGTAAGGAGGGCGTCGCGTTGCATGGTCAACTCGAAAGAAATAGTTACAAAGCTATTGGTGATTGTAGTTAATGACCATTAGTTCGCAGTTTTGTTTGCGCCGTTCGTCGCTTTGAGGGCGGCGAGTTCGGCTTCCAGTGCCGCCACTTGCGCCTCAAGCTGTACCACCCGCTGCTGCGCCTTGACCTGCACCGTGACGTCCTTTTGTACGCCGACGAAATAAGTCTGGCCGTCGTCTGCGTTCACTGTCGACAGCGACAGTTCATTCCAGAACGGCGTGCCGTCCTTGCGATAGTTGCGCAGGATCTCGCGGCACGATCCGCCGTTCTGCAGCGTGTCACGAATCAGCCCCAGGTTTGCCTGATCGCGATCTCCGGCCTGGAGAAAACGGCAGTCCTGATAGAGGATTTCCTCGCTGGTGTAACCGGTCAGGCGTTCGAACGCCGGGTTCACGTAAATCAGGATGTTGTCCTGGTCGCCTTCCTTTTCAGCGACCACGATTCCATCGTTCGACGCGTTGATCACCATTTGCAGCAGGCTGGCATTAATCATCTCTGAATCCGTTCAAGGTGGGCGGTGACAGGCATTCTAGAAGATCGCCCGGTGCTGTCTACTGGCTATCAGCGTCAGTTGAGAGCCAATCGCAACTTTGTCCTTACGGCTGTTAATATCGCCGCTCTTTTTTTCAGTTTCAGGATCAGATTGATGAAAGTCGCCATCCTTTCCGGCTCGGTCTACGGCACGGCCGAAGAAGTCGCCCGTCACGCCCAGAGCCTGTTGAAAGCCGCCGGTTTCGAAACCTTCTACAACGCCCGCGCGAGTCTGGCGGACATCCAGGCTTTCGGCCCCGAAGCGTTTCTCGCGGTGACCTCGACCACTGGCATGGGTGAGCTGCCGGACAATCTGCAACCGCTGTACTCGACCCTGCGCGATCAATTGCCGGCTGCCTGGCGTGGCATGCCGGGTGCGGTCATCGCGCTGGGTGATGCCAGCTACGGCGACACCTTCTGCGGCGGTGGCGAGCAAATGCGCGAGCTGTTCGGCGAACTGGGCCTGCGCGAAGTCCAGGACATGCTGCGTCTGGACGCCAGCGAAAGTGTCACCCCGGAAACCGACGCCGAGCCATGGCTGGCGCAGTTGATCGCCGCACTCAAGGACTGATCGCGGGTTCACGCAGCAACGCCAGCCAGGCCTGCGCCGCCTTCGACAGATAGGCACCGTGGCGCCAGATGAAGGCGATGTCCCAGCGCAGGTAATCCGGCGCGCGCAAGGTCAGGCGCACAACGCCCGGCCGCACCAGACCGCGCGCGACCACGCTGGGCAGTAGCACTACGCCTTGTCCGGCGGCCACCAGCGCCGCGAGGAAATCAGCCTGGCCGCTGCGCCCGCCTTCCTTCGGGGTGAAGCCCAGTTGCTGGCAGGCCTGGAGCAAGCGGTCGTTGAGGACGAAGCTGCGCTGATACAGCAGGAAGGGCGTGTCGGCCAGTTCCTCCAGGCCGATTTCACCTTTCCCCGCCAACGGATGATCCACCGGCAGCAACGCATCCAGCGGTTCGTCGCAGAACGGCTGGCAGTCGAACTGAGGATCTTTCGGCAACAGGCCACCGCCCAGTTCCAGTTCGCCACTCAACACCGCCTGCTCGATGTTGCGGCTGCCGCCTTCGAGCAACTGGATGCTGATGTTCGGATAGCGTCGGCGGTATTCGGCGAACAGCCCGGCAAACAGCGCATCGCTGCCCAGCAATGGCAGCCCGAGCCGCAGCTCGCCCCGCGCCAGGTGGCTGAGATCGTCCAGCTCGCTGAGCAATTCATTGCGCAGGCGCAGCATGCCCTCGGCCCGTTGCAGCACTACGCTGCCGGCGGCCGTCAGGCGCAGTTGCGAGCCGAGCCGTTCGAGCAGCGGCGTGCCCAGGCTCTGCTCCAGTTGCGCGACCTGTTTGCTCACCGCCGACTGACTGATGTGCAGGGTTTTCGCCGCTTGGGTGAAGCCGCCTTGATGCATGACTTCGACGAAGCTGCGCAGTTGTTTGAAATCCATGTGGGTGATTCCAGATTGGAATGGCTTCGAGTCTAACAATTCGCTTCGGGGATGGCATCGCGCTTCGTAAAATGGACGCCTGTCAGGAGTCCCCCCATGAAATCTTCAACGCTCAAACACCTCTCCCGGCTGCTCGCCGAACTGGCCGTGCTGCTTGGTCTTTACCTGCTCGGGTGCCAGATTGGCGCGTGGCTGGGGTGGCCGATTCCTGGCGGGGTGATCGGCATGGCGCTGTTGCTGCTGGCGTTCGCCGCCGGCTGGGTGAAACCTGCGGCGCTGCAATTGGGGGCGGGGTTGTTGATGGCCGAAATGCTGCTGTTTTTCATCCCGGCCTTGATGAGCCTGCTCGACTACGGCGCGATGTTGCGCAACGACGGCTGGCGGATCGCCCTGGTGATCGGCGCCAGCACGCTGATGGTGATGCTGGTGACGGCCTTCACGGTAGAACTGGCGGTGCGCCTGAGGCGGCCCCATGAAGCTTGAACTGATGCCGATGTTCTGGCTGTCCTTCACCTTGCTGGCCTATCTGTTCAGCCGCTGGCTGTATCGTCGGACCGGACGCTATCTGCTCTCTCCATTGATCCTGGTGCCGGCGCTGCTGCTGGCCGTGGCGGTGCCGTTGCACACCGCGTATGCCGAATACTCCAGCAACACCCATTGGCTGATGCTGGTACTCGGCCCGGTGACCGTGGCGTTTGCCGTGCCGATCTGGCAGCAGCGACGGTTGCTGGTCCGGCACTGGTCGGCGTTGTTGCTGGGCATGCTGGCCGGTAGCGCGGCGTCGATCGGCACTTCGTTCGGTCTGGCGAAACTGTTGGCGCTGGACAGCTCGGTTACGCTGTCGCTGGTGCCGCGTTCGATCACCACGCCCTTCGCCATGCCACTGGCGCAGGACCTGGGTGGCGTGCCTGAGCTGACAGCGGTCTTCGTGATGTTCACCGGGGTGTTCGGCGCGATGCTCGGCGGTGTGTTGCTCAAGTGGCTGCCCCTGCGCAGCGCCCTGGCGCGCGGCGCATTGTTCGGGGTTGGCGCCCATGGCGCCGGGGTGAGTCGTGCCCATGAAGTGGGGGGTGAAGAAGGCTCGGTGGCGGGGTTGGTGATGGTGCTGACCGGGCTGCTCAATCTGTTCGCCGCCCCTTTGTTGGCGTCGTTGCTTTGACATGGATCCAAAGGGTTTGCGTTGCTGACTCGTTCAGTCATCAAGCTGGCTGCGAACGCAACTACGTGAACTCCCGGGGCTGACTAGACTGCTGAGACGTGCAAAACAATAAGAAAGCAGAGGTGCATACAGTGAGCGTAGCCCCCGTCCAGTCCCCCCCGAATGTCAAAGATCAGGTCAGTGCCGCGGAATGGCAGACCCGTGTCGATCTTGCCGCCTGTTATCGCCTGGTAGCCTTGCATGGCTGGGATGACCTGATCTTCACCCACATCTCCGCCAAGGTGCCGGGCACCGAAGATTTCCTGATCAATCCGTTCGGCCTGATGTTTCACGAGATCACCGCGTCGAGCCTGGTGAAGGTCGATCAGGCCGGCCACAAACTCATGGACAGCCCCTACGAGATCAATCCCGCCGGCTACACCATCCACAGCGCCGTGCATGAAGTGCGGCACGACGTAGCGTGTGTGCTGCATACCCACACGGCCTCGGGTGTCGCGGTGTCGGCGCAGAAGCAGGGCGTGTTGCCGATCAGTCAGCAGTCGTTGTTCGTGCTGTCGAGCCTGGGTTATCACGCCTACGAAGGGGTGGCGCTGAATCACGAAGAAAAGGCGCGGTTGCAGGCCGACCTCGGCGAGAGCAACTTCCTGATGCTGCACAACCACGGACTGCTGACCTGCGGCGGCACCATTGCCGACACCTTCCTGATGATGTTCACCTTCCAGCGTGCCTGCGACATTCAGGTCATGGCGCAGACCGGCAATGCCGAACTGATCGCCATCGAGCCGCAGATTCTGGCCGGGGCCAAAGCGATGATCGCCGGCGTCACCAAGAGCGCTCAAGGCATGGGCGGCGCGCTGGCCTGGCCGGCGTTGCTGCGCAAACTCGATCAACAAGACGCGGGTTATAAACTCTAATGCCTCTCTCCGAGATTCCTCTGAGTGTCTGGCGCAAACGCAGTCAGACGTTTGTCTTCCGTGGTCAGTCGATCCGTTACTGGACCGCCGGGCAGGGCGAGCCGCTGTTGTTGATCCATGGCTTCCCGACCGCCAGTTGGGACTGGCATTACCTCTGGCAGCCGCTGACGCAGCGCTATCGGGTCATTGCCTGCGACATGCTCGGTTTCGGTGATTCGGCCAAACCGCTGAACCACACCTACAGCCTGCTGGAACAGGCCGACCTGCAACAAGCGTTGCTCGCGCACCTTCAGATCGAGCAATCGGTGCATGTGCTGGCGCACGATTACGGCGACAGCGTCGCTCAGGAGTTGCTCGCGCGGCATTACGAAGGCCTGATCGACGTCGCCAGTTGCGTGTTCCTCAACGGTGGCCTGTTTCCCGAAACCCACCGGCCGGTGCTGATGCAGAAGCTCTTGCTGAGCCCGTTGGGCTGGATGATCGGCCGCGCGTTCACCCGGGACAGGCTGGTGAAAAGTTTCCGCCAGGTGTTCGGCCCGCAGACCCGGCCGAGCGAAAGCGAGATGGATGATTTCTGGAGCCTGATCGAAACCCATCACGGCCCGCGCATCATGCACAAACTGATCAGCTATATCCCGGAGCGCCGGGTGCAGCGGGATCGTTGGGTCGCGGCGATGCAACGCGGCGAGATTCCGATGCGGGTGATCGACGGCGAGGTCGATCCGATTTCCGGCGCGCACATGGTCGAGCGTTTTCGCGAGTTGATTGTGGACGCGGACACCGTGCTGTTGTCGGGCATCGGCCACTATCCGCAGACCGAAGCGCCGATGCAGGTGCTCAAGCACTACCTGGCATTTCGCGAGCGCCAGGCTTTACCGCCGCTCAAAGTGGCGTGTTCCTGAACGGATCGCAGCCCGCCGGCTGCGATCTCTGGATTTCCATCCGCATCATCCCCCTGCCTTATTGCGCACCATTCAGCCTCAGCCGTGTTCGTTGTGACCGAAAGCGCCGTGCCTGACACTCGGGATCACTGTCCCCCTCAGGCCTGCTGGAGTTCCCCGATGAATGAGTCTGTGCGTTTCGAAGATAAAGTCGTGATCGTGACTGGAGCCGGCGGCGGCCTGGGGCGGGCGCACGCGCTGCTGTTCGCCCGGCAGGGCGCCAAAGTGCTGGTCAACGACCTCGGCGGCTCGACTCAGGGTGAGGGCGCCAACGCGTCGGCCGCTGACCGCGTGGTGGCCGAGATCCGCGCGGCCGGCGGTATCGCCGAAGCCAACCACGACTCCGTCACCGACGGCGACAAACTGGTGCAGAACGCCCTCGATGCATTCGGTCGCGTCGACGTGGTGGTCAACAACGCCGGCATCCTGCGTGACAAGACGTTCCACAAGATGGAAGACGCCGACTGGGACCTGGTTTACCGCGTCCATGTCGAAGGCGCCTACAAAGTCACCCGCGCCGCATGGCCGCATCTGCGCGAGCAAAACTACGGCCGGGTGATCTTCACCGCGTCGACCTCGGGCATCTACGGCAACTTCGGCCAGTCCAACTACGGCATGGCCAAACTCGGCCTCTACGGCCTGACCCGGACACTGGCGATCGAAGGTCGCAAGAACAACATCCTGGTCAACGCCATCGCCCCCACTGGCGGCACGCGCATGACCGAAGGCCTGATCCCGCCGCAGGTTTTCGAACAACTCAAGCCGGAACTGGTCAGCCCGCTGGTGGTGTTTCTCGGCAGCGAGCAATGCCAGGAAACCTCAGGCCTGTTCGAGGTCGGTGGCGGCTGGATGGGCAAGGTGCGTTGGGAGCGCAGCCTGGGCGCCGGGTTCGATCCTCGCGTCGGTTTTTCCCCGGAAGACGTCGCGGCGCACTGGCAGCAGATCTGTGATTTCGAAGGTGCGGCGCATCCGAAGGACAACATCGAGGCACTGAAGGAAATGATGGGGAATCTGCAGAAGTATTCGTTGTAAGCGAGGCGGGCCACCCAGCCAATGCCCGGTGGCCCGACTTCCCGCCAGACGTACTGCTTTCATCCTGCCTGTCCGCTGCTGCCCGCATGCACGACAAAAAACACCGCCCATAAAAAAGGCCGCTGCAAACGCAGCGGCCAAGGTAAGACGTTGGATCAAGGAGCTACAAATCAACGTCAGTGAACACCGGGGCGATCAGCCGAAAATGCTTCGACTCATCTGAAATCTGTCGCCGCTGGCGTGAATGACTCACGGCCGGGGCTTCGTGCTTTCTCGCGGTCTGCCGTGAAAGCCCGCTCAGAATAAGGGCTTGAGGCCTACAGAAAAATACCGATTCCGGACATGCACTGTTACGGTGCGTGTAACAGTTGCGGTGCGCTGGCGCGGGCATTATCCGTCGCGTTGATCCTGCGTCATCCAGCCTGTCGATGGCCCGCGCCAGGCCCCGTCGCAGGCGGGCATTCATCCTTTGGAGCGACAGCGCGAATACCTCCTTGGTGCGCTTATCGTCCCGGTGTGGCGGCAGTAGGGTGGGGCCTTCTGTCACTCACCGGGGAAGACGCATGACAAAAACAACAATGCGCGCCATCTTCACACCGCAAGCGCTGGCGGCTGCGGTGGCCTTGGGTTGCTGTGCCCAGGCGCACGCGGTTTCGTTCAATATCGGGGAAATCGAAGGCACGTTCGACTCGTCGCTGTCGGTCGGCGCCAGTTGGGGCATGCGCGATGTCGACAAGTCGCTGGTCGGTACGGTCAATGGCGGTACGGGCCAGTCTTCGACCGGTGATGACGGGCGCCTCAACTTCAAGAAAGGCGAGACGTTCTCCAAGATCTTCAAGGGTATCCATGACCTTGAGTTGAAGTACGGCGACACCGGCGTGTTCGTGCGTGGCAAGTACTGGTACGACTTCGAGCTCAAGGACGAAGACCGCGAGTTCAAGCAGATCAGCGACAAGGGCCGCAAGGAGGGCGCCAAGTCGTCCGGTGCGCAGATTCTCGACGCCTTCATCTATCACAACTACAACATCGCCGATCTGCCCGGCACCGTGCGCGCCGGCAAGCAGGTGGTCAGTTGGGGCGAAAGTACCTTCATCGGCAACTCGATCAACAGCATCAACCCGATCGACGTCTCGGCGTTCCGCCGCCCAGGCGCGGAGATCAAGGAAGGCCTGATTCCGGTGAACATGCTGTTCGCCTCCCAGGGCCTCACCGACAGATTGACCGTCGAAGGTTTCTACCAACTGGAGTGGGATCAGACCGTTCTCGACAACTGCGGCACTTTCTTCGGCGTCGACGTGGCGGCGGATGGCTGCAATAACGGCTACACCGTCGGCAGCCCGGCGATTGCCCCGCTGGCGCCATTGGCGGCAGCGTTCGGGCAACCGATTCAGGTGACTCGCGAAGGCGTGGTCGTGCCCCGTGGCGGCGACCGTGATGCGCGGGACTCCGGGCAATGGGGCACGGCACTGCGCTGGCTCGGCGACGACACCGAGTACGGCCTCTACTTCATGAACTACCACAGCCGCACGCCAACGGTCGGCACCACCACCGCCGGCCTGTCGACCCTGGCGGCATTGCCGGGCATGGTCGGCATTGCCAATGGATTGGCTCCCGGCAGCGGCTCGGGGCTGGCGCAAAGCGTGATGCTCGGACGCGGCCAGTACTACCTGGAATACCCGGAAGACATTCGCCTCTACGGCGCGAGTTTCTCCACCACGCTGCCGACCGGCACCGCATGGACCGGCGAACTCAGCTACCGGCCCAACGCCCCGGTGCAGGTCAACACCAACGACCTGACCCTGGCGCTGCTCAACCCGATTGCCGGCGGTGCGGCGTCACCGCTGACCACGTCCCCCGGTGCCGACAACAAGGGCTACCGGCGCAAGGAAGTGACGCAGATCCAGAGCACCCTGACGCACTTCTTCGATCAGGTGCTGGGGGCCGAACGCCTGACCGTGGTGGGTGAGGCGGCGGTGGTGCATGTCGGTGGTCTGGAGGCGCGCAGCAAGCTGCGTTATGGCCGCGATTCGGTGTACGGTCAGTACGGTTTCGGGGGCGACACCGACGGCTTCGTCACCTCGACCTCCTGGGGCTACCGCGCCCGGGCGATCCTCGATTACGCCAACGTGATCGGCGGGATCAACCTCAAACCCAACCTGTCCTGGTCCCACGACGTTTCCGGCTACGGCCCCAACGGCCTGTTCAACGAAGGCGCCAAGGCAATCAGCGTCGGGGTCGATGCCGACTACCGCAACACCTACACCGCGAGCCTGAGTTACACCGACTTTTTCGGTGGCGACTACAACACCCTCGAAGACCGTGACTTCGTGGCGCTCAGCTTCGGCGTGAACTTCTGATCTGCCCGAGAAGGATGAAATCAATGCGCAAGATGATTCTGCAATGCGGTGTTCTGGCCCTCAGCCTGCTGGCCGCCAACGTGATGGCGGCGGTGTCGCCGGAGGAAGCCAACAAGCTCGGCACCAGTCTGACGCCGCTGGGCGCCGAGAAGGCCGGCAACGCCGACGGCTCGATCCCGGCCTGGACCGGCGGCATCCCGAAAAACGCCGGGGCGGTGGACAGCAAAGGCTTCCTCGCCGACCCGTTCGCCAATGAAAAACCGTTGTTCACCATCACTGCCGCGAACGTCGACAAGTACAAGGACAAACTCTCCGACGGCCAGGTGGCGATGTTCAAGCGCTACCCGGAAACCTACAAGATCCCGGTCTACCCGACCCATCGCACCGTGGCCGTGCCGCCGGAAATCTACGAGTCGGCCAAGCGCAGCGCGCTCAACGTCACCAGCATCAACGACGGTAACGGCCTGGCGAATTTCACCGGCAACCGCTACTACGCGTTCCCGATTCCGAAGACCGGCGTGGAAGTGTTGTGGAACCACATCACCCGTTACCACGGTGGCAATCTGCGGCGGATCATCACCCAGGTGACCCCGCAGACCAACGGCAGCTACACGCCGATCCGCTTCGAGGAAGAGATCGCCGTACCGCAGTTGATCAAGGATCTGGACGCGGAAAAAGCCGCCAACGTGCTGACCTTCTTCAAGCAGTCGGTGACGGCGCCCGCGCGTCTGGCCGGTAACGTGTTGCTGGTACACGAAACCCTCGATCAGGTGAAAGAGCCGCGTCTGGCGTGGATCTACAACGCCGGCCAGCGCCGGGTGCGCCGCGCGCCGCAAGTGGCGTATGACGGGCCGGGCACCGCCGCCGACGGCCTGCGTACCTCGGACAACTTCGACATGTTCTCCGGGGCGCCGGATCGCTACGACTGGAAACTGGTCGGCAAGAAGGAAATGTACATCCCGTACAACAGCTACAAACTCGACTCGCCGAGTCTCAAGTACGACGACATCGTCAAGGCCGGGCACATCAATCAGGACCTGACTCGTTACGAGTTGCACCGGGTCTGGGAGGTGATCGGGACGGTCAAGCCGAGCGAGCGGCACATCTACGCCAAGCGCCATCTCTACCTCGACGAGGACAGCTGGCAAGTGGCGCTGGCCGACCACTACGACGGTCGTGGGCAGTTGTGGCGGGTGGGCGAAGGTCATGCCCAGTACTACTACGATCACCAGGCCCAGGCCTACACCCTTGAAGCGCTCTACGACATCATCGCCGGTCGCTACATTGCCCTGGGGATGAAGAACGAAGAGAAGCACAGCTTCGAGTTCGGCTTCGAAGCACGGGCTGCCGATTACACCCCGTCGGCACTGCGCGCGGAGGGCGTTCGGTAAGGGTTTCGATACATTCGCAGGACAAAAGGCGACCGCTCGGTCGCCTTTTTTATGGGCGTCAATCAGCGTGCTGAATACTCGTCAACAAGGGCGCGGGAGAGGGCTAGGGTGGGCGCATAACGATAAGAAGGCCACTGCAATGACTGCCAAGACGCCAGGTCTGGATCGATCCGGATGTTTGCCCCGACTGTCCTCCCATCACGTGTCGCGCAGTCGTTTGAGCGAACCGTTGCTGGCATCTCCCGCCCGGGTGAAATTGCTCTGCGCACCTGCCGGCAGCGGCAAGAGCGCGCTGTTGGCCGAGTGCCTGTCCCAGGCCCCCGAGGACATCGCGGTGAGCTGGCTGCCGTTGGCAGGCACGCCATTGAGTGTCGATGAGTTCTGTCGGCGTCTGGCCCACGCGGTGGGCGCGGACGGCGTCGATGAAGCGGCGCTGATGGCTGCGCTGGCGACTCGCTCGGTCCCCACCTGGCTGTTTATCGATGACTACTGCCGCACGCCGGATTCGTTTCTCGATGCGCTGCTCGATCGGCTGTTGGCGCTTGGCAATCCGGCGCTGACTTGGTGGATCGGCACGCGCCGCCGTCCGCAATGCAACTGGCCACGGCTGTTGCTCGACGACGAATTGTACGAATGTGAAGCCGCGACCCTGGCGCTCACGGCCGACGAGATTGTCCGTCTGTTGCATCACTTGCCCGCCGAGCAGGCCGGCAGCGTGGCGGGGCGGCTGGTGCGTGGCACCGGTGGCTGGTGCGCCGGAGTGCGCATGGCGTTGCTGCAAAAGTGCGATTGGGCGCAGAAGCATCAGTTGCAGCAGCGCGTCGGCACCTTTCTCGATTATCTGGATCACGAGTTGTTCAGCAGCCTTTCCGCCGAATTGGCCGAAGTCTGGCGAGTGTTGGCGCACATGCCGCGCTTCAATGGCGAACTCTGCGAACATCTGTTCGGCACCGGCGAAGGCGCGCAACTGCTGCTCACGTTGCAGACGCTGGGTTGCTTCATCGAGCCCTGGCAGGATTCGCCGGACTGGTTGCAGGTGTACCCGGCGCTGTCGCGTCTGATGCAGGCCGAACGCTGGCCGGAGGGCCGCTCCTGGCATCGGCGCGCGTGCCAGTGGTTTTCCGCCCGCGAGGACTGGAAGCCGGCGTTCGAACAGGCGTTGCTCGCCGAAGAGTACGAAGTGGCGGTCAGCCTGTTGCAGCACTTGAGCATCGAGCATCTGTTCGAGGACCAAATGGTCGTGTTGCTGTTGCACCTGCATGAGCAGCAGGGCGGGGAACTGACCCTCGGCTCGCCGCAACTGGTGGGGCTGATCAGCGCGGCGCTGATGTTCGCCGGGCGTTTCGAGCAGGTGGAGACGTGTATCGGACACCTTTCACGTTTTGTGCCGCAACCGTCGGCGTCTTTGCAGCGTCAGTTGATCGCCCGCTGGCAGGCGCATCAGGGTTGGCTGCTGCATTTGCAGGGCCGTATGGAGCCGGCCCGTGAACATTTTCGCGAGGCCCTGGCCGAGCTGGATGGCGAGGCCTGGGCGGTCCGGTTACTGTGCCTGTCCGGGCAGACTCAACAAGCGCTGTTGCGCGGCGAACTGGAACAGGCCCACCTCATCAACCGGGAGGCGCTGTGCCTGGCCCGGGCTCGGGATTCGCTGTTGTTCGAGGGATTGCTCGAACTGGACCACGCGCAATTGCTCGAACAGCGCGGCGCTCCCGCACGGGCCGACGTCGTGCTGGCCGATATGCACGAGTTGCTGTGCCAGCGGCCCCACCGCCCCGTGCCATTGCTCGGTCGCATTGCCCTGCGCCGAGGACGGCTGGCGCTGGGCATGGGGCAGGCAGCGGCGGCGGCCGGATTCTTTCAGCGCGGTCTCGACGATTGCCTGCGCAGCCACGACAAACGGGTGCTGTATGGCTATCTCGGGCTGGCGCAACTGGCGGCCGACGGTGGCGACTATGCCCAGGCATTCGTGCGTTTGCGCGAGGCTGAACGCCTGATGCAGCAGCGGCAGATCCCGGATACGGTCTATCGCGCCGTGCTGTTGCAGGTCAGCAGTCAATTGCGCTTGCAGCAGGGCCGCCCGGAGTTGGCGCGGGAAGCCCTGAGCCGGGTGCTCAAGCACTTTCACGGGCCGCTCGCGCGGCAGGCGCCACCGGCCTCGCTGGAGCTGGTTCCGCGTATCGAGTATTTGCTGATCCTCGCTGAAATCCATCTTCAGCAGGCGCACAAGCCTCTGGAGCAACTGCAGGTGCTGCTCGATCAGGCGCGTGCCCGGCAAATGGTCAGTCTCGAAGCCGAACTGCTGCTGGCGAGCGCTGCGGCGGCTTATCTGCTCAATGAACGGGATACGGCCTGGTCGTTGCTCAATCGCGGCAAGACCCTGGCCACTGCCTGTGAATTGCCATGGCTGATCATGCAGTTTGAAAAGAGTTGTCCGCAGATGATGCTCGATGCGGGAAATGAACTGACGGAAAAGAATGATCAGGAAAGTTCGCTGAGTTTCAGAGAGTCACAAGTCCTCGAACTGGTTGCTTCAGGGAATTCCAATCAGCAAATAGCCGAGAAATTATTCATCTCGTTGCATACGGTTAAAACTCATGTCCGGCGGATTCACGCAAAGTTGGGCGTGGAACGCAGGACTCATGCGGTGGCACGGGCAAGAATGCTTGGTTTATGTGGTTGAGGGGGAGTGGCTTTTTAGGGGCTGGTAATAAATAGGCAAGACTCTAAATGCTTTGTGTTGATTGTCGGCTGTCGGCGTTTTTTTTCTTTGGATAGTTTTTATAAACACCGGGTGGATGCCTGAATTGTTTAAATAAAATCCAAGGTAATTGAAATGAACATCGCATTGAATCAACGACATCTGCTCGACAGCCGCCCCGTATGGCTTGAACGGCTTGATCAGACGCAGCGAAATACTTACTTCGATCAGCAACGTGCATCCGAAGCCACTGACGCCAGGCTTGAAGAACTGTTGGCGCCTTTTGGTTCGCTGCAAAACTTTGCCCGCCAGAGGGGGAAAGAGATTCTGCGATTTAAGTTCGGGCTGGAACTGGATCCGGATGAAATCCTGTGCAACTCGCGGTACTCCTTCATGGTGGGCGGGCGGCAAGTCGTGCAGGAAGAGAGCCGGTCACTGACCGAACAGATGATCGCCGGTGTGCATGACGAAGGGCACAGGGCTGAGTTCTCGTTCAAAGGCCGGGATCTGCCGGCGAACCTGAATCAGCCATGGTTGGAGGCGACTCTTTCTTTTGACGGCCAGTGGGCCCACAGCGCCGAACTCGGTCGGTTGTTCCTGCGTGCTGAGGTTATCGCCGCGATGAAGAATGCCCTGCGGGAAAAGCTTCTGTTGACGGCATTGGCGGCTCGCCATCAGGGGCACATCAGCAACGACGAACATCTGGCGCGCATCCAGCGTGCCGTGACTGGCGATAGCGCTTTTGTGATCGATGGCATTCGTTTTCTCCACAACACCCGGCCCCTGGCGCAGATGCTGGTGATCGGAGCCCGCAAGGGCGATGGCGAATTCATGTTCCTGTATGCGCCGGGATCCCCCGGTGACCAGACCTGGTACGAATGTCGAAGCCTGCGGCAGGTTGACAGCACCGTCATCGAATGGACCCAGAAGCAGGCTGGGCGCGATTTTATTGCGTCGCGTGCGCATGCGTTGAATCGTGTGCAGATTGTCGGCTATCTCAAAGGGCTTGAGCAGATGCCCACGCTCTGGAGGGGCATCACCCTGGCGACCACTCCGCACATGGGCGATCAGGTGTTGAATGGCATCGTCGAAAATGCCCGCGCCTGGCGCATTTCCGAAGAGGAAAGCGTGCGCCCCTATGGCTTTCGAAACGCGCCGATGCCGCAGCGCCAGAGTTTCGCCAGGATCAATTGCGAGCTCAGGGCGTTGCAGACACTGGCGGCGCGTGAGGGCGGATTCATCTCGTATGAGCGGTTCTGCTTTGACTTGATCAAGCAAAGGGTCGAGCAGGTTTTACGCGAGAAAGGCGAGCAGGTTGCGGTCAATCCCGACCGGATACTGGTCGATGTCAGTCCGGACGCTCATATGACGTTGACCCGGCTGATCGTCACTGAAACCCATTTCTATGCAAACGACGCAGGGTCGGCCTGGAGTTATCCACGTTTCACATTGGCCCAGGATCATCCCGCGGTGAAAAATCTGGATATCCGCCACATTGCCGGTTGGTCGCGAACCTTGCGTCCGGGTGAAAAATACATCGCCATGCTGCGTGCGAAGTACCTGGATCGCACCCATGCCGAAGGTGTTCTCAAGCGCCTTGTTCACAAACAGGTTGCGCGGCGGCAAATGCAGATCGGCGTTCTGCAAGAGCATTTTCATGGGCGTCTGCAGACCGCGCAGTTCAAGGAGCTCATGCGGATTATCGATGCCAGCGAGAACGTTGATAACCGCTCGGTGTTCACGGTCGCGCTGGATGACCCAGGGTTGTTCCATCTGCAAATCAGGAATCGACTGGTCGTGGGGGTGTTTGTTTTACGCTGTGTGAACGAGGGCAAAGTTGAAAGTTATCTGTTTACCCCGGATGCACCTGACGGGCGCTGGATCCGTCCGTTTTCGGAATTCGTTTCGTCAGTCAAGTCGCTGGGGCTTGGCCAGTATTTTTACCAACGGGTGGCATACAAGGATCAGCGGGTCGTTGGAACCTATATCACCGATCTTGAGCAACTGAGCAACTTCACCGAGATGCCGGTGATACAGCAATATGCGCGAGTTACGGACTTCAGCGGTGACTTCGATGGTTTGATCGCGCGGACCGTCTCCGATGTCGATGAGAAGACTGAAAGTCTCAACGAGATCATGTTCAAACTGGTCTTCAACGCGGTGGAGGCGGCGGCTACGGTGATCAGTGTGGTCGTACCGCCAGTGGGCATTGCGATGAGCGTGGTGCTGCTGACAAAAAGCCTGTGGGAAGCGGCCGAGGCTTATCAGGATGGCGACCGTGCCACGGCGCAGGTTCACTTCCTGTCGGCATTGGTTGAATTGGCCTCGCTGGGCAAGGCCGGTATCAGCAAGCTACGCCCGACGAAGTTGCAGAAGGACGTCATTGGCCTGCTCGGGGATATATACAGCATCGAGAAATTCTTCTCTCAGGCCACAGGGCAGAAGCGTTTGCCGCTGCAGGCCCTGGCGATCATTCAGTCGGTTCTCGATGACCCGGAATCCTTCACCAGCAAGACGTACCTGAGATAACGCTCAGGTCAGGTCGGCGGGCTGATAGCCCATCCGCCAGCTCACGGCCCGCGCCGCCGCCAGCAGTCGCTGCGCCGCCGGGCCGTTTTCGTCGGCGTGGAACAGCGAGGTCGGGCCGACGATGGTCAACACGGCGGCGATCTGCCCGACCGCGTTGAACACCGGTGCGGACAAGGCGTCCACCCCCGGCATCAGCAAGCCATGCACATGATGCAGACCGCGTTCGCGGATCTGTTCACACAGGGTCGTGTAGGCCTTTTCATCCGCCAGCGGATGGCGGTCGACGGCGGTTTCCTGTTCGCGCAATTCGTCGGTTTCCCGATGCGGCAGGTAGGCGCTGAACACCAGTCCTGTCGAGGAACTGAGCAGCGGCAACACCGAGCCCAATTGCGTGACCACCGTCACCGCGCGCACCGCCGGTTCGATATGCACCACGGTGGCGCCCTGATTGCCCCACACCGCGAGGAAGCAGGTTTCGTTGAGTTCGTCGCGCAACTCGGCCAGCGGCAGAGCGGCGACTTTCAGCACGTCCATACTGTTCAGAGCGGCGAGGCCGACCCGCAACGCCTCACGGCCGAGACCGTAATGGTTGGTGGCGGCGTTCTGCTCGGCGAACCCCGAGGCGATCAGCGCTTGCAGGTAACGGTGCACCTTGCTCGCCGGCATCTGCACATGTTCGGCCAGGCGCGACAGCGAGGTGGCGGGTGACAACTCGGCCAAGGCCTTGAGGATGTCGGTGCCGACTTCGGCGGAGCGGACTTTCTGTTTGCCGTTGCTGTCGCTGGTTTTTTCCATGGTGAGGCGGTATCCCGGAACGAATGGGCGTCTTTATAGCTTGACGCTGAATAGCGAGCAAATTACGTTATGCGTAATTGAATTACGATAAAAATAACCCCGGCGTGCCAAGACCTCTGTCCCAGAGCGTTCGGCCATGCCGACTCCCTGTTCAGGAGGCTCCATGAACCTCGATTCAAACGCGTCGGATCTGGTTTATCAGTCCGGTTTCGGCAACGAATTCAGCAGCGAAGCGTTGCCCGGCGCACTGCCCGTCGGCCAGAACTCCCCGCAAAAAGCCCCCTACGGCCTGTACACCGAACTGTTTTCCGGCACCGCGTTCACCATGACCCGCAGCGAAGCGCGGCGCACCTGGATGTACCGGATCCAGCCATCGGCCAACCACCCGGCCTTCGTCAAACTGGAACGGCAACTGGCCGGTGGTCCGTTGGGTGACGTGACCCCCAATCGCCTGCGCTGGAATCCACTGGACATCCCCGGCGAGCCCACCGACTTCATTGACGGCCTGGTGAGCATGGCCGCCAACTCCGCTGCAGAAAAACCGGCCGGCATCAGCATCTATACCTACCTTGCCAACCGTTCGATGGAGCGGGTGTTCTTCAACGCCGACGGCGAAATGCTGCTGGTGCCACAACTGGGGCGCCTGCGCATCGCCACCGAACTGGGTGTGCTGGATGTCGAGCCGCTGGAAATCGCCGTGCTGCCGCGCGGTCTGAAATTCCGCGTCGAACTGCTCGACCCACAGGCGCGCGGTTATATCGCCGAGAACCACGGCGCACCGCTGCGTCTGCCGGATCTGGGGCCGATCGGCAGCAACGGCCTGGCCAATCCACGGGATTTCCTGACCCCGGTCGCCGCTTACGAAAACCTGCAGCAACCGACCACCCTGGTGCAGAAATTCCTCGGCCAGTTGTGGGGCACCGAGCTCAATCATTCGCCGCTGAATGTGGTCGCCTGGCACGGCAACAACGTGCCGTACAAATATGACCTGCGCCGTTTCAACACTATCGGCACTGTCAGTTTCGATCACCCGGACCCGTCGATCTTCACCGTGCTGACCTCGCCGACCAGCGTCCACGGCCTGGCCAACCTCGACTTCGTGATCTTCCCGCCGCGCTGGATGGTGGCCGAGAACACCTTCCGTCCGCCATGGTTCCACCGCAACCTGATGAATGAATTCATGGGCCTGATCCAGGGCGAATACGACGCCAAGGCCGAAGGCTTCGTGCCCGGCGGCGCGTCCCTGCACAGCTGCATGAGCGCCCACGGCCCGGACGGCGAGACCTGCACAAAGGCGATCAATGCCGATCTGAAACCGGCCAAGATCGACAACACCATGGCCTTCATGTTCGAGACCAGCCAGGTGCTGCGTCCGAGCCGCTTCGCCCTCGACTGCCCACAACTGCAATCCACTTACGACGCCTGCTGGGCCACGCTGCCCGCCACGTTCGACCCGACCCGGAGATAACCCATGACTCAGACTTCCATCACCCGCAGCTGGGTTGCTTCGGCCAACGGCCATGCGGATTTCCCGTTGCAGAACCTGCCGCTGGGTGTGTTCAGCGTCGACGGCTCGGCACCGCGCAGCGGCGTGGCCATTGGCGAACACATCTTCGATCTGCAAGCGGCGCTGGAGGCCGGACTGTTCGACGGCACCGCGCGCGCGGCGGTCGAGGCCACCCGTGGCGGTCAACTGAACGCATTCTTCGAACTCGGCCGCGAGGCCCGTGTCGCCCTGCGCGAGCGCCTGCTGGAACTGTTCAGCGAAGGTTCGAGCCTGCGCGGCAAGATCGAAGCCCAGGGCGCGAAACTGCTGCCGCCGGCCGCCGATTGCCAGCTGCATCTGCCGGCGCGGATCAGTGACTACACCGACTTCTACGTCGGCATCGAGCACGCGCAGAACGTCGGCAAACTGTTCCGTCCGGACAACCCGTTGCTGCCCAACTACAAGCATGTGCCGATCGGTTATCACGGTCGCGCGTCCACCGTGCGCGCCTCCGGCGCCGATGTGCGTCGTCCGAAAGGCCAGACCCTGCCGGCCGGGGCGAGCGAGCCGACCTTCGGCCCGTGCGCGCGTCTGGACTATGAGCTGGAACTGGGGATCTGGATCGGTCAGGGCAATGAGATGGGCGAGTCGATCGCCATTGGCGACGCCGCCGAACACATCGCCGGTTTCTGCCTGCTCAACGACTGGTCGGCCCGTGATATCCAGGCCTGGGAATACCAGCCGCTGGGGCCGTTTCTGTCCAAGAGCTTCATCACCAGTGTGTCGCCGTGGGTGGTGACCGCCGAGGCGCTGGAGCCGTTCCGCGCGGCGCAACCGGCCCGCCCGGAAGGCGATCCGCAGCCGCTGCCGTACCTGTTCGACAAACGCGATCAGGCCGGCGGTGCCTTCGACATCGAACTGGAAGTGCTGCTGCTCACCGAAGCCATGCGCGAGCAGAACCTGCCGGCCCATCGCCTGACCCTGAGCAACACCCGCTACATGTACTGGACCGTTGCGCAAATGGTCGCGCACCACAGCGTCAATGGTTGCCAGTTGCAGGCCGGTGACCTGTTCGGTTCGGGCACCTTGTCCGGTCCGGAAAACGGTCAGTTCGGCAGCCTGCTGGAAATCACCGAGGGCGGCAAAAAACCGATCGAACTGGCCTCCGGCGAAGTGCGCAAGTTCCTTGAGGACGGTGACGAAATCATCCTGCGCGCCCGCTGCGCCCGCGACGGTTTTGCCTCGATCGGCTTCGGCGAATGCCGTGGCAAAGTGCTGGCGGCGCGCTGACAGGAGCGGCTCATGGATCTCTACACCTATTACCGTTCCACCTCGTCCTATCGGGTGCGCATCGCCCTCGCGCTCAAGGGCCTCGATTATCAGGCGTTGCCGGTCAACCTGATCGCGCCGCCGGGTGGCGAGCATCGGCAACCGGCGTACCTGGCGCTCAACCCGCAGGGCCGGGTGCCGGCGTTGCGCACGGATGACGGCGCGTTGCTGATTCAGTCGCCGGCGATCATCGAGTACCTGGAGGAACGTTATCCACAGCTGCCGTTGCTGCCTGACGACCTCGTTGCCCGTGCGCGGGTTCGAGGTGTGGCGGCGGTGATCGGCTGCGATGTGCATCCGTTGCACAACGTCAGCGTGCTCAATCGTCTGCGTCAGTCGGGCCACGATGAGCCACAAGTGACGGAGTGGATCGGCCACTGGATCAGCCAGGGGCTGGCGACGGTGGAACAGTTGATCGGCGACAGCGGTTTCTGTTTCGGCGAAGCGCCGGGCGTGGCGGACGTGTACCTGATTCCGCAGTTGTACGCGGCCGAACGGTTCAACGTCTCGCTGCAGGCTTATCCACGGATTCGCCGGGTCGCTGCGCTGGCGGCCGGGCATCCGGCGTTCATCAAGGCCCATCCGGCGAATCAGCCGGATACCCCGTAACACCGGTGGGAGCGGCCTTCGCGAGCAAGCCCGCTCCCACAAAAGCTTCATGCAGCACCTCAAAACATAAAAACAAAACAGGTAACTTGCGATGCACAACCAGATTGCCAGCTTTCGGGCGGCACTCGACGCCCGTCCTGTGTCCCGTTATCAGTGGTTGCTCTTGATCCTGCTCGCCTTGCTTCTGGTCACCGACGGCTACGATGCCCAGGTGCTCGGTTATGTGGTGCCGGCGCTGGCCCAGGACTGGGGTCTGGAAAAAGCCGCGTTCGGCCCGGTGTTCAGCGCCAACCTGCTGGGCCTGACCCTCGGCTCCCTCGCGGTGACGCCGTTGGCCGACCGCTTCGGTGTCAGACGGATTCTGCTCGCCTGTGTGCTGATCTACGCGAGCCTCACTGTGCTGATGGTTTTCGCCGATTCCCTGAATACTCTGATGATCGCGCGTTTCATCTGCGGCATCGGCATGGGTGGCGCGATGCCCAGTGCCATGGCGCTGATGTCCGAATATTCGCCGCCGCGCCTGCGGACGCTGATGGTGACGCTGGCCGCGTGCGGGTTCTCGTTCGGTGGGGCGGCGGGTGGTTTTGTCGCGGCGGGATTCATCGACCGTTTCGGCTGGCAAGCGGTGTTCCTCGCCGGAGGCGTCACGCCGTTGCTGCTGTTCCCATTCCTCTGGTGGCTGCTGCCCGAATCCCTGCCGCGCCTGCTGCGTGATGCGTCGCCTTATGCGCGTTTGCGCAAGGTCACCGCGCGCATGCTGCCGGACTGGCAACCACCCGCCGCGACGGTCGAGCAGAACCAGCGCGAGCAGGGCAGCAAGTTGACGGTCGTCGAGCTGTTTCGCAACGGTTACGCGAAACCGACCCTGCTGATCTGGGCAACGTTTTTTGTCAGCCTGATCCTGCTGTATTTCATGATCAGTTGGCTGCCCTCGCTGTTGCTCGAAAGTGGCTTGAAGCTCAATGAAGCGAATCTGGTGACCTCGATGTTCCTGTTCGCCGGCACCCTGGGCGCGATCTGTATGGCCTGGTTCGCCGACCGGCTCAAGCGCAAGGTGCGCCTGTTGTCCGCTGTGCTGGCTGGCGCTGCCTTGTGCACCATCCTGCTCGGTCTGAACCACGACAACCCGCGTTACCTGGTGGCCTGCGTGATCGCGGCCGGGTTCTGCATCATCGGCGGGCAGCTGACGCTCAACGCGTTCGCAAGCAATTTCTATCCGGCCCACGTTCGCGCCACCGGCACCGGCTGGGCTCTGGGCGTGGGGCGGTTCGGCTCGATTCTCGGGCCGCTGTTCGGCAGCCTGCTGCTGGCGATGCACATTCCGGTGCAGCAGATTTTCTTCTTCTGCGCGATTCCAGCGGTGATCGCGGCGCTGCTGATTATCCAGGTGCGCTCACCGTTGGAGGCTGTCAGTGAACCACTGAATTTGGCGGGAGGTGACCCAGCCGTTCGGTCAGGCGCAGCCGCTGGATCGGATCGTCGCTGAGCAGCAACGCGTGTTCGAGATCGAAGCGTTCGGCGTTCGGGCAGTCGAGGCGTTGGTACAGGCTGGCGCGGGCGAGGTAGTCGGCGGCGTTTGCGTCACCGAGTTCGAGCACGCGTTCGGCGTCGATCAGCGCGGCGATGAAGTCGTCGTGGGTCAGGTGCAATTGGCGCAGGTTGCGTGACAGGCGCTGGAGCATCTGCACCGGCGTGGCGGTCAGCAGGTGATCGGCGTTGAGCTTCATCTGCGGGCCGTACTGGCGTTGCAGCAGTTCGCGCCAGTCGTTGGGATACAGACGCCGCCCGCCACAGGGATCGAGCAAATGATCGGCGCCGGGCACGCGCAACAGGAAATGCCCCGGGAAGTTGACGCCAACCAATGGAATCTCAAGGCCCCGGGCCAGTTCCAGGGTAATCAGCGCCAGTGCCAGCGGTTGGCCGCGCCGGGTCTGCAACACCTTGGGCAGCAGCGCGGCTTGCGGGCGCAGCGGGGTGAAGTCGTCCTTGGCAAAACCCAGATCGTTCAGCCGCCGCAATAACGGTTGCGCCAGCTCGCTGACCGGCAGCATCGGCAAGCCGTAGCTGACCTTCAATTGCAGTTCCTTGAAGTCCTGCAACACCGCCTCGGGATCGACGTCTTTGTCGTGCTCGGCCGCCATCCACAGCGCGGCTTCGAACAGCGCGGGCGGCGAGCGGTGCAGGCAGTCGAAAAAACGTTGGCGCGGGGTCATTGAAATCTCCGGGGGATGCCTCGTTTTTAGCCCCGTCTTCGGCTTTCGTCCAGTGCCGCGCCGCTCTGCAATCAGGTTATTCCGCAAAGCGCGGTAGAGGGCGCGGGTTATTCCGGTGCGTTTCTGCAATTTTCAGGCGCAAGCCTATACTGGCGACTTACCGGAAGTGATTCGGGAGCCTTACGATGTTTGCTCTCATGCAAAGCACTCGCCTGGAATCGCTGCACCTCAGCGTCGATCCGGTCAGCGGATTGAAGGCGGTCGTTGCCATTCATAACAGTCGCCTGGGACCAGCCCTGGGTGGTTGTCGTTATCTTGCCTACCCGAACGACGAATCCGCTGTCGAGGACGCCATACGTCTGGCCCAGGGCATGAGCTACAAGGCCGCGCTGGCCGGTCTGGAACAGGGTGGCGGCGTTGCGGTGATCGTCCGTCCGGCCCATGTGGAAAACCGCGCCGCGCTGTTCGAGGCCTTCGGGCGCTGCATCGAACAGCTCGACGGCCGCTACATCACCGCCATCGACAGCGGCACCTCGGTGGCGGACATGGATTGCATCGCCCAGCAGACCCGGCATGTCACCAGCACCACTTCGGCCGGCGATCCGGCGCCGCATGCGGCGATGGGGGTGTTCACCGGTATTCGTGCCACCGCCATGGCGCGTCTGGGCAGCGATAACCTCGAAGGCTTGCGGGTGGCGATCCAGGGCTTGGGCAACGTCGGATATGCGCTGGCTGAACAACTGCACGCCGCCGGAGCCGAATTGCTGGTCAGCGATATCGACCACGGCAAGGTGCAACTGGCGATGGAACAGCTCAATGCCCATCCGATCGCCAACGATGCGTTGCTGAGCACGCCTTGCGACATTCTCGCGCCGTGTGGCCTGGGTGGCGTGCTCAACAGCCATACCGTGACGCAACTGCGCTGCTCGGCGGTGGCGGGTTCGGCGAACAATCAACTGACCCACCTCGACGTCGCCGATCAACTGGAGCGGCGCGGCATCCTCTACGCGCCGGACTATGTGATCAATGCCGGTGGCTTGATCTATGTGTCGCTCAAGCACCGGGGCGAGGAACTGGCGACGATCACCGCGCATCTGTCGAAGATCAGCTCGCGGCTGACCGAGGTCTTCGCCCACGCCCAGGCGGAAAAACGTTCACCGGCACGGGTGGCGGACGAGTTGGCGGAGAAAGTCCTGTACCGATAGGCCCATTCGCCAGGCATGAAAAAGGCCCTGAGTCATTGACTCAGGGCCTGTTCAATTGGGCATCGATTATTTCGCGGCTTTCGCCTTGGCCGGTTTGGCCGGTGCTTCTGCCGGTTCCGCCACTTCGGCGACTTCGGCCTTGGCGACACTCGGCTCGGCCGGTGCGTTGATCAGCTCCGACAGGGCATCGGGCTGGCTCTTGAACGCCTTGGCGAACACATCGCGATTCTTCGCCATGTAGATCCCGACTTCTTCCACTTGCTGCTCGTTCAGCGATGGAACGGCTTTTTGCAACACATCGGCCAGCAATTCGGCCAGTTCGAGCATTTTGTCATGACGGTCAGCTTCGGCTTTATCCATGAACAAGCGCTCCAGATCTCGGCTGCTGCGGTATACCACTTCGACGGCCATTCACCACCTCACATGCCTTCACGTTAAGTTGTCTTGACGACTACTGTATCCATATACAGCGAAAAGGATAAGCGAATCCCTGCGCCATGGGTAGTGGCTTTTTAATGTAGACCGGATTCGGGGTTTGTCAGGTCGAGCGCGTCGCGCTGGCGCCCGGGTGCGGCTAAACGCCACGGCGCGTGTTCTGCGGCGGCTCGCCATGATGGCGTGGCCCTGATTCTGCATGCGGGCACACCGTTCTACAGAAAAACCGTCACGTCCAACACGCATCATCCGCTCGAACCGGGCTAAGGAACCTCATCGTGAAAATCAACTGGGCCGAGAAACTGCGGCAAAACGTGCATCAACTGGCCGAGTCCCTGGGCAACCTGTTCGTCGAGACCTTCCACTACCTGGCGCTGTTCGCCATTGGTGCGGTCACGGCATGGGCAGCGGTGATGGAATTTCTCGGGATGCTCGAAGAGGGCCATATCAAGATCGATGACATTCTGCTGCTGTTCATCTATCTCGAACTCGGGGCGATGGTCGGGATTTACTTCAAGACCAACCACATGCCGGTGCGTTTCCTGATCTACGTAGCGATCACCGCACTGACCCGTCTGCTGATCTCGAACGTGTCGCACCACAATCCGCCGGACATGGGCATCATCTACCTGTGCGGCGGGATTCTGTTGCTGGCGTTCTCGATCCTGGTGGTGCGTTACGCCTCGTCGCAATTCCCCTCGGTGAAGATCGAAAACCCGCACCGCAAGATCGGCGCGGGTTCCGGTGAACATCCCGAGGTGGAGAAGGGCGAGCTTTAAAGCGCGATCGAGTGGCGCGGCAGGCCGACGATCCGCGGCGGTGGCGGGTTTTGCCCGTCGCCGCTGGTCATGGCTTCGAGGATGGCCACGGCACTGTGGCCCTGCTCGATGGCGATGCCGAACTGGATGCTTTGCACCAGGCGCTTAAGCCGTTTGGGATCATTGCGCTGTTCAGCGCTGATCATGCGTTTGGCCACGATCCGGCCGCTTCTGGAGAGGGTCAGCATGATGCTGCCGTCCAGGCCCTGAATGCTCAGGTTGATCTGATAGTCCGGCGCGAAGGCATCGGTAATGAGCTGAAAAGGATTGTCCATGATGCGTCACCGCCTGATTGAACGTGCAGTTGTTGACCGGCCGTGATCGGGTTGGTTCGCCAGACCTGACCATCGGCTTTTCCCTGGCCGCTGCTGCGGATGTAGCAAGGCGCATGCCGGGAAAATTGTCGAACAATGGAACCGGCAAAAACAAAGGCGAGCCATGGCTCGCCTTGTTCATTTGTGGCCCGTTTCAGGGCGGCTGACCGTTGACGGTGCAGTCAGGCCGGTCAGCACTCCACCCAGCTCACGGCGAGACCGCCCCGTGACGTTTCTTTGTATTTGTCGTGCATGTCGGCGCCGGTGTCGCGCATGGTGCGGATCACCCGGTCGAGGGAAATGAAGTGCTTGCCGTCGCCGCGCAGGGCCATCTGTGTGGCGTTGATCGCCTTCACGGCGGCGATGGCATTGCGCTCGATGCATGGCACTTGCACCAGGCCGCCGACCGGGTCGCAGGTCAGGCCGAGGTTGTGTTCCAGGCCGATTTCGGCGGCGTTCTCCAGTTGCTCCGGGGTGGCGCCGAGCACTTCCGCCAGACCGGCGGCGGCCATGGCGCAGGCCGAGCCGACTTCGCCCTGGCAGCCGACTTCGGCGCCGGAGATCGAGGCGTTTTTCTTGCACAGGATGCCGACGGCGGCGGCGCCCATGAAGAACGCGACGACGTCATCGTCCGACGCCTGCGGGTTGAACTTCATGTAGTAGTGCAGCACCGCCGGAATGATCCCGGCCGCACCATTGGTCGGCGCGGTGACCATGCGCCCGCCAGCGGCATTTTCTTCGTTGACGGCGAGGGCGTACAGGTTGACCCATTCCATCGCTGACAGGGTTGAGCTGATGACGTTCGGCTTGCCGATTTCCAACAGGCTGCGGTGCAGTTTTGCCGCGCGACGCGGCACATTCAGGCCGCCGGGCAGGACACCTTCGTGGCGCAGGCCGTGCTCGACGCACTCGCGCATCACTGACCAGATATGCAGCAGGCCCTTACGGATTTCGTCGTCGCTGCGCCAGGCCCGCTCGTTGGCCATCATCAATTCGGACACGCGCAAATTGTGTTGCTTGCACAGGGTCAGCAATTCGGCGGCGCTGGAAAAATCGTAGGGCAGGGTGACATCGCCCGTCGCCGCTACGCCGGACTCGACTTCCGCCGCTTCGACGATGAAACCGCCACCGATCGAGTAGTAGGTTTGCTCGAACAACAGGCCGCTGGCGCCAAAGGCTGTCAGCGACATGGCATTGGGGTGGTAGGGCAGGTTCTCGTCGAGCAGCAGGACATCGTGCGGCCAACTGAAGGCAATTGTGCGTTGACCGGCGAGGGACAGTTCACCGCTTTCGCGCAGTTGCTTGATGCGCGGATCGATGGTCGTCGGGTCGATGCTGTCCGGCCATTCGCCCATCAGGCCCATGACGCAGGCGCGGTCGGTGGCGTGGCCGACGCCAGTGGCCGAGAGTGAGCCGTATAAACGGATTTCCACACGCTGCACGTCGAGCAAAAGATGCTGCTCGATCAGCGCCTGAGCGAAGGTCGCGGCGGCGCGCATCGGGCCGACGGTGTGGGAACTGGACGGGCCGATGCCGACCTTGAATAGATCAAAAACACTGATAGCCATGCTAAAGCCTTACAAGCAATGGAGTAGGAATCGCCGCCATTTTTTGTCGGACAAGCGCAATGTCGGCGATACTGACGTCCTGAGTCCGACGTGACCAACGAAACCTCCTAAGAAAGCCTTTAGCAGGACTAAACAATGAGTCGTCAATTGCACGCCCAGACCTACGTCTGGCTGCAGGTGTTTTCCTGTGCCGCGCGGCACCTGTCGTTCACCCGCTGTGCCGAGGAATTGCACATCACCCCCGGTGCGGTCAGCCAACAAATCCGACAGCTGGAAGAGCGCCTGGGCCTTCGTCTGTTTCATCGCCGGGCGCGTGGAGTGGAGCTGAGTGCGGAAGGCCAGCGACTGGCGATTACGGTCAACGAGGCCTATGGCAGCATCGACGCTGAACTGCGTCGCCTCGACGCCGGGATGATCAGCGGGACGCTGCGGGTGCGTTCGATTCCGTCGTTCCTCAGCAAATGGCTGACCCCGCGTCTGCCGCGTTTGCAGCAGCGTTACCCGGACATCCAGTTGCGCCTGGTGGCCGAGGACAGCAGCGTGCCGCTGCATGAAGGGGATTTCGATCTGGCCATCGACTTGAACGACGGCAGTTATCCGGGATTGTTATCCACAGCCTTGCTCGACGAGCAGATTTTTCCGGTGTGCGCGCCGAGCCTGTTGCGCGGGCGTCCACCGCTGCACGGGCCGGCGGATCTGGTGCATTTCCCGTTGCTGCATGACATCACCGCCTGGCGCGGCAGTTATGAACATGCGGAGTGGGAGTTCTATCTCGACGCCATCGGCTTCGAAGGTGCCGACGTGCGGCGCGGGCACACGTTCAATCGCAATCACCTGACCATCGAGGCGGCAATTGCCGGCATGGGCGTGGCGATCGCCCGGCGCACGTTGCTCAACGATGAGCTGGAGCGGGGCGCGCTGATCGTGCCGTTCGGACTGTCGGTGCCCAATCACAAGCGCTATGTATTGCTCTATGCGCCGGGTGCGCTGAGCCATCCGGGTGTGCGCGCGGTGCATGACTGGCTGGTGGAGGAAGCAGGGACTTTTCGCACGCTGCACCCGCTGAATGACGGGCAATTGTGAGCAGATTTTTCAGCGAGAGGGGCCGAGGCAATTCCCGACCTTACCAGTGCTTTGCCCGGTTGTCCGGCTTTTTTTGCGTATGAATATTTATCTTTTTTCAGGGGTTGAAATGTTTGGCAAGCGGGCCGATTGTTGTAACCAAGAGGTCACGAAAATCTGTTCAAGGCCTCTTGCGAGCTAGCTGAAATAAGGGATGAACTATGCAAATCCAAGTCAACAGCGACAACCATATTCAAAGCAGCAAACGACTGGAGGAGTGGGTACGTACAACCATTGAGAGCACGCTCGACCGTTATGAGGAAGACCTGACCCGTGTCGAAGTCCATCTGAGCGACGAGAACGGTGACAAACCGGGTCCCCATGATTTGCGCTGCCAACTGGAAGCGCGGCCGAAAGGCCAGCCACCGATTTCCGTGACCCACAAGGCCGACACGCTGGAACAGGCGCTCGACGGTGCGGCGGAAAAACTCGAACACGCGCTGGAACACAAGTTCGGCAGATTGCGCGGCAAACCACGAGCCACTGTGGTGCCACTTCAGAGCAAAGCCAACGACCGGCTGCTGGAGGAAGAATTTCTCGAGAATGAACAGGCAGCGATCAATAGTTGATGCGCTGATTTAATCCCCCCAATGAAGACGGGCCTGCGATTGCAGGCCCGTTTTGTTTTGTGGTGTGGGTGGTGAGGAAGAATCCTCAGAACGCCACGGACGTCTGCACATACACCGTCCTTGGCTCACCCACATATTTCCCCTTGTTGTTGTCATCGAACGAGCGGGTGAAGTACTGGGTGTTGAAGATGTTCTTCACCCCCACCGCCACGTTCAGGTCCGACAGTTGCGGGCCGAAGTCGTAGCCGGCGCGGCTGCTGAACAGCATGTAGCCCGGGATCTTGCCGGTGCTGCCGTCGGCGCTTTCCTTCGAGGTGTTGGCGTTGTCGGCGAACTGATCGCTCTGGAAGCTGCTGTCGAGGTTGAGCTTCCATGGCCCTTCGGTGTAGCCGACGCCGATAGTGCCCTTGTGCTTCGACGAGAACGGCACGCGATTGCCCTTGTTCGGCCCGTCTTCGCGGATGGTCGCGTCGACATAGGCATAAGTGGCGTACACATCGAAACCGGCCAGTGCCGGGCTCAAGTCATCGAGGGCGTAGTTGACGCTGGTCTCGATGCCCTGATGACGGGTTTCGCCCCGGGCGATCACCGAGTCGTTGGTCTGGTTGCTTTCGTACTGGTTGTCGAAGTTGATCAGGAACGCACCGATTTCCGCGCGCAACGCACCGTTGTCGTAGCGGGTGCCGAGCTCCCAGGTGCGGGCCTTCTCCGGTTTCACTTCGCCGCTGGTCACGCGGTTGGGCATCTGGCTGTACTGCACGCTGCCGAACGAGCCTTCGGTGTTGGCGTACAGATTCCAGCTGTCGGTCAGGTGATAAAGCACGTTCAGCGCCGGCAGCGCAGTGTTGTAGTCGCCTTTGTATTTGACGTTGGTCAGGTTGTTGGTCTGCTGCGACTCGATCATCTCGTAGCGCACACCCGGGGTGATCGTCCATTTGCCGATATCGATCCGGTCGTCGACGAAGAATGCATTGGCCTCGGTGCCGCCACGGGTGTCGCGGTCATTGCGGCTGTTGGTGGTCGGATATTCGTTGCTGGCGATCGGCGTGCGATAGCGCAGTTCGTGACCGGCCTCGTTGATGTAGCGGTAGCCGACGCCGACTTCGTGGCTGGTCGCGCCCAGGTCGAAGCCCTGGGCGAAGCGGGTTTCCAGGCCGCGAACCCAATACTCGCGCGGCGACAGCGAGAGGAAGGTGCCTTGATCGAGGTAGCCGCTGCGCAAGGTCTTGGTGAAGAAGGTGTTGGCGGTGAACTCGCGGCGATCTTCCTGGTAGCGATAGCCGAAGTTGAACATCGTGCGCCGACCCCAGAACTGGTCCTTCGGCCGTGTCGACTGATACGGATCGGCGTCGTAGTCGGCGACGTTCAGGCCACCGGGCATATCGGCCTTGCCTTCGTAATACTGGGCCATGGCGTTGAAACTGTTGGCTTCGTCGAGCTGGTATTTGCCCTTGAGGATAAGGTCGTCGATCTCGGTGTCGCTGTGTTCACGCCAGTCGCCACCCCGGGTGCCGGAGTACAGCAACGCGCCGCCAAGGCCATTATCGTTGGTGCCGCCCGCCAGCAGGTTGGCGCTGGTCTTGAAGCCGTCGTGGCTCGACGACGGACTGGTTTCCGTCTGGAAACCGCCCTTGACCGTCGGCTCGTCGGGAATCGCCCGGGTCACGAAGTTGACCACACCGCCGACGTTCTGCGGGCCGTAACGCACCGCACCACCGCCGCGCACCACGTCGACCGCATCCATGTTGCCCATGCTGATCGGCGCGAACGACAGTTGCGGCTGACCATACGGGGCGAAAGGCACCGGAATGCCATCCATCAGCACGGTCGAGCGCGCGGCCAAACGCGGGTTGAGACCACGGATGCCGAAGTTCAGCGCCATGTCGTGGCTGCCGGTGCCGTTGTTTTCCGGGGCGTTGACGCCGGGAATGCGATTGAGCACATCACGGGCCTGGGTCGCGCCCTGGCGTTCAAATTCTTCGCGGCGGATCACGTCGCGTGCGCCGGGATGTTCGAAGACGTTGACCTGCGCCGCTTCACCGAGCCAGTCGCCGACCACTTTCGAGGTGTCCAGCTCCAGCGCGCCGTCGCTCACCGGTTGCAGGCTGAACGCGTTGCCACCTTCGGCGCGGGCTTGCAGGCCGGTGCCTTCGAGCAGCGCATTCAGCCCTTGTTCCGGCGTGTAATTGCCTTCCAGGCCCTGGCTTTTCACCCCGCTGGTGACTTGCGAACCGAACGAAATCAACACACCGGCTTCACGGCCGAACTGGTTGAGGACGTTCTCCAGCGACGAAGGGGCGATGTGATAGGCCTTGGCGTCGGCGGCTTGCGCAAGTGGCAGCGCGCTGAAGCTCAGGCTGGCGCCGAGGACGAGATTGCGCAGGCTGCGGGCCAGGGGTGTGAGGCGGGTGGGGTGCATGGACGGTGATCCTGAGAAGGTTGAATCAAGGGGGGCTTTCCTTCTCTGTCACGTCAGATCTGAAAAACGGCTCATGTTTATTTAAATATTTTTCAGTGGTTGCACTGCTGCTCAGGCCTTGGCTTCGACGCTGACCCAATAACGAGTAAAACGCTTGACCCGCACCGGCAGACTGATTTCCAGCAAATCGAGAATCCGCTCGCTGTCGTCCAGTGGATAAGTCCCGGAGATCAGCAGGTCGGCGACCTTGGCATCGCACTTGAGTTGCCCGCGCCGGTAACGGCCGAGTTCGTCGAGGAAATCCCCCAGGCGCATGTGCGCGGCCACCAGCATGCCGTCGGCCCAGGCGCCACTGTTGGCATCCAGAGGTTTCGCTTCGCCGAGGGTGTTGGCGCTGAAGCTCAATTGCCGGGCCACCGGCAGCAGCATGGGCGCGCGGCCATTGGCACTGAGTTCGACCCGCCCTTCGAACAGCGCGACCTGGGTGTGATCGGCAAACTGGCGCACGTTGAGCCGCGCGCCTTGAGTGCGCAGCAGGCCTTGGGCGGTCTGAACTTCGAAAGGCTGGGTGACGGTCAGGAGCATTTCGCCTTCGAGCAGGCGAATCAGCCGTTGTGGCCCGTCGCCCCGCACGTCAGCCGCGCTGGCGGTGTTGAGCTGCAACTGGCCGCCGTTGCCGAGGGCGATCTTGCGGCGCTGGCCGACCGGGCTGCGGTAATCGGCGAGCAACGCAGGAAGTGGCGTGTGTTCGCGCAGTCCCCAGGTGACTGCCGAGCCGGCGCCGAGCAGCAGCAACAGTTTGAGCGCCTGGCGCCGATTGCTCGACTTCGGCGCATTCAATGCGGCATGGGCCAACGGCGAGGACAAGCCGCGCAGCCGCGAATTGACCCGCTGAATGTGTTCCCAGGCCCGGCGATGCTCGCTGTGGGCGTCGATCCATTGCTGCCACGCCTGTTGCTGACGTGGGTTCAGCGGGCCTTGCTGCATTTCCAGCAGCCAGTGCACCGCCTGTTCGGCGACCTGGGCGGAAAAATCCATCGGCGGATTCACAGGGCGAAGTAGCAGCGCATGGCTGCCTTGTTCAGATGACGCTTGACCGTGGCGACGGAAATGCCCAGTTCCGTGGCAATCTGCGGGTAGGTCAGGCCGTCGACCTGCGCCAGCAAAAAGGCTCGTTTGACCGGGCCGGGCAGGCCATCGAGCAGTTCGTCGAGCTCGATCAGGGTCTGCAGGATGATGGCTTTTTCTTCTTCCGACGGGGCGACCACCTCCGGCATCTGCGCCAGGGTTTCGAGGTAGGCCCGTTCGATGTCCTGCCGGCGGTAGTGATTGAACAGCACGCGCTTGGCCAGGGTGGTGAGAAATGCCCGTGGCTCGATGATCACCGGCGGTTCGCGAGCGGTGAGTACCCGGATGAAGGTGTCCTGTGCCAGATCGGCGGCGCTTTCCGGGCAGCCGAGTTTGCGCCGCAACCAGCCGGTGAGCCAGCTGTGGTGGGCCTGGTAGAGCGATTCGACGGGATGGGCGGACGACAACGGCATCACTCCGAGCGCAAAGGGCATGCGTCAGCAAACAAGAATTGTTCGCATTGTAGGGGTGATGAGTGGCTACCGGCAATCAACCTCTTTTGCACATGAGAATATTTATCATTAATATCGACACCCATCAGTCTGACTCGTCTGTCGGACGCTCCCGTTTCAAGGTCGAAACATGAAAGCCAAACTCGCCGCACTTCCCATGTCCTATCGTCTGGCCGTCACGTCGCGGGTGTTGGCGGCGGTTTTCGGCGGTTATCTGGTTGCGGCGCTCGCCAGCGTCACGCTGACCGTGTGGTTGCCGTTGAACCGCGCCGAAGCGGTGGTGACCGGCATGACCGTCTCGTTCCTGGTCTACCTGGTGGCGGTACTCTGGTGCTTCGCCTGCCGCAGCGCATGGTCGGCCTGGGTCGGGCTGCTGGTGCCGAGCGTGATCATGGCGACCGTCTCCGGCGTCGCCCGTGGATTGGGTTACGCATGAAAGAGGGATTTCGCCAGGCGATGGCCTGGTTGCATACCTGGGCCGGACTGCTGTTCGGCTGGCTGCTGTTCGCGATTTTCCTGACCGGGACGCTGGCCTATTTCAAGGACGAAACCAATCACTGGATGCAGCCGGAAATCCCTGCCCGCGCGCTGAATGCCGAGGCGAGCCTGACCCTGGCCCAGCACTATCTGCAACAACATGCCCCCGACGCCTCGCGCTGGATCATCGGCCTGCCCGACGCTCGCGACCCCGGCCTGAAAGTGCGCTGGCAGCAGTCTGCGGCCAAACCCGGCGAGCGCGGGCAGTTCACCAGCAAGACCCTCGACGCGCAAACCGGCGCCGAATTGCAGCTTCGGGAAAGCATGGGCGGCGAGTTTTTCTACCGTTTCCACTTCCAGCTGCAAATGCCTTACCCGTGGGGCCGCTGGCTCTCGACCATCGCCGCCATGGTGATGTTCGTGGCGCTGATCAGCGGGATCATCACCCACAAGAAAATCTTCAAGGACTTCTTCACCTTCCGCCCGCGCAAGGGCCAGCGTTCCTGGCTCGACGGGCATAACGCGCTGGGCGTGCTGGTGCTGCCGTTTCATTTGATGATCACCTACAGCAGCCTGGTGATCTTCATGTCGATGGTGATGCCGGCGAGCATTCTGGCCTCCTACGGCACGAACGTCCGGGCGTTTTATGACGAAGTGTTTCCCGCCTCCAACGTCCCTGAAAAAGCCAATCAGGCGGCCGCTCTGGCACCGATGGCACCGCTGTTGGGCAAGGCCCGCGAGCAGTGGTCGGGTGGCGAGGCCGGCTGGGTGTCGGTGAACAATCCGGGCGATGCCAATGCCTCGGTGGTGGTGTCGCGCAGCGGATCGGACCGGGTGGTGCATGATTTCGGCAGCGCCGTGACCTTCAACGGTGTCAGCGGGCAAATACTCGATGCGTCCCCGCAGCAACCGCTGGCCATGGCAATTGCTGGTGGCTTCTACGGTTTGCACATGGGCCATTTCGCCGGTCCGGTCCTGCGTTGGCTGTATTTCATCGTTGGTCTGGCGGGCACGGCGATGATCGGCACCGGGTTGGTGATCTGGCTCGGCAAGCGCCAGCTCAAACACGCCAGAAGCGGCGTGATGCCGTTCGAACTGCGGCTGGTGGAGGTGCTGAACATCGCCAGCATGGCCGGACTGGTCGGCGCTGTGGCGGTGTTCTTCTGGGCCAATCGGCTGTTGCCGGTCAGTCTGGCCGGGCGCGCGGACTGGGAGATCAATGCCTTCTTCATGGCCTGGGGCTTGAGCGTCGTGCATGCGGTGCTGCGTCCGGGGCGCAAGGCCTGGATCGAGCAACTGGCGCTGGCTGCCGCGCTGTTCGCCGCACTGCCGGTGCTCAACGGTTTGACCACCCCGTATCACCTCGGCGTGACCCTGATCCAGGGCGATTGGGCACTGGCCGGGTTTGACCTGACCTGCCTGGCGACTGGCCTGTTTCTGACCTGGGCCGCGTGGAAAATGTGGCGCGCCGGTGCCACCGCCAGCCTGAAAAAAACACCTCGGGAAACCGCCCGACCGATCACGCTTGAGCAAGGGGCGAACTGAATGCTGCTGGCGCTGCTGCTCTGTTACGCCGGGTTCACGGCGCTGTGTCTGGCGATGCCCCGGCATCACGATGAACTGCTTGGTGGCAAGCCGTCGCGACGTCGGCGCCGGGGTCTGGTTCTCGCAGGGTGGCTGCTGCTCGGCCTGTCGTTGTGGGCGGCGGTGTCGAGCAAGGATTGGGGGCTGGGCCTGGTGGACTGGTTCGCGGTGCTGATGGTCAGCGCATTGGCGCTGGTGCTGTTGCTGCCGTATCGCCCGCGCCTGGCATTGGCGCTGGCCGGCGTGAGCTTGCTGGGCAGCCCCGTCGCTGCGTGGGCCATGAACTGAAATGCTGATCAGCCATCCGCCAAAATCCCCTGACGACGAACCCCATGGCGCCCGTGCGCATTTTCTTCAGGTGTTCCTCTCGCAGCGTTCGCAGATGGAAGCGCTGGTGAATCGCCGCGTTGGCTGCCGGGCGACGGCGGCGGATCTGGTGCAGGATCTGTTTCTGCGTTTCTGGCGCAGGCCGCTGGTGCAGGTCGAGGAACTGAGCACTTATCTGCTGCGCTGCGCCGGCAACATCGCTATCGATCATCTGCGCAGCGAGGGCGCGCGGGTGCGGGTCAACGAAGGCTGGCAGGCGGACGAGCCGGACAGTAGCGGCAGCGAACCGCAGGCCGCGCTGGAGGCGGGCAACGATCTGCGTCATGTCGAGGCGGCATTGCGGGCCTTGCCGGAGCGTACCCGGCAGATTTTTTTGCTCAATCGCATCCATGGACGCAAGTACGCCGACATCGCCAAAGCCATGGGTCTGTCCCAAAGCGCCGTGGAAAAACATATGATGCGCGCCCTCGAGGCCTGCAAGGCCAGCCTGCGCGAACCCGCGCCACGCACGCCAGGGAAAGCACCGTGAATCACACCGACCGCGTCATCCCGACGCCCGCTCAGGAGCAGCAGGCGCTCGCCTGGCTGAGCCTGCTGCACGACCGCCCCAGCACCGGCGATCAACTCACGTTCAGCCAATGGCTGCGCGCCGATCCGGCTCACGCCGAGGCCTATGCCCAGGCGCAAGTGGTGTGGGAGTTGAGCGAAGAACCGGCGCGCACCCTGGCCGACGAAGACGCATTGGCGATGCAGCGCTATCTGAATGCGATGGACCGACCTCGACGCTCGCAACTGCGGCGTTGGTCGGGCGCGTTGGCGATGGCGGCGTGTCTGCTGTTGATGATCAGCCTGGGCAGCGGTTGGCAGCCCCAGCGCTGGCTCGATGACCTGGGTGCGGACTACGTGTCGGCGCCGGGTGAAATCCGCACCGTGACCCTGGCCGATCAATCACAAGTGACACTGGATGCCGACAGCGCGATTGCCGTGGATTTCAGCCACGGCGAGCGGCATGTGCAACTGCGTCGCGGTGCCGGGTTTTTCAGCGTGACCCATACCGGCGAGCCGTTTGTGGTCGAGGCTAGGCAGGGCCAGGCACGGGTGCTCGGCACCCAGTTCGAAGTGCGTCTGCAACCCCGTGGCGCGCAGGTGACGGTGTTGTCCGGGCGGGTCGGCGTGACGCCGCAGCGCGACGCCGAGCAACAGGTTCTCACCGCCGGTCAGCAGGTGGCTTACGGCGATGGCCAGGCGGAAAAACTTCACGCCGTGGACAGCGAAGCGCAACTGGCCTGGCGCCAGGGTTGGTTGACGTACTACAAGTCGACCCTGGCCGATGTGGTGGAGGATCTGCGGCGCTATTACCCAGGGCGGATTGTGTTGCTCAACGATGAACTGGCGGCGCGCAAGGTCAGTGGCAGTTTTCCGAGCAAGGACCCGCAGGCCGTGCTGAATTCCCTGCAAGGGGTGTTGGGATTCGAGCAACATCGGCTTTTGGGGCAGCTCATTATCTTGCGCTGAGGCGGCCGCTTCCTTTGCGGGCAACCCATCTCTCGAAAAATATTTTCAAAAAATGTGTGAGGTAAATCCGAAGCCCATTCGTGTAGTGACTGAAACTGCGAGCCATTCGCATCCAGTGCGGTTCTACACAGGTCATGAGCAATGAAGTCCAGGGCAAAATCGGGTTCGGTCAAACAGTGGTTGGGCGTTTCGGCACTCAGTATTTCGGCGTTGGCCTTGTTGCCGCTGAGCGTCGCGCTCGGTGCTGAATCCGTCAGCACTCAAGCGCAGAAACAGTTCAGTTTTGCCCTGGCCGCCAAGCCGTTGCCCCAGGCCTTGAGCGACTTCAGTCGCGTCACCGGGCAAAGCGTGGTCTACACCGATGAAGCGCCGTACGGCCTCACCGCCCCGGCGGTCAACGGCCAGATGACTGCCGAACAGGCGCTGCAACGCTTGCTCACCGGTTCTGGCCTGAGCTTTCGCCGTACCGACAGCCACACCCTGGCGCTCGAGCCGCAACCCACCGAAGGCGCGTTGAACCTGGGCGCCACCAACATCACCTCGGTGCTGGATCAGCCGATGAGCTATCAGCCACCGGCCACCAGTTCGGTGATGCGCTCATCGGCGTCGCTTCAGGAAATCCCGCAGACCGTCAATGTCATTCCCGCTCAGGTCATCCGCGATCAGGCACCGCGCAATCTCGACGATGCGCTGGCCAACGTCAGCGGCATCACCCAGGGCAACACGTTGGGCAGTACCCAGGACTCGGTGATGACCCGGGGCTTCGGTGACAACCGCAACGGTTCGATCATGCGCGACGGCATGCCGGTGGTGCAGGGCCGTGGGATGAACGCCACGGTGGACCGGGTTGAAGTGCTCAAAGGCCCGGCGTCCCTGCTGTACGGGATTCAGGACCCGGGCGGGGTGGTCAACATGGTCAGCAAGAAGCCCGAGCTTGAGCAGTACAACGCCCTGACCCTGCGCGGCTCGACCTACGGCGACGGCAAGAACGGCAGCGGCGGCAGCTTCGACAGCACCGGTGCGCTGGGCGATTCCGGGCTGGCCTATCGCATGGTGCTGGATCATGAAGACGAGGATTACTGGCGCAACTTCGGCACTCACCGCGAAAGCCTGATCGCGCCGTCGCTGGCGTGGTTCGGCGAGCGCACCAAGCTGTTGTTCGCCTACGAGCATCGCGAATTCCTCACGCCGTTCGACCGGGGCACTCTGATCGATCCGCGCACCAACCATCCGCTGGACATCTCGCGCAACGAGCGTCTCGACGAGAAATTCAATGACATGGAAGGGCGTTCGGATCTGTATCACTTCGAAGCCGACCACGAACTCAACGACGACTGGAAAGCCCATTTCGGCTACAGCTGGAACCGCGAAACCTACGACGCCAGCCAGGTCCGCGTGACCGCGATCGACACCAAAAAAGGCACCCTGACCCGCAGCATGGACGGCACTCAGGGCGCGATCAGCACCGACCGTTTCACCACCGCCAGCCTCGAAGGCAAGGTCAATGTGCTGGGCATGCAGCACGACCTGGTATTCGGCGTCGATGACGAGTACCGCAAGATCTACCGCGCCGATCTGATCCGCCAGAAAAGCCTGAGCACCTTCAGCTACGTCAACCCGGTGTACGGTCGCGAGGTCGAGGGCACCACGGTCAGCCCGGCCGACAGCGCACAAACCGATCTGCTGCGCAGCGACTCGGTGTTCCTGCAGGACTCGATCCACCTCAACGACCAGTGGATTCTGGTGGCCGGTGGACGCTTCCAGGAGTACGACCAGTACGCCGGCAAAGGCGTGCCGTTCAAGGCCAACACCGACAGCAACGGCCAGAAGTGGGTGCCGCGCGCCGGCCTGGTGTATCGCTATACCGACTCGCTGTCGTTCTACGGCAGCTACACCGAATCGTTCAAGCCGAACTCGACCATCGCTCCGCTGAGCGGCAGCAGTACCGTGCTCGACGGCAGCATCGCGCCGGAAGAGGCCAAGTCCTGGGAGCTGGGTGCGCGGCTGGATATTCCGGGGCGCGTCACCGGCAATATCGCGCTGTTCGACATCAAGAAACGCAACGTGCTGGTGGCCAATGCCGAAGGCCCGACGACGATCTACAGCGCCGCCGGCGAGGTGCGCTCCCGTGGTCTGGAACTGGACCTGACCGGTCAGCTCAGCGACCGCTGGAGCATGATCGGCAGCTACGCCTACACCGACGCCGAGGTCACGGAAGATCCGGACTACAAAGGCAATCGTCTGCAAAACGTGGCGAAGAACACCGGCTCGCTGTCGGCGGTGTATGACTTCGGCAGCGTGATCGGCGGCGACCAGTTGCGGGTCGGCGCCGGGGCGCGCTATGTCGGTGAGCGGGCGGGGAACGCGGTCAATGATTTCGACCTGCCGAGCTATACCGTGGCCGATGCATTTGCGACCTACGACACCCACGTGGAAGGGCAGAAGGTCAAATTCCAGCTCAATGTGAAGAACCTGTTTGATCGCACTTACTACACGTCGGCGGCGAGCCGGTTCTTTGTGTCGATGGGGGATTCGCGGCAGATTTCCTTGTCGAGCACGCTGGAGTTCTGAGACTGCGCCCAAAGCGGCCCTCACCCCGGCCCTCTCCCAGAGGGAGAGGGGGCCGACCGAGGCGTCTTGGGCGATACATCGACCTGAAAGATCGAGTCGATTATGGATTCATAGCCAATCGTTCAGGTCGGCGTATTTCTTCAATATCCCCCAATCGGCCCCCTCTCCCTCCGGGAGAGGGCTGGGGTGAGGGGAAAAGGGCTCACCACAAAACTACCGCAAAAACGCCAACCGATATTCCCCCGGCGTCCCGCCCAATACCTGCCTGAACCGATTGGTGAAATGACTCGCACTGGCAAACCCGCAAGCCAGTGCAATCTCCCCCAGCGGCAACGCCGTGCCGCGCAACAATTCCCGCGCCCGGCTCAAACGTCGCGCCAGCACGTACTGATGCGGCGGCAGGCCGAAACTGGTGCGGAACATTCGCGCAAAGTGATATTCCGACAACGCGCACAACCCGGCCAGTTGCCCGAGGCTGATCGCGTCGGCCAGATGCCCGTCGATGAATTCCACCAATTGCCGGCGCTGATGCGCCGCCAGTCCGCCCTTCAACCGCAAGCCCTGGCGCACGCCGACCTGGCTGAGCAGGGTATGACTGATCAATTCGTGAGCGAGGCTGCTGGTCAGCAGGCGTTCGCCGGGTTCGTCCCAGTTCAGCGTCAGCAACTGCCGAAAGCGCTGGGCCTGTTGCGGGTCTTCGAGAAAGGTCTGCTCGCGCAATTGCAATTCCCGAGGTTCGCGGTCGAGCAGCGTGACGCAGCCGAGGGCGAATTGTTCGGCACTGAAATACAGATGAGCGAGGCGAATGTCGCCATTGATGACCCAGCCTGACTCATGCTCGGCGGGCAGGATGCACAGCTTGTCGGGGCCACCTTTTTGCCCCGGCTGATCCCGGCGAAAAGTCCCGGTGCCACCGGCGATGTAGCAGGACAGGGTGTGGTGGCTGGGCGCCTCGTATTCCTGGGCGTCGTGATGATTGGTCCACAGGGCGGCGGACAAGCCGTCACCCAGCTCGGCGCTGTGTACCAGGCGCGAGTTCGGCGAGCTGTTGAGCGCCTTGAAGATTTGCAGGGTATCGATTGCGGCCATGATCGGTTCTCTCCAACGCCTTGCATCCTACTCCGTAGCCGTCGTGCTGCCAGCCTGCGGCCCGACAAAAGCGCAAGTTTTTGCAAGCGCGAAGGGCGAGGCGGGGCGGACACTGAAAGCCAATTGAGGAGTGTCTGCCATGAACCTTTCGCTGTATCTGTTGACCGTGCTGATCTGGGGCACCACCTGGATCGCCCTGAAATGGCAATTGGGGGTGGTGGCGATTCCGGTGTCGATCGTCTATCGCTTCGGCCTCGCGGCGCTGGTGCTGTTTGCGTTGTTGCTGCTCAGCCGACGCCTGCAACCGATGAACCGGCGCGGGCACCTGATCTGCGTGGCGCAGGGTTTGTGCCTGTTCTGCGTCAACTTCATGTGCTTCCTGACCGCCAGCCAGTGGATTCCCAGTGGCCTGGTCGCTGTGGTGTTCTCCACTGCCACCCTGTGGAACGCGCTCAATGCCCGGGTGTTCTTCGGCCAGCGCATCGCGCGCAATGTACTGATGGGCGGCGCGCTGGGCCTGTGCGGCCTGGGGTTGCTGTTCTGGCCGGAACTGGCCGGGCATCAGGCCAGTCCGCAGACCTTGCTCGGCCTGGGCCTGGCGCTGTGCGGGACGCTGTGTTTTTCGGCCGGCAACATGCTCTCCAGCCTGCAACAGAAGGCCGGGCTCAAACCGCTGACCACCAATGCCTGGGGCATGGCCTACGGGGCGGCGATGCTGTCGGTGTGGTGCCTGGTCAAAGGCATTCCGTTCGACATGGAATGGACGCCGCGTTACATCGGCGCACTGCTGTATCTGGTCATTCCCGGTTCGGTGATCGGTTTCACCGCCTACCTGACCCTGGTCGGGCGCATGGGACCTGAGCGCGCAGCCTATTGCACGGTGCTGTTCCCGGTGGTGGCGCTGAACGTCTCGGCGTTTGTCGAGGGTTACCAATGGACCGCGCCGGCACTGATCGGTCTGGCGCTGGTGATGCTGGGCAACGTGCTGGTGTTCCGCAAACCCCGCACGCCGGTCGTGCCGGGTCACGGCAAACTGGCCTGAAACCGGTGAGCGCTGGATATTCAGCGCTCAACTTTCATGACGATGTAAATCAATAAGGGAAACAGGAAGTCGACAATATGTCTGGCCCAGTCCTTGGCATTCCATGCTTGTGAAGTATCCATGTCGAACCATTCGACGCCGATGGTTTGCAGGCATATGTAATAAACGAACATGGCGATCAACAGACCGATGATCGAGAACTTCTTGGCTTCGTGAAAGGTATCCGGGCAATCGTTGATTTTTCGATACAAATGATAAGTGCCGAGCAGGCAACATACGGTGTAAATCACTTCCAGTGTGATGATCAGCCAGTAAATCCGGTGGTGCAGCGTGGGTGAGGTGATTGCCCGATAACGGATGTTCTCGTTGATCTGGGTAGTGTCCATGCTGAGGATATGTCCGACGTATTCATAGTTTGACGGGTAGTCGGAGAAGTTGCTGTACATCACCAACAGGCCGAAAAAACTGATGTAAGCCATGAGAATGACTTTGCTGTAACGGACAAGTTGGTTGGTGGTCAGGCCTTTCAAGATTAATACTCTCCAGAGAGTTTGATTTCCGGGGAGTTTATAGCGGCTGTATTTGTTTCGGTTTCAGGTTCAATTGCAAGTTGTGTGCAAATAACCGCTCGGCCGATAACGGGCAAGTGCTGCAAGGCACTTGCCCGTTTTGTTTATCCGCGCCAGACCTGCGGGTTCACCAGATCCTGCGGGCGTTCGCCGAGCAAGGCGCTGCGCAGGTTGGCCAGCGCCCGGTTGGCCATGGCCTCGCGGGTTTCGTGGGTGGCCGAGCCGATGTGCGGCAGGGTCACGGCGTTTTTCAGCTGGAACAGCGGCGATTCGGCCAGCGGTTCCTTTTCGTAGACATCGAGGCCGGCACCACGGATGCGGTTGTTTTGCAGCGCCTCGATCAGCGCCGGTTCGTCGACCACCGGGCCACGGGAGATGTTCACCAGGATCGCGCCCGGTTTCATCAGCGCCAGTTCACGGTGGCTGATCAGGTGGCGGGTCTTGTCACTGAGCGGCACCACCAGGCAGACGAAATCGGCTTCGGCCAGCAGTTGGTCGAGGCTGCGAAATTGTGCGCCGAGTTCCGTCTCCAGTTCGGTCTTGCGGCTGTTGCCGCTGTAGAGGATCGGCATGTTGAAACCCAAGCGCCCACGCCGGGCGACGGCCGCGCCGATGTTGCCCATGCCGACGATGCCCAGGGTCTTGCCGTGGACGTCGCTGCCGAACAGCGGGGCGCCGACGCTGGCCTGCCAATGGCCGGCCTTGGTCCAGGCGTCGAGTTCGGCGACGCGGCGGGCGCTGCTCATGATCAGCGCGAAGGCCAGGTCGGCGGTGCTTTCGGTGAGCACGTCCGGGGTGTTGGTGAGCATGATGCCGCGTTCGTTGAAGTAGTCGAGGTCGTAGTTGTCATAGCCGACGGAGACGCTGGAGACGACTTCGAGTTTTGCGGCGTTTTCCAGTTGTGCCCGGCCGAGTTTGCGACCGACGCCGATCAGGCCGTGGGCGTGGGGCAGGGCTTCGTTGAATTGGGCGTTGATGTCACCGGTTTTGGGGTTGGGGACGATGACGTCGAATTCCTGTTGCAGGCGTTCGATCATGGGTGGGGTGATGCGGCTGAAGGCCAGGATGGTTTTTTTCATTGGCTTTGGGCTCGGCTCTGGGCTGGATTCGATTTCCTATATGCCAAGCAAGCTAACATTTCTTTGTGGGGTTTGGCTTGTGCCTTGGCGGCCTCTGGGCCGACCAGGCTTTGGGGGGTTGGGGTGAATATCCGTTTTTTGGGGTGTTTTGGCTGGTGGTTTCGCCCTTACGGCGACTCCCTTTGGCAAACGCCCCAAAGGAAGCAAAGGTCTGGGCCCCGGCGTACGGCCCCTCGCTGTGGCTCG
>NZ_JAOEJT010000006.1:0-332173 GCF_025447575.1 Pseudomonas sp. B2M1-30 | reverse complement strand
GCAAGATCAAAAGCGGTACTCGAGCTAACGCTCATTGTGTTGAGTGGTGAAGGGCGGAGGTGGACGGCTTTTGCTTTCGCTTTTGCTTTCGCTTTTGCTTTCGCTTTGGCTTTTGCTTTCGCTTTGGCTTTTGCTTTCGCTTTGGCTTTTGCTTTCGCTTTGGCTTTGGCTTTGGCTTTGGCTTTTGTGGGAATGGGCTTGCCCGTGAAGGCGGCCTTCGGGCCGACCGGGTTTGGATGGGTGTACGCCTTCTTTGCTGCCGCCTCGATCAGTCCCCTCTCCCTCCGGGCGGTCCGACGTTTCGGGAGGGCTAGGGTGAGGGCAGCGATCTGAAGTCCGCTGAAAAATGACCTGAACCCGAAAACCAAACCGACAGTTGCCCCCCTCGCAAACGCGCTCAACCCGCCGCTGGAGCACGCTTGCTCATAAATGCAATCATGCCGTCGCCGCCGCCCCTTGCGGTTCGATCACTGCTCCCAGCCCTTCTTTCATTCGCTGCGCATCCCGCACAAAGCACCGCGAAGCCAGGAACAGGAACACCATGGTGAAGAACAGCGCCACGGGGATCAGGTACATCGCGTCGTGCAGGCCGACCGCTTTGAATCCTTCGGTCATTTGGTCGGCACCGGCCAGGAGCATCGCCGAATGGGCGAAATGGTCCGACAAGGCGCCAACCACCACCGGTCCCAGGCCGCCGCCCAGCAGGTACAGGCCGGCGAAGAACAGTGCCATCGCCGTGGCTCGCAGGCGGGGTTCGACCACGTCCTGGATCGCCGTGTACACGCAGGTGTAGAAGTTGTAGGCAAACAGCCAGCCGACGCTGAACACCGCGACGAACACGCCGATTTCGATGCGCCCGGCGTGCAGCGCCCAAGCGGTACACAGGGTCGAGATGATCAGGCTGAATGCGGCAAACAGCAGGCGTCCGCTGGCGACGCGCTGGTGGATCTTGTCGGCGATCCAGCCGCCGAGGGTCAGGCCGATCAGGCCGGTCACGCCGACGATCAGTCCGGTGGCCACCGCCGCTTCCTGCAGTGGCATCAGGAAGTAACGCTGGAGCATCGGCACCAGAAACGAGTTGCAGGCGTAGGTGGCGAAGTTGAAGCACAGCCCGGCCAGCACCAGCCACAGGAACGTCGGCACCGCCAGCACCCGGCGGATCGGCCTGTCGATTTTTTCCTGGGAGACCTGCACGGTTTCCGCCGCGCCGCGTTTGGGTTCCTTGATGAAAAACATGAACACCGCCAGCAGCAGGCCCGGCACGGCGGCGATGAAGAATGGTGCGCGCCAGCTGTCGAACGCCTTGACCATCGCACCGATGGTGAAGAACGCCAGCAGCAGCCCCAGCGGCAGGCCCAACATGAAAATGCCCATGGCCCGCGCCCGGCGATGGGCCGGGAACAGGTCGCCGATCAGCGAATTGGCGGCCGGTGCATAACTGGCCTCGCCGATGCCGATGCCCATGCGCACCAGCAGGAAACTCCAGAAACTGCCGACCATGCCGTTGACCGCCGTCAGCGCGCTCCAGGTCGCCAGGCCCCAGCCCATCAGTTTGCTGCGCGAGCCGGTGTCGGCCATGCGTCCGAGCGGCAGGCCGGCGATGGCATAGACGATGGTGAAAGCCGTACCGATGATGCCTAGCTGAAAGTCGCTGAGGTGCCACTCCATGCGGATCGGCTCGATGATGATCGCCGGAATGGTGCGGTCGAAGAAATTGAACAGGTTGGCAAGGAACAGCAGGAACAGAATGCGCCAGGCATTCGCCGCTTGGGTCGAGTTCTGCATGGGTCCGTCTCTTTATTGTTATGAGGGCTTCACTGCCAACGCATTCGAGCCCGGAACCTGCAATCTAGTAAGGCTCGCCGGGGCTGTCTGTGATCATTCGCCAGCCTGATATAGGCCCATGGCACTGTAACGAAACGTAAGCCCTTGAAAAGCCTGGATTCCCCCGTAAACAGGGGCTTTTGCGGAAAAATCCGGCAATGAAAAAATACTTTCGCGCCCCCCTTCCCAAGTTTGTGGCGAAGCCTAGAATGGCCGCCGGATCCGTCCGGATCTCCCGATCAATCCCTTTGATGTCCCGTCCATGTCCGAAGTCAGTCCGTGTCTGAATTGCGGTGCCTGCTGTTCCCATTTTCGCGTGTCTTTTTTCTGGGGTGAGTGCGCGTCCTCCGGCGGTACGGTGCCCGATGAACTGGTCACGCAGATCACCCCCAGCCGGGTGGCGATGATCGGCACCGACCGCAAACCGGCACGCTGCACCTCATTGGTCGGTGAAGTGGGCGACACGGTGCAATGTTCGATCTACGACAAGCGCTCCAGCACCTGCCGCGAGTTCGAGGCGTCCTGGGAGAACGGTGAGCAGAACACCGATTGTGACGCCGCCCGCGCCCGCTTCGGCCTGCCGCCCCTGCAACCGGGCTGGAATGAACTGCCTTACGAGCAGAGCGCCTGACCCTTAGCACGAATCGCTATGGGGCTAATGCCGAAATCGTTAGCACCAATGTGCCACTACCGCTTACACGGCAAATCCGGTCTCTATACTCCTGTCATTCGTGCGTCGATGACGCAATCAGGAAGCGCTGGCTAACCGGGGCAAGCTATGGAGTGGCTGGGTTTGCAGTTTTTTACCGAGCTGCCGCAGAGCGGACAGGTCATTCTCGATTGCACACACAACCCTTTGCTGGTGCTGGTGGCCTATCTGGTCGCCTGCGCGGCGAGTTTTGCCACCCTCGACATGGCGGAACGGGTCGGCCATGCCGAAGATCCGGCATCGCGGCGCCTGTGGCGCTGGATCGGTGCGACGTGCCTGGCGGGCGGGATCTGGGCCATGCACTTCATCGGCATGCTGGCGTTCCAGGCGCCGATAGAAATCCATTACGACCTGCCGATCACCCTGTTTTCCCTGCTGATCGCCCTGCTTGCCTCGTGGCTGGCGATGCACACGCTGAGCGAACTGCGGCCCAGCCTTGCGCATTATCTGCAAACCGCCATCGTCATCGGACTCGGTATCGCCGGGATGCACTACGTCGGCATGGCGGCGATGAATTCGATTGCCACGGCGTACTACCAACCGACGCTGTTCGGCCTGTCCATCGCGGTGGCCATCGGTGCCAGTTTCGCCGCGCTGTGGGTGGCCGGCTACCTGCGTGAAGGCAGCGGTCTGCTCCATCAGATGCTCAAATACACCGCAGCGCTTATTCTCGGCGCGGGCATCATCAGCATGCATTTCACCGGGATGGCCGCGTTGCAATTGGTGCTGCCCGAAGACCGCGTGCCCACCCTGCCGGCGCAAACCGGCCATCTGCAATTGGGCCTGACCGTGGCCCTGATTATTCTGCTGATTCTCGGCAGTGCGGTCAGCGCAGCCCTGGCCGACAAAAAGCTGCAAAACAAGGAGCACGACCTGCGCCGCCTCAACACGCTGCTGGGCCAGCTCGATCAGGCGCGGGTCTCGCTGCAGCAAGCGGCCAATTACGATGCCCTGACCAACCTGATCAACCGTCGCGGCTTCAACCAGCTCTTCGCCGAAAAACTGAGCCAGAAGGCGGCGGATGGCGGCATGCTCGCGGTGATGTTCCTCGACATCGACCACTTCAAGCGCATCAACGACAGCCTCGGCCATGACGCTGGCGACGCCTTGCTGAAGGTCATCGCCGATCACATCAAGGGCTCGGTGCGCAGCCATGAGGACGTGGTCGCGCGGTTTGGCGGCGACGAGTTCTGCATCCTGATCGGCCTGCGTGACCGCGAAGAAGCGCGCAACCTGGCCCAGCGCATCATGCTCAAGATGAAGGAACCGATCGAGCTGGCCGGGCGGCGCATGGTGATGACCACCAGCATCGGCATCAGTCTGTACCCGGAGGACGGCGCCACCTGCGAAGAGCTGCTCAAACACGCGGATCTGGCGTTGTATCAATCCAAGGCTGCCGGGCGTAACGGTCTGCATTTTTACAGCTCCAACCTCAAGAGCCGCGCCAGTTACGAGCTGCAACTGGAAGAGGAACTGCGCCATGCCCTGCATGAAGAAAACGGCCTGACCCTGCACTATCAGCCGATCTTCGAACTGAAAACCGGTCGGGTGACCAAGCTCGAAGCACTGATTCGCTGGCAACACCCCGTCCACGGATTGCTGACCCCGGATCGCTTCCTCAACATCGCCGAAAACAACGGCCTGATCGCCGAACTCGACAACTGGGTGCTGCGCCGGGCCTGCCGCGATCTCGGCGAGCTGTCGCGCCACGGCTGCAATGAACTGAAAATCGCCTGGAACTGCTCACCGCTGAACCTGGCCCGGGAAGAGCTGGCCAATGAAATCGAAAGCGCCTTGCGCTCGGCCGGCGTTGCACCGGAGCGGCTGGAACTGGAAGTGACCGAGAATGCCCTGATGGGCAATATCGCCGACACCCTGGTGCTGCTGCGGCAGATCCGCGCCCTCGGCGTGTCGCTGTCGATCGACGATTTCGGCACCGGCTATTCGTCGCTGGCCTACCTCAAGCGTCTGCCCCTGAACACCTTGAAGGTCGACCGCTCGTTCATTCTCGACATCCCCAAATCCACGGCGGACATGGAGATCGTCCAGGCCATCATCGTCATGGCTCACACCCTGCATTTGCAGGTGGTCACCGAAGGCGTGGAAAGCCTGGAGCAGTACGAGTTCCTTGAGCGTTCGGGCTGCGATTTCATTCAGGGCTATCTGCTCAGCCGCCCGGTGCCGCTGGAGGAATTGCGACCGGTGCTGGAGGAAATCAATCAGCGCAAACACGCGCCCGGGGTCAATCCGTTGAGTCTGGCGCGCGGTACATCTGCACCAGCGTCGCCGGATCCTTCGCCAAAAAGCCCTGCGCCCCATGCAGGCGCATCAGTTGTGCGGCCAATCCGCTGATCGGTGTGGCCGAGCCCGTTTCGCGGGAAAACTTCACCGCCGTGTCGAGATCCTTGAGCAGCGTGCGCACGTGCCACTTCACCGGTTCGAAACGGCTTTCAGCCATCTGCGGAGCGAGGATCTGCAACGGCTTCGAATCGGCAAACCCGCCGGCCAGCGCTTCGGCGATCAGGCTGGCATCGACCCCAGCCTGCTCGGCCAGCGCCACCACTTCAGCGATCACCAGCGCATTGCAGGCAACGATCATCTGGTTGCAGGCCTTCGTCACCTGCCCGGCGCCGACGCCGCCCATGTGCGTGACGCGCTGTCCGAGGCTGAGCAGCACCGGACGCACCCGCGCCAGATCCGCCGCGTCACCGCCGACCATGATCGCCAGGCTGCCGGCCTCGGCACCGACCACCCCGCCGGACACCGGTGAGTCGAGCCAGGCCATACCGGTCCTGTCGGCCAGTTCGGCGGCCATTTCCCGGGTGGCGGTGGGTTCGAGGCTGGAAAAATCCACCAGCAACTGAGTGTTTTTCGCACCTTCGACGATACCGGCCGGGCCAAACACCACCTCGCGCACCACCGCCGTATCGGCCAGGCACAGCATCAGTACATCGGCGTGCTCACACAGCTCGGCGGGCGTAGCGACCTGCCGGGCACCAGCCTCGACCAGCGGTGCACACTTTTCCGGGTTGCGGTTCCACACCGTCAACGGGTAACCGGCGGCCAGCAGACGGCGGCACATCGGCAGGCCCATCAGGCCGATTCCGGCGAACCCCAACGAAGGTAGCGTTGACATCATTTAGCCTCCTTTTGATTAAAGATCGCCGAATAATGGCCGATCCATCATCAATCAGGAAAGGATTCCCCCTGGCGACCCTCAGCGCAAACCCCTGACGCCCGGGCCAAATACGCGCAGTAAAAAGACGCGAGATTCTCTTTCCGTGAGGCCCGGCGACAACGGTCGCGGGCCAACCAGTCCAGGTACATGGCGCAAAATGACTTCTAAAAACAACCCGGCCACCGCGGTATCCGATCTGACCCTGAGCCCAGCGGCGAACAGCAGCGCCCCGATGAAGCCATTGCCACCCTCGCGCCCGCTGGGCACCCAGCAATACCTGTACTTCACCGAAACCAATACCGACCGCATCCTCGATAACCTCGACGGCCTGCGCGATCTGGTGTTCCCGCGCCCGCCGCATCTGGAAGGCGACAACGAACAGCACAACGATCAGGAATTCCCGTCGGTGTGCCTGATCGGCCTCGGTCGCTGCGGCTCCAACATCGCCCTCGACGTCGCGGAGCTGGTGTACAACGCGCGCAAGTTCTACCTCAACGAATTCAACAACGAAGACCGTGCGACGGATCGGCGCCTGGCCGACAAGGGCTACAGCCCGGCCCAGTGGATCAAGCACAACCTGCGGATCGGCCCGAACAAATCCACCAAACCGGTGTTCCTGGTCGAGCCGCTGGTGATGCTCGGCGACCTCGACAAGGACATCGCCGGGCGTATCCGTTTCTCGCGCAAGGGCGAGAAAAGCGGCTTCCTGCGCGACTACAGCAAAATGAAGATCATGGACTTGTCCGAAGTCCACGCCGGTGGCGCCGGTAACGCGCCGATCCTCGGCCAGTACCTGGCCAAGATCATCCTCAACAAGGACACCCAGCGCTTCTCCAGCCCTGACTGGAAAATGATCCACTCGTACCTGATCGACAGCTGCGGCATCAAGGCCAACCAGTCGCGCCTGTACTTCTCGATCTTCAGTGCCGGCGGCGGTACGGGTTCGGGCATGGCCTCGGAATTCGGCCTGGCCCAGCAGCACTCGTACATGAACAAGACGTTCGACACCAAACCGATGGACGAGCATGACGGCAAGAGCGGTCATTCCTTCGTGTTCGAACCGATCTTCACCAGCGGCATCTGCGTGCTGCCGAACATTTCCGACCATCGCAGCGAAATGTCCGAGGCGCTGCACATCAACGCCGGTCGCCTGCTGTGCAAATACCTGTCGGAAGAATGGGATTTCTCCTACAACTTCGCCAACGAAGACAGCAGCGAAGCCAGCGTCATGGGCCGCATCCGCCCATGGAACGCGATGATGCTGATCTCCAACGACATCATGCGTTACGCCGAAGAAAGCGATGACGGCAACATCCAGAACATTGATGTCAATGCGATGGAAAAACACGCCAACCAGTACATCTCACAACAGATTTTCAACATCCTGACGGCCCAGGCGGTCACGACCGACTACGACCAGAACTATTTCCGTCGTGCCGGCATCGACATCGGCGAGACCATTCGCCTGGACGCCAACGACCTGTTCATGAGCCTGGCCGGCCCGGTGGCGATTGCCTACGCCGAATCGGTGGTGCCGGAAACCCCGCCACCGAGCAGCGACAAGTTCAAGGTGTTCGATAAAGAGCCGCAGCGCCTGAACATCGACGACCTGTTCTTCCGCTCGATCGACCTGCCGCACTTCAACAAAGTCACCCAGGCCATCGAGGGCATCAGCCTGCTGCCGATCGAATCCAAGCGCTATCGCGCCTCGCTCGAGCAGTACAAGAACTCCGGCTACGACGCGGCAGCCCTGCATGACCTGCACTTCTTCAAGAACTGCTCGTCGGTGGTGTCGATCGTTTCGCTGCCCAAGGACTACAAGCTGTCGTACATGGATCTGAACCGGCTCAAGACCCACCTCAACAGCCTGTTCCCTAACACCACGCTCAAGCGCTATGCGCTGGTGATCGGTGCCTCGGCCAACCTGTCGCTGACCACCCTGATCGCCAAGAGCCCGTGCCTGTCGGACGACTTCCTGACCCTGATCGTCGCCTTCATCAAGCGCTGCTTCGCCAAGACCCCGTATCGCTTCGACGAAACCCTGGACAACTCGATCCTCGACTTCATCATCCACGAAGACTTCGACGAAGACCGTATCGACGACCTGCTCAACGAATTCGAAAACCCGGCGAAGATCCTCGACACCAACTGGTACGCGATCAAGCCGATGTACGAGAAGAAATACCGCGAGCTGATCAACGACAAAGAGAAGTTCGTCTCGATCAATGACATTCGCCTGTCGCGCGACTGCGTGAAGAAAGCGATCAAGTACCTGCGCGAGATCTACCGTCACCGGATCGGCAAGACCAAAGTCATTTCGCTCAACAGCCACACCGGCAAGACCTACTGATCACGGCTCGCTGACGAGTCGCGTCGATTCGCGAGCAAGCCTGCACATTCCGGTGGGAGCCAACCTGCTCGCGAAGGCGTCCGCTGAATTCACCACGCCTTCGACATTCAACATCCAGAAACAATTGAGCAGCCATCCGGCTGCTCAATAAACTGTTCCCGTTACGTTTACGTCACCGTTATGCCACCCCCGCTTGTGGCGTTTCTCTACGGCAACGTGCCATCACGCTACTCGGCTACACACTTTTAACAGACGAAGACGCGCACCAAAGAGGTGCAGCCATTCAGGCCGACGCCCTTTCCTGGATCAGGATCCACGGACGCACCACAACCGACCACAGCTCGGGATTGCGCTCGAGAATATCCTGCGCCCGCGTCGCAGACAGTTTGGCGACCTTATCTTCGTCCAGCCAGGCCGCCACTTTCTGGCCCTCATCCGAGGCAACAGCCTCTGCGACAGCGATCAAATCCAGCTCGCTGCTGACCCATAACAGGTCACCCTTGGCAAAGAAGGGTTCCAGCTCCTTCCACGTAATAGTTGCGGTTTCACCAAGCAGCTTGGCATAGAGGGTGCTAGGTTCTTGATTCATGGGAGCTGTCCGGAAAAGAAATCGACGCGAATGATAACGTCGGTGGTTCGGCAGAAAAACCCGGTTGCAAATGGCTGCACCGAACGAAAAGAGCAGGAACGCCAGGGAATGCTGCTGATTGGGGTATAAGCCCCGGGAACGCCCCGCCGCAATTCTGTCTTTTTCTTTCATTTAAGCGACATCATCAGGTTTTGCCCCTTGGCGCCAGCTTCCCAGGCCAACAACCGGCGCTCTACACTGTACCGGTACAGTTGCCGGGGGCATTTCCGGAGGATGTCGCGAGATATCTGACCCGGTTCTGCTGCTACGGCGCCAGGACTCTAAAAAAATACAACAGTAAGAGTGGAGCACTATGACTAAGGCTACTAAGCAGATTTCCAAACTGTTTGCCGCTATGGTTCTGGCCGGGGTTGCCAGCCATTCGTTCGCTGCCGACACCATCAAGATCGGCATCGCCGGCCCGAAAACCGGCCCGGTGACCCAGTACGGCGACATGCAGTTCGTCGGCGCCAAACAAGCCATCAAGGACATCAACGCCAAGGGCGGCGTCGACGGCAAGATGCTTGAAGCCAAAGAATACGACGACGCGTGCGATCCTAAACAAGCGGTAGCCGTGGCCAACAAAGTGGTCAACGACGGCGTCAAGTTCGTAGTCGGTCACCTGTGCTCCAGCTCCACTCAGCCGGCTTCGGACATCTACGAAGACGAAGGCGTGATCATGATCACCCCTGCCGCCACCAGCCCGGACATCACCACTCGTGGCTACAAGCTGGTATTCCGTACCATCGGTCTGGACAGCGCCCAAGGCCCTGCAGCCGGCAACTACATCGCCGACCACGTCAAGCCGAAAGTCGTTGCCGTGCTGCACGACAAGCAGCAATACGGTGAAGGCATCGCCACCGCCGTGAAGAAAACCCTGGAAGGCAAAGGCGTGAAAGTCGCCGTCTTCGAAGGCCTGAACGCCGGTGACAAGGACTTCTCCTCGATCATCCAGAAACTCAAGCAAGCCAACGTCGACTTCGTCTACTACGGCGGCTACCACCCGGAACTGGGCCTGATCCTGCGTCAGTCCAAGGAAAAAGGCCTGAACGCCAAGTTCATGGGTCCGGAAGGCGTCGGCAACGACTCCATCTCGCAGATCGCCCAGGACGCTTCCGAAGGCCTGCTGGTAACCCTGCCGAAGTCCTTCGACGCCGACCCTGCGAACAAGGCCATCGTTGACGCCATCAAGGCTGACGGCAAGGATCCTAGCGGTCCGTTCGTCTTCCCGGCCTACTCCGCCGTCGAGCTGATCGCAGAAGGCATCAAGGCAGCCAAGAGCGAAGACACCGCCAAGGTGGCCGAAGCCATCCACGCGGGCACCTTCAAGACCCCTACCGGCGATCTGTCGTACGACGCCAAGGGCGACCTGAAGGACTTCAAGTTCGTGGTCTACCAGTGGCACTTCGGCAAGCCGAAAACCGAAGTCTCCCCTCAGTAACGCCTGGCATTACTGATCGACAAGCCCACTGTGCAAGCAGTGGGCTTTGTTTTACGAGGTTTATGGGCCAGACACCCGCGATCCGGGCGCTGGTTCACCTGAAAATCTTAAAACCGTCACCAGCGGTTCGCTGGCAAACGCCCCTTGCAAATGTGCTCAGAGAACACAGCACCGGGCGGGAACATGACTCCACCAGTGAAATGCGTATCGGGTTTTTAGGAGCGCTGTAATGCCTGAGATCTATCATTTTTTCCAACAGCTGGTTAATGGACTGACCATTGGCAGCACGTATGCGTTGATAGCCATTGGCTACACAATGGTTTACGGCATCATTGGAATGATTAACTTCGCCCATGGCGAGGTCTACATGATTGGTTCCTACGTGGCCTTCATCGCCCTTGCCGGGCTGGCCATGATGGGTATCCACTCTCTGCCGCTGCTCATGACCGCCGCGTTCATCGCGTCGATCGTTGTCACCAGTGCCTATGGCTACAGTATCGAACGTGTTGCATACCGGCCCTTGCGTGGCAGCAACCGTCTGATCCCGCTGATTTCCGCCATCGGCATGTCGATTTTCCTGCAGAACACCGTACTGCTTTCCCAGGATTCCAAGGACAAATCCATCCCCAACCTGATCCCGGGGAGCTTCTCCTTCGGTCCGGGCGGCGCTGAAGAAGTCCTGATTTCCTACATGCAGATCCTGGTCTTCGTCGTGACGCTGATCGCCATGCTCGGCCTGACCACGTTCATCTCCCGTTCTCGCCTGGGCCGCGCCTGCCGCGCCTGCGCCGAAGACATCAAGATGGCCAACCTGCTGGGTATCAACACCAACAACATCATCGCCCTGACCTTCGTCATCGGTGCTGCGCTGGCGGCTGTCGCAGCCGTGCTGCTGAGCATGCAATACGGCGTGATCAACCCGAACGCCGGTTTCCTGGTGGGCCTGAAGGCCTTCACCGCGGCGGTACTGGGCGGTATCGGCAGTATTCCGGGCGCGATGCTCGGCGGGCTGGTGCTGGGTGTGGCCGAAGCGTTCGGTGCCGACATCTTTGGCGACCAATACAAGGACGTGGTGGCTTTCGGCCTCCTGGTTCTCGTTCTGTTGTTCCGGCCGACCGGCATCCTGGGCCGTCCGGAGGTTGAGAAAGTATGAACAAATATTTTAGACAAGCGCTGTTCAGTGCCTTGCTGGTCTGGGCTGTCGCCTTCCCTGTCCTCGGCCTCAAGCTGAGCATTGTCGGGATCAACCTTGAAGTACACGGCACCGGCCCGATCACACTGAGCATCATCGCCCTGTGTTCGGTGCTGATGTTCCTGCGTGTCCTGTTCACCCAACAGGTCGGGACCCTGTTCCGCTCCAACCGTGGGCCGCTGGTTTCGCCCAAGGTCAGCCAGTTCCTGACCCTGCCGCGCACCCAGCGCTGGATCATCATCGGCCTGATCGTGGTCGCGCTGGTGTGGCCGTTCTTCGGTTCGCGCGGCGCGGTGGACATCGCCACCCTGATCCTGATCTACGTGTTGCTGGGCCTGGGCCTGAACATCGTGGTCGGTCTGGCCGGCCTGCTCGACCTCGGCTATGTGGGTTTCTACGCGGTAGGCGCCTACAGCTACGCGCTGCTGTCGCACTACTTCGGCTGGAGCTTCTGGATCTGCCTGCCGATCGCCGGCCTGATGGCAGCCACCTTCGGCTTCCTGCTGGGCTTCCCGGTATTGCGGCTGCGCGGTGACTACCTGGCCATCGTGACCCTGGGTTTCGGTGAAATCATCCGGCTGTTCCTGCGTAACCTCACCGACCTCACCGGCGGCCCGAACGGCATCAGCAACATTCCCAAGCCGACGTTCTTCGGCCTGAGCTTCGAGCGTTCGGCCGGCGAAGGCCTGCAGACCTTCCACGAGTTCTTCGGGCTGACCTACAACCCGGTGAGCAAAGTGGTGTTCCTGTACCTGGTGGCCCTGCTGCTGGCACTGGCGGCGCTGTTCATCATCAACCGCCTGCTGCGCATGCCGATCGGCCGTGCCTGGGAAGCGCTGCGTGAAGATGAAATCGCCTGCCGCGCGCTGGGCCTGAACCCGACCATCATCAAGCTCTCCGCGTTCACCCTGGGTGCGAGCTTCGCCGGTTTCGCCGGCAGCTTCTTCGCCGCCCGTCAGGGCCTGGTGACCCCGGAGTCGTTCACCTTCATCGAGTCGGCGATCATCCTCGCCATCGTAGTGCTGGGCGGCATGGGTTCGCAGCTGGGCGTGATCCTCGCGGCCGTGGTGATGATCCTGCTGCCGGAAATGATGCGTGAGTTCAGCGAGTACCGGATGTTGATGTTCGGTGCCCTGATGGTGTTGATGATGATCTGGCGTCCACAAGGTCTGCTGCCGATGCAACGCCCACACATGGAGTTGCGAAAATGAGCCGCGAGATCCTTAAAGTCGAAAACTTGAGCATGCGCTTCGGCGGCTTGCTGGCGGTCAACGGCGTGGCCCTGACCGTGAAAGAGAAGCAGGTGGTTGCGTTGATCGGGCCGAACGGCGCGGGCAAGACCACCGTGTTCAACTGCCTGACCGGCTTCTATCAGCCGACGGGCGGCAGCATCGTGCTGGACGGCGAGCCGATCCAGGGCCTGCCCGGACACAAGATCGCCCTCAAGGGCGTGGTGCGTACCTTCCAGAACGTGCGGCTGTTCAAGGACATGACGGCGGTCGAGAACCTGCTGATCGCCCAGCACCGTCACCTGAACACCAACTTCCTGTCCGGCCTGTTCAAGACCCCGTCGTTCCGCAAGAGCGAGCGCGAGGCCATGGAATACGCCGAGTACTGGCTGGAGAAGGTCAACCTCAAGGAGTTCGCCAACCGTCCGGCCGGCACCCTGGCCTACGGTCAGCAACGCCGCCTGGAAATCGCCCGCTGCATGATGACCCGCCCACGGATCCTCATGCTCGACGAACCGGCCGCCGGCCTGAACCCGAAGGAAACCGAAGATCTGAAGGCGCTGATCAGCGTGCTGCGCGAGGAGCACAACGTCACCGTGCTGCTGATCGAACACGACATGAAACTGGTCATGAGCATTTCCGACCACATCGTCGTGATCAACCAGGGCACGCCCCTGGCCAACGGCACGCCGGAACAGATCCGCGACAATCCTGAAGTGATCAAAGCCTACCTGGGGGAAGCGTAAATGCTGCAGTTCGAAAACGTTTCCACCTTCTACGGCAAGATCCAGGCCCTGCACAGCGTCAACGTCGAAGTCCGCCAGGGCGAGATCGTGACCCTGATCGGTGCCAACGGCGCCGGCAAGTCAACCCTGCTGATGACGCTTTGCGGTTCGCCGCAGGCCCACAGCGGCAGCATCCGCTACATGGGTGAGGAACTGGTCGGCCAGAACTCGTCGCAGATCATGCGCAAGAGCATCGCCGTGGTGCCGGAAGGTCGTCGGGTGTTTGCCCGCCTGACCGTCGAAGAAAACCTGTCCATGGGCGGATTCTTCACCGACAAGGGCGACTATCAGGAACAGATGGACAAGGTTCTCGGACTTTTCCCACGCCTGAAAGAACGCTTCAGCCAACGTGGCGGCACCATGTCCGGCGGCGAACAGCAAATGCTCGCCATCGGCCGTGCACTGATGAGCAAGCCGAAACTGCTGCTGCTCGACGAGCCGTCGCTGGGCCTGGCACCGATCATCATCCAGCAGATCTTCGACATCATCGAACAGCTGCGCAAGGACGGTGTGACGGTGTTCCTGGTCGAGCAGAACGCCAACCAGGCCCTGAAAATCGCCGACCGCGCCTACGTTCTGGAGAACGGCCGGGTGGTGATGCAAGGCACTGGCGAGGCGCTGCTGACCGATCCGAAAGTACGCGAGGCGTACCTCGGCGGTTAACTGCTCGCGCTAAACAGAAAACGGCCTTCGGGCCGTTTTTTGTTGTCTGTCCAAAAATCCTGAAGCCACTCCCACAAGGGAATTGCGCTGTGTTGAAAACTTTTCTGAATTTTTTCTGCATGGCCTGTAACGCATCGCCGTGTCGTTTCTCTAGTGGGGCAAGCAAGCGCAATCGCTTGTTCAACCCAAGCTCAAATCGGAGAAACATCATGACTGCGACCACCCGTACCCTGTCCGCCACCGCCCTGGTTCTGGCCCTCGGTTCTGCCCTGAGCATCGCCGCCGTCTCGACCGCCCATGCCGCTGACGACAACATGGAAAAATGCTTCGGCGTCGCCATGAAAGGCAAGAACGATTGCGCAGCAGGCGCAGGCACCACCTGCGCCGGCACCGCCAAAATGGATCATCAGGCCAACGCCTGGAAACTCGTTCCGAAAGGCACCTGCGCCACCACCGAAAGCAAGACTTCGCCGACCGGTTTCGGTCAGCTCGAAGCCTTCAAAGCCAAGTCCTGATCCGTCAGCAGCCTGAGTGACGATCATGATCACCTCCAATGACCATTCCGCGCCACGCACTCAGGCTGCCCACGCCGGGCTCCCGCCCCGTGCGGGGCTCGGGCTCAAGACCGGGCACTTCCAGCAAGTGCTCGGCGCCCGACCGGACATCGGCTTCTTCGAAGTCCACGCCGAAAACTACATGGTGGACGGCGGCCCGTTTCATCACTTCCTGAGTTTGATCCGTCAGCAATATCCGCTGTCGCTGCACGGCGTCGGGCTCTCCATCGGGGCCGAAGGGCCACTGGATGCACAGCACCTCAAACGCCTCGCCGCGCTGATCGAGCGCTATCAACCCCACTCCTTTTCCGAACACCTGGCCTGGTCGACCCACGGTCCGGTGTTCCTCAATGACCTGCTGCCCCTGGCCTACGACGCGCCGACGCTGAACCGCGTCTGCGAACATATCGATCAGGTGCAGAACCGCCTCAGGCGCCCGATGCTGCTGGAAAACCCGGCGACTTATCTGGCGTTCCAGCGCTCGACACTGGATGAACCCGAGTTCATCGCCGAAGTGATCCGGCGCAGCGGCTGCGGATTGTTGCTGGACATCAACAATGTCTACGTTTCCTGCATCAACCATCAGCGCGATCCACTGGCCTATCTCGACAGCCTGCCGTTGCACGCGGTCGGCGAGATTCATCTGGCCGGGTTCGCCGAAGATTCCGACAGCCTCGGCGACCGGTTGCTGATCGACGACCACGGCGCGCCCATCGATCAAGCCGTGTGGGCCTTGTACCAAAAGGTGCTGGAATACATCGGCCCGATGGCGACGCTGATCGAACGCGACAATAACGTGCCGGCCTTCAACGTCCTGCTGGCCGAGGCCCGGCAAGCCGATGTGCTTCTGCGGCGCGCGGGAGGCCGGTCATGAGCACGCAAGCCGCGTTCGCCGCCGCGCTGCTCGATACCGAGCGCCCCTGCCCCGAAGGACTGTGCAGCGCCAACGGTGCCGATCCGGCCAGCCGTTTTGCGGTGTATCGCAACAATGTACAAAGCTCGTTGATCAACGCACTGGCGGACAGCTATCCGGTGGTCGAGCAATTGGTGGGGACGGAATTTTTCCGCGCAATGGCTGCCCTGTTCGTCCAGCACCAACCGCCCGACACCCCGTTGATGAGCCGCTACGGTGACGCGCTGCCGGATTTCATTGACGGTTTCGAACCCGCATCGAGCGTGCCGTACCTGGCCGATGTGGCGCGCCTGGAGCGTTTGCGCGTTCTCGCCTATCACGCCGCCGATGCCAACCCGGTGCGGCCGGAACGGATCAGCGCCGCACTGGCCGATCCGCACACCCTGAGCGAGTTGCGCCTGGAGCTTCATCCCTCCCTGCACCTGCTCGACTCACGCCATGCGGTGGTTGCGATCTGGGCAGCGCATCAACACGACGCAACGCTTGCGGGTGTTGAAGTCGATCAAGGCCAACATGCCCTGGTACTGCGCAATGGTCTGGAGGTCGAGGTGTTCGCCCTCGATCACGGCGCCAGCCTGTTCATTCGCCATCTGCGTAACGGCCAGTCACTGCTGGGCGCCGTGGAAAACAGTCCGGAATTCGATCTGAGCGCGACCCTCGCCCTGCTCATCACCCACAACGCAATCACCTGCCTGAACAACAAGGTATCGCCATGAACAACCCCATCACTCGCGCCATCATGCTGCTGGAAAAGATTCCCCACAGCCTGATCGCCTTCATTGCCCGCTTCGCGATTGCCGCCGTGTTCTGGAAGTCCGGGCAAACCAAGGTCGAAGGACTGGCCATCGACCTGATCGACGGCCCCTTCGAATTCGGCTGGCCACGCTTGGCCGACTCGACGATCCCACTGTTCAAGAGCGAATACCACGTCCCGCTGCTGTCACCGGACATTGCTGCTCATCTGGCGGCGTTCGCCGAGCACTTCTTCCCGATCCTGATCCTGATCGGCTTCGCCACGCGCTTCTCGGCGCTGGCGCTCCTGGGCATGACCCTGACCATTCAACTGTTCGTCTATCCCGACGCCTACCCGACCCACGGCACCTGGGCGGCGGTGTTGCTGTACCTGATGGCGACCGGACCAGGCAAATTGTCGATCGATCACCTGATCGCCAGATCCCGGTGACGGTTTACCGGGTTATCGCGACAGTCGGTCGAGCGCCTCGCCACTGCGCTTGAACCAGCCAATCAGATAGTCCGCCAGCACCTGGGTACGTTTCGGCAAACCGCCCTGATACGGATGCACGAGGTACATCGGCATGCGCCGGGTCTGAAAATCGCGCAAGAGCCAGCGCAAACGTCCGTCGGCCAACTCCGTCTGTAGCAGGTAGGAAGGCAGACGGGCGATGCCGGCACCGGCCAGTGCGGCTTTCTTCAACAGGTTGTAATGGTTGCTGGCGAACGGCCCCGATACGGGCACCCGCAACAGTTCGTGCTGCTGGTGATACAGCCATTCCTCGCGGCCGCTGTAATGGCTGTTGAGCAGGCAGCGATGCTCAGCCAGTGCCTGGGGTGTCAGCGGTTCACCGAAACGCTCAAGGTAGGCAGGACTGGCGCAGGTCATTTCCTGCCAGGCCAGCAACGGCCTGGCGACCAGCCTTTCGTCATTGGCCACCTCGGTACGGATGGCGAGGTCGAAACTGTCCCGGGACAGATCGCGGAAACTGTTGTTCAGCTCCAGCTCGATCTGCACTTGCGGGTATTTCTGCGAGAACTCCAGCAACAAGCCGTCGAAGAACGTTTCTCCCAGCGACACCGGAACCGTCATACGCACCGGGCCGGCCATGTCGTCCTTCAGCCGCGCCAATGCCTGACGCGCCCGTTCCACCTGAACGACAAGCGCCTGGGCCTGAGGCAACAAAGCCGCGCCCGCCGCCGTCAAGCTCAAACGGCGCGTCGTGCGTTGCAGCAACACCACGCAAAACCGCGCCTCCAACTGACTGATGCGCTTGGACAACTGGCCTTTGCTGCAGCCCAGTTGTTGCGCCGCCAGGGTAAAACTGCCGGCGTCGATCAACACCGCAAACGCCGCCAGATCATCCATCTCGCTCATGGATTGTTTCCATTTGAAAACCAAAGGTTGCCCATTAGTGCGCTTATCCGCAGAAAAAACCACTCTAGACTGAAACCTCGTTCAATCACTCGAGGCACAGCACGATGAAAATTCTGTTGATAGGCGCTGGCGGCACCATCGGTTCGGCCGTGGACAAAGAACTGTCGCAACGTCATGACGTCATCCGCATCGGCCGCAACAGCGGCGACTTCCAGGTGGACATCAGCGACAGCGCGTCGATTCGCAAACTGTTCGAGCAGACCGGCAAGTTCGACGCCCTGGTCTGCGCCGCCGGCAACGTGACCTTCGCACCGCTGGGCGAAATGACCGAAGACAGCTTCGCGCTGGGTCTGAAAGACAAACTGATGGGCCAGGTCAATCTGCTGCTGATCGGCCGCGAATTCGCCAACGACGGCGCATCGTTCACCCTCACCACCGGTGTGCTCAGCCACGACCCGATTCGCAGCGGCGCTTCGGCGGCACTGGTCAACGGCGCCCTCGACAGCTTTGTTCGCGCTGCCGCCATCGAGCTGCCACGCGGTCTGCGCGTGAACTCGATCAGCCCGACCGTGCTGGTGGAAGCCATGGGTAGTTACGCCCCGTATTTCCGGGGTTACAAGCCGGTTCCTGCAGCCGATGTGGCATTGGCCTACGCCAAAAGTGTCGAAGGCTTGCAGACAGGTCAGACCTTTCACGTGGGCTAAACCCTTGTGATGAACGGTCAGGCTGCGTAACGTGGCGGCACCTGTCTGGAGAGCCGAAGATGCGTGTTGCCCGTTCGTTGATCGTTGTTGCCCTGCTGCCGTTGTTTGCCGCGTGCCAGTTGTTCGATGGCCAGCGAGAAAGCGCTTCTCACGCCGGCCAGACGCGGATGCAGGGGCAACTGACCGCCGCCGACGGCAAACTGGTGTTCCAGCCATGCCAGGACCCGCGCCAGCTGGTGGTCAACGACATCGGCGGCACCAGCATCCTGCAAGAAGCGGCGACCCTCGCCGATGAGCAGGGCAAACTGTTCGCCGACGTGCGCGGCAAGGTCGCCGGCGACCGCCTCGACCTGAGCCAGCTGTACCGCGTCGAACGCTCCGGCACCGCCTGCGATGATCCGAACTTCAAGTTGCTGATCCTGCGCGCTGCCGGCCACGGCCCGGAATGGAACGTCAAGGTCAGCGGCAAGGGCATGGTCATTGACCGCGAAGGCCAGCCACCACTGGCCGTGCCCTACGTCGAAGAGCAACTGGGCGATGGCCGTTTCAACCTCAGCAGCGAAGCCAACAACCAGCGCATCGAGTTGTGGGTGGCGCCGCAACGTTGCGTCGACAGCAGCACCGGCAGCGTCCAGCACATGAGCGCCGAGTTGCGGATCGACGGCAAGGTGCAGCGCGGCTGCGGGTATTTCGGCGGATCACGCAACGACTGATCGTTTTAGCCTCACGGGATCCGGCCGTTGCGGCTTATAATCGCCGCCTTCAAACGCCCTGGCGCAGTTGTGCGCCCCGCGAACCGGATCCTGTCATGTTACGAATTACCGAACTCAAGCTGCCGATCGACCATCCCGACGAAGACCTGCGCGCTGCCATCGTGCAGCGCCTGGGGATCGCCAGCGATGACCTGCTCGATTTCACCTTGTTCAAGCGCAGCTACGATGCGCGCAAAAAGTCCTCCGAACTGTGCTTCATCTACACCATCGACCTCAGCGTGCGCGACGAGGCCAAGGTATTGGGCAAGTTCGCCGACGACCGTAACGTCAATGTGGCGCCGGATGTCAGCTACAAGTTCGTCGGCCAGGCGCCGAACGACCTGAGCGAACGCCCGATCGTGGTCGGCTTCGGCCCGTGCGGGATCTTCGCCGGCCTGCTGCTGGCGCAGATGGGCTTCAAGCCGATCATCCTCGAACGCGGCACCGAAGTGCGCCAGCGCACCAAGGACACCTGGGGCCTGTGGCGCAAAAGCGTGCTCAACCCCGAGTCCAACGTGCAGTTCGGCGAAGGCGGCGCGGGGACGTTCTCCGACGGCAAGCTCTACAGCCAGATCAAGGATCCGAAGTTCCTCGGGCGCAAGGTCCTGCACGAGTTCGTCAAGGCTGGCGCCCCGGAGGAAATCCTCTACGTCAGTAAGCCGCACATCGGTACGTTCCGCCTGACCGGCATGGTCGAGAACATGCGCGAGCAAATCCGCGAGCTGGGCGGTGAAGTGCGCTTTCAGGAGCGCGTTACCGACGTGCTGATCGAAGACGGCCAACTGGTCGGCGTCGAGCTGGCCAGCGGCGAAACCCTGCGTTCGAAGCACGTGGTTCTGGCCCTCGGCCACAGCGCCCGCGACACCTTCCGCATGCTGCACAGCCGTGGCGTATTCATGGAAGCCAAACCGTTTTCGGTGGGTTTCCGCATCGAGCACCCGCAATCGCTGATTGACCGCGCGCGACTGGGCAAGTATGCCGGCCACCCGAAACTCGGCGCCGCCGATTACAAACTGGTGCACCACGCCAAAAATGGTCGCTCGGTCTACAGCTTCTGCATGTGCCCGGGCGGCACCGTGGTCGCGGCGACTTCCGAGCCGAACCGCGTGGTGACCAACGGCATGAGCCAATACTCGCGTAACGAACGCAATGCCAACTCCGGCATCGTCGTCGGCATCACCCCGGAAGTCGATTATCCGGGCGGCCCGCTGGCGGGGATCGAGTTGCAGGAACGCCTGGAATCCCACGCATTCATCCTCGGCGGCAGCGACTACAAGGCCCCGGCACAACTGGTCGGCGACTTCATCGCCGGCACGCCTTCGACCGAACTGGGCGAAGTCGAGCCGTCGTACAAACCGGGCGTGGCGCTGGGCGACCTGGCGCTGGCCTTGCCGGATTTCGCCATCGAAGCGATCCGTGAAGCCTTGCCGGCGTTCGAGAAGCAGATTCGCGGCTACTCGCTGCACGACGCGGTGCTGACCGGGATCGAGACCCGCACCTCGTCGCCGTTGCGCATCACCCGCGACGAGACGCTGCAAAGCATGAACGTCAAAGGGCTGTTCCCGGCCGGTGAAGGCGCGGGCTACGCGGGCGGAATCCTGTCGGCAGGCGTTGACGGGATTCGCATCGCCGAAGCCGTGGCTCGCGACATCCTCGGCCTGGAAGCCTGATCTAAAAAACCTGTGGGAGCGAGCTTGCTCGCGAAAGCGGTGGATCAATCAACACACATGTTGAAAGTGAAACCGCATTCGCGAGCAAGCTCGCTCCCACATTGGTTTTGAGGTGTTCTTCAGATATTCGCGCGCAGCACCGAAGTCGGCAACGCCTCCCCTCGCTCTGCCGTCGCCGCTACCGTCGCGATCAATCCATCCAGCTCATAGCCCTGCGCCTTGAGCCACGCCTGATCGTAATAGGTATCGGCATAGCGCTCGCCGCCATCGCACAAGATCGCCACGATCGACCCCGACGCCCCCGCCGCTTTCATCTGCTGCGCGGCCATCAATGCGCCGATCAGGTTAGTCCCGCTCGATCCGCCCACATGCCGCCCCAGACGCTGCGCCAGATAGTGCATGGCCGCCAGTGACAAGGCGTCCGGCACCTTGACCATCGCGTCGATCACCTTGGGCAGGAACGAGGCCTCGACCCGTGGCCGGCCAATGCCCTCGATCCGCGAACCGTGGCTCAGGCGCAGGCTGGCGTCGCCGGTCTGGTAGTAGTCGAAGAACACCGAACGCTCGGCGTCGGCGCACAACACACGGGTGCAGTGCTGGCGATAACGTACGTAGCGGCCGAGCGTGGCAGTGGTGCCGCCAGTGCCGGGGCTGGAGATCAGCCAGCTCGGTTCGGGATGCCGCTCGTAGCGCATCTGCTGGAAGATCGATTCGGCGATGTTGTTGTTCGCGCGCCAGTCGGTGGCGCGCTCGGCGTAGGTGAACTGGTCGATGAAATGGCCGTCATGCTCGCGGGCCAGACGCTCGGATTCGGTGTAGATCTGCGTCGGATCGTCCACCAGATGGCTCTGCCCGCCGTAGAACGCGATCTGGGCGATTTTTTCCTTCGAAGTGGTCGCCGGCATCACCGCAATGAACGGCAGGCCGAGCATTCGGGCGAAATACGCCTCGGAAATCGCCGTCGAACCGCTGGACGCTTCGATCACCGGCGCACCGGGCTTGAGCCAGCCATTACACAGCGCGTAGAGGAACAGCGAGCGCGCCAGCCGATGCTTGAGACTGCCGGTGGGATGGCTGGACTCATCCTTGAAGTACAACTCGATGCCCGGAAAACCCGGCAGCGGCAAAGGGATCAGGTGAGTGTCGGCGCTGCGCTGAAAGTCGGCTTCGATGATCCGGATGGCTTCGCGAGCCCACTGTCGGTTGTCGCTCATGGCTGTTGTTCTCTTTGAATCGGGCAGGAGGCGCCTTCGACCCACAAGCTTAGGAAAAAACCCACAACACCGACAGATACAGCTGACCTTCAATACCCTGGGCAACTGCTAGGCTCTGCTGCACATCGACCCGGCGCCCTGTAACGACATATAACAAAAAAGAATATAACTTTTGTTTTAACAACTAACGGTACGGGTTAGGGTGTCCCACCTTTTGACTTTACCGATGGAGAGCGACCTTGCCTCTGCGTAGCACTTTCACGCGTTTCTTTCAGTTGGAAGCTGCCAGCGGTCTGTTACTGATCGCCGCAGCCATCCTGGCTTTAATCATCAACAACTCGCCGCTGTCGTGGCTCTACAGCGGCCTGCTCGACACCCCCGTGGTGGCGCAGATCGGCGCATTGAAAATCGCCAAACCCCTGCTGCTGTGGATCAACGACGGCCTGATGGCGCTGTTCTTCCTGCTGATCGGCCTGGAAGTGAAACGTGAAGTGCTCGACGGCCAACTGTCGAAACCTTCGCAGATCGTCCTGCCCGGCGCGGCAGCTATCGGCGGCATGCTGGTGCCGGCACTGATCTACTGGTTCCTCAACCGCGACAACCCGGCGGCCCTCGACGGCTGGGCGATCCCGACCGCCACCGACATTGCCTTCGCCCTCGGCGTGCTGGCTCTGCTGGGCAAACGTGTACCGGTGTCGCTGAAGCTGTTCCTGATGACCCTGGCGATCATCGACGACCTCGGCGCCATCGTGATCATCGCGATCTTCTATTCCGGCGAACTCTCGACCCTGTCGCTGGGACTTGCGGCAGCGTGCATCGCGGCGCTGGTGGCGATGAACCGCCTCGGCGTGGTCAAGCTCGGGCCGTACATGATCGTCGGCCTGATCCTCTGGGTCTGCGTGCTCAAGAGTGGTGTCCACGCGACACTGGCCGGCGTGACACTCGCGTTCTGCATCCCGCTGCGCACGAAAAACGCCGAGCCTTCGCCGCTGCTGAGCCTCGAACACGCGCTGCATCCGTGGGTCGCCTACGGCATCCTGCCGCTGTTCGCCTTCGCCAACGCCGGCCTGTCGCTGACCGGCGTCACCGCCGAAAGCTTCACCCATCACGTACCGATGGGCATCGCCGTCGGCCTGCTGCTGGGCAAGACCGTCGGCGTGTTCGGCTTGACCTGGCTCAGCGTGAAGATCGGCCTCGCCGCACTGCCTCAGGGCGCCAACTGGGGCCAGGTGCTGGGTGTCGCGATCCTGTGCGGGATCGGTTTCACCATGAGTCTGTTTGTCGGCTCACTGGCCTTCGTGCCCGGCGCCAGCGAATACGCGGGCATGGACCGCATGGGGATTCTCACCGGATCGGTTTTCGCGGCATTGATTGGTTATGCGGTGACGGCGGCGGCGAGTCGCAGAAACAACACCCTGCCGTCCTGATACACAGCGAGCAATTTTCACGTCATTAGAGACGCGTCCTACAGTCACGATTTTCCTGCTTCGTTAACGTCGTGCAGCCCCTTCCGAGGGGCTGTCGATGTTAACGAAAGCGTGGGAAAAACCATTGCTGATCCGGCCTTTCTCTTTCAATTGAGTTGCAATGCCTATTAAACACTTGCAAATAAACGCAGGCCCCTAAAAAAACCCCGACCAGTCACCTGATCGGGGTTTTTCTTTAACCTACATCCCGCTTAGTGCGAAACGCGGCTGGTCCCACCGACGGTGGAGATACGCACGCGCTCACCCACGCGGAACACTTCGTTTTCCTGCACTTGCTGCACGTAGGCGCGCATGCTGCCGTCGTCTTCGCGAACGGTGATTTCCACGCCCTGGGTGCGGGTCAGGCCTTCTTCAGTGGCCGAACCGATCAGGCCGCCGGCCACGGCGCCGATGACCGCTGCCACGATGCTGCCTTTGCCGCCGCCGATGGCGCTGCCGCCAACACCGCCGACCACTGCACCGGCGGCGCCGCCGATCGGGGTTTTGGTGCCTTCGATTTTCACCGGACGCAGGGATTCGATGGTGCCCATGCGAATCGTCTGCACGCGACGTGCTTCGTCACGGGAATAGGAGTCGCCGGTCAGGCTCGATTGGCAGCCGGTGAGCAACATCGCCATCGTGGAAAAGGAAGCAACCAGCAGAACAGACTTACGCATAGCATCAACTCCAAAGGAACAGATTTTCATTAAACTCCGCTGCTTGACGCCTGTCACGACGCCGCCCGGACAAATTTGCTTTCATTCAGGCCCGGTACAGGCGCCCTCGCGAACTCACCAACAGTAGCGCCAAATTCGAAAACTTGCGTCGTAACCCCAAGGATTTCCATGGATTACTTCATCATTGTGGTCACCACCGCCGCCGGTCTGTACTTCCACTGGTGGCTGTATGTGCGGACCAGACGCTGGATGGATCGCGATCTGGCATTGTCGCTGGCCGGCAAGGATGAAGGCAAACGCGCCTTCATGCTCGAACGGCTGGCGCACGCTCAGGCGCAGAAGATCAAGCGCCGGGATCTGCCGCAATGGCTGGAGGCCGCTGCGGCGGAGTATCCCGGTCGGTAGACTGCTCAGGGTGCCAGACGTTCAAGAATCCAGTCAGCGCCCTGCGCACGGTAGTTGAGGCGATCATGCAGACGGCTCGGACGGCCCTGCCAGAACTCGATGCGCTCGGGAAGCAGGCGATAACCACCCCAGTGTTGCGGGCAGTCAGGCTGGGTGTCGCTGAAACGCTGTTCGGTGGCCTTCAGCAAATCTTCCAGCTCCCCCCTTCCATTGATCACCCGGCTCTGCGGTGAAGCCCAGGCGCCAAGGCGACTGCCCAGCGGGCGCACCTGATAGTAAGCGTCGGACTCGGCTGGCGTGACCTTCACCACTCGTCCTTCGATACGCACCTGACGCTCCAGGGTCGGCCAGAAGAACGTCATCGCGGCAAACGGGTTCGCCGCCAGATGCTGGCCCTTGGCACTGTCGTAGTTGGTGAAGAAGGTGAAGCCCTGCTCGTCCAGGCCCTTGAGCAGCAGAATGCGGCAATGCGGACGCCCGTCCGCATCGACCGTGGCCAGGGTCATGGCATTGGCTTCCACCGGTGCCTGTTCGGTTTTCACCGCGTCGGCGAACCACTGGTGGAACAGCGCGAATGGCTCGGCCGGGGCTTGCGCCTCGGTCAGGCCATCACGGGTGTAATCACGACGCATATCTGCCAGAGCCTGGGTCATGGCGCATTCCTTTTCGTTAGCGGATCACTTTTTCGCAGGATCGGCAGCGGCGACGTTCTTGTCGGTCGCGGCGGCTTTGGCCGGTGCGGTTTTCTTCACTGGCGTTTTCGCCGGGGCCTTGGCCGGGGTCTTTTTCGCCGGAGCCTTGGCGGCGGCTTTCTTCGCCGGAGCTTTCTTGCTGGCCGGAACTGCGGCTTTCTTCGCGGCCGGAGCCGGGGTCACCGGTTTGGCAGTTGGCTTGACGTCCTGGGCAGCGACCATGGTCACCGGTTTCGGCGCCGGCATGTTGTACTTGCTCAGCAGCGCAACCATGGTGTTCTGCGGCGTCACCAGCAGCTCGACGCGGCGGTTCAGGGCGCGGCCCTCAACACTGTCATTGGCCGCACGCGGCGCTTCGGAACCCATGCCGCGCAGCATCAGGCGATCACGCTGCAAGCCGCTGAGACGGAAAATCGCCGCGACGGCCTGGGCACGCTCCTGGCTCAGCTTGGTGTTGGCTGGAGCGGCGCCGGTGGTGTCGCTGTGACCGAGAACCAGCACGGCAGTCTTCGGGTCGGCTTCGAGGATTTTCGCCACGCGGGTGAACGGGCCGAGGGTGACCGGCAGCAGCATCGCCGGACGATCCGGGTTGAACGAGCCCTCAACCGGAGCGATCACGACCAGTACATCTTCACGACGTTCGAATTGCAGGTTGCTGCCCTTGATCGCTTCACGCAGGCGCGGTTCGTAGTCATCAAGCCAGGCCTGGGTGACTTTCGGGTCAGGCATCGGCACAACCTTGGCGGTGTCCTGATCCTTGCCACCGAACGGCCACCACCATTTGCCACCCTTGTCGGCGTCGGTCTTGGCGACGGCAACCGGTTTGGCCTCAGGTTTTACTTCTGGCTTCACGTCGGCCTTGGCAGCCGAGTCATCAGAGCCGAACGGCCAGTACCAATGGCTGCTGCTTTCGGTCTTGGCCACTGGCGCGGTGACGGCAGGCTTCAACGGTGCAGGCGCAGGCGCGGGAGCAGGTTCCTTGGCCGCGACTTTGTCGGAAGAGCCGAACGGCCACCAGCTACCGCCGTCCGCGTCGTTCTTCGGAGTCTGTGCACAACCGGTAATCGCAAAACACAGGGCCAGGGCGAGAGTTTGTTTGGATGACATTGGAAACCCACAAAATGAAGTAATGAACAATCAGAGGACTTTCGCCCGGATAAACAGACGCTTTGAATCAAAAAACAGGGTGAGGTTCCGGCCCTGGAACCTCGGATGACGCTTTACAGACAAGTGGCAAGCACGCGCGCAAGGTTCTGCGCGCGCGGATCCATCAAGACGTACGGCCCCAGGGTGTTTGTCACAAAACCGAAGGCGACATCGTGTTCGGGGTCGGCAAAGCCGATCGAGCCGCCCGCCCCCGGATGACCGAACGCCCGTGGGCCAAGGCCGTAGGTGGCATTCGGCACGTCAGGCTGGTCGAGCATGCAGCCGAGGCCGAAACGGGTGCGGGTCAGCAAGGTCTTGTCCTCGCCGAGGCTGTGTTCGCGGGTCAGTTCGTCGAGCATTTCGCTTTCGAGCAGGCTGCCGTCGAGCAGACCGGCGTAGAACCCGGCCAGGCTGCGGGCATTGCCGTGGCCGTTGGCCGCCGGTTGCTGCATGCGCCGCCACTCGGGCTTGTTGGTGCTGGTCAGCACCGACGGCGGATTGGTGAAGGCCCGGGTGGTCATCGCCGTCGGCTCGCGCATGGTCACTTGCAACAGGCGCTGAGCGGCGGCGTCACCGGTGTTGCCCTTGCCTCGAGCGATGTGCGCCACGCGGTAGAACTCTTCGTCGGCGAGGCCGACATGGAAGTCCAGGCCCAGCGGCCTGGCGACCCGCGCCACAATCGATTCGCCCGGCCCGCGCCCGTCGGCCCGCCGCAGCAATTCACCGATCAGCCAGCCGTAAGTGATGGCGGCATACCCGTGACCGGTGCCCGGCGTCCACCACGGGGCTTCGGCGGCGAGAGCGTCGACCATGGTTTGCCAGTCATACAGGGCTTCGGGGGCCAGCAGCTCGCGCAGGGCCGGCAGACCGGCCTGATGGCAGAGCAATTGGCGCAGGGTGACGGACTCCTTGCCGGCGGCGGCGAACTCCGGCCAGTAGCGGGCGACCGGCGCATCGAGTTGCAGCTTGCCTTCGGCCACCAGTTGCAGCGCGGTGACCGCCGTGAAGGTTTTGGTGCAGGAGAACAGGTTGGCGATGGTGTCGCTGTGCCAGGCCTCGGCGTCGTCCTTGTCGGCGGTGCCGGACCAGAGGTCGAGGACGGTTTCCCCGCCGACCCGGATGCACAGGGCTGCGCCGCGTTCCTGGGGATCGTCGAACAGCGCGGCGAAGGCTTCACGCACCGGTTCGAACTGAAGCTCGTAATGTCCCTGAATCTGCACCCGCAACTCCCCGCGAAAACGCCTTTAAAGTGGCGCGCATTGTTCCAGCCCTTGAGGGTTTTGGGAACTGTTGCGGGCCGGGCGGTTGTGTCACGGCGGATTGCCGCGATGGCGCGAATGGCGCCTTCGCGAGCAAGCCCGCCCCCTCAGAGACGAGATCAGTGACCGTTCCCGGAGTGCCCCCCGGCATGCCCGGCGCCAGGCCCCTTGCCGGCCTCGCTCTTGCGGCCGCCTTCCGCTTCATGCCCCGCCTCGGTCGCTACTTTCTCCGTTTCCTTGCCCAACTGATCGAGGGTCGCCAGGTTGCTCTTGCGCACCGTTTCGACAAAGCCCTGGAACGGCAGGTCAGTCACCCCGACCAGGCCGAAGTGGCCGTTCTCGCCATCGAGCAGGCGCCCGGTCACCGGTTGATCCAGATACTGGAACCAATGCACGCCGACGATCGACGGCTCGCTCAGTGCCTGCTTGAGGAAGTTGGTGTAGGCCGGGCCGCGATCTTCTTCTTTCGCCAGTTGCGTCACGCCGCCCCAGAACGGGCCACGATCCGCCGAACCGAAGTTGAACTCGGTGATCAGCACCGGTTTGTCCAGCGCCCGCAGCGCGGCGAAGTCATAACCGTCCTGCGGCTTGAGGGTGTACATATTGAAGCTCAGCACGTCGCAATACTGCGCGCAGGAGTTCACGGCCTCCGGGGTGCTGATGGCGAACCGACCGCCGAGCAGCAACTGGTTCGGCGCGTGCCATTTGAGCGAATCGGAAATGGTCTTGAAGTAAGTGTCGGCAAAGACCTTCTGGAAATACTTGAAGTCGGCCTCGATTTCCGGATGTTCCGGGTTCGGCAGCGGTGGCTCGAAGCCCGGGTCTTCCATCAATTCCCACGCTTGCAGATCAATGCCCCAGGCTTTCGACAGACCGGCCTGGTTGCGGTACTTGTCGCGCAGTTGCTTGAGGAACGCACGTTTGGCCGGCACATCGGTGGTCATTTTCAAAGTGCCGTAGGCCAGCGCGTAGCGGGATTTCGGATCGTCGCCGGGGCCGGCCCAGGCCAGTTCATTGTCGGCGAAATAACCGATCAGCCATGGATCGTCGCGGTGATCGCGGGCGGCGATGGCCACCGCGCGCTCGGTAGCCATGGCGAAACGCGGATCGAACGGATCGGGCATGCCGCCCCACCAGTCATTACCGGTGCTGATGCTGGTGTAATCGCCGACGATCGACAGCGGCAAGGTGTACGGCACCCGCTCGGCGTCGCCGAGTGCCGGTGCGCTCCAGTTGCCGACGGTGTTGAAACCCCAGGCTTGCAGGCGATCGAGGGTGTGGCTGGCCCAGCGCTGCGCGTCGACCGTGGCCTTGCATGGTGTTGCCGCCGGCGGCGGCTCGGTCGATTCGGTCTTCGCAGCTTCGGCGACACCCGCCTTGGCTTGCTCAGGTTTCGCGAGTGGTTCTGCGGCGTTGGCAGCGGTTTCTTCCGCTGCGCCAGCCTTGGCCGCTTCGGCTACGCCGGCCTTGTTGTCGCTGTCCGGTTTGCAAGGCTCGCCGTAGAGGCGTTGCAGGTTGGCACCGTAGAAATCGTACCAGCGCCCGGCGCTGTAGCCACGACCCAGATCGGCGCCATTGCCGCCACGGTTGTCGCCTTCGCCGAAATGGCTGGCCAGCGGTTCCTGCGGCTTGGGCAGGGATTCGAACATCCATTCGCGGCCGGACACGTAGGTCTGGTTGACCTCCGGGCTGACGGTGTTCACGCCAAGGGAGTAGAACGGATGCCCCAGCGGCGTGACCAGATACCAGCGACCGTCGCGCTTTTCCGTGCGGAAGAAGCCGCTGGCCTTGAACGCCGGGCCTTTGCTCCAGCCGCCAAACTTGTCCAGCGAGGACTTTTCACGCTCGGCCAGCCAGGTTTTCAGTTGTTGCTGTTCCTTGGCGGCGGCGGATGTCAGCTGTTCGTCGTTGGCGACTTTCTCTGGCCACCTGGCGCGGGTCGACTGGCCGTAGGCATCCACCAGATTGCCGTAGACAGCCTTGACCACCTCGTCGCCATCCTGCACGCCAAAGCGCTCCAGCAGCAGGCTTTGCGCGGCCTTCGGCTGATCCATCGACAGGCTCACGGAAACCACCTGGCTGCGATCCAGTTCACCGCTGCTGCTGGCCAGCAAAATACGCTGGCCGTCGACGGTCATCGGCATCGGTGGCCCGGCCTTCATGCCCTGACTCAGGGGCGCAGTCGCGACCAGTGGCACCAGCAAGGTCTGCGCCGGGCCGGCCGGCAGGTCGACGCGGCTGACCAGGGTCTTGCCGTCGTTGCTCTGGATTTGTACATAAAGCGTGACCGCCCAGTTCATCGCACTCTGGATGCGCAGGCTCATCATTCCCGATTGCGACCAGTCCCAGGCGCCAGTCTGCGGGGTCAGGCGCAGGGTCGGGCGTTCCACCGGGTTGAAGGTCACCCGGCGCAGCACTTCGCCTTCGGGGGTTTGCTCGGCGTTGGCTTGCGGCAGGTCGGCGTTCTCGGTCGCGACCTTCACCACGTCGGCGGGGCGGACAAAGTTGAACAGCGTCTGCTGACCGGCAGGCGCCGCCAGCAACGGGGCGGCGAAGATCAAGGCAAAAACGGCAGGCAACGAACGGCGAATCATAAGAACGGAGTTCTCCCTAGCGACCAACAATGGCCGGTGAAAAAGCGATGGCAGAGAGATAGACAACGCGGCGGGCAAAACTGCCCACCGATGTCTCAGGATATTTCACGGCGGAAAGGCGGCAACGCATTGAGGATCGCCTTGCCGTAGCGTTGGGTGACCAGACGCCGGTCAAGCAAGGTGATGGTGCCGCGATCCTCTTCGGTTCGCAGCAGACGGCCACAGGCCTGGACCAGTTTCAGCGAAGCGTCGGGCACCGAGATTTCCATGAACGGATTGCCGCCCCGGGCCTCGATCCACTCCGACAGCGCGGCCTCGACCGGATCGTCGGGCACCGAGAACGGAATCTTGGCAATCACGACGTGTTCGCAGTAAGCCCCCGGCAAGTCCACCCCTTCGGCAAAACTGGCGAGGCCGAACAGCACGCTGGAATCGCCGCCATCGACCCGCGCCTTGTGTTTGTTCAGGGTTTCCTGTTTCGACAGGTTGCCTTGAATGAACACCTGCTTGCGCCAGTCGCGGTCGAGGCCGTCGAACACGTCCTGCATCTGTTTGCGCGATGAGAACAGCACCAGCGAGCCACGAGAGCCTTCGACCAGTTCCGGCAGGTCGCGGATGATCGCGGCGGTATGAGCGGCGGCGTCCCGTGGGTCGGCTTTCAGATCCGGGACCCGCAACACGCCGGCATCGGCATGATGGAACGGGCTTGGCACCACGGCGGTCACGGCTTTTTTCGGCAGCCCGGCGCGCATACGGAAACGGTCGAACGTACCGAGCGCGGTCAGGGTCGCCGAAGTCACCAGACAGCCGTAGGCCACGTTCCACAGACTACGCCGCAGGGTTTCCGCCGCCAGAATCGGACTGGCGTTGACCTCGATGTCGAACAGCGAACCGCTTTCGGCCAGGGTCAGCCAGCGGGCCATCGGCGGGTTGTCCTCCGGGTCTTCAACGGTGAACGCGGTCCACAGCTCCCAGTTGCCGGACGAACGCGACAGCAGGCTGCCGAACAGCGGATACCACTCCTCGGCCTGATTGCTGGCGATGCCGATGTTGACCTCGCCGTCCATGCCTTCCTTGAGCAGGTCGGTCAGGCGGGTGAACAGGTCGGTGAGACGGGCGAAGCCTTTTTTCAGCTCGACGCCCATCTCGCGCATGTGCTCGGGAATCACCCCGCCGACGAAACGGTGACGCGGACGCTCGCGACCTTCGACGTCTTCGCCGGGCTTGAAATCGGCGACCTGTTCGCAGGCACTGAACATGAACTGCTGCTGGGTCTTGATCTCCCGCGCCAGCTCCGGCACCTGCTCGATCAGCTTGCCCAGATCCCCCGGCAGCGGGTGCTGGGCCAGCAGCTTGGTGAGGTTCTTGGCGGTGGTTTCCAGCCAGTCGGCGGTGGAGCGCAGGCGCGTGTAATGGGCGAAATGGCCGATGGCTTTGTCCGGCAGGTGGTGACCTTCGTCGAACACGTAGATGGTGTCGCGCGGATCGGGCAGCACCGCGCCGCCGCCGAGGGCCAGGTCGGCCAAAACCATGTCGTGGTTGGTGACGATCACATCAACCTTGCCCATGCCCTCGCGGGCCTTGTAGAAGGCGCACTGGCCAAAGTTCGGGCAATGCCGGTTGGTGCACTGGCTGTGATCGGTGGTCAGACGCGCCCAGTCGGCGTCTTCCAGGGCGGTGGGCCAACTGTCGCGGTCGCCGTCCCATTTATTGCCGGCGAGCTTCTCGATCATGCTGGTGAACAGCTTCTGACTGGCCTCATCGACCTCGATCTTGAAGCCTTCTTCTTCGAACAGCTGGGCGGTGGCGGTTTGCGCGTGGCCTTCCTGCAACAGCATGTCGAGCTTGGACAGGCACATGTAGCGGCCACGGCCCTTGGCCAGGGCGAAGCTGAAACTCAGCCCGCTGTTGCGCATCAGGTCGGGCAGATCCTTGTGGACGATCTGCTCTTGCAGGGCCACGGTCGCGGTAGCAATCACCAGCCGTTTGCCCGCCGCCTTCGCGGTCGGAATCGCCGCCATGCTGTAGGCCACGGTCTTGCCCGTACCGGTGCCGGCTTCCACCGCGACAATCGCCGGGTCGCCACTGCGCCGGCCTTCGTCGTCGGTGTCGATATCCCCGAGGACTTTCGCGACTTCGGCGATCATCAGGCGCTGGCCGTAACGCGGCTTGAGGCTCTTGGCCTCCAGAAAACGCGAGTAGGCGCCCTGGATCGTGGTTTTGAGTTCGGTGCTGATCATGGATTGTCGGGCGCAAAAAACGCTGGATAAATTTTCAGTGGTTCGGATCGGCGGCTATCATACCCCGCTAATCAGTCCCGCGCAGAACGGAGTACCCGAATGACACCTTTTAGCCTTGTTTATCCCCTGCATGTGCTGGCCGCCCTGGTCTGGGTCGGCGGCATGTTTTTCGCCTGGATGGTGCTGCGCCCGGCGGCTGTGAAGGCACTCGACGGCCCCGGACGGCTGACATTGTGGGTGGAAGTGTTTCAAGGTTTTTTCCGCTGGGTCTGGGGCGCGGTGATTCTGCTGCCGGTGACGGGGATTGGCATGTTGCATCTGCAACACATCGGTTTCGAGACCGCGCCCAGGTATGTGCAGGTGATGATGGGGTTGTACGTGGTGATGACGGCGCTGTTCATCCGGATTCAGGCGCTGATGCTGCCTGAACTGCGCACGGCGGTGGAGGCGAAGGACTGGCCGGCAGGTGCGGCGGTGCTGGGGCGGATCCGCAAGGTCGTGGGGTTCAACTTGCTGGTCGGCGTGGTGCTGGTGGCGATTGCGGCGGCTCGGCCAGGCTTCTGATAGTCAAAAGCCCCTCACCCTGATGAGGGGCTTTTGATCCAGGCAGCTTTTAAAGACGCTGCACCGTAACGGACCCTGCGGCCCCCGCAGGCCCAGGCTGGCCATCGGCCCCCGCCTTGCCATTCTTGCCGCCATCGGCCTGATACACCAGGCAGCCCTTGGCCTTGCCTCCCGCCCCCGGTTTACCGCCAGGCCCTGCCGCGCCACCGGCACCGCCGGCCACTTCGACCTTGATCAGCTCGGCCGGAAACTCACGCGGCACTTCCAGACGTACCAACGCGCCCGGCGCACCGGGCTGACCGTTGCTGCCGTCGCTGCCATCAAACCCGCGCCCGGCCTGGCCCCAGGTGCAGCCCGGCGCCTCGCCATTGGCCCCGTCGAGGCCGACAAACCCTGGCGCGCCAGTGCCGCCACGGGCATCGACCAGCAATTTCGGTGCATTCAGCGCCTTGAACTGCAGATTCAGATTACGTCCGGCACGCGCCGCCTTTTCGTAAGTGCCCGGTGCACCGCGCGCGGTGATCTGGCTGCCTTCGGCGAGTTGCGCGCGGCTGACTTTGAGGTCCAGAGGCTGTTCGCTCGGCACGATGGCGATGCGCGCCTCACGCCCCAGTTGCAGCTCGCCGACACTCAGTTCGGTGACGTTCGAGGGCACCAGCAAGGTGCCGTAATCGGCGACCACCAGTTTTTCCAGCTGCAAGGTGCTGGCGGTGTTGGGCAGACGCATCAGCGAGTTGGTTTCGACGCTGACCACCTGGGCGCAGGCCAAAGGACTGATGAATGCAGCGAGCAGGCAGAGTTTACGCATGGGAAGCCTCCGGAGCGGCCGGGGCCGGGATGGTTTGCAGGTGGAAAACGCCGAACAGCAGGATTCGGCCACGGTCACGCCACGGGTGCGGACGGCCCTTGAGGCTGCGATTGCACAGCAGCACTTCGAGTACATGGATGGTCAGCAACAGCACGCCGGCCAGATTGACCAGCAGATGCAGCGGATGGACGAACGGCACCAGTTGATTGGCCAGCACCACACAGCAGAACAGCAGGGTCAGCAACCGCCCCAGCCCCCAGAAAACCTTCATACGTGCCCCCGTGTTGCGAATTATTCTTTGGGCGCACAGTAACGGCTTCCGTACGAGATAAGCCAGAGGGGCAAATGAAATATTTGCACCCGACCGCCGGATGGCTGCCGGCGCGACGCCCATCGTCACCCGGCAGCTCTAGCCTGCGGACTACAGACACTTCCTAGCGGTTGATGTGCAACTCCACACGACGGTTCTGTGCACGCCCCTCGTCGGTGTTGTTGTCGGCAACCGGTTCGCGCTCGCCACGTCCTTCGCTGGTGAGTTTGTCCGGCGCCAGCCCCTGGCTCAGCAGATACTCCGCGACGCTGCTGGCGCGACGCTCTGAAAGTGCCTGGTTGTAGGAATCAGAACCCTTGCTGTCGGTGTGGCCGATGACTTTGATGCTGACCACATCGGCGTTGCGCAGCTTGTCCATCAGCCCGTCGAGCTGGCTCTTCGCCGCCGGGGTCAGGTTGGATTTGTCGAAATCGAACAGCACGTTGCCGGCGTCGTTCAGGGTGATGACTTCGGTTTGCGGGGCCGGTTCGGCGGCTTTTTCCGTGACCGGATATTGTGGCAACGGGCAGCCACGGTGGTCGACCGGGGTATTGGCCGGGGTGTCAGGGCAACGGTCGCGGCGGTCGAACACGCCATCGCCGTCTTCATCGCCATCCTGGGCGTAGCAGATCAGTCCGCCGGTGAGGATCCCCAGCGCCGCGCCGCCTCCGGCCCAGCCGCCACTTTCAATGGCGCCAAGACCGCCGCCGACCAGTCCGCCAATCAGGCTGCAGATCGGCCACGTACGTTGATTGAGGGGGGCAGTGCCATCGCTGTGGGTGGCGCAACCGGTGAGCACGCTGCCAAGCAGCAACACCGGCAAGACGGACCTTGTGAAAACACTCATCGTGAAAGCTCCTGTGTCACCGGGCCATACCGGTTACACAGGAGTAAAGACCCGCATCCGCGACTGCACAAGCCGCGGATGCGAGGGGACTAGCGGACGATTTTGATTTCCGTGCGACGGTTCTGCGCGCGGCCATCGGCGGTTTTGTTATCCGCCACTGGCTGGCTTTCCCCGGCACCGGTCACCGAAACGAAGCTGGAACGAGGCACACCTTGCTGGATCAGGTATTCCACCACCGAATGTGCGCGACGATCCGACAGTTTCTTGTTGTAGGCATCGCTGCCCACGCTGTCGGTGTGGCCGGTCACGGTCAGTTGCGCGGTGGAAGACTCTTGTTTCAGGCGCGTGGCGACCTTGTCGAGCACCTGTTTGTCGGAAGCAGTCAGCGCCGCCTTGTCGAACTGGAAGTGAACATCGCGGATGACGATGGTTTCTTCCTTGACCACTACAGCTTCTTCTACCACTGGCGCAGGGGCTGGTGGAGGGCAGCCGTCGGCATCGACCTGAACGCCTTTAGGCGTGTGCGGGCACTTGTCGCGACTGTCCGGCACACCGTCGCCGTCCTCGTCGCCATCACCGTGAACCCAGCAATAGGCTGCCGCCGTACCACCGACCAACAACGCGCCGTAGCCGGCCCACGACGAACTCTCGGTCGCCCCGAGACCCGCACCGACAACGCCGCCGACTGCCGCACAGGTCGGCCAGTCGGTTTTCTGCAAACCTGCGCAACCAGTCAACACACTGGTTAGCAGAACCAAGGGTAATGCTGTCCGAACTATGCTCATCTAGTTTTCTCCTGAGGGATCGGCTTAGAACCGATTCAGGGAGTAAAGACCGGAGTTTTAATCTCCGCCAGCAATAGGCCAGCGGTGTTTGCGACCGTGTTCACAGGACTTCGGCGCTTTTGCCGCAAACCCGCTCTAGGCTCGAACGATTGGGCAGGCTAGTCTTGGCGATCTGATTTGAGGAGTTTCGATGAACGTCGCCCTATCTTCACGCACGCCGCAACAGGCCCTGGCCGCGTTGCTCGATCGCTACGCCCCGGCGCGCCTGCTGCTGATCGGCGCCAGCGAGTTCCCGGCGCTGGCCGCTTTCAGGCAGGCGCACCCGGACACCTGCGTGGCCCACGCGGCGCCTGGCGCCCTGCCCGCCGAGCTGGCGGCACGACGTTTCGACCTGGCGCTGGTGGTCGATTGCCTGGAGCATTTGCCCAAGCGCGACGGCCTGAATCTGCTCGGCGGGATCCGCAACCTCAACGCCAGCCGCATCGCGGTGTTGACGGATCTGTCGGCCAGCGGCTGGCAGGAGACGGATTTCTACTCCCTGGCCCTGCAAGCCAGCGAGCGCTTTCAGCGGGACGAGCAGGTGCTGACCCTGTTCACCTACGATCTGCTTGAATACAAACAAGTCCCCGACTGGCTCAACTCGCGGTTCTGGGCCAATCCGGAAAATTTCGGGAAATACTGGTGGTAATGCAATGAGTACAGCCATTTGCCCGTGCGGCAGCGGCAATCTGCTGGAGGCCTGCTGCGGCCACTATCACGCCGGCCACCCGTCCCCCTGCGCCGAAGCGTTGATGCGTTCGCGCTACAGCGCTTATGTGCTGGGCCTGATCGATTATCTGGTGGCAACCACCCTGCCCGCCCAGCAAGCGGGCCTGGATCGCCAGTCGATCGGCGCCTGGAGCGCGCAGAGCACCTGGCTGGGCCTTGATGTCGAAAGCTCGGAAGTCCTCGGCGGCCAGCCAGAACACGCCTTCGTCACCTTCACCGCGCGCTGGCATGACAGCCAGGGCGAACACAGCCACCGCGAGCGCTCGTCGTTCGTGCAGAACAGCGGCCGCTGGTACTTCATCGACCCGACCTTGCAGATGAAGCTGGGCCGCAACGACGCCTGCCCATGCGCCAGCGGCCAGAAGTTCAAGAAATGCTGTGCGGGATATTTCGGCGCCTAGGAGGGGGCCGAAGGTTGTGACCGTTTAGCGACTAGACTGGCGTCAAAGGGAGCAAAACCATGGTCGGTCGCAGGCGCATATTCCAATCCTTGATTCTGATGCTGGTCCTGAGCCTCGGCGGCTGCGCCTCCTGGTTCAGCGATGACTTGCCCGATCCCGCCGTGCATCTGGTGAAAGTCGAAGTCGTGCGGGCCAAATTGCTCGAACAGAAGTTCATCCTGCACTTTCGCATCGACAACCCCAACGACAGCGAGCTGACCGTGCGCGGCCTGGATTACCGCGTGCATCTGGGCGGCATGCTACTGGCCGAGGGCGAGCACGAACACTGGATCACCGTCGGGGCCAGACGCAGCGCTTTCTACAACGTGCCGATCCGCACCAACCTGTGGCCGAAAGTCAAAGAGGTGGTCAAGCTGCTGAAAAAACCCGAGCAGAGCATTCCCTATCGGCTGGAAGGCGAGATGGAAACCGGTTTATTCATCGCTCACTACGTGCATCTGGCGCGCAATGGCGTGATAATCCCCGCCGATTTAATTCCGGAGTGACCCCGATGACCCAGCAACCTCATGTCCATGGCCCTGACTGCAACCACGATCATGACCATCACCACCATGATCACGACCATGGCCATGTCCACGGCCCGAACTGCGGCCATGCCCACCAGGAACCGGTGCGCAACGCCTTGAAAGACGTCGGCCGCAACGACCCGTGCCCATGCGGCAACGGCAAGAAATTCAAGAAGTGCCACGGCGCTTGATGCGCCAGGCGTAGAAAGCTCCACGCCAGTCGGATCACCTTCGCGGGCAAGCCCGCTCCCACATTGGATCAAGTTGCCGTTGTGGGAGCAGGCTTGCCCGCGAAGGCTTCAGCCCATGCAGCCTCGACGTGTCAGACCGCCGCCAGAATCTCGCGACTCCCCGTCACCGTCGCATATTCCCCGTGCAGGTTCCCCAGCGACATGGCGTGTACCTCTTCTGCTGAATGCGCAGTGCCGAAATAGTCAGCCTTGTCGAAGGTAAAACACGCATCTTCCGCCACCCAGGCCTCGAACCCCAGATTCCCTGCCGTACGCGCCGTGGACTCCACCGAATTGTGGGTCGCCACGCCGACGATGACCAACTGAGCGATATCCGCCTCGCGCAGCTTCGCCTCCAGTCCCGTGGCGCAAAACGCATCCGGCACCTGCTTCTGGATCAGCCACTCGCCGTCCAGCGGGAAAAACCGCTCCTGAAACTCCACCCCGGATTGCTCCGGCCAAAACACCGATTCCGGCGAGCGCGACAAATGCTGCACCTGAATCACCGGCCGCCCGCTGCGCCGCCAGGCCCCCAGCAGATCAAGGATGCGCAGCTCGGCCTGCGGATTGTTCCGCCGCCCCAGTCGGGGATGAAGGATGCCTTTCTGCTGGTCGATGATGATCAGCGCGGCGTTGGCCTGAAGCTCCATGGCAATTGTTCTCTTGAGTGGTTGAAGGCTTGCGCACTTCAACATCCCCGCCTTCACCCGTGCAACCCGTCAGCACATGCTCATCGAGCATTCCGTGCACATTCATCGACATATCCAGAAATAACCGCGCGCCCCGCTTGCGCGGCCAACGCCCGCTCACTAACGTAGCGCCTTTATTGCGCCCCCAGCCTCTACACCCCCGCAGGAGCTTTGCCATGGCCTCGCCAGCCCTCACACATTTTCTTCCCCGGTTCGGCGTTGCCGCAGCAGTGGCCGGTGTCCTGAGTCTGGCCGGTTGCCAGACCTGGAACGCTCAGGATTCTCTGCCGCCCACCTCCGGTGTACAGCCGCTCAAGGGCCTGGCGCAGAACGTTTCGGTACGCCGCAATGCCATGGGCATGCCGCTAATCGAGAGCAACAGCTTCCACGATGCGCTGTTCGCCCTCGGTTACGTCCACGCCAGCGACCGCATCAATCAGATGGTCACCCTGCGCCTGCTGGCCCAGGGGCGGCTGGCGGAAATGTCCGGCGCGTCGATGCTCGATGCCGACCGCTACATGCGCGCGGTCAATCTGAAGAAAAGCGCCGACGAGCTGTACAAGGCGTCGTCGCCACGCCTCAAGCGTTTCTTCGAGGTCTATGCGCGGGGCGTCAACGCCTACCTGTTCCGCTACGCCGACAAGCTGCCGGGGGATCTCGCCAGCAGCGGTTACAAGCCTGAATACTGGAAGCCGGAAGATTCGGCGCTGATTTTCTGCCTGCTGAACTTCAGCCAGTCGGCCAACCTGCCGGAAGAAATCGCTTCGCTGGTACTGGCGCAGACCGTCACCACCGACAAACTCGCCTGGCTGACGCCGTCGGCGCCTGACGAAAACCTGCCGCTGGCCGAAGCCGACAAGCTGCAAGGCATCAAGCTCAACGGACAGATCCCCGGCCTGAGCGAACTGAACAATGCCAGCGAACAACTGGCGGCGCTGAACCTGCTCGGCACCCCGTCGTCGAACAACTGGGCGATCGCCCCGCAGCGCAGCCGCAGTGGCAAGAGCCTGCTGGCCAGCGACAGCCATGGCCCGCTGGCCGCGCCGTCGCTGTGGAGTTTCGTGCAGATCCGTGCGCCGAAATATCAGGCCGCCGGCGTGACCGTGGCCGGTCTGCCGATGGTGCTGGGCGGTTTCAACGGCAAAGTGGCGTGGAGCCTGACCAGTGTGCTCGGCGACAACCAGGACCTGTTCCTGGAAAAAATCCGCCGCCAGGGCAGCAGCCTGACCTACGAGGTCAACGGCAAATGGCAACCGCTGGGTGTGCGCAACGAAACCTATTTCGTCAAAGGCCAGCGGCCGATTCGCGAAGCGGTGTACGAAACCCGTCACGGTGCGCTGCTCAACAGCGCCCAGGCTGCGGCTCAGGGCGCCGGTTTCGGTCTGGCCTTGCAGACCCCGAGTTTCACCGACGACAAATCCCTCGACGCGTTCTTCGACCTGAGCCGCGCGCAGAACGTTGAGCGCGCGTCGGACGCCAGTCGGGAAATCCGCGCCATCGCGTTGAACCTGGTGTTTGCCGACGCCAGCAACATCGGCTGGCAAGTCACCGGGCGCTTCCCCAACCGCCGTGAAGGCGAGGGCCTGCTGCCGTCGCCGGGCTGGGAGGGTCGCTACGACTGGGACGGCTACGCTGACCCGATGCTCCACCCCTACGATCAGGATCCGGCCCAGGGCTGGCTCGGCACCGCCAACCAGCGGGTCATTCCCCACGGCTATGGCATGCAACTGTCCAACTCCTGGGCGGCGCCGGAGCGTGGCGAACGCCTGGCCGAACTGGCCGGCGCCGGCAAGCATGACAGCCGCAGCGTGATCGCCATGCAGTACGACCAGACCACCACCTTCGCCGCCAAGCTGAAAAAGATGTTCGAAGCGCCGGGCATGGCGCAGCCGTTGAAACAAGCCATCGAAGCCCTTCCGGACGCCGAACGCAGCAAGGCGCGCGAGGCGTACACCCGTTTGATGGCGTTCGACGGCAAGCTCAGCCCGACCTCCGCCGATGCGGCGATCTACGAATTGTTCCTGCAAGAAAGCATGAAGCAGATCTTCCTCGACGAACTCGGCCCGCAGAGCAGTCCGGCGTGGAAAGCCTTTATCGCCAACGGTGACTTGTCCTACGCGGCGCAAGCCGATCACTTGCTCGGCCGCGAGGACAGTCCGTTCTGGGACGACGTCCGCACCCCGCAGAAAGAAGACAAACCGGCGATCCTCGCCCGCAGCCTGGCCGCCGCGATCAGCGCCGGCGACAGTCAGTTGGGCGGCGATCACCGGGCCTGGCAGTGGGGCAAGCTGCATCGCTATGAGTGGAAAAACGCCAGCGGCCAGACCGTGCGCGGCCCGCTCGCGGCCGGCGGCGACCACACCACGCTCAACGCCGCTGCGTTTGCCTGGGGCCAGGACTTCAACACCACGCGGGCGCCGTCGATGCGCTTCATCGTCGACTTCGGCCAGAGCGAGCCGCTGATGGCGCAGAACGGTGCGGGGCAATCCGGCAACCCGGCCAGCCCGAACTACCTCAACGGGATCGATGCCTGGCTCAAGGGGCAATACACCGGCCTGCCGATGCAGCCGCAGAACTTTGACCGGGTGTACGGCAAGACCCGTCTGACCCTGACACCGGGCAAGTAAAGCCCCCTCCGTCGGCCTGAAAATCCATAATCGACTGGTTTTTTTCAGGTCGACGCATGACGCCAGACACCGCGGTCGGCCCCCTCTCTCTCCGGGAGAGGGGATCGCCAAAAAATCGATAGAACTTCTCAACCCGCGCCAGCCTCATAGCTAACAAGTCCTCCATCCGGGTCACGACATGGACCTTGTTATCGCGCGCCCCGAAGGCTTGTACTGCCCCGCCGGGGATTTCTATATCGATCCCTGGCGACCGGTCGAGCGCTCGGTCATCACCCATGCCCACGGCGATCACGCCCGCACCGGCAACGGGCATTACCTGGCCAGCAGCGCCAGCGAAGGGATTCTGCGCGCGCGTCTGGGCCAGGACATCAATCTGCAGACCCTGCCCTACGGCCAGCGCCTGACTCACCACGGCGTCACCCTGAGTTTCCACCCGGCCGGGCATGTGCTCGGCTCGGCCCAGATTCGCCTGGAATACGGCGGCGAAGTCTGGGTCGCCTCCGGCGACTACAAAATCGAGCCCGACGGCACCTGCGCGCCTTTCGAACCGGTGCGTTGCCACACCTTCATCACCGAATCGACCTTCGGCCTGCCGATCTACCGCTGGCAGCCGCAGGCGCAGGTGTTCACCGAGATCAACCAGTGGTGGCAGGCGAACATCGCGCTCGGCAAGGCCAGCGTGCTGTTCTGCTATTCCTTCGGCAAGGCCCAGCGGATTCTCCACGGCATCGACGAAACCCTCGGCCCGATCCTCAGCCACGGTGCGGTCGAGCCGTTGAACCGGGTGTACCGCGACGCCGGGGTGTACCTGCCGCCGACGCTCTACGCCGGCGACGTGAAGAAGAACGACCCGCTGCTGCGCCAGGCGCTGATCATCGCCCCGCCCTCGGCCGGTGGCAGCAGCTGGATGCGCCGTTTCGGCGACTACAGCGACAGCTTCGCCAGTGGCTGGATGCGCTTGCGTGGCACGCGACGGCGGCGTGGCGTGGATCGCGGCTTCGTGCTCTCGGATCACGCCGACTGGCCCGGCCTGCTGTGGGCCATCGAACAGACCGGCGCGGAACGGGTGATGGTCACCCACGGCTCGATCGGCGTACTGGTGCGGCATCTGCGCGAACGCGGACTCGACGCCCAGGGTTTCAACACCGAATACGGTGACGACGAAGAGGACAACACCACCGCCGAACCGGCCATTGCCGAGGTGCAACCATGAAGGATTTCGCCGGGTTGTACGCCGAACTCGACGCCACCACGTCCAGCAACGCCAAACTCGCAGCCATGCAGGCCTATTTCGCCCAGGCTGCGCCGCAGGATGCCGCGTGGGCGGTGTACTTTCTGTCGGGCGGGCGGCCACGACAATTGGTGCCGGTGCGAATCCTGCGGGAGTTGGCCGTGGAGGTGTCCGGGTTGACGCCCTGGCTATTCGAGGAAAGTTATCAGGCGGTGGGCGACCTGGCGGAAACCATCTCGCTGGTGCTGCCGGAAAATCCACACACTTCCGAAGCCGGCCTGGCGCAGTGGATCGAAGACAAACTGCTACCGCTGCGCGGTGAAACCCCGGACTACCTCTCCCGCCAGTTACCCCTGCTTTGGGCGCAACTGGACCGGCCGAGCCTGATGCTGTGCATCAAACTGATCACCGGCAGTTTCCGCGTCGGCGTCTCGAAGCTGCTGGTGACCCGTGCCCTGGCGTCCATGGCCGGTCTCGACAGCAAACGCGTGGCGCAGCGGCTGGTGGGTTACACCGACCTGTCGAACCGCCCGGACGCCGCCAGCTATCTGAAACTGATCGCCCCCGAATCCAGCGACGAACACGCCCAACGCGGTGGCCAGCCCTATCCGTTCTTTCTCGCCCATGCACTGTCGCAGCCGGTGGAGCAGTTCGAAGCCTTGCTGGGACCGGCCAGCCACTGGCAGGTGGAATGGAAGTGGGATGGCATCCGCGCGCAAGTGGTCAAACGCGACGGACGGCTGTGGGTCTGGTCGCGGGGCGAAGAACTAGTGACCGAACGCTTTCCCGAACTCGACAGTCTGGTCCACGGTTTGCCCGACGGCACGGTGATCGACGGCGAAATCGTGGTCTGGAAAACTGCCCGGCCGAGCACCGAAGATGCCTTCGACCCGCAATCGTCAGCGCCACCGGCGGTGCAACCGTTCGCCCTGCTCCAGCAGCGCATCGGCCGCAAGACTCTGGACAAGAAGATCCTCGAAGAAGTGCCGGTGGTGGTACTCGCCTACGACTTGCTGGAATGGCAGGGCGAAGACTGGCGCAACCAGCCCCAGGCCAGGCGTCGCACGCAACTGGAGCAGGTCATCGTCCGCTGCAACAATCCGGTGCTGCTGCCCTCGCCCGTGCTGACCGGTGAAGACTGGTTCGATCTGGCGCGCCAGCGCGAGGCGTCACGGCGCCTTGGCGTCGAGGGCATGATGCTCAAGGCCCGGGATGCCTTATACGGTGTGGGCCGCACCAAGGACATGGGCGTGTGGTGGAAATGGAAGGTCGACCCGTTCAGCGTCGACGCGGTGTTGATCTACGCCCAGCGTGGACACGGCCGGCGCGCCAGCCTGTACAGCGATTACACCTTCGCCGTGTGGGACGGCCCGCCCGAATCCAGCCAGCGGGCGCTGGTGCCGTTCGCCAAGGCCTATTCAGGGCTGACGGACGCGGAAATGCGCGAGGTCGACAGTATCGTGCGCAAAACCACGGTGGAAAAATTCGGCCCGGTCAGCAGCGTGAAACCGAGCCTGGTGTTCGAACTCGGCTTCGAAGGCATCGCCCTCTCCCGCCGCCACAAAAGCGGTATCGCCGTGCGCTTCCCGCGCATGCTGCGCTGGCGCCAGGACAAGACCGTCGACGAAGCGGACAGTCTGGCGACCTTGCAAGACCTGTTGGCCTGAGCGTCACGCGCCATTCCAGGGCATGGATTTCTTCATGCCCGTTTTCGTGCATTCGCCCCGCTGCACCCTCCCTTCCTACACCTTTTAAAACACTTGTTCGGGACTCTGGTTCGGAAATTGCTACTTTCTATAAGTCGTAAGCGTTCCAGTAACAATAATTCTGCGCCACAAGCGCTCATATTGGTTCTTAGGGATTGAATAATGAAAAAAGCATTGCTGACCCTTTCTGCACTGGCGTTGTGCATGGCCGCCGGCTCCGCGCTGGCCAAGGAATACAAAGAGCTGCGTTTTGGCGTTGACCCTTCCTACGCACCGTTCGAGTCGAAAGCGGCCGATGGCAGCCTGGTGGGCTTCGACATCGATCTGGGCAACGCGATCTGCGCCGAGTTGAAGGTCAAGTGCAAGTGGGTCGAAAGTGACTTCGACGGCATGATTCCGGGCCTGAAAGCCAATAAATTCGACGGTGTCATCTCGTCGATGACGGTGACCGAAGCTCGCGAAAAAGTCATCGACTTCTCCAGCGAACTGTTCTCCGGCCCGACCGCCTACGTGTCGAAAAAAGGCTCCGGCATCACCGATGACGTCGCGTCCCTGAAGGGTAAAACCGTCGGTTACGAGCAAGGCACCATTCAGGAAGCCTACGCCAAGGCCGTGCTGGACAAGGCCGGGGTGAAAACCCAGGCCTATCAGAACCAGGATCAGGTGTACTCCGATCTGACCTCCGGCCGTCTCGATGCCGGTATCCAGGACATGCTGCAAGCCGAACTGGGCTTTTTGAAGTCGCCGCAGGGCGCCGACTATGACGTCAGCAAGCCTGTCGACAACCATTTGCTGCCCGCCAAAACCGCTGTCGGTATTAAGAAAGGTAACACTGAGCTGAAAGCGCTTTTGGATAAAGGTATCAAAGCGTTACACGATGATGGCACCTACGCCACCATCCAGAAGAAACACTTTGGCGATCTGAATCTGTACAGCGGCAAATAATGCCCTGGCGCCCATCCTTCGATGGGCGCCTTTTTCATCCGATCAGGTTGCGCAATTCATGTTCGAAAACCTCCTGCAAAATCTGGGGCTTTCCGCCTTCAGCCTCAAGGGCTTCGGTCCGTTGCTGCTGGAAGGCACCTGGATGACCATCAAATTATCGGCGTTGTCGCTGCTGGTGGCCGTGTTGCTCGGCCTGCTCGGCGCCAGTGCCAAACTGTCGAAAGTCAAAGTGCTGCGCCTGCCCGCCCAGCTCTACACCACGCTGATTCGCGGGGTGCCGGACCTGGTGCTGATGCTGCTGATCTTCTACAGCCTGCAAACCTGGCTGACGTCGCTCACCGATTACATGGAATGGGAATACATCGAGATCGACCCGTTCAGTGCCGGGGTGCTGACCCTGGGTTTCATCTACGGCGCGTATTTCACCGAAACCTTCCGTGGCGCGATCCTCGCGGTGCCCCGTGGCCAGGTTGAAGCCGCCACCGCCTATGGCCTCAAGCGCGGCCAGCGCTTTCGCTTCGTGGTGTTCCCGCAAATGATGCGCTTCGCCCTGCCCGGCATCGGCAACAACTGGATGGTGATGCTCAAGGCCACTGCGCTGGTATCGATCATCGGCCTCGCCGATCTGGTCAAGGCCGCGCAGGACGCCGGCAAAAGCACCTATCAACTGTTCTACTTCCTGGTACTCGCCGCGTTGATCTACTTGCTCATCACCAGTGCCTCCAACTTCATTCTGCGCCGGCTCGAACGCCGCTACGCCGCCGGTGCCCGGGAGGCCGTCCGATGATCGAACTCCTGCAGGAATACTGGAAAGCCTTCCTTTATACCGACGGTAACAACATCACCGGCCTGGCGATGACGATGTGGCTGCTCTGCGCGTCGATCTTCTTCGGTTTCATCGTGTCGATCCCGCTGTCGATCGCCCGCGTCTCGCCGCACTTCTACATCCGCTGGCCGGTGCAGTTCTACACCTACCTGTTTCGTGGCACGCCGCTCTACATCCAGTTGCTGATCTGCTACACCGGGATCTACAGCCTGGCCGCCGTGCGCGCCCAGCCGATGCTCGACAGTTTCTTTCGCGATGCGATGAACTGCACGATCCTGGCCTTCGCCCTCAACACCTGCGCCTACACCACGGAGATTTTCGCCGGGGCGATCCGCAGCATGCACCACGGCGAAGTCGAAGCGGCCAAGGCCTATGGCCTGACCGGCTGGAAGCTGTATGCCTACGTGATCATGCCGTCGGCGCTGCGTCGTTCGTTGCCTTATTACAGCAACGAAGTGATCCTGATGCTGCACTCGACCACCGTGGCCTTCACCGCGACCATCCCGGACATCCTGAAAGTCGCACGGGACGCCAACTCCGCGACCTTCCTGACCTTCCAGTCGTTCGGCATCGCCGCGCTGATCTACCTGACCGTCACCTTCGCGCTGGTCGGCCTGTTCCGCCTCGCCGAACGCCGATGGCTGGCCTTCCTCGGGCCGACCCACTAGGACACCTTTGTAATGCGCCACCAGATCCATGACTTGCTGGCCCCGCTGCCGGGGACCGCACGACAGATTCACAGCTTCCACTTCGGCCCCGAGAAGGCCAGGGGCAAGATCTACATTCAGTCTTCGCTGCACGCCGACGAACTGCCCGGCATGCTCGTGGCCTGGCACCTCAAGCAACGCCTGGCGGAGCTGGAAGCCGCCGGACGCCTGTGCAGCGAAATCGTCCTGGTGCCGGTCGCCAACCCGGTCGGCCTCGAACAGGTGCTGATGGATGTACCGCTGGGCCGCTACGAACTGGAGAGCGGGCAGAACTTCAACCGCTGGTTCGTTGACCTCAGCGAGGAAATCGGCAACGACATCGAGGCGAAACTGGGCGATGACCCGCAGCGCAACCTCGACCTGATCCGCGCCAGCCTGCGCGCCGCCCTCGAACGCCAGACCGCCAGCACCCAACTGCAATCCCAGCGCCTGATCCTACAACGGCTGGCCTGCGATGCGGACATGGTGCTGGACCTGCACTGCGACTTCGAAGCCGTGGCCCACCTCTACACCACGCCCGAGGCGTGGTCACAGGTCGAGCCACTGGCGCGCTACATCGAGTCCCAGGCCAGCCTGCTGGCGACCGACTCCGGCGGCCAGTCGTTCGATGAATGCTTCACTCTGCTGTGGTGGCAATTGAAGGAGCGTTTCGGCGAACAGTTCGAGATCCCGCTCGGCAGTTTTTCCGTGACCGTGGAATTGCGCGGCCAGGGGGACGTCAGCCATCCGGTTGCCAGTCGCGACTGTCAGGCGCTGATCGATTATCTGGTTCACTTCGGCGCCATCGTCGGCGAGGCGAAACCGCTGCCGGCGCTGCCCTTTCCCGCCACGCCACTGGCCGGGGTCGAACCCGTCGCCACGCCGGTCGGCGGCTTGCTGGTGTACACCGCTACGCCCGGCCAGTACCTGGAAGCGGGGCAGCAGATCGCTGAAATCATCGATCCGATCAACAATCGGGTCACCCCTGTTCACTGCACCGCCGCCGGTCTCATGTACGCCCGCTCGCTGCGGCGCATGGCCACTGCTGGCATGGTGATCGCCCACGTCGCGGGCGCCGAAGCCTATCGCAGCGGCTACCTACTTTCGCCTTGAGGATGCCTGTCCCATGTACAAACTGACCGTTGAAGGCCTGCACAAAAGCTATGGCGACCATCAGGTGCTCAAAGGCGTTTCGCTCAAGGCCAAGACCGGCGACGTGATCAGCCTGATCGGCGCCAGCGGCTCGGGCAAAAGCACCTTTTTGCGCTGCATCAACTTTCTCGAACAACCCAACGACGGCGCCATGAGCCTCGACGGCCAGCCGATCCGCATGGCCACCGACCGCCACGGCATGCACGTCGCCGATCCGAATGAACTGCAACGCCTGCGCACGCGTCTGGCGATGGTGTTCCAGCACTTCAACCTGTGGAGCCACATGACCGTGCTGGAAAACATCACCATGGCCCCGCGCCGGGTGCTGGGTTGCAGCAAGGCCGAGGCCGACGAGCGTGCGCGGCGCTATCTGGACAAGGTCGGCCTGCCGGCGCGGGTCGCCGACCAGTACCCGGCATTTCTTTCCGGTGGTCAGCAGCAACGGGTGGCCATCGCCCGTGCGCTGGCGATGGAGCCGGAAGTCATGCTGTTCGACGAACCGACCTCGGCCCTGGACCCGGAGCTGGTGGGCGAAGTACTGAAAGTGATTCAGGGCCTGGCCGACGAGGGGCGTACCATGATCATGGTGACCCACGAAATGAGCTTCGCCCGCAAGGTGTCGAGCCAGGTGTTGTTTCTGCACCAGGGCCTGGTGGAGGAGGAAGGCGCGCCGGAGGATGTGCTGGGCAATCCGAAAAGCGAACGCCTGAAGCAATTCCTCAGCGGCAACCTCAAGTAACACCGGACGCCGCCTCAGTGGGAACGGGCTTGCTCGTTCCCACATGCAATTGCCCATCGAAAATTAAACTTGTCCTGCCGCCGCGCGGTCACTGAAGGAACACCTTCGGAGCGCAAACGGCCGGCATGGGCACCTCTACCGACTTCGCCAGACTCTGGTTCAGCGCCCGCGACTGGAAGCCGTTCGTCTTCCAGAAACACGTGTGGGCAGCGGTCAAACGCGGCGAGTCGGGGCTGCTCCACGCCAGCACCGGCGCCGGCAAAACCTATGCAGTGTGGTTCGGCGCGCTCAATCGCTTCGCCTGCCCCTCGCCTCCCGTTGAATCCACACGCAAGCGCAAGACCCCGGCCGAACCGCTGACCGTGCTGTGGATCACTCCGATGCGAGCCTTGGCCGCCGATACCGCCCGCGCCCTGCAAGCGCCGCTGGACGACCTGCACATCCCCTGGAGCGTCGGCCTGCGCACCGGTGACACCGGCAGCAGCAAGCGCGCCCGGCAGAACCGGCGCCTGCCCACCACGCTGATCACCACTCCGGAAAGCCTGACCCTGATGCTCGCTCGCGCCGACGCTCACTCCGCGTTATCGACGTTGCGCATGGTGGTGGTCGATGAATGGCACGAATTGCTCGGCAACAAACGCGGCGTGCAACTGCAACTGGCCCTCGCCCGCCTGCGTCGCTGGCATCCGCAGTTGATCGTCTGGGGAGTGTCCGCGACCCTCGGCAATCAATCCCACGCCGAACAGGTGCTGATCCCACAGGGTGGTGGCGTAAGTATTCAGGGCCAGAACGAAAAATCGCTGAAGGTCGACACCCTGCTCCCACCGGCCATCGAGCGTTTTCCCTGGGCGGGACACATCGGTCTGAAGATGTTGCCGCAGGTGGTCGCCGAGCTGGACGCCTGCGCCAGCAGCCTGGTGTTCACCAACACCCGGGCGCAGTCGGAAATCTGGTATCAGGCGTTGCTGGAGGCGCGACCGGACTGGGCCGGGTTGATCGCTCTGCATCACAGTTCACTGTCCCGCGAAACCCGCGACTGGGTCGAGCAGGCGTTGAAGAATGGCCAGCTCAAGGCCGTCGTCTGCACCTCGAGCCTGGACCTGGGCGTGGATTTCCTGCCAGTGGAGCGAGTGCTGCAAATCGGCTCGGCCAAGGGTGTCGCCCGGTTGATGCAACGCGCCGGGCGTTCCGGCCATGCCCCCGGCCGCACCTCGCGGGTGACGCTGGTGCCGACTCACAGCCTGGAGCTGATCGAAGCAGCGGCGGCCCGGGATGCCGTGGCGCAACGGCGGATCGAACCGCGTCTGTCGCCGCAAAAACCACTGGATGTGCTGGTGCAACATCTGGTGAGCATGGCGCTGGGCGGCGGATTTGTACCCGATGAGCTGTACGAAGAAGTCCGTGGCGCCTGGGCATATCGTGATCTGACTCCGGCGGATTGGGCCTGGGCGCTGGCTTTCGTACGTCACGGCGGGATGTCTCTGACCGCGTATCCAGATTACCGCCGGGTCGAACCGGACGAACACGGTGTCTGGCGTGTGCCCGACGCGCGATTGGCACGCCGGCACCGGATGAGCATCGGCACCATCGTCAGCGACGCCAGCATTCATCTGAAGTTCTGGAGCAAGGGTGGCGGCGGCAAGCAATTGGGCAGCGTCGAGGAAGGTTTTATCGCCCGCCTCAAACCCGGTGACGGCTTCCTGTTCGCCGGACGCCAGCTGGAACTGGTGCGGGTGGAAAACATGACCGCCTACGTCAAGCGCAGCACCGCGAAGAAAGCCGCTGTGCCGCGCTGGAACGGCGGACGCATGCCGCTTTCCAACGAACTGGCCGAAGCGGTGGTCAGGCGTTTCAGCGCGGCGGCCCAGGGTGAGTTCGCCGGCCCGGAAATGCACGCCCTGCGCCCATTGCTGGAAACCCAGGCGCGCTGGTCCGGCCTGCCCGGCGCCGACAGCCTGCTGGTGGAGGTGTTGAAGTCCCGCGAAGGCTGGCACCTGTTTCTCTACCCGTTTGCCGGGCGCCAGGTGCATCTGGGGCTGGCGAGCCTGCTGGCCTGGCGGATCAGCCAGCGCCAGCCACTGACCTTCTCGATTGCGGTCAACGACTACGGCCTTGAGCTGCTCAGTGCCACGCCGGTCGATTGGTCGCAGCAACTCGATGCCGCGCTGCTCAGCCCCGAGCGACTATTAATGGACGTGCTCGCCAGCCTCAACGCCGGAGAACTGGCCTTGCGGCGCTTTCGTGAAATCGCGCGGATCGCCGGCCTGGTGTTCAGCGGCTACCCCGGCGCGCCGAAAAGCACCCGCCAGGTCCAGGCCTCCAGCGGTCTGTTCTTCGAAGTGTTCAAGCAATATGACGCCGACAACCTGTTGCTGGCCCAGGCCGGGGAAGAAGTCCTGCGGGACGAGCTGGATATCCGTCGACTGGAACAGACGCTGGAGCGGATCAACCGGATGAAGCTGGACATGCATCTGATTAAACGTCCCACACCACTGGGGTTTCCGCTGCTGGTGGAACGCATGCGCGAAAGCATGAGTTCGGAAAAACTCGCCGACCGTATCAGGCGCATGGTCGGTGACCTGGAGAAAAGCGCCGACGCGGGTAAATCCTGATGAGCGCGCCCTACCCCGTGCGCCTGGCGGGCGAAGAACTCTGGCTCCTGCCGGAGAAAGCCCTGTACTGGCCTGCGCAACAGGCCTTGTTGATCGCCGACGTGCATTTCGGCAAAGCGGCCGCCTATCGCCGCCTCGGCCAGCCGGTTCCGCAGGGCACCACGGCGAGCAATATGGCGCGGCTCGACGGTTTGCTGGAGACGCTGGCGTGCCGGCAACTGATCTTCCTCGGCGACTTCCTGCATGGCCCCGGCTCCCACAACCCCGGCACTCTGGACGCTCTGGAGCAATGGCGGGCGCGACATGTCGATCTGCCGATGACCCTGATTCGCGGCAACCACGACAAGCGCGCGGGCGATCCACCCGCAACCTTGAATATCCGCGTGGTGCCGGAGCCGCTGCTGCTCGGGCCGTTCGCCCTGCAACACGAACCGGACCCCCATCCGGAGCGGCATGTGCTGGCCGGCCACGTGCATCCGGTCTATCGCCTGAACGGCAAGGCTCGGCAGAGCCTGCGCCTGGCCTGTTTCCGCCTCGGCGAGGACATCAGCCTGCTCCCGGCGTTCGGGGCGTTTACCGGGGGCTATCAGGTGGACAGGGACGACAGTTGCAGGATTTTTGTCATCGGCGATAACGAAATATGGCCAGTCAGTTGAAGTCCTTTTCGGGCTTCAACCGACTGGCCATACGTTCGACAGCCGATCAGGCGACGGGCGCGGGTGGCGGCTCGTCCGGCAGGGTTGGCTCGCCCGGTTCGGTCGGCTGCTCGTTGGGGGTATCGGGATCGGGCTGACCGGGAATCCCGCCGGCCATGCTGACCGGTGGGTGTGCCAACAAGGACCAGGCCAATACGCCAACCTGATTGGGCTCAAGCCGTGCCAGTTCGGCAGTGATTTGCGGATCGATCTTCATGGGGCACTCCTTCGGCGAAGGCCCGCCCCGCTGTTCGCGGAACGGGCAGTACACACCATAGAGTGTTTACCCGCCGAAGAATTCCCGGTAATTGCCGGATGGACGGATCAGGTGCGCGGCAGGGTCACGCCACGCTGGCCCTGGTACTTGCCGGCACGGTCCTTGTAGGACACTTCACATTCCTCGTCGGATTCCAGGAAGAGCATCTGTGCCACGCCTTCGTTGGCATAGATCTTCGCCGGCAGGTTGGTGGTGTTGGAGAATTCCAGGGTCACCTGGCCTTCCCACTCAGGCTCGAGCGGGGTGACGTTGACGATGATGCCGCAACGCGCATAGGTGCTCTTGCCCAGGCAGATGGTCAGGACATTGCGCGGAATACGGAAGTATTCGACGGTCGTGGCCAGGGCGAAGGAGTTCGGCGGGATGATGCACACATCGCTGTGGACATCGACAAAGCTGCCGGCGTCGAAGTTTTTCGGGTCGACGATGGCCGAATTGATGTTGGTGAAGACCTTGAAATGATTGGTGCAACGCACATCGTAGCCGTAGCTCGACACACCGTAGGAGATCACACGGCTGTCGTCGCTGCCGCGTACCTGACGCTCGACGAACGGCTCGATCATGCCGTGTTCCTGCGCCATGCGGCGAATCCACTTGTCCGATTTGATGCTCATGGCGGGTGTCCTGAATAGCGAGGTGGAAAAATCTGTCCGGCATCTTACCGGGCGCGCCGCCGGGTTCAAAGTCCGGGCTGCAAATCTCGCCGATCATGCAGGAACTACGGGGCTTGGCGACGAACCGTCACACCGCCGATCCTTAAAACGGAGAAACCTTGAGCAGAAGCATTGGCACGTTCCGGAAAAACAGTTAAGGTGGCGCCACTGTGCTGCTTGTGTCACTGAGAATCTCTACACGATATGTTGAATTTCGATCCAACCGTCTACAAGAATTTTTCCTGCTCTTTGCACTCAGTCTCGGCCAGGGTTCTTCCTGAGTCGCAGTTATCTTTGTTCAAGGAGTTACACCATGTCTAATCGCCAAACCGGTACCGTTAAGTGGTTCAACGATGAAAAAGGCTTCGGCTTCATCACCCCACAATCCGGTGACGACCTGTTCGTTCACTTCAAAGCTATCCAGTCCGACGGCTTCAAAAGCCTGAAAGAAGGCCAACAGGTTTCTTTCATCGCTACTCGCGGTCAGAAAGGCATGCAAGCTGAAGAAGTACAAGTTATCTAACTTGTAGCTTCTCAGCTAAAAAGCCCCGCCCTTAAAAGCGGGGCTTTTTTGTGGGCGAGTGTTTTGTGCAGGCAAAAAAAATCGCAGCCTCACCTCGCCCGAGCGAAGAGTGGCTGCGATTGTCTGGCTTTTTTACCAGGCCACGCCGAAACCGGCGGTGTAGCGGGTCTTGTTCAGATCCGCATCATTGGTGCCGCTGATGATGTCGCGCTCGGCCTTGAGGTTGAGCGACGCCCAGTCGGTCACCTTGTAGCGCAGCCCCAGCTCGGCATCCAGCGCGTAATCAGCGACGCCGGACAGCGGTTTGCCGAGTTCACCATTAGTGAAGAACTCGACCTTCTTGCCGATCAGGTAGCGGTTGTAGTCCCACTTCATGGCGACGGAATAGAAGTCGTCCTTGCCGCCATCGCTGTATTCGTAGTCGGTGCGGTTAAGCAGTGAGCCCAGGGAGAACGCTCCCAGTTCGTCATCCCAGAACTGATAACCCGGACCCGTACCCACCACGCGCTGGCGAGACAATTCCTCGACATAATCGCGCTTGTAGTTCAAACGCCCCTGCCAGAACCATTTGTCCGTCAGAAAGCGGTCGAGCGCGTATTCGGCACGCCAGTTATTGGTGGTCACCGCGTCATCCTGAACCTCGCGGTTGTATTCGCCCTCGGCGGTGTGGCGCCAGCGGCCATGGCGCGCGGACGTCTTGAAGCCGATGTCGTAATCGTCGGTGTCTTTTTCGGCGCGCTGATAATCCAGCGCCAGGTCAACATTGCCCTTCCATACCAGATCCTCGACCACCGGCTTGGGCTTGAGAATCTGCTGAATGCTCGCCAGCTCCACGGTTTTCGGCGCGTCACCGTTGGCCAGGGTGACCTTGCCGTCCTCGGCCGCGGTCAGCGACTTGGACACCTCACCCGTGTAGGCATCTTGCTTGACCAGCAAGTGCTGATCACTGTCCAGCGTCTTGACCTCTTTCCAGTCAATCGTGACCGCACCGGCGTACTTGGTCTGAATCAACAGCTTGCCGCCATCGAACACGGTGATAGTGCCGCTCAGCTTGTCACCGTTCTTCAACCAGACGGTATCGGCAAGCAGGGGCGTGGACGCACTGAAAACAGCAAGGCACAGCAAGGTTCTGGACAACATAAGCGAATCGAGAGCTCAAGTTTGCGAAAAAAAGTCGGCATTATCCGTAGGAATAAGACCCTGACAAGGACTGACCCGACTATTTCTATTGAGTTCATTTCTCATCTGCCCGAGCAAGGATTACGCTTGAAGGCATCCATGGGACTTTCCCGAGAACCGTTCAGGAACCGCGTACGTGACAGAACCGATCCCTGCCTGCGAAGACGATGCGCAAATCCGACGCACGGCACTCTACTCGACCCTCGCGCAGGTGCCGGAAGGCAAGGTCGTCAGCTATGGTCAGTTGGCCGAACTCGCCGGGTTGGGGCGCGCCGCCCGCTGGGTCGGCCGTACCTTGAGCCAATTGCCCGGCGACACCCGACTGCCATGGCATCGGGTGCTGGGTGCCGGCGGGCGGATCAGCCTGCCGGTGGGCAGTCCCTCGGGGGATGAACAGCGGGCACGTTTGCGTATGGAGGGCATCACCATCCTGAACAATCGTGTGGATATTCGGCGCCATGGCTGGCGTCCGGTAGAGCACAGCGGTTAGAGTGCGCGCTTTGTTTTCGCAATCTTGAGGCAGACTTCAGCCCATGCCCCGTAAAACCTGGCGCGCCGCGCTCGCCGCCTATGCCAGTCCTTCGACGCTCGTGCTGTTGTTGCTGGGTTTCGCCGCCGGCCTGCCGTACATGCTGGTGTTTTCAACGCTTTCGGTCTGGCTGCGTGAAGCCGGTGTGGCCCGCGAGACGATCGGCTATGCCAGCCTGATCGGTCTGGCCTATGCCTTCAAATGGGTCTGGTCGCCGCTGCTCGACCAATGGCGCCTGCCACTGCTGGGCAAGCTCGGTCGACGCCGCTCGTGGCTGGTACTGGCGCAGACGCTGGTGATCCTCGGCCTGATCGGCATGGGCTTTTGCGACCCGCAGAAACACCTGTCCTGGTTGATCGCCATCGCCGTGGTCGTGGCCTTCGCCTCCGCCACCCAAGACATCGCCGTCGACGCCTATCGCCTGGAAATCGCCGACGACAGTCGCCAGGCCGCCCTCGCCGCCAGCTACATGTCCGGCTATCGCGTGGCCGCCCTGCTGGCGACGGCCGGTGCGCTGTTCTTCGCCGAAGGCTTCGGTTCGACCGGTTTCAACTATCAGCATTCCGCATGGACCGGCACCTACGTGCTGTTCGGCGTGCTGATGGTGCCCGCCCTGCTCACCACCCTGCTGATGCGCGAACCGCCCGTGCCGCTGCGCACGCAGTTGCAGGCCGGCCGCTACACCTTCATGCATCAACTGATGTCGGTGTTTGTGCTGATTATCCTGCTGGTGTCCGTGCCGGCGATGTTCACCCAGCTGTACAACACCGACTTCGCCAGCGTGCTGTTCGGCAGCATGAGCCCTCTCGACCTGCTGCTGGAAGACCGCGCGTTCCTGCGCGCCATTCTCTACACCCTGCTGACTTTCCTGTGCCTGTCGGGCATGGGCCGTCGCGGCCTGGCGCCGGTGCTGACCCCGGTCAACGACTTTATCCTGCGCTACCGCTGGCAGGCGCTGCTGCTGCTCGGGCTGATCGCCACCTATCGGATGTCGGATACGGTGATGGGCGTGATGGCCAACGTGTTCTATATCGACCAGGGCTTCACCAAGGACCAGATCGCCGGAGTCAGCAAGATTTTCGGCCTGATCATGACCCTCGTCGGTGCCGGCATGGGTGGCCTGTTGATCGTGCGTTTCGGGATCCTGCCGATCCTGTTCATCGGCGGCGCGGCGTCGGCCGGCACCAACCTGCTGTTCCTGATGCTCGCCGACATGGGTCCGAACCTGCAGATGCTGATCGTGACCATCTCCCTGGACAACTTCAGCTCCGGCATGGCGACGTCGGCATTCGTGGCTTACCTCTCGAGCCTGACCAACCTGAAGTTCTCCGCCACCCAATACGCCTTGCTCAGCTCGATCATGCTCCTGCTGCCGCGTCTGATCGGCGGGTACTCCGGGGTGATGGTGGAAAAATTCGGCTATCACAATTTCTTCCTGATCACTGCGCTGCTCGGCGTGCCGACCCTGGTGCTGATCGCCCTGCACTGGTTCCAGGAAAGCCGCCGCGAAGGCCCGACACCGACGCCCGAGCCGGTGCCGACCTCGGTCGCGGAAGAGTCGTAAGACATTTCGCAGATGGCGGGAGGAATCCCGCCGTCCTGCCCAACCGCCGGCCGCCCTTCTGTACGTCAGCGGATCTCGCCGGTACACTGCTCCGTCATTTCCAGTCTCAGCAACCGACAACGGCCAACCATGCGCACCAGTCAATTTTTGCTCGCCACACAGAAAGAAACGCCTTCCGACGCGGTCGTGATCAGCCATCAGCTGATGCTGCGCGCCGGCATGATCCGCAAACTCGCTTCGGGCCTGTACACCTGGCTGCCGATGGGCTTGCGGGTAATGCGCAAGGTGGAAGCCATCGTTCGTGAAGAAATGAACGCCGCCGGCTCTCTGGAAGTGTTGATGCCGAGTACCCAACCGGCCGAGTTGTGGCAGGAATCGGGACGCTGGGAAGAATACGGCCCTGAGCTGCTGCGCATCAAAGACCGTCACGGTCGCGACTTCTGCGCAGGCCCGACCCACGAAGAAGTGATCACCGATCTGATGCGCAACGAGTTGAGCAGCTACAAGCAGCTGCCGATCAACCTGTACCAGATCCAGACCAAATTCCGTGACGAAATCCGTCCACGCTTCGGTTTGATGCGCGGCCGCGAATTCATCATGAAGGACGCCTACTCGTTCCACGCCGATCAGGCGTCGCTGCAGGTCACCTATGACCGCATGCACGAAGCGTACTGCAACGTGTTCACCCGTCTGGGCCTGAAATTCCGTCCGGTTGAAGCCGACAACGGCTCGATCGGCGGCGCCGGCTCCCACGAGTTCCACGTACTGGCCGAGTCCGGCGAAGACGACATCGTCTTCAGCAACGGCTCCGACTACGCGGCGAACATCGAGAAGGCCGAAGCCGTGCCGCGCGAAACGTCGCGCGCCGCACCCGCCGAAGAGCTGCGTCTGGTCGATACGCCAGATACCAAGACCATCGCGGCCCTGGTGGAAAAATTCAATCTGCCGATTGAAAAGACCATCAAGACCCTGATCGTCCACGCCGAAGAGAAAGGCAAGCTGATTGCCCTGATCATCCGTGGCGACCACGAACTCAACGAAATCAAGGCCGCCAACCAGCCTGGCGTCGCCAGCCCGCTGGTCATGGCCAGCGATGCCGAACTGCGTGATGCCATCGGCGCCGGCGCCGGTTCCCTCGGCCCGCTGAACCTGCCACTGCCGATCATCATCGACCGTTCGGTCGAACTGATGAGCGATTTCGGCATCGGTGCGAACATCGACGACAAGCACTACTTCGGCGTGAACTGGGAGCGCGACCTGCCGGTTCCGACCGTGGCCGACCTGCGTAACGTCGTGGCCGGCGACCCGAGCCCGGACGGCAAGGGCACCCTGGAAATCAAGCGCGGCATCGAAGTCGGGCACATCTTCCAGCTGGGCAACAAGTACAGCAAGGCGATGAAGTGCGAAGTGCTGGGCGAAAACGGCAAGCCTGTGACCCTGGAAATGGGCTGCTACGGCATTGGCGTGTCCCGCGTGGTTGCGGCGGCCATCGAGCAGAACAACGACGAAAAAGGCATCATCTGGAGCGACACCCTGGCGCCGTTCCAGATTGCTCTGGTGCCGCTGCGTTATGAAACCGATCTGGTACGCGAAGCCACCGACAAGCTGTACGCGGAACTGACCGCCGCCGGCTTCGAAGTGCTGCTGGACGATCGCGACAAGAAAACCAGCCCGGGCATCAAGTTCGCGGACATGGAACTGATCGGCATTCCACACCGGATCGTGGTCAGCGACCGTGGCCTCGCCGAAGGCAACCTGGAATACAAGAGCCGCTCCGAGGCCGAGGCGCAAGCGCTGCCGGTCGCTGACGTGCTGTCCTTCCTTCAGGCCCGTATCCGCCGCTGAAACCAGATAGAGACGTCATGTTCAAGCGAAACACCATAGGCCTCGGTGGTGCCGCCCTGTGCGGCACCCTGCTGGTCAGCGGCTGTGCCAATCACATGTCACAACGCAGCGAGCACGAGGAACGGGTCGAGCGCAAACTGCTCGACCACAGCCTGCAGATCGATGTCGGCGAGCCCAAGGTGCTGGAACTGCCGCAACGGCGGGTGAAGATCCACGAGCAGAAGACTTTTGAAGTCACCGAGTTCGAGGTCACCCGGCGTTACGACCGCTACACGCCCTACCAACCCTGGCGGGAGATCTATGAGATTCCGCTCGGCGCGGTGGCCGTGGTGGGTGGCATTGGCGCCAACGTGATCAACGTGTTCGCACTCGGCAATCTGCCGGACAGCATGACCAGGGACTGGTTCAGCTACGGTTTCGCCGGGCTCAACCCGTTCATGAACGTGCAGTCCAACGGTCGCGCGCAACAGAACCTGGCCGGTATCGACGAAGTCCAGCGTGACAAGCGCACGGAATACTCGAGCCTGCCGTGGAGCGAGCGCCCGGTGCAGGTCAAGGCCGGCAAGCAGACCTTCGACATGACCACCGACCGTAACGGTGTGCTGCGCCTGAACCTGCTGGACAGCCCGTTCGCCGAACATGACCTCAATCATCTGGGCAAATTGCAGATCAGCGTCGAGGACGCCAAGGACGACGTACACAGTGACTCGTCCCTGGCGATCAGCAACCACTTGCGCGGCAAGCTGCTGGAAGCCCACGGCCTGATCTACGACGATCTGGAAGACGACGAAGTGAGCCAGTGGGTGCACCGGGTCAAGCGTCTGTCGGAGCTGGGCCTGGAAGAAGAAGCCAGCGAGCTGGAGCAAAGCCTGATCGAACTGACCCGCAACGATCCTGAATTGCAGGCCGAGTTTCTCAAGTCGCTGACCAAGGATGCCGGCCGTCTGGTTGCCGATCCGGGGCCAAACTAAAAGCCGGAAAGCTTCGTGAGCAAGCCCGCTCCCACGTCGACCGAGTTCCAGCAGATGGAATGCGGTCAACCGTGGGAGCGGGCTTGCTCGCGAAAGCACTCTTGGTTTCAAAGCTGATTTCAGCCAATACCACTACCGCTCAAACAACTCCATCTGCTCGAACCCGCCCCGCAAGTCCTCCAGCCGCACCCCCACCCCCAGCAACCGCACCGGTTTACCCCCGCGATTGAACGCCTGCGTCAGCATCAACTGATAACTGCCCAGGTCACGCCCTGCCCCGGCCTGCTCCAGAGTGGTCTGGGTAAAGTCATGGAACTTCACTTTGACGAACGGTTTGCCCGGCCGGTAGCTGCTGTCGATCCGCTCCATGCGGGTCTTCAGGGTTTCCAGCAACTCCGGGAGCTTGTCCAGGCAACTGCGCAGATCCGGCAGATCGACGTCGTAGGTGTTTTCGACACTGATTGACTGACGGCGGCTGTCGTTATGCACCAACCGCTCGTCGATCCCACGGGCCAGACTCCACAATCGCTCGCCGAAACTGCCGAATTCGCGCACCAGCGCCAACTTGTCCCACTCGCGCAATTGCAGACAGTCGCTGATGCCGAGCTTGCCGAGTTTGTCGGCGGTGACCTTGCCGACTCCGTGCAACTTGCTCACCGGCAAGCCGCTGACGAAATCCTCCACCTGATCCGGGGTGATCACGAACAGGCCGTTGGGTTTGCGCCAGTCGCTGGCGATTTTTGCCAGGAACTTGTTCGGCGCCACCCCGGCAGACACGGTGATGTGCAACTGATTGGACACCCGCCGGCGGATGTCCTGAGCAATCCGTGTGGCGCTCCCGCCGAAATGCGCGCTGTCGGAAACGTCGAGGTAGGCTTCATCCAGCGACAACGGCTCGATCAGGTCGGTGTAGTCGCTGAAGATCGTGTGAATCTCCTTCGACGCCGCCCGATAGGCGTCCATTCTCGGCTTGACGATGGTCAGGTCCGGGCACAGCTTCAGTGCATGCCCCGATGACATCGCCGAGCGCACGCCATAAGCCCGGGCTTCGTAGTTGCAGGTCGCGATCACCCCACGCCGGTCTGCCGATCCGCCCACCGCCAGCGGCTTGCCGGCCAGGCTCGGGTTGTCCCGCATCTCGATGGCGGCGTAGAAACAGTCACAGTCGACGTGGATGATTTTTCGCTGGGTCATGGCAGAAAAGGAAACGTGGCAAGCCGGATCGGCAGTATCTCACTGACACCTGTATATAGCACCAGTAGTCTGAATGTTCTTTTCAGAGTGTAGGAAAAGGCGATTGAATTTATTTTCTCAATCGAAATTTGCTAACCGATAGACCTGAAACCCTTGTCCTACCTGCCCTGCGGCCTTCCCCGGCCGTATCCAAAACCGCTAACCAATTGAGCCAGAACATATTTTTTCCAAATTCAAGGTTGACACCCCGCGGATCCTCTGTAGAATGCCGCCACATCAGACGCGGGATGGAGCAGCCTGGTAGCTCGTCGGGCTCATAACCCGAAGGTCGTCGGTTCAAATCCGGCTCCCGCAACCAAACATCAGAAAAGGCCAATCGAAAGATTGGCCTTTTTTGTGCGCGTCTGTTTTTCAGGGTGAAAACGCAAAGCCTCGAGCCAAACGGGAATTCGTTTCAATTCCGAAACTTAAGGTGTTCGCTGCGACCGTTTGCCGCGATTGCACACTTATTTGACCCTTATCGGGATTATCGGTTGACACCCCGCCGTTCGCCTGTAGAATGCCGCCTCACAGACGCGGGATGGAGCAGCCTGGTAGCTCGTCGGGCTCATAACCCGAAGGTCGTCGGTTCAAATCCGGCTCCCGCAACCAAACATCAGAAAAGGCTACTCGAAAGAGTGGCCTTTTTTGTGTCCGTGGAAAAAGTCCTTTCGCAACAATGATCTGTCACGCTGCAGCCAATCGTTCAGAAACTTCAGACCTGCCGGGTTGCGACTATGCTTGAGTCGCAGGCAAGAGGTCTGCAAGTCAGGAACTGCCCTCGCCGATGCCGGTTGAGAGGCGTAGTATTTTGTGATTATTTTTTCCTACAGGGATTGGTAACTTGGCTCGATACCTCCATCCTGTCGCGCACGATCCAAGAGGTGATTGATGCGCGCCAACTCGTCTGATCCACAAGACACCCTCACAGCGAACCCACCGATCAAAGCCGAGCGTTTGCGCTTGCTGGATCGAGTCAGCAAATACCGGCAACCGATCGGGCTGGCCGTCACGTTGCTGCTGTTCGCCATCGCGTTGATTGCCTGTCGCCACCTGCTCAGTGAACTCGATCTCGATGCGCTGCACGACTCGATCCTCGATGTGCCGAAAGCATCGCTGCTCGGCGCTTTTGCCGCGACCGCCGTCGGCTTCATTATTCTGCTGGGCTACGAATGGTCCGCCAGTCGCTATGCCGGCGTGACACTGGCGCCACGCACCCTCGCCCTCGGCGGCTTCACGGCATTCGCCATCGGCAACGCCATTGGCCTGTCGCTGCTGTCCGGCGGCTCGGTGCGCTACCGTTTATATGCACGATATGGTCTGGGGGCGTCGGAAGTCGCGCACATGACCCTGTTCGCCAGCCTGTCGCTGGGCTGCGCCCTGCCACCGCTGGCGGCCCTCGCGACGCTTAGCGACCTGCCCTCCGCCTCCCAGGCCCTCGGTCTGTCCGAGACGCTGCTTGGCAGCATTGCCGGCGTGGTGCTGCTGCTCGGCGCAGTGCTGGCCATCGGCATCTATCGCCGGCGTCTGCCGGAACAGCCTTACCGCGACAACCTGCTGGTCCGGGTCGGCCGTCGTACATTGCGCCTGCCGGGTCGACGCCTGACCTTCCTGCAACTGGTCATCACCGCCCTCGACGTGGCTGCGGCCGCTACCGTGCTGTATCTGCTGCTGCCGGAGGCGCCGCCGTTTGGCGCGTTCCTGCTGGTGTACCTGCTGGCCCTCGCCGCTGGCGTGCTCAGCCATGTACCGGGCGGCGTCGGGGTGTTCGAAGCGATTCTGCTGGCCGCGTTCGCCGACAAACTCGGCGCCGCGCCACTGGCTGCCGCCCTGTTGCTGTATCGGCTGATCTACGTGGTGCTGCCGATGCTGGTGGCCTGCGTGCTGCTGCTGATCAATGAAGGCCAACGCCTGTTTCAATCGCAGACGATGCGCGCGGCCTCCGGTCTGGCGGCGCCGATCCTCGCGGTCCTGGTGTTCCTCTCCGGCGTGGTGCTGCTGTTTTCCGGGGCGACGCCAGAAATCGACACCCGTCTGGAACACATCGGCTTCCTCATTCCCCATCGTCTGGTCGACGCCTCGCACTTTGGCGCCAGCCTGATCGGCGTGCTGTGCCTGATGCTTGCCCAGGGCCTGCGTCGCCGGTTGTCGGCGGCCTGGATGCTGACCACCATTCTGCTGCTGGTGGGCGCCCTGCTCTCGCTGCTCAAGGGTTTCGACTGGGAAGAAGCCACCCTGATGACCCTCACCGCCGCGCTGTTGGGGGTGTTCCGTCGCTCGTTCTATCGCCCGAGCCGCCTGACCGAGCTGCCGTTCTCGCCGCTGTATCTGGTCGCCAGCCTCTGCGTGCTCGGCGCGTCGACCTGGCTGCTGCTGTTCGCCTATCAGGACGTCCCTTACAGCCATCAACTGTGGTGGCAGTTCACCCTCGATGCGGATGCCCCGCGTGGCCTGCGCTCATTGCTTGGCGCTGCCGTCCTGTTGCTGGTGATCGCCCTGACCTGGCTGCTGCGCACCGCGCGCCCGGTGATTCATCTGCCGACCCCGGATGAGCTGGAGCGCGCCTCGAAGATTCTGATGGCGTCCTCGCAACCGGACGGCGGGCTGTCCCTGACCGGTGACAAAGCCCTGCTGTTTCATCCCAATGACGAAGCCTTCCTGATGTACGCCCGCCGTGGCCGCAGCCTGGTAGCGCTGTACGACCCGATCGGCCCCGGCCAGCAGCGCGCGGAAATGATCTGGCAGTTCCGCGACCTGTGCGACGTTCATCACACCCGCCCCGTGTTCTACCAAGTGCGCGCCGAGAACCTGCCGTACTACATGGACATCGGCCTGACCGCGATCAAACTCGGCGAAGAAGCCCGGGTCGATCTGCAGCGCTTCGACCTGGAAGCCAAGGGCAAGGAGATGAAGGATCTGCGCTACACCTGGAACCGTGGCACCCGCGACGGCCTGTCGCTGGAAATCCATGAGCCGGGTCAGGCGCCGATGGATGAACTCAAGGTGATTTCCGACCTGTGGCTGACCGGCAAGAACGTGCGCGAGAAAGGTTTCTCCCTCGGTCGTTTCAGCGACGATTACCTGAAGCATTTCCGCATCGCGGTGATTCGCTTCGAAGGCCGCCCGGTGGCGTTCGCCAACCTGCTCGAGACCTACAGCCATGACCTGGCCAGCCTCGACCTGATGCGCTCGCACCCGGACGCCCCCAAGCTGACCATGGAATTCCTGATGGTCGGCCTGATTCAACACTATAAGAGTCACGGATACGCGCGCTTCAGCCTGGGCATGGTGCCGTTGTCGGGGTTGCAACCCCGGCGCGGAGCACCGCTGACCCAGCGTCTGGGCTCGATGGTTTTCCGCCGTGGTGAGCAGCTGTACAACTTCCAAGGCTTGCGCCGCTTCAAAGACAAGTTCCAGCCTGACTGGGAACCCCGTTATATGGCCGTCCCCGCCGGACTCGATCCGCTGGTGGCGCTGGCCGACACTGCTGCCCTGATCGCGGGCGGCTTGACTGGATTGGTGAAACGCTGATGATTCAACGCTCCCTGAAGTACATCCTGGCCGCACTGATCGTGCTGGCCGCGATTGCCGGCGGCGGTTTCTGGTATCTCAAACGCCCGGCACCGGAACCGACCCTCGAACAACTGACCCCGACCGATGGCCCGGCCATGACCCGGGTCATCCCCGGCACCAAGCCCAAGGCCCAGGTGCTGGTAGCGGTCAATGACGACCAGAAACTCAGCGACAAGCAACTGAGCACCCTGAGCCGCAGCGCCTCGGCGCAGATCGTCCAGGTGATTCTGCCCAAGGACTGCCTGCTGCAAAGCCGCGCCCTGCAAACCGGCCTGCGCGAGCTGAACGGCCCGGCCACTCTGGTCAGCGGCATCGGCCCCGGCGCCGTGCTGGCCTGGCGCTGGTTATCGGAGCAGAAGGACGACAAGGCTCAGGCCGTCTCTGTGGACCTGGCGCTGGAAAAGGCCGGCTGCACTCACCTGCTGCCCAAATCCGCCGCCCACGGTCACTGGCTGGTGGCGTGGAACGACAACCCGGACGACACCAGCGCCGGTTTCGTGCGCGACCAACCGAACGCCGAAACCAGCATCAGCGACTACGACATCAATCTGCCGCAAGTGCTGAACAACGAACTGCGCAAGATCCTCGTCGGCGGTGACAAGGCCAACGGCGGTCTGCAAATCCCGGTGGTGGAAGTCCCGGCCGGCCAGGCCAAGGACACCGTGACCCTGTTCCTCTCCGGAGATGGCGGCTGGCGCGACCTCGACCGCGACGTGGCCGGCGAAATGGCCAAGATCGGCTACCCGGTGGTCGGCATCGACACCCTGCGTTACTACTGGCAGCACAAGAGCCCGGAACAGAGCGCGCTGGACCTGACCGAACTGATGCAGCACTACCGGCAGAAATGGGGCACCAAGCGCTTCATCCTCACCGGTTACTCGTTCGGCGCGGATGTCCTGCCGGCGATCTACAACCGTCTGCCAGACACCGAGCAGCAGCGCGTCGACGCAATCATCCTGCTGGCCTTCGCCCGCACCGGCAGCTTCGAAATCGAAGTCGAAGGCTGGCTCGGCAACGCCGGCAAAGAAGCCGCCACCGGCCCGGAAATGGCCAAACTGCCACCGGCCAAAGTGGTGTGCATCTACGGCGAAGAAGAAACCGACGAAAGCGGCTGCACCGACAAAACGGCGGTGGGCGAAGCGGTGAAACTGCCCGGCGGCCACCACTTCGACGAGAACTACCCGGCGCTGGCGAAGCGCTTGGTGGACTTGATCGAGAAGCGTCAGAACACGGCGCAGGTGGCGGAAGAGTGATCTGAAGCGCAGTACCCAAAAGCCCCCGCAACTTCGCAGTTGCGGGGGCTTTTTACATTTTTCAAAAACTGTACCAATCCCTGTGGGAGCGAGCTTGCTCGCGAAAGCAGCGGGTCAATTGACGGATTCATCGACTGACACTACGCCTTCGCGAGCAAGCTCGCTCCCACAGGGGATTCGCGGTGGTTTTGAGGTTTATGCACAGCCAGAAAAAAGCCCCCGCCAGCCACAAGGCTGACGGAGGCTTTTTCAATTGAGGCGGGGCCTACATCTCCACCTGCGTCCCCAACTCGATCACCCGGTTCAGCGGCAGATTGAAGAACCGAAGATTACCGTTGGCATTCTTCAACATGAACGCGAACAACGCTTCGCGCCAACGCGCCATGCCTTCGAGTTTCGAGGCGATCACCGTCTCGCGGCTGAGGAAGTAGGTGGTGCGCATCGGGCTGAAGTCCAGGTCGTCCAGATGGCACAGCTTCAGCGCCTGCGGCACGTCCGGCTCGTCAGTGAAACCGAAGTGCAGGATCACCCGGAAGAAGCCTTCACCGTGGGCCTCGACTTCGAAGCGACGGGATGGCGGCACACGCGGGATGTCTTCGTAGACCACAGTCAGCAACACCACTTGCTCATGCAAGACCTGGTTGTGCAGCAGGTTGTGCAACAGCGCGTGGGGCACGGCGTCTGAGCGCGCGGTGAGGAACACGGCGGTGCCCTGCACTCGATGCGGCGGCTGCACACGGATGCTGCTGATGAAGATCGGCAGCGGCAAGGCGCCCTCCGCCAGACGCTCGACCAGCAGTTGCTTGCCGCGTTTCCAGGTGGTCATCAGCACGAACAGTGCAATACCGGCGATCACCGGGAACGCACCGCCCTGCACGATCTTCGGCACGTTGGCGGCGAAGTACAGACCGTCCACCAGCAGGAAACCGAGCAGCACCGGCACGGCCAGGATTGGCGGCCATTTCCACAGCAGCAGCATCACCGCCGACACCAGAATGGTGGTCATCAGCATGGTGCCGGTCACCGCCACGCCGTAGGCCGAGGCCAGGGCGCCGGAGGACTCGAAACCGAGCACCAGCAGCACCACGCCGACCATCAGCGACCAGTTCACGGCGCCGATGTAGATCTGGCCCTGCTCATCGCTGGAGGTGTGCTGGATGTACATGCGCGGAATGTAACCGAGCTGGATCGCCTGACGGGTCAGGGAGAACGCACCGGAAATCACCGCTTGCGAGGCAATCACCGTCGCCAGGGTCGACAGGCCCACCAGCGGGATCAGCGCCCAGCTTGGCGCCAGCAGGTAGAACGGGTTGCGCGCGGCATCCGGGTTCTCCAGCAGCAGCGCGCCTTGACCGAAGTAGTTCAGCACCAGCGCCGGCAACACCAGGATGAACCACGCGCGGGCAATCGGTTTTCGGCCGAAGTGGCCCATGTCGGCGTACAGCGCTTCGGCACCGGTCAGGGCCAGCACCACGGCGCCGAGGATTGCCACGCCCATGCCGGCATGCACCATGAAGAAGCGCACCGCCCACATCGGGTTCAGCGCATGCAGCACTTCCGGGTAATGGCTGATGCCATACGCCCCGAGGGCACCGAGCACCAGGAACCAGGTGACCATGATCGGGCCGAACAGAATGCCGATCCGCGCCGTGCCGTGCTTCTGGATCAAAAACAGCGCCACCAGCACCACCAGCGACAGCGGCACCACCCAGTGGTCGATGCCGTCGAACGCCAGGCCCAGGCCTTCAATCGCCGAGAGCACGGAAATCGCCGGGGTAATCATGCTGTCGCCGTAGAACAGCGCCGCACCGATCAGCCCGCAGACCACCAGCAGCGTGCGCAACTTCGCCCGTCCACCGGCCGCGCGCCGCGCCAGCGCGGTGAGTGCCATGATCCCGCCCTCGCCCTGGTTGTCGGCGCGCAGGACGAACATCATGTATTTGATCGAAACGACCCAGATCAGCGACCAGAAGATCAGCGACAGAATGCCCAGCACTCCGTCGTGATTAACGGGCACGCCATAAGCGCCGGAAAACACTTCTTTGAGGGTGTACAACGGGCTCGTGCCGATGTCGCCGTAAACTACCCCGACCGCCGCGACCAGCATGCTCAGCGGCCTGCTGGCCGAACCCTCGGCGCCTGCCGCGTGACTACTTGCCTGACCCATCCAACACTCCTGATTCTCGAACCGGCTTCTTTGAATGAAGCACTATGCTTTGTGGTGCAGCATGCGCTGTTTTACCTGCTGTTACAGTCGTTTTGTTGACTGTAAAAAAAAGGTAAAGCGTAACGGCGCGAAGCATAGCGCAGCACTCGTCGCATTTCCCTCCATAAAGCTGGTCAAGTGCGCTGCTCATCGCTAGAATTGCGCACTTTTTGACCAGAGGCGCAGTTCAAGCGCCCGTCCGTCGGCTTCCGAACCAGGCAAGCGACGTCACAAAACACCGAGGTTAGACATGTCCACCACTCCTGCGCCGGCCAATCCCAAGGTTGGCTTCGTATCCCTGGGTTGCCCGAAAGCACTGGTCGACTCCGAGCGCATCCTGACCCAGCTGCGCATGGAAGGCTATGACGTGGTGTCCACCTATCAGGACGCCGATGTCGTGGTGGTCAACACCTGCGGTTTCATCGACTCGGCCAAGGCCGAATCGCTGGAAGTGATCGGCGAAGCGATCAAGGAAAACGGCAAGGTCATCGTCACCGGCTGCATGGGCGTGGAAGAAGGCAACATCCGCGACGTGCATCCGAGCGTGCTGGCCGTTACCGGTCCGCAGCAGTACGAGCAAGTGGTCAGCGCGGTTCACGAAGTCGTGCCGCCGAAGCAGGATCACAACCCGCTGATCGATCTGGTGCCGCCACAAGGCATCAAGCTGACTCCGCGCCACTACGCGTACCTGAAGATTTCCGAAGGCTGCAACCATAGCTGCAGCTTCTGCATCATCCCGTCGATGCGCGGCAAACTGGTCAGCCGTCCGGTCGGCGACGTCCTCGACGAAGCCCAGCGTCTGGTCAAATCCGGCGTCAAGGAGCTGCTGGTGATCTCCCAGGACACCAGCGCCTACGGCGTCGACGTGAAATACCGCACCGGTTTCTGGAACGGCGCGCCGGTGAAAACCCGCATGACCGAACTCTGCGAAGCCCTGAGCACCCTGGGCGTGTGGGTCCGTCTGCACTACGTCTACCCTTACCCGCATGTCGACGAGCTGATCCCGCTGATGGCCGCCGGCAAGATCCTGCCGTACCTGGACATCCCCTTCCAGCACGCCAGCCCGAAGGTCCTCAAGTCGATGAAACGCCCGGCGTTCGAAGACAAGACCTTGGCGCGGATCAAGAACTGGCGTGAAATCTGCCCGGACCTGATCATCCGTTCGACCTTTATCGTCGGCTTCCCCGGCGAAACCGAAGAAGACTTCCAGTACCTGCTGGACTGGCTGACCGAAGCCCAGCTCGACCGCGTCGGCTGCTTCCAGTACTCGCCGGTCGAAGGCGCACCGGCCAATGATCTGGATCTGGAGATCGTGCCGGACGACGTCAAGCAGGATCGCTGGGAGCGCTTCATGGCGCACCAGCAGGCAATCAGCTCGGCACGCCTGCAAATGCGCATCGGCCGTGAAATCGAAGTGCTGGTGGACGAAGTCGACGAACAAGGCGCAGTCGGACGCTGCTTCTTCGACGCTCCGGAAATCGACGGCAACGTGTTCATCGACAACGGCAGCAACCTCAAGCCGGGCGACAAGGTCTGGTGCAAGGTGACTGACGCTGACGAATACGACCTGTGGGCCGAGCAGATCTGAAAGCAGATCAAAAACCCCTCTCCCGGAGGGAGAGGGGGCTGACCGGGTTGTTCCGTCGAGCTACGCCGACCTGAAACATCGAGCCGTGCTCAGGCCTTGAAAGCATGCAGACTGGCTCCCTTCCCCCCTCGTCCCCTCTGGGGGAGAGGGCTGGGGTGAGGGGGAAAAATCTCACTCCCGACGCCCATCCCCCGCCGGTCACCGCAACAAACCCGAATGCCCCGCTCTCTCGACAAGATGCGGGGCTTTTTTAGGTCTATCGTTTGTTGATTCATTGATGAGGAGGCAAACGGAGATGCGTCACCATTCGGTCATCCACACACCGAAACTGAGCGACTATCAGGAACTGACCCGGGTCTGGGAGGCCTCGGTTCGTGCCACCCATGACTTTCTGCCAGACGCCTATATCGAATTGCTGAAGAACCTGGTGCTGACCCGCTACCTCGACGCGGTCATGCTCATCTGCACCCGGGACAGGCGCCAGCGCATCACCGGGTTCGCCGGGGTGGCGGCGGGCAAGATCGAAATGCTGTTCATCGATCCGGAACATCGCGGCCAGGGCCTGGGCAAACAATTGTTGCGCTACGCCATGGAACACCTGAACGCCGATGAACTGGACGTCAACGAACAGAACCCGCAGGCCCTGGGCTTCTACTTCAAACAAGGCTTCGAAGTGATCGGCCGTTCGGAGGTCGACGGCATGGGCCAGCCGTATCCGCTGCTGCACATGCGCCTGCGGCAAAACCAGCCATTGGCACGCAACGCCTGACTCAATCCAGAACGCCCGGCCCGACAAATCCAAATCGGACCGGGCTTAACCGGCCCCGGGCAGGTACAATGCACGCCCCTTTTTTGTTACGGCCCTGTCATGACTGACCCGATTCGCCTCTCCAAACGCCTCATCGAACTGGTGGGCTGCTCCCGCCGCGAGGCCGAGCTGTTCATCGAGGGCGGCTGGGTCACCGTGGACGGTGAAGTCATCGACGAGCCGCAGTTCAAGGTCGCCGACCAGAAAGTCGAGCTCGACAAGGACGCCAAGGCTACCGCGCCAGAGCCGGTAACGCTGCTGCTCAACATCCCGGCCGGCCTCGACGCCGACAGCGCCATGCAGTCGCTCGGCGCCGACAGCCTCAGCGAAGAACACCGCTTCGGCAAACGCCCGTTGCGCGGCCACTTCCTGCGCCTGACCGCCAGCGCCGACCTGCAGCCCGGCGCCAGCGGCCTGCTGGTGTTCACCCAGGATTGGAAGGTGTTGCGCAAACTCACCGCCGACGCCGCAAAAATCGAACAGGAATACGTCGTCGAAGTCGCAGGCGAAATCATCGACCACGGCCTCAACCGTCTGCAACACGGCCTCAGCTACAAGGGCAAGGAGCTGCCGCCGGTCAAGGCCAGCTGGCAGAACGAAAACCGCCTGCGCTTCGCCCTGAAAAACCCGCCGCCAGGCGTAATCGCCCAGTTCTGCGAGGCGGTCGGCCTGAAGGTTGTCGGCATCCGCCGTATCCGCATCGGCGGCGTGTCGATCGGCAAGGTGCCGGTGGGCCAGTGGCGCTATCTGTCCGGCAAAGAGAAGTTCTGAGGCCGCCCCCACATTCCGGCATCGCCCGTGCGGTGCCCACAGCGAAACGATCAGGATTGCACACATGGTTCACAACGACGTACTGCGCAGCGTGCGCTACATGCTCGACATCAGCGACAAGAAAGTCGTCGAGATCATCAAGCTCGGCGGCATGGACGTGACCCTCGCTGACGTAATCGCCTGGCTCGACAAGAAAGAACAGGAGGACGAAGGTTTCGTGCGCTGCCCGGACGAGGTCATGGCGCATTTCCTCGACGGCCTGGTGATCTTCAAGCGCGGCAAGGACGAAAGCCGTCCGCCGCTGCCGATCGAAGTGCCGGTGACCAACAACATCATCATGAAAAAACTGCGGGTCGCCTTCGAACTGAAGGAAGACGACCTGCATGCAATCCTCAAGGCCGCCGACTTCCCGGTGTCCAAGCCCGAGCTGAGCGCGCTGTTCCGCAAGGTCGGCCATAACAACTACCGCGAATGCGGCGACCAGTTGCTGCGCAATTTCCTCAAGGGGCTGACCCTGCGCGTTCGCGGCTGATCCCGGTCAGCGGCGGTGACTCATTCGCCGCCGCTGCGCATGACCGTCCATTCCTTTCGAAAATAGTGGCTCCGCTTTTCGCGGCTGACGACTAGGGTGTACTGAACCCTCATCTTCAGGATTCGCCATGCACCCGTACTTTTCCCTGCAAGGCCGCACCGCCCTGGTGACCGGCGGCACCCGTGGCATCGGCAAGATGATCGCCAAGGCCTTTGTCGAGGCCGGTGCGAAGGTCTATGTCTGCTCTCGCGACGCCGAAGCCTGTCACCAGACCGCCGAAGAACTCGGGGCCGTGGGTATCTGCCACGGGGTCGCGGCCAACCTCGCCACTGAGGAAGGCGTGCAGCAACTGGCCACACGGCTTGGCGAGCAGATCAGCCATCTGGACATTCTGGTCAACAACGCCGGCACCACCTGGGGCGCACCGCTGGAAAGCTACCCGGTCAAGGGCTGGGAGAAAGTCATGCAGCTCAACGTGACCTCGGTGTTCAGTTGCATCCAGCAACTCCTGCCACTGCTGCGCAAGTCCGGTTCGGCGACCAACCCGGCGCGGATCATCAACATCGGCTCGGTGGCCGGGATTTCGTCTTTTGGCGAACAGGCTTACGCCTACGGGCCGAGCAAAGCGGCGCTGCATCAACTGTCGCGGATTCTCGCCCGGGAACTGGTGAGCCAGCACATCAACGTCAACGTGATCGCGCCAGGACGATTTCCGAGCAAGATGACCCAGCATATCGGCAACGACCAGCAGGCACTGGCCGAAGACACCGCGCTGATCCCGATGAAGCGCTGGGGACGCGAAGAAGAGATGGCGGCGCTGGCCATCAGCCTGGCGAGCACGGCGGGCGCATACATGACCGGCAACATCATTCCGCTGGATGGCGGGTTCAGTCTGTAGACTGGCGGCACGGCCTTCGCGGGCAAGCCCGCGCAGGCGTTTGCTCAGTCACCAGCAGACTTGAAGCCGGCCGGGTTATCATGCCCGCCCGCTCCCGCTTCGATTGCAGATCATGACTTACAGCGTCTCCCCCATCGGCTTCGTGCGCTCCTGCTTCAAGGAGAAATTCGCCATCCCGCGCCAACCGCAGCTGGCGCCCGCTGCCCGTGGCGTGCTGGAACTGGTGGCGCCGTTCGATCAGGGTGACGCCGTGCAGGGGCTGGAGCAGGTCAGCCATGTCTGGCTGCTGTTCCTGTTCCATCAGGCCCTGGAAGACAAGCCACGGCTGAAAGTGCGTCCACCACGGCTGGGCGGCAACAAGTCCATGGGGGTGTTCGCCACCCGCGCCACCCATCGCCCGAACGGCATCGGCCAGTCGGTGGTGAAACTGGACAAGGTCGAGGCCCATCGCCTGTTCATCTCCGGCATCGACCTGCTGGATGGCACACCGATTCTCGACATCAAACCCTACGTGCCCTACGCCGACATCATCGGCGAAGCCTCCAACAGCATCGCCAGCGCCGCGCCGGTCCTGATCGACGTGCAGTGGACGGACGCAGCCCTGCAACAGGCCCACGGGCACGGGCAACGCCTTGGCGAACCGTTGGTTGAGCTGATCGAGCAATGCCTGGCCCAGGACCCGCGCCCGGCGTATCAGACGCCTGCGCCGGAGCGCGAGTACGGCGCGCAGTTCTGGGATCTGGACGTGCGCTGGCACTACCCGACGCCGCAGCAGATTCGGGTGCTGGAAGTGATTCCCGCCGGGGCGTGACCCCGAAAACGAAAAAGCCCGCGCTGCCTGTTCAGGCAACGCGGGCTTTTTCCATTGTGGGAGCCGGCAAGCCCGCTCCCACCGATTACCGCTGCTTACTTCTCGACGAACGCACGCTCGATCAGGTAGTCACCCGGCTCGCGCATGCGCGCCGAGATCTTCAGGCCGAAGCTGTCGAGCACTTCGCTGGTTTCGTCGAGCATGCTCGGGCTGCCGCAGATCATCGCGCGGTCGTCCTGCGGGTTGATCGGTGGCAGGCCGATGTCGCTGAACAGTTTGCCGCTGCGCATCAGGTCGGTCAGACGACCCTGATTCTCGAACGGTTCGCGGGTCACGGTCGGGTAGTAGATCAGCTTGTCACGCAGCGCTTCGCCGAAGAACTCGTTCTGCGGCAGGTGCTCGGTGATGAACTCGCGGTAGGCGACTTCGTTGACGTAACGAACACCGTGGACCAGGATCACTTTTTCGAAGCGCTCGTAGGTTTCCGGGTCCTGGATCACGCTCATGAATGGCGCCAGACCGGTGCCGGTGCTCAGCAGGTACAGATGCTTGCCCGGGTTCAGGTCGTCCAGCACCAGGGTGCCGGTAGGCTTCTTGGAGATGATGATCTCGTCGCCTTCCTTCAGGTGCTGCAACTGGGAAGTCAGCGGGCCATCTTGTACTTTGATGCTGAAGAACTCGAGATGCTCTTCCCAGTTCGGGCTGGCGATCGAGTAAGCGCGCATAAGCGGGCGGCCGTTGGGCTGTTGCAGGCCGATCATCACGAACTGACCGTTCTCGAAGCGCAGGCCCGGATCGCGGGTGCACTTGAAGCTGAACAGAGTGTCGTTCCAGTGGTGAACACTGAGGACACGCTCGTGGTTCATGTTGCTCATGTACGTGGGACTCCTGGATATTGGGTCTGCGCTTGCACTGCTCGTAGGGAGAGCGCCGACGGTGCGCAATTGCATCGCATTCTAATAGCGCCGACAATATCTGTTAACTGGATTATTAAGATAAGGGTTATCGGTTATATCGATATGCGATTTACTCTCCGTCAACTGCAAGTCTTTGTCGCCGTCGCCCAGCAGGAAAGCGTCTCCCGTGCTGCGGGGCTGCTCAACCTGTCGCAATCGGCGGCGAGCACTTCCATCACCGAACTGGAGCGCCAGTCCAGCTGCCAGCTGTTCGATCGCGCCGGCAAACGCCTGAGCCTCAACGCCCTGGGCAAGCAATTGCTGCCGCAGGCGGTGGCGATGCTCGATCAGGCCAAGGAAATCGAAGACCTGCTCAACGGCAAGTCCGGTTTCGGCTCGCTGTCGGTGGGCGCAACCCTGACCATCGGCAATTACCTGGCGACCCTGTTGATCGGTGGGTTCATGCAACGCCACCCGGAAAGCCAGGTGAAACTGCATGTGCAGAACACTGCCAATATCGTGCAACAAGTCGCCCACTATGAAATTGATCTGGGTCTAATCGAAGGCGATTGCAGCCACCCGGACATCGAAGTGCAGAGTTGGGTCGAGGATGAGCTGGTGGTGTTTTGCGCCCCGCAACATCCATTGGCCAAGCGCGGCAGCGCGACCATGGAGGAATTGACTCACGAAGCGTGGATTCTGCGCGAACAGGGCTCCGGCACGCGCCTGACCTTCGATCAGGCCATGCGTCACCATCGCAGCGCACTGAATATCCGCCTGGAGCTGGAACACACCGAAGCGATCAAACGCGCGGTGGAATCAGGTTTGGGGATTGGCTGCATCTCGCGCCTGGCGCTGCGCGACGCTTTCCGGCGTGGCAGCCTGGTGCCGGTGGAAACGCCGGATCTGGACCTGGCGCGGCAGTTCTATTTCATCTGGCACAAACAGAAATACCAGACCTCGGCCATGCGCGAATTCCTCGATCTGTGCCGCGCCTTCACCGCCGGGGTGCAGCGCAGCGACGAGATCGTGTTGCCGAGTATCGCTTAAAGCAGAATCACTGCCCACACCAGGGCAATCATGCTCAACGCCACGAATTGCGCGGCGCTGCCCATGTCCTTGGCGTTCTTGGACAGCGGGTGCAGTTCGAGGGAAATGCGGTCGATGGCCGCTTCTACCGCCGAGTTCAGCAACTCGACAATCAGTGCCAGCAGGCACACGGCGATCAGCACCGCCTGTTCAACGCGGCTGACATTCAGAAAGAACGTCAGCGGAATCAGCACCACATTGAGCAGCACCAGTTGACGGAACGCCGCTTCGCCGGTGAAGGCCGCACGCAGGCCGTCCAGCGAATAACCGGAAGCGTTGAGGATGCGTTTCAGGCCCGTCTGGCCCTTGAAAGGTGACATAAAGTAGATAACCAACCAAAAAGAAGTGGGAAAGCTAGATCAACGAAAGTCAAAAAAGCGTGAAGATGCCAGCCGTTATTGGCTCGGAATTGACTCAAGTTGTTGCAGCAACAAAGCCGCCTGGGTACGGGTGCGCACATTCAGCTTGCGGAAAATCGCCGTGACGTGGGCCTTGATGGTCGCCTCGGAGACGTTCAGCTCATAAGCGATCTGCTTGTTCAGCAGTCCTTCGCACACCATGGTCAACACGCGGAACTGTTGCGGCGTCAGGCTGGCGAGGCCATCGCTGGCGGCCTTGGCTTCCTCGGAAACGCTGACCGCTTCGAACGCCTGGGGCGGCCAGAACACGTCGCCATCCAGCACTTTGCGCACCGCTTGCTGAATCACGCTCAAGTCGCTGGACTTGGGAATGAAGCCACTGGCCCCGAACTCCCTGGACTTGACCATCACCGAAGCTTCTTCCTGGGCCGACACCATCACCACCGGAATCTGCGGGTATTGCCCGCGCAGCAGCACCAGCCCGGAAAATCCGTAGGCGCCCGGCATGTTCAGGTCCAGCAGCACCAGATCCCAATCGGCCTTTTCCGTCAGGCGCGCTTCCAGTTCGGCAATGCTCGCCACCTCCACCAGACGCACCTGCGGGCCGAGGCCCAGCGTCACCGCCTGGTGCAGTGCGCTACGAAAAAGAGGGTGATCATCGGCAATCAGGATGTCGTATGTGGCCATTTTTCAAATGATCCTGTTTTTGATGGCTGGCCCGCGCATTCGGGCCGTGCCAAGGCAACTCGAGACACCGCCGGGCAGCGGTGTCCACAGGGGCGCGTTCAACGCCAATCACAAGCGAATCGCGGCGTATCAAACCTTGGCCGCACCCCAATCGGCGCCAAGCATGCCCAGCGAAGCCGGGGTGGTCAAGCAACAAGGCCCCTGCTTTAGCAGTATGGGCCACTATCCGGCCTGTATCGCCTGCGTGTTACCTATAAAAGGCAGCAACTCGGCGTGGGCCGGGGTCGCCAGGTTCACGTCCAATTGCTGCTTGGCGCCCAGATAATGCTGGCTGAACACGTCGAAATAGGCGTCGAGCGCCGAGGCGGCAGCGGTATCGCCCGCCAGCTCCAGGCACAACGCCGCCACTTCGGCGGTGCACAAGTGCTCGCTGCGGGTCGAACGGCGCAGGCGATAACGCGACAGTCTGTCGGGCAACAGGCTGAGGATCGGCAACCGGTCGAAGTACGGACTTTTGCGAAACATCTTGCGCGCTTCGGTCCAGGTCGCATCCAGCAGAATGAACAACGGCCGCTTGCCGTTATCCAGATCCACCGTGTTGGTAACCCGCGACGGCTCGACATATTCACCGGGGAACACCAGATACGGCTGCCATTGCGGATCGTTGAGCAGCGCCAGCAACTGTTCGTCGATTTCCGTACGCGACCAGATGAACGCGTGATTATCGCGAACCACGTCGGCGATCAGCCAACCGGTGTTGCTGGGTTTGAACACTTCCTTGCCAGTCATGATCAGGCAGACACCGCTGCGGGTTTCGACCGTCGGACGCCAGGCGCACAGGCAATGGCTGATGATCACCCGACAATCCCGGCAACGCTCGGAGCGAAAACCCCGGGCCTGAATCGGCTTGATACCCTCGTCCTCGCGCTGATCGCGCAGGCGGGCTACGGCGTTGGGGGCATGGCTCATCGCAGGCATGGCCGGCAGACAGGAAAACTCGACACGAACAACACTCGGCAGGGCAATAAAGGCCGGCAGTTTACCAGAGCGACGGGCACAAGCCTGTACCCTCCCGACCGGCTCCCCTATAATTCGCCGCCACTGAACGCACAGCCCCGTGGCTGGTCGAACCACCAGTCACTGAACCAGGAGAGTTTCATGCTGCGCCTTATCGTTCCCACCGCTGCCATTCTGCTGGCGTCGTCCTTCTGCGCTCAGGCTGCCTCCCTGAAAGAGCAAAACCTGAACCGCGAGCTGCGCAATGTCGCAGAACAAAGCAACGTCGGCACGCCACGGGCGATCAGCGAAGACATTCTCGATCAGGGTTATACCGTCGAAGGCACTACGCTGATCAACCACCTGAGCGTGCAAGCCAGTCACGCCGAGCAGATGCGTTCCAACCCCAAGGCCGTGTATTTCCAGCTGGGCGCCTCGGTCTGCAACAACCCGTCGTACCGCAAGCTGATGGCCAAGGGCGCGATCATGCGTTATGACTTCAGCGAAGTGAAAACCAACAAGGCGATCGGCTCGGCGAGCTATCAGGACTCGGATTGCCCGAAAGCCGCCCCGGCGAAAAAGAAGTAATCATCGCGAATTGGCGCGCCGCTGTTCATCCTCGGCGCGCAGTTCGGCCAACAAGGCCTGCAAGTAACGCGAGCGCCGCTCTCCTCCCGCCAGACGGCGGCAGCACTCTTCCTCGAAACTGACATGGTTGGTTTCGGCCGATGCTTTCAGTAATCGATACAGTTGCGTATCGATCTCCAGAGTCACTCTGGTCATGTATCCCGCCTCCTTGCACCCACAATTCCTTGAAAAGCGTGCGTCCTGCGTCCCGTCAGTGACGCAAGGTTGTCTTACAGCGCCTGTAAATTAGTAAATCAGACGCCCCGCCGGCCGGTGCAGCTTCAGACGAGCGGCAACGCCGCGTTGCAAAAATGACACAAACGGTTACTTGGAATGACTTTGGGGCACAAAGATTTAATCAGCGGATAATCCGCCGAGGGTCTAGATTCAAAGTATTCCCGATCACTTTTTCACGGCAGTAAAGGAGCTGCCGGCGAATGTATTTTTGCAGCGCGGCACTGAAGCCGCCCGACAGGGCCAAAGAGTTCTGTGCAGAAGGAGACAGTTGCATGCCTTACCAACCGAATGACCTGCTCAGCCGTCATTTTCAGGAAAGCGGCCACGACCTCATCAACAAGGTCGAAGAACAACTCAACCTGGTTTCCCCCAACAGCCCGAACATTCCGATCTATCGCGACATGATCCTGACCGTGCTGCGCATGGCCCAGGAAGACCACAACCGCTGGAACGCCAAGATCACCCTGCAAGCGCTGCGCGAACTGGAACAGGCGTTTCGTACCCTTGAGCGCTTCCGCGGCCGACGCAAGGTCACGGTATTCGGCTCGGCACGCACGCCGGTCGAACATCCGCTGTATGCAATGGCCAGGCAGCTTGGCAGCGAACTCGCCGGCTCGGACATGATGGTGATCACCGGGGCCGGCGGCGGAATCATGGCGGCGGCCCATGAGGGCGCCGGTCGCGATCACAGTCTGGGCTTCAACATCACCCTGCCCTTCGAGCAGCACGCCAATCCTACGGTGGATGGCACCGGCAACCTGCTGCCGTTCCACTTTTTCTTCACCCGCAAACTGTTCTTCGTCAAGGAAGCCGACGCACTGGTACTGTGCCCGGGCGGTTTCGGCACCCTCGACGAAGCCCTGGAAGTGCTGACCCTGATCCAGACCGGTAAAAGCCCGCTGGTGCCGGTGGTGTTGCTGGACGCACCCGGCGGCACATTCTGGCAAGGCGCGCTGGACTTCATTCGCCAGCAACTGGAGGAAAACCGCTACATCCTGCCAACCGACCTGAAACTGGTGCGTCTGGTCTACAGCACTGAAGAAGCGGTGCAGGAGATCAATCAGTTCTACGGCAACTTCCACTCCAGTCGCTGGCTCAAGCGTGAGTTCGTGATCCGCATGAACCACAAGCTCAGCGATCAGGCACTCGATCACCTGCAGGAAGCCTTTGCCGATCTGTGCCTGAGCGACCGGTTCCACCAACACGCCTACAGCGGCGAAGAACACGATGAGGCCCAGTTCAGCCATCTGGTGCGCCTGGCTTTCGCGTTCAACGGCCGCAATCACGGACGTCTGCGGGAATTGGTGGACTACATCAACTTGCCGGAAAACTGGGCGCATTCAAAACCACAGACCGCACAACGCAACCACGAGTCATCGAAGGTAACGTGAGGGCAAAAAAAAACGGCCCGCTATCGAAATAGCGGGCCGTTTCTTTTATTAGCGAAGCTTAATCATCCATCCCTCGACCGCTGAACAAGCGGTTGATCATCTCCATCGAAAACCCCCTGTACGCCAGAAATCGGCCTTGTTTGGCTCGCTCCTTGGCGTCGACGGGCAGATGTCCGGAGAACTTGCGTCGCCAGGTCTCTTCAAGCTGTTCCTGCCAACGGATACCACTCTCACGCAAGGCGAGTTCGATATCGGTGCGCTGCAAACCTCGCTGGCTCAGCTCTTCGCGTATCCGCAGAGGGCCGTAGCCGGAACGAGCGCGGTAGGAAACAAAACTTTCGAGGTAGCGGGCTTCGGAAAGCAGCCCCTCTTCCGTCAAACGGTCGAGGGCGGTTTCGATCATCTCGGATGAAGCACCACGCTGACGCAGTTTACGCGTCAGCTCGACTCGACCATGCTCGCGGCGTGCGAGCAGGTCCATTGCGGTTCGCCGCACCGCGACGAGGGTATCGAGTACGGCGGTCGTCATCGGTGCAATCAGATATCAGCATCAGCCAGGTCGTCTTCGGTCTCTTTGACCGCAGAAGCCTTGGCGTCAGCGACCGCTGCTGTCGACAGCAGCTTGTCACGCAACTGTTTCTCGAGTCGTGCAGCGACTTCCGGATTGTCCGCCAGGAACTTGGCCGAGTTGGCCTTGCCTTGACCGATCTTGGCACCTTCATAGGCATACCAGGCGCCGGACTTCTCGACGAAGCCGTGCAGCACGCCCAGATCGATCATCTCGCCATTGAGGTAGATGCCCTTGCCGTAAAGAATCTGGAACTCGGCCTGACGGAACGGCGAAGCCACCTTGTTCTTCACAACCTTGACGCGGGTTTCGCTACCGACCACTTCGTCGCCTTCCTTCACCGCGCCGGTACGGCGGATGTCGAGACGGACCGAAGCGTAGAACTTCAGCGCGTTACCACCGGTGGTGGTTTCCGGGCTGCCGAACATCACGCCGATCTTCATCCGGATCTGGTTGATGAAGATCACCAGGCAGTTGGCGTTCTTGATGTTACCGGTGATTTTACGCAGCGCCTGGGACATCAGACGGGCCTGCAGGCCTACGTGCATGTCACCCATTTCGCCTTCGATTTCAGCCTTCGGCACCAGGGCGGCCACGGAGTCGACGATGATGACGTCTACCGCGTTGGAGCGCACCAGCATGTCGGTGATTTCCAGGGCCTGTTCGCCGGTGTCCGGCTGGGAAACCAGCAGGTCGTCGACGTTGACGCCCAGCTTGCCGGCGTATTCAGGGTCAAGGGCGTGTTCGGCGTCGACGAATGCGCAGGTCGCGCCGGCTTTTTGCGCCTGGGCGATCACCGACAGCGTCAGTGTGGTTTTACCGGAAGATTCAGGACCGTAGATTTCAACAATACGGCCTTTTGGCAGACCGCCAATGCCGAGCGCGATGTCCAGACCCAGAGAGCCAGTAGAGATGGATGGGATCGCCTGACGGTCCTGATCGCCCATACGCATTACGGCACCCTTGCCGAATTGACGTTCGATCTGACCCAGGGCCGCAGCCAAGGCTTTCTTCTTGTTGTCGTCCATTAAAGTCCTCACGTAATCAATAAGGCCTGACGGCCAACACCTGTATAAGTAGACAGTATTACACCACAGCGCTCGAGGATCGCCTACCCCTGATTTTCGATTTCTCGTGCCGCTAGTCGCAGCAGCCCCTCTAGCGCGGCCTTGACCGTTTGTCGGCGGACTTCGTCGCGGTCACCGGCAAAGTGCTGCAGCTCGCTGGAAACCGCATCACCCACGCCCCAGGCCAGCCACACCGTACCCACCGGCTTGCTCGGTGAACCGCCGTCCGGGCCGGCCACGCCGCTGACCGCCACGGCAAAGCGCGCCAGGCTTTCTTGCTGCGCACCGCGCACCATGGCTTCGACCACCTCGCGACTGACCGCGCCGACGCTGTCGAACAGCGGCGCCGGGACATTCAGTTGGCGGGTTTTCTGCCGGTTGGAGTACGTCACATAACCGGCCTCGAACCACGCCGAGCTCCCCGGGATCCGCGTGATCGCCTCGGCAATCCCGCCGCCGGTACAGGACTCGGCCGTGGTGACATGGGCGTTGAGCAATTGCAGACGTCGGCCAAGTTCGGCAGCCAGTTGGGTGATCTCTTTCACGACGCTCTCCGGATCGAGTGGAATGAGTACCACCGTACACGAGCCGATTGCGCTTTCAAGACACAGAGTCATTCAAAATGTGCGGGCGCCAGCGCTCTGATATAGGCCTGGCAGGCCTGCAGGGCAATCAATCCACGGTCGCCGGTGTCGGTGATGGCGACAATTCGTCGAGCATGCGCCGGGTCAAGTCGGGCGCGTACGGCTGCATGATCCACGCCGCCGGGGCCGGAGGCGGCGGGCAGGTTGCAGCCTTTGGCAACGTCGCCGGCATCGACGAGGACTGACAGGCGCAGATCAGCAGTGGCAAGACGATCGCGCAGGCGATCCTGATCACGTTGGGCATCGCTCATGGCTCGGTAATGGGTCTGTTCACTGGCCGCGAGCCGTTGCTCCAGGGCCAGACGCTTGTCCTGCTCGGCCTGTTGCGCGCTAGCAGCCGTCAGGGTCAGTTGGTTGAGGGTTTCGGCGTGCAACCGGGCCTGCTCGGCCAATTGCCGGCCGTAGCGCCAGTCCTGAAACTGCCACGCCAGGGCAGCAGCCACCACGGCAAGCAACAGGCTGCCGATCAGACGCCAGGGGATTGGCATAGCACCGCCCTCGCCCGCGCCCAGATGTCCAGGCGATCCTGCAAACCGTTCAACCCGCCGTTGATACGCCGGGTGAGGCTGTTGAACTGATCACGGTCGGCCAGTTCGTTCAAGCCGTTTTGCGCCCAGAACCACGCGGCGGACTCGGCCGCCCACTGCGGTTGCTCGAGCAGTTCCGGCAACGCCAGCAGACGCTCGTCGCCAAACAGCCCGAGGCTGCACTGGCGATAGTTGTTGCGCCCGGTAATCTGGATCAACCCACGACCACGGTACTTCTGCCCGTCGCCATCGGCTTCAGGGGTGTTGCCCAGACGCAGCGCCAGCGTGCCCGTGTCGTATTTGCTCAGGTATTGGTTGTTGCCCAGTTCGCGCACGTATTGCAGTTGCCCCGACTCATGCCCGACCTGCGCGAGAAACGCCGCGACACGCTTGGGCGTGTCGATGTGATGGCCGGCCATGGCGGTGTTTAGCGCGGAAACAAAAACGCCCGCTTGGGAGCGGGCGTTGGGCAGGATGTTCAAAAGATCCTGTTCAGTTAATTGCATATTTTTTGGTCCTCCCTGGATGCTCCGATTGAATCATGACTGGCCGGAAAACCCCGCCAGCCACTTTTTTGCCAGAGTTTTCAGGGTGCCGTCCTGCACCTGAGACTCAGGGGACGAATACACCCAGCCGAGGGTGCCGAAGTTCGCCGTCCAGTCGATTTGTGGCGCTGGAATGACATCAGTGATGTCGACCCAGAGCAGATCCGGGTGAAACATTTCGCTGATATTGCCTTCGGTGGAAAACAGCTCGACCACGGTGTTTTCGACGATGCGTGCGTAGGTTTTCATCAGGCGTACTCGTAGATGATCACAATGCCTGGCGCTCCTGCGCCCCCGGGTCTTGCAGGCTGACTGAATGAGTTTGCAATGCCACCCGCGCCCGCTCCGTAACCGCTTCCCGGCGCTGCCAGACTCAATGCGACACTACTGCCAAATCCACCGTTACCCAACGCAGTGTTGGCACCGTGACCGGCGAGTATCGAACCGGTGAGGCATATACCTGGGCTGCCTGCGGCTCCGGCAGTATTGACGATATTTCCCCCTGACGGTTTGCCGCTGGGAAAACCTCCGACATACAGACCGAAGCCGGGCAACGTCAGTGGATCGTTGTAAGGGGAGCCGCCCCCTCCGGTCGCGGAAACCAGCGTACCGAGCGAACTGGTCCCACCCGGTCCCCCACTCGTATTGGTCGATCCACCTGCCCCACCTGCTCCTACAGTAATGACCTGACTGGTATTTACCGTTTCGAACGATAACCAAGCCTCGGCGTAGCCACCGGAAGCACCTCCTCCCGCGACCGAGATCTGAGTTGAGTTCGTCGCAGCAATACCCGTACTACCACCACCGCCACCCACCACTTTGACCAGTACATTCCTCATCCCCACCGTGGGCGTATAAACCCCGCTGGCAGTAAATGTCCTGACCCCCAGCAAGCGTCCACTCACAGAGTTGCCACCACTGGCGTACACCAGCAGCCAGCTATCCCGAGCCGCGCTGTACACCACCGAACACAGGCTACCCGCAACGATTTCGGCAGGCCGCAATGCACTGAGCGCCTGGCTCAAGAGCGGCTTGGGCAACAATCCATTCGGCGCGAACGTACTCGCTCCGGTATTGGCATTGCCGGCGGTGAAGCGCAGCACCAGACCATCCTTGAGCGCAGTAATGGCAGGTGCATAGTTGGCCATGTACAGATTGGCCGCGCCGATATCCGCCGCGTGCTTGTCCTCGCCCGCCTGACTGATCTTCTTCACCGCCAGCAGCAATTGTGTGGCGTCACTCTCGCTCGGCTCGAGCCCTGCGGCCTTGACCACATTCAACAGCTCATCGGTCACGCCATTGCCCCAAGTCGCCGGGATCAGCGATCCCGGCAATCCTGCAACCGCGTCTTCGTTTACAAACTTGCCGTTCACCAGCCCGATGCCGGGAACGCTTTTTGGATAGTCCACTTCAATTCCTCATGACAAGGCCGACGCCTCAGCCGTTGGCCTGTAACAAATCTTCAAGCCAGTCCGGCTCGACGGGGCGCGAGCGCACCTGCGGAAATTCCGGATCATTCGGCCATTCGCGCAGTGCCTGGCGATAGGCGAGCAGCTGTTTGAACTCTTCGGCGCGCAGCGTCGTACCCTCGCCCATCTCCAGTTCCTCGGCGTCGCGCAGCACCAGCCATTGCGTGACTTGCAGGACGTTGTTGCGCCATGAGCGCTCGCGGGCGGCCAGGATTTCCGGGGAGATGAGCGGATCGATCAGCAGCGGTTGCCCACTGGCACTGGCGCTGATGATCTTGCCGGTGGCCTGTCCGGCAAAGAGTTCGGTGTATTGGGCGCGGGTGATTTCCACGGCACCCTCGGGCAACTCCGGATAGGGGCTGTCGACCAGGTCAAAACCGCGTGTCTGTGCGTAAAAATAAATAGCCATGGTTATCGTCCCCAAACCAATATGCGGCCTGAAATTCCCGGCTCGGCTTTTACGCTCGAAGCGATGACATTTCGAACCCGGGCGGCGGCTGTCGTTGTAGTGGAATTCGCCGCGTCAAACGCCCAGACGGTCACGTTGGAGGAGCCCCAACCTGCCGGATAGCCTTCGTTGGCGACACCGCCCAGCACAGCATTGGGAAACGTCATCGGCAACGACACGGTCATGTTGCCGTTCGCATCGGATCCCCCCGTCACCCACTGCAGGATCAACCCGCCGGGAAACTTCTGATAACCCGACGGGGAAAACTGCGCCGCGAAAAAAGCCGAATACTTCAGCGCTGCCGTGCCATAAACGACCCAGACACCGGACTCGCGCACGAAGGTCGCGCTTTCACCGTTGTTCATCACGATCGAACTCAGATACGCCCCTTGTGGGCTGATCTGCGTACCGGTTTTGCTGGCTACCGTGACCGCTGCGCTGTTTCGGCAATGCAGGCTGATAGTGGCGCCGCTGGGCACCGAAGCGGTGTCCGGCAGCGTCACGGTGTAAGCGGCATTTCCGCCCAAACCGATCGAGCAGCCCACATCCGCCAAGGTCAATTGCGTTGCAGCGGAAATGCTTCGCGCACTGGCGTAATTGCCAAGCGCCCGCTGCACAAATTCGGACGTCGCGGCGGATCGGCTGACATCGAATTGCGCCGCCGTGGCGAACAACGCCGGACTGCGCAACGCGTCGAGCAACTGGTGTGTGTTCGCCTCGTCCGGTGCTATTCCAGCAGCCTGTACAACGCCGAGAATTTCCTGGGTGACGCCGTTGCCCCAGGTTGCCGGGATCAACGAACCCGGGGTACCGGCAAGCGGATCTTCATCCACGAAGCGGCCATTCACCAACCCGACGCCGGGCACACTTTTGGGATAGTCCATCGATCATCTCCTTGTAAAAATTCGCGTCAGCCTTCCAGGGCCAACCACAGCGGCGCTGAAGGCCGGGTTGCAGCGGCCGGGAAACCATCCGCCGCCGGCCAGTCGCGCAGGGCCTGTCGGTACTCGAGCAGTGCCAGATATTGCCCCGCAGAGAGCGTCGGGACGCGACCCAACTCCTGCTCGTCGCGATGGCGGGTCATCAGCCATTGAGTGCCTGACAGCCGGGACTCGCGCCAGGTGCACGCCGGCTCGTCATTCATGATCGATGTCGCCTGGGTCAACACTGGGGTCTCCAGCACGGGCGCAGGTTCAGCGCGGCGCTGGAGGTCACCCAAGGAAGAGCCGATTTCGACCTCAATACCCTCGGGCACCAGCACCATGGCTTCGACAAACGACGGGGCATACAGCTGGGCAATGTCGAAATCACCGGTATCGATCAGCTCGACCGCTACACCGTTTTCGATTCGTGCATATCGGGCCATTACGCGTACTCCCAGATTTCACAGAAGGCGTTGCCGCCAATGCCACTCACGACCGTAGCGGACGTACTGTTGGAGCAGGTGCCGCTGCTGCCCGAACCTCGAACGCCCGCCCAGCCATTTCCGTTCACACCGTTGAAGGGACCGCCTCCGTCGAATGGGCTCGCAGCACCACCACCGGAGAGCACTCCCCAATTGTTGTTGAACATCGCAAAACCTCCGGACACGCCGCGCGCATTGATCAGATTGCCGCCCGTGACCACCTGGCCTCCGGTTCCGCCCTGAACAAACCCGGACGCCGTTGCCGTCACGGCGACAGTCAGGATCTGCCCCCCCATGCCGCCCGCAGCGCTCATGTAGGCACCAAAAGATGCACCACCGCCGGCCTGCCCGATTGCGCTGCGCGCAGCACCGCCGGCACCCAGAGAAATAGGCACGCCGGCGAGTATTTCCGGCGTGACGTCATACAGGCTTTCGGCATAGGCGCCCGATCCACCGCCACCGCCAATGGCTACCGAGTTGGCCGGAACCGGGCCGCTACCGCCCCCCGAACCGCCAGCCCCGACCAACCGCACACGGATCCGTTTGGCCCTGGGATCGGGCCGGTAAACCGTGATCCCGACCGTGTCGAACTGCTTGACCGCCAATAGTCGCCCCGTGGCATCGCTGATGCCATAACCGCTCAACGTGGTCGGGGTATTTTTCAGTTTGGTGAAGTCGACCAGGGCACCGATGGCCGTCGCCAACTGGTCGGTTTTCGCTTCATCAGGCGTCAGCCCGGCGGCCTTGATGGTGTTGAGAATTTCTTGGGTAACGCTGTTGCCCCACGCAGCGGGGATCAACGAACCCGGCGTTCCGGCCACAGGGTTTTCATCGACAAACCCGCCGTTGACCAGGCCGACGCCGGGGATGTTTTTTGGATAGTCCATTACATCGTTCTCCGGAACATATCAGACGTCTACCGCTGCACCGGGCACTGCCGGCCAGGTGATTTCCTCGGGGAAACCGCTCTGTTTTTCGATACGGTTCAATTCCACGCTGTAGAGCTTCCAGTCGAGCAATTGCAGTTGCTCGTCGTGGCTGGCATCACCGATGTCTTCGGCGTATTGCAGCGGGGCGATGCGCAGGACGGCATCGCGCAACAAGGCATCGCGTCGAACGAACACAAGCCTTTTCGAATCCGCCAACCGGGCCTGCTCATCAAGCTGCCAGGCGCCATCGGACCAGACATGAAAACCACCCGGCCATGGCTCGCGGGTAAAGCCGTCCGGCAACCCGCCCAATGCTGTCCAGGTTTGCCGAGTGCCGGTGTCGGTGCGGTACACGTCACCGCGCAGGTCGGGTTGCTGTTGCAGGGCGCCGCCGACATAGGCCCAGGCGACCCCCTCGGCCGCAGGAGAAAGCTCGACGCCCAGCGTTACAGCGTTGCTCGGCAGTTGCACACCGATACCCGGCACCAGTGGAAACTCGACAGGCCCGGACAACGCACCGCTGTCGTCTATCAGGTAATTGAACATGTACACCTCAGATCAGTTTGATGCGGCCGGGATAAGCGATGTTTCGCGGACGGGTCTCGCCCGAGAAATTGCCGATGGTGCCGATGTAGGTATCGGAGTCGAATGCCGGGTTGGGATACGTCGTCGCAACCGTCGTGTTGGTAGGCATGTAGTTGACGTCGGTGAATGCGAATGACGTGTCCGGGATGCAGGGTGCGGGGCGGAACGTCGACCCGGTCCCCGTTGGCAGAAAATGGTTATGGCTTTGCAGGGAATGCCCCTGAAAACTGCCCGAGGCGCGTCCGGTATCTAGGCCTCTGGACTCATCGAGTACCCGCAGAAATTCGCCGCGCACCTCCGGTATGCGAAAGGTCGACGCACCGTCACCGCTGGTCCAGCCACCTTCCCTTCCCGCCCGCCCCGCTTCGGTGGTCAGTGCCCCGGACGCCTGGGCAAAATCCCACAACCACGGCCATTGCGCACGGTTGAACAGCGTGCCGTTGAGGGCACCATAACCACCGGGATTGAGCGTCGTGGTCGTCTCGAAAACCGGACGCCCCAGCGCAGTGCTGTCAAAGCGGCCCAACGGCCACCAACTGCCCGCACCATCGCTGCGCAGATGCCACCAGTCGCCAGCCCCCATCAGCACCAGAAACGCATAACCGCTGGCGGAAAGATGTGTGTGAAAGCGAATCCGGTCTGTACCGGACGCTTGCACCACCAGACGATTACCGCTGTTGTCCACACGACGCACAATCACGTCGCGCACGCCCAGCGCAGGGTTCGCTGCCGGCAGAGTGATGGTCGCGGGAGCGGGGCCGCCATCGATCAGTACCAGACCCAGCTCTTGATCGATCAGTGTTTTTGAAGCCGCAAGCCGGGTGACCACCGAACGCATCGGGCTGGATGTCCCGACGATCGACTGAATTGCCTTGAGCAACTGGCTGGTGTCCGCTTCCGCCGCCACCAATCCACCTGCCGTGATCACACTCAGGATTTCCTGAGTCACGCTGTTGCCCCACACCGCCGGAATCAACGAACCGGGCGTGCCCGCCACCGGGTTCTCATCGACAAAGCGGCCATCGACCAGGCCGACGCTGGGGACGCTTTTTGGATAGTCCATAAGTCTTTCGTTCCTCTGAAATAACAAATGCACCGCGCCCCGCTGTCGCCTTGGCAACGCCGCTCACGGTCTGTTTCTGAAAATAAAAAAGCCCACGTCGAAGTGGGCTTGGGTGAGGCAGAACGAAGGGGACGCGACTAGGCGCCTTGACTGCCTAGCAGGTCGCGAATGGCAGCCAGTGCTTCATCGCCTGCGATGCGCGCCAGATCCATATTGCCCTTGGCGGCCTGAGCGCGGATCTGCGTCTTGGTCTTCAGGCGCAGGGTGCGCAAGGTCAGCAGGTGGTCGGTGAGCTGTTCGGCTTTGGCGAGAATCTGCTCAGCCGCCTGTTTGGCCGTGCGGCCCTTGGCGACCCACGCAGCCACCGACAGCGGCACCTCTTTCTTCGGATAACCGGCGTCCTGATAGGCCTGGGCGTCAGCGGCGGCCTGGGCGTATTCCATGGCCTTGAGCGGATCGCCGGCCAACGCGTTGCGGGCGCTGTCAGCGGCCACGTCGACTTGGGCGCAAAGGCTTTCGGCTTCCTGCTGTTGCAGCAAGACGACTTTGTCTTCGTTCACAAACCACTGCTCGCCGTCCCAGTCATGGGCGGCCGAGGGTTGTGGAAGGCGCAGCTCACCATCGATCTGATGGAGTTCCTGAATGACGATCATCGAATCAGCTCCCATGTCAGCTGGACGTTCACGGCGTCCGCAAAGTTGATCGCAATACCGACGCTGTAGTCCGTCACCGGATGGCTCTTGATCCCCATGCTGAGCAACAGCTCATCGCTGTCGGCAACGGTCTGCGCCAGATTGTGCTCGGCCTGGTAGGACTGCCAGAGCGAACGCAATTGGGTGTGATCAAAACTGGCCATCAACGTGGAGACCGTGACGTCGTTGACGATGTTGTTAGTGAAGATGGTGCATGGGTACGGCGTTGCCGGATTCCAGCCGGCGGCATGGCTCCCGATCCCGGTCGAAATCGGGTTCATCAAGCTGTAGTTGCCCCCCACCCAACCGGTCGATGGAAACGCGACACTGGTCACAGCCGTCGGTGACGGCGTCGGGTTACCCGCCACCAGGCGCGCGGCACGCGCATGGGGATCCAGCGGCAGAAACACCGCGCCAGTGCCATTGACGGTTTGCGTCCAGACCAGACGTGCGCGGTTATAGATCGAACGCACGACCGGCACCGAACCCGGCGCCCCGGTCACGACCCAGGCCAGGCACATGTCCAGCACCGAAGACTGGAATCCACCGCCGGATGCGCCGTTGGCGGTGCCCTTCAGCGACTCGGGCGCAACGTCGTAAATCGTGCCGCGCTGCATGTAAAACGTCAGCACGCCACCGATCACCTGCGCCCGCAAAAAGTACGCGGAGCTGGGCAGCAGGTCGGCACTGCTCCAGGCACTCGTCTGGAACGTACGCGAGCGCCCCAACTGCCCGGCCAGCACTTCCTGGCCGATGCTGACATACACGCCTGCCGGCACCGACACCCGCCCGCCACTGGTGGAAACGCCTGCCGGTGTGATCGGCAGACGCCCGTCAGCCGTTGCCACCGTGGGCAGCGACAGCGCCGTCAGTGGCAAGGCCAGATCCTGGTTCCAGCCCTTGGCCGTCACCGATTGAATCGCCTGCAACAACTGATCGTATTTCTTCTCGTCCGGGGTGAGATCCGCAGCCTTGATGACACTGAGAATCTCCTGTGTGACACCGTTGCCCCAGTCCGCCGGAATCAGCGATCCCGGGGTCCCGGTCAAGGGGTTCTCATCGACAAACTTCCCGTTCACCAGACCGGCGCTGGGTACACTTTTTGGATAATCCATCCCGTCATTCCTCCCTAGTCATAGTTGATGTGCACCTTGGTGTGCGCCGGTGCGCTGCGGTGGATCAGGCATTCCAGCGCCGAGCCCGGGTTGACGCCGAAACGCTCGCCCCAATAGCTGGCGCCGTAGCGTCGACCGAGCAGCAGGCGGCCGCCGGTGTTGAGCGTCCACATGAACTGCGCTTCCCAGGTGCCGAAGTGCGCCGCGCCGAATCGCGCGCGGCCCATGCGCGGGGCTTCGTACTCGGTGATGGTCGCGTTGGGGTAGCCCTGGCTCTTGGCGATGTCGAGGTAGTAGCCGATGGCCTGGCTGCCGACCGCCAGCAGACGCCGACGCACCGCGAGGCGGCGGTCGTCGAACAGCGGCGTGGCGCCCAGGCACGGGTCAGGCAGGTTCATCACCCGCTCCCAGTCCGGCACCAGCTCGCTGACGCCGGTCGGGTCCATCTCGTTCAGCAGGTCAGCAGCGCGGGCGTCGAGACGGGCCAGTTCGACGGCGACGCCTTGCAGCACTTCCTCGAGTTCCGGCACCCGCTCCGGGTCCCATGCCGGGCCGCTGGGCAGCAGTGCGCGCAATTGCGCCTGGTATTGCGCGGCGGTTCGTATCACCCCCATACGCAACCTCCAAAGGTCAGCAGTTGATTGGCCGCTGCGCTGACATCGGCCACCGGCGCCGTCAGCACATGGTCGCTCTCGCCGCTGGTGCTGCTGATCGCTTCGCGGATGTGGCTGATCAACAGCTTCTCGCCGAGGTCGGCTTCGCGGTTGTGCAAGTCACGCAACTGCGCTTCGACGGCGGCGCGCACGGCGGTGGTGTCCGGGGTCAGTTTCAGTTGATAGACCACCGGCACCTGCACCGGCGCTTGCACGTGCACTTCGGCGGTCACCGGGCGCAACGGATCGATGTAGGCCTGGACCTCGGCCAGTTGATCGGCGTTGGGCACCGGTTGCGGATCGTCGTCGCGCATGATGTACACGCCGACCGTGCCTGGCCCGAGGAAGCCGCCACGGCACCAGGCACGGGTCACGCCCGGCACTTCCAGTGCCCAGGTCTCGTAGTCGCTGGCCGAACCGCCATGGGGGATGACGCGGTAGGAACGGATCACCCGCGAGCGCAGCGATTCAAGGCTTTCCCGGGCTACGCCACCGCTAAGCCCCGGCGCCAGTACCACGAAGCTGTTGCCGACGATCCCGGTGATCGGCTGCACCGGCGTCAGCGTCAGGCCCGCATCGGCGTTGCCCAGGCTGCCGGCCTCAAGCGCGGCGATGCTGGTGCTGTTGACGCCGTTCACGCTCGTGCGCGCGGCGGTGACTTTGTAAGTGCGGCCATCGTTGGATTGCAGCAGGGTGTCGACATCCAGCACCGCACCGGCGGTCGCGCTGTAGCTGACGCTGCCGGTGGCGACTTGCGCCGGTTTGCGCGGCTGGTTCAGACGCAGGGCGGCGATCCGCTCCAGGGTCGACTCGTCGGCGGTGTCGGGCAGGATCTGCTCGGCAATCCAGTCGAGGTAGCCGTACAGACCATAAGCGGCGCCGCCGAGGGTGCGGGCCAGGACTTGCGCATCGGACTGGCGCAGCGAATCGCCGGCCAGGTCGCTTTGGGTGCGCTTGATCAGCACCGGCAGCGAAGGGGTTTCAAACGGCATAGATCACCTGCCAACTGTTATCGGGATTGATGTCCAGGCGTTCGCCGTCGGCCAGGGTCAGGACCGTACGCAGGTTCAGGCGCTGGGCGTCGAGGCGTTCGCTGATGATGTCGATGGCGCTGCAATGGCCGTCGTCGATCAGCCATTGCAGGGCTTCGCGGGCATAGAACTCGGCGTCCATCTGGGTCTGGCGCGTCAGCTTGACCCGACGTAGCAGCCACAGTCGCGAGCCGATGCGGTCGTCGGCCACGGTGGGGAACGTGTCGCCCCACCAGCCGTAGCGCTCCTCGTCGTCGAGGGCATCGTCATCGGCGGCGCGGCGCCAGGTGAACAGGCTGATCAGCACCGCGCGGGTCAGCGCGGCGTGGAGGTTCTGGCTGATAAACATCAGGCACCTCCCACTGGCGCGGCGGTCTGTCCGCTGCCGCCCTGAACGCCGCCATGCACATGCTTGATCTGGCTGATGGCGCCCGCGACCTGATCGCCCTTGGAGACAATCTTTCCGGTCTGGTTGATCACCGGCGTGTCGAAGTTGACGGCGGTGCTGGCGCGGATGTTCAGCGTGGCGGTTTCGATGTCGATGATCCGTCCGCGCTTGAAGTGAATCTTGTCGCCCTCGTCGGTGTAGATCGCCACCTCGCCAGCCGCCAGCGACTGCAAACGGTAGCGGCGGTCGGCGACCACCAAGGCGATGGCATGGGAGCGGTCACCGCCGAGAAACGTGACGACGCCCTCGGCGCCGGCCAGCGGATGACTGGTGAAACCGTAGGGTTCGAAGTGCTCCATGTCATCGTTCACTTCGCCGGCGGTGAGGCGCATTTGCAGCGATTGCAGCTTGGATGCCGAACTGGCGAGCACGACAGTGCCGCGCGCCAGAAGGCGTGTCAGTAGGCTCATGGGGTGTCCTCAGAGGTCGGAATCCTGTGGGCGCGGGCAAGCCCATGTCCACAGGGTGAAGGGTGTGCCGCTGAAGCCGGGCTCAGGTTTTCTTCGCAGGCGCGGGACTGGCGTCGAAGGTGTGCGTCGGCGCGACTTGCAGGGTGGTGACCGAGCCTTGCGCCGACAGCGAGTACGTCACCTTGGAAATCAGCATGTCCTCATCGAAACCGAGGACCGGATCCTTGACCTTCACCAGCGTGTTGTGGCGCCACAGATCACCGTTGGACTGGCGCCAGCCCTGCACCTGATAGGTGGTGGTCAGCGCCCGGCCCATGCGGGTCGCGCTTTCCCATTGGGCACGTTGTTGCGCCAGCTCGAAGGTCAGTTGCGTGCCTTCGTTGATCACCGTGGTGCGCCGACGCTTGAAGGTCAGGTCGGCAGACACCGACTCGACCTCGCTGGCCGCCGCCCCGCTCTGCTTGTCCGTGCCCTTCTGCTGGCCGATCACCCGGTATTCGGAAAACACCTGGCTGTAATCCATCGGTGCGTTGGCCGACAAAATATTCTTGCCCAGCTCCAGCGCATCACTGGCGCGACCACCGCTGCCCGGTTTGGCCAGCACCAGCCGGCCCTCAGCGTCATCGGTGGAAAACACCCGCAGCAACGACAGCAGCCGATCAATCGACTGGAACACCGTTTCCCCCGGCACGATCGTGTGTTTGGTCAGCCGTGCGGTTTCGGGAATTTCGTTGACCACCATTTGCGAATATTCCATCGCCAGTGCCTGGACGATGGTCAGCAGCGGCTGCTCCTGCCATTGCCCAGGGCGATTGGTGGCAGCGCAATCGACCAGGTCCTGGGTCTTCGAACTGCCCTCGACGGTCAGGCTGATCTGCCGCCCGTCATAACGGATCGGCGCCTTGAACACGTAGCCGGTGAGCACCAGATCCTTGCCGATCCGCACCTCGCACGGGTCACCCGGCTTGATGCGCTGATCGGTGGTCTGGCCCGGCCATTGCCAGGTGATATCCAGTTTGAAGGTGCGGAACTGGCGCTCCAGGTCAGCGCTGATTTCCACGCTTTTCCAGCCGCCGTATTCCAGATTGTTGACGGTCAGCGTGACACGGTTGTCCTGCTCATCCATGGCTCACTCCCTTGAGACTTTCACATCATTGGGCGAGAACCCGGGATGGTTGATGCCGTTGCGCTGCGTCACTTCATTGACCCGCGTGGCATCGGCAAACTGTTTGTACGCCACCACCACGGCCGGAAAACTCTCCTGAAACGACTTGCTGATCAGCCGCACACCAGACGAGGCAACCGCCTTGAGGTGCGCGCCAATCGCGTCCTTCACATCGGCAATGGCTTGATAGTGCGCGGGATCGGCCTTGTATTCCGCCCCCTGGAGCACCTCTTCCACCTGTTTGAGCAAATGGGTGATGTCATCGTTGACCGGCACCTCTGCGCGCACAACGGGTTTATCCGCCTGCTGGGCGACGGTGGTGGTCGATGTCAGCTTGACCGGTCTGGTCGCCACCGGCATCGAGCCGACCCACTGCGCCACTTTGACGATCAGGGTGTCCTGCACCAGATTGGCCACCGCCTGCGCCGCCGCGTTGGTGTCGGTGCCGGTGGTGATCTTCGGTGCATCGGCCTTGCGGATCGCTTCGAGTTGTTGGGACACGTCGGCAATCACGCCACGGTAACCCTCCTTCGCGAAGGCCTTGAGCTCCTTGATATCACCAAGCAAACCCTTGAACTCCGCCGCCACTTCCTTGGGCAGTTCCTTGACCGCTTTGACCAGTTCGGTGATTTCCCGGTACTGGTCGATCAGCGGCTGTAACTGCTCCTTGATCACCTCATAAACCCCGGTGAGGCTGTTGCGCAGATTGGCAATGCCAATGCGCGCAGCCTTGATCAGGGTCATCGCCTGCTCGAAACGCGCCACCGCCGACCCGAGCAAGGTATCAGCCTTGGCCAGCAGCACTTTCTGGGTGCTGACAGTGGCGGTCGGGAACGGCAACGGCAGGTCGGGGTAGAATTTCAGCGTGAACGTGACCAGCCCGCCGTCCTGGCGAGTGTGGGTCATGTCGCACTCGCCGACCTTGACCTGCAAGCGGCCGAGCCACGGATGCGCCAGTTCGCCGCTGCCCTGCTCCAGTGCCTTGAGCAGCTTGTCGCGCTGCTCCAGGCAATCGGGGCCGACGATAAACGCCGTCAGGTCGTGGGTCTTGGCCTGCTGGCCGAGATCCTCGAAAAATGGCAGGTCGCGTTGCGGATACTCATGCAACTGACCTTTGCGGCCGACCGGGGTTTTCGCCTGGTCGACCCAAAAACCGACACCGCGAAACGATGCCGGCACCAAACGATCACGCCAGCTCATTGAGCACCTCCCATGGACAGCGAGCGATAGCCGATGCGCGACGACACGGCCAGGCCCGGCTGGTTGGTTTGCGGTTGTTCGGTACGCAGCCCGGCCGGCGCATTTTCGAAGCGCACGGTCAGGCCGCCTTCGAGTTGCGTCCGGTTGTTGGCGGCGCTTTGCTGGATCAGGTTGCTGGAGGTTTGCGGCAGGGAGCCGCCCTGCAACGTGCCATTCGCCGCCGGTGCCTGGCTTGCACCAAAGAACGCCGGCGCCAGTTCACCCTTGCCTTCGGCATTGGTCTGGCGCTGCGCCTGGGTCAACGTTTCGACCTTGCCGGTGACCTTGGCGATCAGACCGGCGAAACCACCGTCGAACAGTTCCTTGATCGGCGCAATCACGGTTTGCAGCTTCTGCCACAACTCGCCGAACCACTCGGTAATCGGCCCCCAGTTCTTGATGATCTGCCCCAACGGTGTCCACTCGAACATGTTGTGCAGGAACTCCAGCACTGGCGCGGCCAGCGCCTGCACCACGCCCCACAGCGCCGAAAACACTTCGCTGATCGGCTGCCAGTACATCGCGATCTGTTCCAGCGGCGACCATTCGAACAGACTCCGAAAGAAGCTTTTGACCTGCTGCGCCGAGGTTTGCAGCGCGGCCCAGATTGGCTCGAAGAACGTGACGATACTGCCCCAGTTGTTGACGATCATCCCCAGCGGGGAATAGTCGAACAGCGTGCCGAAGAAGTCTTTGACCACTTGCCCCGCCGCTTGCAACTGCGCCCACATCGGCTCGAAAAACGTGACCACCGCGCCCCAGGCACTGACGATCATCTGCATCGGCGAGAAGTCGAACAGTTTGGCCAGGAAGCCCTTGATGGCTTGCGCCGCCGGTTGCAGGGTGGCCCAGATCGACGCGAAGAAGCCGCTGATCGCGCCCCAGTTCTTGATGACCATACCCAGTGGCGTCCAGTCGAACAGCCCTTTGAGGAACGACATCAGCGGCACGCTCAGCGCCTTGAGCAATTCCCAGATCGCCGAGAACAATCCGGTCAGGGGCGCCCAGTTCTCCAGGATCATGCCGGCCGGTGTCCACGAGAACACCGATTTGAAGAAATCGATCACCGGTGCGGTGACCGCTTTGACCTTGTCCCAGATACCCGAGAAGAACCCGGCGACCGGTTGCCACAGTGCCGCCAGCGCTTGCAGCGGGCGCCAATCGAGCACCGAGCGCAGCCTCGCCATGGCGTCGGTCGCTGCATCTTTCACGCCTTGCCACAGGCCCGTGAAGAATGCGGAAATCGGTGTCCAGTTGGCGATGATCAGACCGGCCGCCACGGCAATGCCCATGGCGATCAGCATGATCGGGTTGGTCTTGAGCACCATGCTCATCACGTCCATGACTTGTGTCGCGCCGGTGATGGCGGTCTGCATGGCCGAGAACGCAATGGCGCCAGCCGCCAGTCCCTCAACCAGTTTCGGGTTGTCGGCGAGCAGACTGCCGACCTGAGTCAGCATGGGCTCCAGACCCACCACCAGCGCCCCGACGGCAGGCACCAGTGCCGCGTCCACCGCCGTCGAGACTTTCGCCATGGCGTCACTGAACACGTTGAGGTTTTGCGCGGCGGCTTTCGGTGTTTCGGGCAGGTCGACGGCTTTTGCCGACTCACTGACCTCGGCCAGCTTGCCCTGAAACGCCGCCGCCGACTTGATCCCCTCCACGAACGGCGTGACCACGCTGCCGCCCTTGAACAGGCCACTGATGTCGATCTTGCCCAGACCGGCCTGTTCGAGGTTTTTCTTGAAACTCTCGACCTTCTTCGAAAGAGCGCCGAGCTTGGGTGACAGTTCATCGATGCCCGTGATCAGCACCGGTTTTGCTTTGTCTTCGTCTGCCATCACTGCACCTGCTGCATCGCATTGATCCGTTGCGCGTGCTCCAGCGATTCGCGGAGCACATCCAGTGGCCTGGCCATCATCTGTTCGGGGTCAACCTTCCAGAACCAGGCCAGGTCATAGGCGACTGCGATCAGGTCGGTGATGGCTCCGACGCCGCACTCATGAAAAAACTCGCAACGGCCCAGCTCAGCGCGTTGAGGTCAGCCAGATCCAGCTGGTTGACCGACGACGGCGGAATGCCGGCGCACACGGCGATGTACTTGGCCGCGACGTCCATGTCGAGGCTGACCTCTTCGCTCTTGTCGATCTTGTACGGCAGCGCCTTGATCGCTCGCACTTCCTGCACCGTCGGACGGCGCAGGACGAGTTCGGTCAGGGGCTCGCCGTGAGCTTCGATCGCAACCTGAAGCTTCACGGCGCCGCTCATTGCCAGGTCCCCTTGATGCCTTCGAATTTCAGTTCGATGGTGGCGTCATCGCCCTTGGAAACCGGCTCTTCGACCAGGTAGGCACCGGCCAGCACGTAGACCTTGCCGTTGCTGAATTCGCAGGTGACGGTGATGTCGGTGCCTTCGATCAGCTTCTTCAGCGGGAAGTCGGCGGTGTGCAGCGCGGTCACCTTGAACGATGGCGCGATGTCGGTTTCCTTGTAGAAACCCGGTACGACGGTTTCTCGTTTGACGGCCATCAGCGGCGCTTCGCAGCCGCCGTTGATGGTCAGTTGCGCGCCGTCCACTTTGACGTAGCAGGTGCCTGCAATCAGTTGACCCATGGTGTTACTCCCTTCAAATAAAAAGCCCACGCGAGGTGGGCTGGAATCAAGCAGTCAGAAGCAGCTTTCAGGCTGCGTCGTCGTACTGCAGACGGAACTGGTTGAGCAGTGCGAACACGCGCAGACCGTTGATGTAATCCGGCGGGAACAGCACGTTCACGCGGCTCGGGTCCTGCACGTCGCGCTCGACGATCAGGTGCTCGGCGAACAGCTCGGCGTTCTCCACATGACCTTCCAGTTCCAGCTTGGCGTACTGGGCGATCAGCTCACCGCGAATGGTGGCCGGGGTGACGATCGGCTGGCCGGCGCCGAAACGGGTGCCGTCGGAGGCCAGTTTGTGCCGGCCGTACTTGCTGGTGATCACGCTTTGCAGGCGACGCACGATGTACGCCGACTGGTGCATGGTTTCGCTGTCCAGGTAGGAGTTGTCAGCCTGGCCGTAAGCGTTCTTCTGATAGGTGGTGATCGAACGCTGGATGCGCACGTAGCCGCCTTCGTAGTACGCGGTGGCGATGCCGTAGTTGAGCAGCGACTGACGCTCGGTCAGGGTGAAACGCTCGCTCGCCGGCGCCGGATCGACACCCGGCAGGCTGCCGCTCTGGGTCGGACGGCTGGCGTCGGCGGAGATGAACACCGACGTGCGCGCCGCCAGTGCGGCGGTCTGTACCCACACCGGTTGCGGAACACCCGGCTCCAGCGCCTGGATGGTCATGTGCTGGTCGTTGCGCGCCTGACCGGCCGCCACCAGCGTGCCGACGGTGCCGCGCTTGGCGCTGTAGACGTGACCGAACAGTTGCTTGGCCCACGACCAGCGACCGGTGCTGTCGTCCATCACCGCTTGCCAGGTGTTGAGGGTGCTCAGATCCGACCACGGCAGTGCGATGAACTCGAACGGCTCGTCACCCAGCGCAGCGACGGCTGCGACCTGATCCGGCACGCCCACGCCGCCCGTCATGGCAGTGATTGCAGTGGTCAGGCCGGCCGGGGTTTCTTCGCCGTTGCTCTTGCCCAGGCGGTTGAATTGCAGGCTGATGTCGTTGCCGCTGTCGCCGGTCCATTTGGCGTTCAGAGTAACCACGCCTTCGGCGGCCGCAGCGCTCACCGGCAGATCGGCGCTGGCGTTGATTTTCTGCGCCAGGGCAGTCGCCGCCTGGGCAGCGGTGGCACCGTTGACCACGGTGGCCTGGACGCGGACACCGCCGACATACAGGTTCAGCAGGCCGGCCTGAGTGGCGGTGCCGGTCAGGGTCAGCACGCCTTTGGCGACGCTACCTTCGGTGTTGTGCAGCGGCAGGCACCAGATCTCGCCGATCGGGTCGGCCTTGCGGAAGGTTTCGTACATCGAGGCGAGCATCGAGCCCTGGCCACCGATGCTTTTTGCCAGTGCGACGCTGGAGACCAGCACCAGTTTGCCGACTTCAGTCGGCGCGATGTTGTCGTTGACCTGAGCCACGATCAGGCGACGCATGCTCGACGTCGCGCTATTGGCGGCCGAGTTGTCCATTTCGGCATAGAACAGCGGTACACGAATGTCCGCGGGGATGTTGCTGAATCCGATCGCCATTATTTGGCTCCCTGTGCTTTGACTTTTGCGGTTTTGAGGGTGATATCGCCGTCGGCCAGACGCCGGCGCCACCAGGCGCTGTCCAGCACTTCGCGACCTTCGAGAGGCAGCAGATCGCCCGCCTCCGGGTCCGGCACGGCACGGCCTGCGGCCGGCACTACGGTGATGCGGTTGCTCATGGGGTTACGTCTCCAGAGAAAGTCATTTCCAGGCGCCCGTCGGGGCCTGGGCGTTTGAGGTTGGGGTCGGCCGGATCGATCGCATCGACCCGCACGGTGACCCCGGTAAAGGACGACAGAGCGTCCAGTTCACGTTCGTGCCAACTCTCCGCAGGCTGACTTGGCAGATTGCGACCGAGCTGGAACTCGGCAAAAAAGCGCAGCCGGTACAGGACGCGGCTGCTGTTGATCGAGACCATTTCGCCGCCGTCATAGACGACCGCGCTGTAGTCGCTGCCCGGCTTGAACCCCACCAGCGCACGCCACAGTTCAGCGCGCAGGTCGTGCAACAGATCCAGCGCTTTTGTGGCATCCGTGGCGTCGAGCACCAGGATGATGTCGAAGCGGTCGCGGATCGGTTGGCGGGTGAGGTTTTGGGCGGTGCTGGTGCTGGCCTGATCGGCCAGCGGGATGACATGGGCCGAGGGCATCGGCAGATCCGGGTTGCCTTGCAACAGCGCCAGATCGACCCCCACGGCAATGTGGTTGGCCAGGCTTTGGCATTGCGCACGCAACTGCGTGAGGATCGGGGTGATCTTCATGGGGGGCGTTCCAGAAAATAAGAGAAACAGGCGTAGCCCTGTGGGAGCAGGCTGCCCGCGAGGGGTCGGCACACCCGACGTGTGGGCAAGCCGACATGTCGAATTCGCGGGCAAGCCCGCTCTTACAAAGGGCTGTGAGTCAGTCCTTGGAGGCTGCCTTGGGGTCCAGGCCGCTCGCTTCGATCAGACAGCGGTAGCTTTCCTCGCGCTTGCCGCTGGCGGTGACCTTTTCGATCGACCAGCGACCGCGCATGAAATCCGGCCAGCTGTCATCGAGCACCAGCAGACCTTCGGCAACCAGCAACGGATCGCCCGGGCAGGTGATCTTCAGCTTGTATTTCTCGCGCAGCATCTTGCGCACTTCGGCTTCACCGATGGCTTTGGCTTCCTCTTCGCTTGCCTGCCTCTGACGAATGACCTTGTACGGCTCGGAGCCGGTAATCACTTCCTTGAGCAACCCGGCGGCAGCGTCCCAGAAGCAGGTTTTGCAACCCTGATTCTGTGTGCGGGCGGTTTCCTCCAGGGTGGCGCTGATGAAGGCGTGATCGCCCGGTCGATTGTTGCGAGTGACCGACAACCTGACGTCCGGCAGCACCTGACCCGACAGCGATTTGACCTGCGCCGGCTTCGCCAGCACATACAGTTCGTTGAACGGTTTGGCGACCGCGTCGTACTTGCTCGCCAGTCGTGTGATAAAGCCCATGTCGGTTTCATTCGACTGATCGACGTGGGCAATTCTGATCAGCGCCAGCTCGGGGTCGACGCGTGGCGAAAATCCATGCCGCGACACCAGCTCGCGAAACAGCCCGCCGAGCGTGGTCGGGCCATGGCTGGCCGTGCGCCGCTGCTTGAATCCGGTCTCGTCCTTGGCGCTGAAAGGCGCTGCGGTGGCGACCAGCGTGAGGCTCAAAGGGAACAGCGTCGGTGTCAGACGCGTCACCTTGAACTGGCCCTTGTCGACCAGTCTGGACTCCAGATAGCCGACCCGCAGACCGATCATCCCGCCCAGGGTCGGCAACCCCTCAAGACCCTCCAGATCAATCACCAGCGTCAGTTGATCGGATTCCAGCCCGGCGGCATCGATGTGACTCCAACTGATCAGACGCTGATTGAGCAGGGTCGCATTGGCCCCGTAAATCTCGATGGCCGGCGTGTATCCCTGTGCCATGCTGCCTCCTTAATCCCAGGCCCTGACCGGGGTGATCGCGGCGGGTTTGCTGTCGAGTTCCGGCAGCGTCACCCAGATACCCGCCGGCAGGACCGGGCCGTGTTCGGCCAGGGTCGGATTGAGTTTCCACAACGCCTCTTCGACCTGATCGTCGCTGCGACCCGACTCGCGGTAGAGCAGCAGATTGACCGAATCACCGGCCAGGCTTCGTACCTTACGCATTGTTGAACTCCGCCAGTTCGAGGGTCCAGTCGATCACCATCGCCGTGCCATCGTCGATGACCTGGCTCTGGGTTTCCTGGATGTTGTTGATCCGCCACAGGCCCCAGTTGCGACCGATGCCGTCAATTAATGGCAGCGGTGTGCGCTGGGCCTGCAACGCGCGCAACTCATCGAGCCGGGCCATTGCTACGGCGTACATCGACTTGCCGGTGATGGTCAGGGTTTCCGCTTTCTGGCCGAGTTGGTGGGACTTGGGTTTGCTGTTGAGTATCTGCAATTCGATCCAGCCGCCCTCGGACTTGCGCCCCAGCGTGCTGTAGGCGAAATCCCGGGACAGGCCGAAGATGAAACTGCCCAGTGCCATTTGTTGTTTCATGTGGCGACTCCGTCGGTGAGGGCTGCGTCGCGGCGGGTGGCGAGGGCGTTGGTTGGCATGACCTGCCCCAATTGCGCCATCGTCGTTTGTACGACCAGATTCGCCAGGGCCTGGGCACTCGCCAGATCCTGCCCCTGGATCTGAATCGTCGAGTTGAACGTGACCGGCTGGCTGTTGGCTTGCGAGGAAACAGGCGTCGGGCTTGAGGTGGCGATCAGGTCTTTGCTGACCTGTGCAGGCGAGCTGAGTCGGTCAACCTGATTTCCCAGTTTGTCGCCCAGTGATGCACCGATCTCCCCTCCGGCCATGCTCCCGAGCCAGCCACCGATCATGGTGCCCACACCCGGCAGAATTAAGGTGCCCAACGCGGCCCCGATAGCGGCACCGGCGGAGGATCCGGCCAGCGAAGCGCCGGATGACACAACCGAGCGGGTATCGCCCTGCATGACGCCAGTGACCATTTCATAACCGGCGCTGAGCAGGCGCAGCGGCGGCGCCTTTTTGGCCAGCAACGCGCCAGCCTTGGCGACGGAGCCGGACAACGGTGCTGCGGGCGGCGAACTGACGCGCGATGATCCGGCAAATGCCGTCATGGTCGCGGGCCACTCAAACGGCTCGCTGACAACGGGGCTCTGCGCGACGACATCAGCACGATCACTCCGGGGCAGACGGGCACGCCTGCGTCTGGACCCGGACTTGATATCGACCCAACGCGGTTTCAGCCTTGCCCCCTTCTGTTCGGAAGACGGTTTCTGGCCGGACGTCTTCCTGGAAGGTTTGGCAGACGTCGGATCTTCAGGAGTCGTGCCAGCATCGCTTTTTGGAGGATCATCCTCTGTGATCCACTTGCCGAGTCCCCTCGGCAATTTAGCCGCTGCCGACTTCACCAGCCTGCCAGCGAAGTTATCGAATGCCTTGCCAAGCACGGCCGTCACGATCGCCATGAGCCCAGCCGCCGCAACGGCCAGCCCCGCTGATGTCTTGGGGTTGGACTCGGCCATTTCGGCCATTCCATTGACAGCCCCGGCCAGCGAATCCACAGCGCCGGTCGGATCCGGCATCAGTGCGGTTATCAGCCGATTGATGCTTGCGTCGAGCACATTCCAGCTTCGCTGAGGATCATTGGCTGCAGTGTTGGCGGCGCGATCAATCGACCCGCTGTAGGCGGGTGTCAACGGGTCCATTGCGGCTGAAGGCTTGAGCAGCGACAACGGTTTCTGTGGATCTTCGGCCTTCTCCAGCCACTGTCTTCCCCCGCCATCACCGCTGACCAGCGACTTGAGGTTACGCCGTGCTGATTCTCCGGGTACCGGCGTCGACGAGCCCTCGAGCTTGCCGACGCCCACCAGCGAAAACGCTTTCTTCAGATCGTCGGGCTTGTCCAGCAGCTTGCGTACACCCTCATCACCGTTGAACAGTGTCTTGATGAGGGCGGACTGTCGTTCTACCGGTTGCTGCTTGAGTGCCTCCAGCGCCTTGACCAGGTTGTCCGGCACGTTTTCAGTCAACTTGCCGGGATCAAGTCCCAGCGACTTCCAGGCCGACTGCTCGGCAGTCGAGCCATTTGTGCCTTTGGCCAGTGCCCCGCTGATATTCTTTACCGTGGCACCGGCACCGGACTTGTCCATGTCGGCATTGAGTAATGCGGCCGAAAGGGCTGCGGTCTGCTCAGGTGCAATACCGGCTGCCTTCGCAGATTCGCCGGATTGCTGAACCACGGAGCCGATATCCGCTGCCGTCGCTTTAAGACCGCTGTTGCCCAGAAGATAAGTAGCGTCCGCCAGGTGCTGGCCCTGGTTGCGGTCCAGCTTCAGCGAAGTTCGCCAGGCGGTCAGCATTTCCGCCGAAGCCTTCAGGCCAATCCCGAAGGCCGAGGCATTGATGGCCGCGTCACGGGCAAAATCCAGCAGCGCCTGTTGCTGGTCTTTCTCCTTGAGACCAGCACCGATACCGGATGTGGCCGCCGAATATTCGACTTGCGCCAGATCCACGGCCGTTGCCCCACTCTTGGCGACTCGCTTGTCAGTGGCCATTTGCAGGTTGGCGACCGACATGGCGTTGAGATCGCTGCCCAGACCCGGGATTTGCCGCAACTGCGACATCGCCGAGTCCAGCGCCATGCGCGACTGTAAGTAACCGGGAGGGGGCCGTTGCTCGACTTCGGCCGTAAGTTTCGACTTCGGCTCACTGACCGGTGCGGCGACGGAGGCCGGTACCGGTGCGCCGGACCTGAAAAGCGACTGCTGGGATGCCAATACCTCGCGAAGCTTGACCTGTTCCTTGATCAGCAGACGGATGTCCTGGCTAGTGGTCACCAGCGTCAGCGTCAACTCCGCCAGCGGCTTTGCGAGTACGTCGGCCCCTGACAGTCCACCGACCAGGCCAGTGTCGCTGAATCCGGCGCTGCCGCTCATGGTGCTCAGCATGAGCCCATACTTTGTCTCTGCCATGCCGCTCTACTCCTTTTTCACGCCAAGGCGAGTGATCGCTATGTCGTAGCGGCGCAACGCCTTTTCGGCGTCCCATTCCAGAATTTCCGCCTCACTTACCGGGTAAATGAGCGGCACGATATCGAGGATTACTTCGATGTCGCGTTCCGAAAGTAGGCCGCCGGCTGGTTTAAAAAATCGTCGATGCGCACCTGTAGCTGGGTCCAGTCCGGGACGCTCAACAGGGCCAGATCGGGGATCATCAGGCCGGTGCAGTGGGCGGTGATGAACTCGGCGCGTTCCTTGGCCGTTTTCAGTTTCTTCATCACTTTGGTGGCACGCAGCACCGGCATTTCCAGGCTCAGCGAAGTGAGCGTGCGACCGGTCACGGCGAGCGGCTGCAGCAGTTGCACCTGATCGGGATCGTCCGAACGCTCTGCGTCTTCAACCTGCTCGAGAAAGTAAGACGCCGGACGAGTCGACATTTCGTGTACGTATTGAGCGATGCTCACGTAGTCCGGGCGTTTGAGCTGGTCGAGTTCCTTGACCGACAGCCCGGTGGCGAGCAGCGCCAGTTCGAAGAACTGATCGTCCTCGTCATCGCCCGCGCGATCCAGCGCGTCTTTCTGGGCGGCGTAGAACAGCGGCTTGAGCTGGATCTGTTCGATCTGCGAACCGTCGTCACCGGTGATCGGCGACAACAGATCATGCTTGGGTGGCATCCACGACATGAATGAATTCCTTGGTAATTCCTGGGGGGTGTTGCTAAACATCGGCCAGTCACACTGGCCCGATGTGAGAGCGGACTTGCTCACGAAGGCGGCATGTCAGATGGATGAGTTTCGACTGCTACACCGCTTTTGCGGGCAGCCCGCTCCCACAGGGTCAAGTGTCTGGCTTGCCTGCAGCGTTACGGCATCAGCACCGCGCGGCGGGCATCGCCGAGGATATCGACGCCGTTGAGGACGAACTTCTGGGTACGCACATCGATGTCAATCACTGGCACGCCGTTTTCCAGGCGGTTGTAGGTGCGGCAGGACAGTTCCAGGTTGGTCTTGGGTTTCTCACCCATTTTCAACGCGGTTTCTTCCAGGGATTTCAGCTTGCCGCCGACGGTGTGATAGGTGAACCAGGTGTTGCCGTCCTGATCCTGACCGGCTTCACGTACGTTCAGCAGAATGTCGTCGCCGAGCTTCACACCCAGTGCGAGCATGACTTCTGCGCCCAGACCTTGCAGGGTCAGCTTGGCGCCGAGGGCTTTGCCGCCCTTGGCCATCTCTTCGACGATGAAACGGCCACCACGCATCTCTTCCATATCGAATTCGATTTTCGGCGGAGTGAATTCTTCCACGGTCGCCGACAACGGCAGGCCTTGCAGGGTGGCCGCGATGGCCTGTCTTACGCAGTTGGTAAACATTAGAGAACGTCCTCCAGGAACTGCTCGATGATTTCATCGCGGGCGTTGAGTTGATAAACCATGTGTTCGTTCGGCGCGTAACGGCCGTAGTCGATGACCACGTACCAGGTGCCGTTCTTGTACTTCTCGACGCTGTTCAGTTCCGGGTGCAGGTACACGCTGCCGCCAGGAATGGTTTCGTCGGCGACCAGGGTTTGCAGCCAGTCGTTGATGCGCTTGACCTCCTGATCCATGAAGGACTTGGTCAGGTTCTTGGCCATGGCTTTCTGGCCGGCCTTGACCAGCTTGCGGCTGATCGCGTCTTCGAGGCCGACGTAGCTGATGAACTTGCCGGTGATCGAGCGGTTACCTAGCAGCGAGAAGCCGCCCAGCACGGTGCGGGCGTAGTAGCTGACGCCGTAGCGGTTGAGCAGGTCGCCCTCGGTGGAGGTGTCGAGAATGTTGTATTCAACGACCCGCGAGACGTCCTCGGCGTAGGTCACCTGGTTGCCCGGGCTCTCCCATTGCTTGACCTTGGCCAGCGCGGCAATCGCCAGGCTGGACGGCGACAGGAAGACGTTTTTCTTCGCCGCTTTGGAGTACACGGCCGGCATGTTGTGCACCACCAGGCAACGGTCAAAACCGAGGTCGGCACCGCCCAGTTCCTGACTGTAGGTCACCTGATCGGCGACCGAGGCGTCCTTGCCGTCCAGCACCACACGGGCCTTGATACGCTTGCCGAACGAAGCGAACTCGCTGGCCACCGCTTTAGTGCCGGTGAAACCCGGCGCGCCGATGATGGTCAGGTCTTCCGGGACGCTGCCCAGTGCGGCCAGACCGAGCTTGCGGCCAGTGGCCGGCTCAATGCCGCCGATCACGTTGTTGACGGTATCGGCCGGGGTCGCGCCCGCCTCGACGATCACCACGTACACCGGCACCTTGACCACTTTGAGGATCTGGTAGACCGCGTGATACAGGGTGCCTTCCTCGGCGCCGGTCGGATCCAGCAGCGCGTGGGTGGTGAAGCTGTTGATGCGGAACGGTGCGTTGCGCGGAATCAGCGGATCGGCTTTCGGCGCGGTGCCGACCAGCCCGATGACGTTGTCACCCAGGCCACCCATGGCCTCGGGGGATTCAGTGGCATTGACGGTAATGCCGTTGTGCTCGAAGTTCAGAACCTCAGCCATGTTCAGTCAGCCTTCTTGGCAGCGGCCTTTTTGGCCTGGGTGGATGTTTTCAATTCAAGTCGACCGGCGCTGTGCAAGGCACTGGCCTCGACATCGAGCAGATCGAGTTCCTGGCCGACGCTCGACCAGTGACCACCCCCGGTGGGGAATGGAACGAGCACGGTGTAGGTTTGGCGGGTTGCCATTTGGGTTTCTCCAGAGACGAAAAAGCCCCATGTTTTGAGGACGGGGCTAAGTGACTGATCAGCGGTTAAGAAAACGCCCCGACGATGCGGGGCGCTTTTATTCGGGCAGGCTTGCGAACCATTCCGGCGCAGCCGGCCGGTGTTCGCTCAAGGGCAGCTCCCCGCCCACAGGCCAGATACGAAGTACGCGTCGGTACGTCTGCAACTCGATGTATTGCGCCGGGGTCAGCAGAGTGGGCCAACGCTCCACCTCATCACGGTAACGGGCCACAGCACTATCGGTGGCTGCAAGTTGCATGTTGCGCCAGGAGCGCTCATACATCTCCAGTTCGGCAGGCGTTGGTCCCGGCCGGTCAACCAGCACCGGATAGCCCTCTTCATTCATGACAATCATCTTGCCGACAGACAGTCCGTTCAATAGCTCAAGCCAATACTCACGCGAGATTTCAACTACATCGCTGGGCATTTCTGTATGGATGGAGGGGTCGTAAAAACCGCCAGTGGATGGTGAATAAAACATATGTTCTTCCTTGTTTGATACAAACCACCCGCTGGGGTGGCTAGATATGAAAACGCCCCACGGTGTGGGGCGTTTATTGATGCGCTGTAATCGGTTTGATCGGGGGCGAGGCCGGCCAACCTACAGTGAGCATTTCATCTAGATACGTTCCCGCCTCAAGGGCTAGGAGCAAATCCAGTTCGCGATCGAAGCAGGCTTGGACATGGCTGCGCACAGCAGTGGCGATTTCGAGAATGCGAGTCGCATCAATTTCGACAAAGCCATTGGCTGTCTTGAAATTGCAGCGATATTCAGGATCAACGACTGCCGACAACCCCATTCCGGCGATCAATGTTTGACTGTCGCGAGTTGTTTCGATGGGTATTGATCCGACAACGATGCCGAGCCCCTCTCGACGATATCTCTCGGATGCAATTACTTGCGAAGGGGTCAATTGCGGATCGGCCGAAGTCGACTCCAACATATAGTTCAAATAGCGTTGATCCTGCGGATCAACCACTCCGAGATTTGCGTAATGTCGTTCATCTTGAGGACAAGAGAACACCGCGATGATCTTCGTTTGCTCCTCGTCAGAAAACATGACGTTCATGCGTGATATTTCTTCCACTCGGCTCACCACTTAAAATCTGTAACTATTCGTCGTAATAGCAAAGGCACTAAAGGTTCCAGCGCTGGTTAGTCGATAAAACAGCGTTTGCGGCGACAACAATGGAACGTCCAGAAATGAGCCACCGCCCGCCCCTGAAAAATTCACAATGAAGGTCTGAAGGCCTATCGCTGCGGATGAGCCGGCAAGCGCCAGGCTGTATCCGTTAGCCGACACCGAACCTTGGAAGTTTCCGGAAACCGACTTGGCATTCAATGGGACAGCAGTAGAAATCGATAACCCCGTCAGGCTCGTAACCTGCGCTGTTGTCGAAAACACTTGTGCGCCATAAAACACCTGACGATCAACCTGCTCCGCTACTGCAAACTGACCACTGGCATTAGTCGGCAAAATGCTGATAAGCGCGGAAAATGTATATCCATCAGGAGCGACGCCCGCCAGCAGCTTCGGAACGATTGCAGTGGTGGCATTGACGGCGATAATGCCGGTGGATTTGGAGACAGGATTGTAAAGCGCGTACATCGCAACAAATCCACTGACCGGTGCTGCTCCAGCATCCATCGCCCCCAATCCCTTGACCGGAGCTACCAGGTTGATGGTCTGGTTGAAGTTGGAGATAACGACCTTTTTCCCGTTCACATCTCCGAGAACCATCCCGGAAGCTGTAAACCTCGCGTCAGGGGCCGCAACCGGAATCGAGACCCGAGCGTTTCGAATATCCCCTGCAATGGATCCATTCAAAGAAAGCTGTTGCAGCTGTTCAGAGAGCGCAGCGATATCGATGTTTCCCTGATTGATCGGCGCGTTCCAGGCCTTGATGCACCACATGACGGCAATGTTTCGAGGCCTCGACCGCATGAAGTCGACCCCCACATAAGCGGTTCCAGGCGTTTGTACACCGTCCATCGTCAATTGGGTCGTCGTGGCAGTGGCCGTCACATAGGCTGTTACCGGCTCGACGACCGCCGGTGCGGTGTCATAATCAAGTCCAAGAATCCTTACATGATTGAGATTGTTCAGGTTGGGAATTGGCAGATTGACACCGTCGCCATCACCGTAAGTTGCGGTACCTACTTGCCAGCTACCAATCGCCCGGCCTGAGTCAGTGCCGCGCCCATGATCCCAACCTCGAAGGAATTCACCCCGCGAGTCTGGCAGGCGGAAGTTACCTGCCCCCTCATCGCCCTTGTTATAGACAGTACCAAGAAACGCCGCCAGATCCGGATACGTCGCAATGCTCTGCACACTGCCATCCAGCTCCAGAAAACCGGGTGGAACGATACCGGTTGGAAACGCCATGACAGCGCCCACCGGAACGGCGGATCCAAGCCGTTGCACTTCCTTGACCAGAGCGGCCACATCGATGTTTCCCTGATTGACCGGGGCGTTCCAGGCCTTGATGCACCACATGACGGCGATGTTGCGCGGACGGGTTTCCGTCGACGTCCGCGCTACTCTAGAAGCATCAAAAGAAACAGCGTGATAGGCCTCCTTCTGAGCAACCTGGTTGGGTGAGAAGTTCTTATTGCCCTTCGCAAAGACACCATCAGTCGAGGTGACGTCAAGATAGCCATCAAAGATGCCGGTGATGTTCTGCAAGCTATCGAGTTGAGAGCTACCAGCGGCACGCCCGGCATCCACCCCACGTCCATGATCCCAACCTCGCAAGAATTCCCCACGCGCTTCCGGCAAGCGGAAGTTGCCCGCACCCTCATCCCCTTTGTTGAACTTGCCAGCCAAATAGGCGCTCAAGTCCGGGTAGGTCGCGCTGCTTTTGACGCTGTTATCCAGCTCGAGAAAACCCGGCGGCGGCGTGTCGACAGGGAACGCGACAATCGACCCCACCGGCAACGCCGAAGCCTTGGCGATCAGCGCCTCGACTTCAGCCTTGGTGTAGGAATCCTTGATGCCGAAACCGGCCAGGGTGTCGGGATTCGCCCCCGCCGTGGCCCGGCCATATTCGTCAACGGTCAGGCTCTTGTAAGAACCGGCGGCAATCCCGGTACGCCCGGCCAGCATCTTGAACGTCAGCGCAGTGGTGCCGAGGGTGATCGGCGCATTGGTGGTCAGGTGCCAGAGCGAATCACCGTTCGCCGTACCCTCCTCCACCATCACCGTCAGGCCAGGGGTGACCTTGGCGCTGACGTTGGCATCGTTGGCACGCAGCCAGCCGCCATTGGCAACGACCCACAGGCCGTTGTCCTTGGCCAGGGTCTGGTTCGGCAGCAGGACGCGGTCGCCGGCAATCACTGCCACACCGTCGATCTGCTGGGCACCGTTCAATACGACGTTGCTGGTAGCAGCAACGCGAACCGATTGCTTGCCATCGAGTTTGCCGAGCTCTTCGGCGAGATAACTCATGACCCAGGCGCGGGTGGCTTTCACGACGGTGTCGTCGATCAGCAAGGTCACCAACGAAGCATTGCTGGTCTCGAAAATCGAGCGAATATAAAACTCTTTGCCCGACCCCGACGTCGCCAGCACCGGCTTGAACGACTCCGGGTATTTGACGATGGCGTAGAGAATCCCGGTGTCGGTCCACAGCCCCGCTTCACGCACATACCAGCCGCCGACATCCGGCGGAATGGTCACTTCAGCGAGCAGCCAGCTCGGGTTTTTCTCGTCCTGGAACAGTGCATTGAGCGGGCCGCGCCAGACTTCGCGCTTGAGCGCGGTGGCGGTGGCCGCCGGGTTGTAGACTGCGTCGTCGCCATCGCCGACGGAAATCTGCGTCAGCTTGATCGGCACGCCCGCCGCCTTGCAGGCGGTTTCGTAGGCAATCCCTGCGTTGGTGAGCAGGGTGTAGTAGTCAGCCATTAGGCCCCCTGAGGATAAATAGTGGATGTTTCGACGGTGTACAGACCGGCCGCCATGAACGCTTCGCCCGAGGTTTCGAGCCCTTCGATGGCCACCGGATAAATCGTGGTCAGCTCACCGCAGACTGTCGCGGCGCCGATGACGTGACTGCCGAAAGCGCTGAGGCCGACCGACACCGAGAGAATGTCGCGCTCGCTTTTGGCGTCGGCCAGGCGACGGTCGAGACGGGCATCGATGAGTTCGCTGTAGGGCAGATCGGTGAACGCGCGCACGGAAAAGCTGTAAGGCGCGCCGGGCGGTGTCTGTTCGTACCAGGCACGGATTTCCGGGCGCAGTTGCAAACCCTTGGCCGCGTTTTCCAGTGCCTTGCGAGTGCCGGCCTGGCGCGCGGTGGGCCAGGCCAGTTCGACGGTCAGGCGTTTTTCCGTTTCCGGCGCGTCGCTGCTCCATTCGGCAACGCCGCGATCCGCCGCGAGATACGGCAGAAACGCGACCGGAGTTTGCTGCGGGTTCATCAGCTCGGGAAACGGCGGCGCGATGCGATCGAGCAACGCGCCGAAACCCAGATCGAGTCCTCGCTCCAGTGCCGAGCTGTTGGCCGGCAATAAGGTCGGACGCTGTGCCTGATCACTCATAGCGTCTGCACCTCGACCTCGACCGCCGTGCAATACGGCGCCTGGAACGCGCTGGTGACGATCGGCTCCAACGGCTCGAGAATCTGCAATTGCACGGCGCCGGCGCTGTGCAGGGTGTAATCGATCCAGCTCGGGTCGACCCGACCTTCCAGGCGATGGCAACTGTCGGCGTAGGCCTGCAAATGCTGCTGCGCGGCGACTTTGGTCAGGCCCGAATCGGGGCCGGAATTGATCTTCGCCACCACGCGGATCTTGTAGCGCTGAATCTCCGCGCCCTGCACGGTGACCAGATCGGTTTCCGGTCGCACATCCGGTCGGGCGAAGTGCTGACGGACGCCGTCGAGCAGCGCGGCGGACGGCGTACCGTCGGCCTCTCGCGAGAGCACGGTGACCCGCACTTCGCCGGGCGCCGTGCGGCGACCGTTGCCGTCCTTGACCTGCGCGGCTAGGCCGTCCGGGTCAAAGGTGTAGGTGACATTCACCACGCCGGCGTCGGTGGATTCGACTTTCACCGTCGGACGTTCGCCAAGGGTGAAGATCTCGCGGCGATACTGCATACGCGAACCCGCCGCCGGTGCGTGGGGTGCCAGGTAATAGCGCAGCCGCGCGTCATCGTCGCTTTCGTAGATGGCGGGTACAGGCGGGAACGCTGCCGGATCACCGGGATCGAGCAACTGCCGTTCCAGGCCCATGTCCGCCAGCCGCGCATCAAGATTGCTGCCGGTCGCCCACCACGCCAGCATCTGCTTGATCCGGGCGTTGTATTTGCGTTCGTGGGTTTGCAGCCGCACACAGAAAGCCTCGAGCGCCAGCGTCAGCAGTTCGCTCTCGCTTTCCAGGCTGGTCTGCAATTTCGCCGCGTTTTGCGGTGAGCGGGCACCGACGTATTCGACGACGAAGGTCTTGAATTCGGCGAGCAGGTCTTCGAACGCTTCGACGGTAATCAGCGCAGGCTCAGCCAACTGATTCTGGCCGGGGATCAACATGCTCATGTCACTACCTCGAAAGTCTGTTGACGGTTTTTCCAGGTGCCGGCGAAACGCAGCAGCAGACCGGCACCCTGGCGGGTGGCGACGATCACCTGCGGCAGGAAATCGTCGATGCCGTTTTGCGGGTTGTAGAACGCCTGCGCCGCATGGCTTTGAGCCAGGATCAGCAGGTCATCGCCCAGGTTCTGCCCCAACAGCGTAGGGATCAGCGAGCCATACAAGGGGCGTTTCTGCCGGGTGCCCAGCGGTGTGGTCAGGGCGTGGGTCGCGCGCTGCACGAACTGCAGCCAGTCGTCGACCGTGGCCCCGGTGTCTCTATCGATTCCGATCATGGGAAGGCTCTTGAATCAGGGGCTGATGACGCGGCCCTGGTGATCCACCAACGGGCCGCTGAAGTGGACGCCCGAGGCGTCGATCGTCAGGCCGACCGCGCCCAGTTGCAGGCTGATCGCCTGCGGGGTCATTGCCAGTCGCGCCGGGCCGATGCTCAGTTCCAGCGCCTGGCGCGAACCGCTGAACGCCGCCGGACCGTTCTGCCAGTGCAGAATGTGCGTGGCGTCGTCGTAGCCGCTTTCGCTGCCGTCCTGATGAACCCGACGGGTCAGCGTCGGTATCGTTGAAGCCGGAGGAAAACGATCGCTGTTCAAACCGAACAGCGCCACGCTCTGCGCGCCGCTTTCGCCGCTGCCGTAGTTGAGCAGCAGGCATTGCTCACCCGCCGTCGGGATTCGCGACTCGCTCTGGGCACCGGCGCTCGGGTTGAAGAACTTGATGGACGGCGTGAGCAATCCACCATGGCTGACCTTGCAGGTGTTGGTCGCGGGGTCGACCTCCTGACAAATGCCGATGCGACAGAAACTCTCGGCGCGGCGGTGCAGGTCCTCGATCTCCGCTTCCATCTCGGCGAGCCGTTCGATGATCGGTCCCAGTTGCATCTGGATAAGCGAATCGAACACGGTTCAACCCTCCAGCGGGGTGTATTGATCGGGATCGTCGATGTCGCTGACCTCCCAGGTACGGGCAAATTTCGGGATGCCGAGCGGGTCGTCGAGCAAGGTCGGGCCAAGATAGAGGGTCTGGTCGAACGTCAGGGTCCAGGCCTTGTACGACTGGTCTGCGCGCAGAAATACTGATGGCAGACCGTCAAGGTTCATCGGCAAATCGCATTGATCGCCGGCCAGCCCCCAGCGGTTGTCGGTGACCAGATTCTTCAGGGCCGCAATCAGGTCGCAGGCCGCGAACGCCGTGGCAGCAACCGCCGGAATCACTTGCAGTGACACCGTCAGCACATGGGCAATTCGTCCATCGGCGGCGCGTGCGCCCTGGGCATTACGATCAAAGTCGATCAACACCCAGGCCTGATTGCCGGGTGCCGAAAAGTCATCGTGGTTGCCAACCTGCACGTTCAGGGCGGCGGTGTTGCGCAAGGTTGTCGCCATCGCCGTGAACAGCTGCGAAGGCTGCTGGATCGGTGCGGGCATGCTTGACCTCCTTTTCAGATGTCCACGCACAGCCCCGCTGCCGAGGTTGCAGCGAGGCTGGAAAATGTCGGGTTAGGGTTGATCGTGGGGTGGCAGTTCGCTAACGCCGATGCGCTTGGCAGCCCAGCGTTCGTATAGGCCGATGGCCACGTCGGCGCCGGCCATCGCGGTCAGGCAGCCGAAAGCGCCGGCCGCCCAGATCGACATGCCGGCGGCGTACAACAGCATGATGGCCGAGACGCCGCAGATCATGCAGGCGCCGGAGCGCAGCGCCAGACGCCGCAACAGCGGCCAGCCCCGGGCGCCTTCCTTGTCGGCGCGCCACATTTCGCCGGACACCCCGCCCACTACCGCGAGGAGGATGACCAACCAGATCGGCATGTCCGCCAACGCTTGTTGCTCGTTTGTCATGTCACGCCTCCTGGGGGTGATTGATGAGTGATGGATGATGGGTTCAATCGGTTTCTCTTGAGGTAGGCATTCCAAAAAGCCCGGCTGAGAAACCGGGCTTTTCAGTAATGCGCTCCTTCGCCTTCCTTTCATCCTTTAAACCGAAAGGAAGCTGACTTTTCGGCGCTACTGGCGCGGTACGAGTCCATTCAAATTGTTTTTCCGACCGCGGTCCCTGCCCGCCGGATAACTGCTCTCGGTGCTTTACGCTGCACACCCGGGTCAGTTGCCAACCCTCTGAACCGTTGAGGCCGGTTCATCGCTGCCTGTTCTTGTGGAACTAAAGAGCTTTCTTGCCAGCCGCTTTGTCGAGCGGCTTGGCGGCAAGAATATGCATGGATGCATATACAGTCAATGCATAAATGCATTTATTTATGCATGACAAATGCACGAGCGCATGGAAGGCCCGCCAATCAAGGCGTCGAGGATTTTCGCCAGGCGAAAAAAAACCCGCCGGTGGGCGGGTTTTGTCTGAAAGCGGTGGGGTTATCGGGCGTACATGCCCCACCAGAAGACGTGACCGAGGATGACGATCTGCTCTTCCTGGATTTCCTGGAAGCTGTAGTCCTCGTCCGGATGCTCATCGCGATTGAAACTGCGCAGGCGAATGCCGGTGGGCAGGCGATAGAGTTGCTTCACCCGCAGCTGACCGTTGTGGTTGATCGCATAAAGGTCGCCATCGACGATGTCGCCAATCCCGCACTTGCCGGCATTGACACCAACCGTGGCACCGTCACGCAGGACCGGCAACATGCTGTTGCCGCGCACGGTGACGCATTTGGCCTGGTCGAACTGCACCCCGTTGTGGCGCAGGCTGCGCTTGCCAAAGCGCAGGCTAGAGCGTTCGCTCTCTTCGATAACGAATCTTCCTGATCCAGCAGCCAATTCAACCTCACGAAGAAAGGGCACCGACACCTCGTCGTCATCGACAGGCGTGTCGTCGTCCCACAGGCTTATGTCCTTGAGTTCGGCATGCACATCATCACGCCCGGCACCGGCCGCTTGCGCAACATCCGCGCGCCCGCGCAACTGATCGGTGCTCACGGCGAAATACTCGGCGATCTTCGAGATGTGCTTGTCCGAAGGATCGACGATCTTCCCGCTGAGAATCCGCGAAAGTGTGGATTGAGGCACGCCGGTGCGACGGTGAAGCTCCGTAGGGGAGATCCCGTGCTGGTCGAGCAGCGCTCTTAATACGGTAGATACGTTGCGTTTTTGCATAACGCGCATAGTGCTTGAAGTTTTTTCGGAAGACAAATGCTGATTTGCATAAAGCGTGCATAAATACGCATTTTGCAGCAGAAACATGTCAACCGACCACGATGCCTGCGTCCAACAGACCGCCCATGGTAATCTTGCGCCCATCGCGGAAATGCCCGGCCACTGCCGCGCTTTTGCCCCACACCTTTCAACGAGTTTCCTGACAAGCCGATGAATAAAGCCGTCTCCGATCTGTCCTCCCACACTCCGATGATGCAGCAATACTGGCGCCTGAAGAATCAGCACCCGGATCAGCTGATGTTCTACCGCATGGGCGACTTCTACGAGATCTTCTATGAAGACGCGAAGAAAGCGGCCAAGTTGCTGGACATCACCCTGACCGCTCGCGGGCAGTCGGCGGGGCAGGCGATTCCGATGTGCGGGATTCCGTATCACGCGGCGGAAGGTTATCTGGCGAAGCTGGTCAAGCTTGGCGAGTCGGTGGTGATCTGCGAGCAGGTCGGCGACCCGGCCACCAGCAAAGGGCCGGTGGAACGTCAGGTGGTGCGGATCATCACCCCGGGCACGGTCAGCGACGAGGCGCTGCTCGACGAGCGTCGCGACAACCTGATCGCGGCGGTGCTGGGCGATGAGCGTCTGTTCGGTCTGGCGGTGCTGGACATCACCAGCGGCAACTTCATCGTGCTCGAGATCAAGGGCTGGGAGAACCTGCTGGCGGAACTGGAGCGGGTCAACCCGGTGGAACTGCTGATCCCGGATGACTGGCCAAAGGATCTGCCGGCGGAAAAACGCCGTGGGGTACGTCGTCGTGCGCCGTGGGATTTCGAACGCGACTCGGCGCTGAAAAGTCTCTGCCAGCAGTTTTCCACCCAGGACCTGAAAGGTTTCGGCTGCGAGACCCTGACCCTGGCCATCGGCGCCGCCGGTTGCCTGCTGGCCTACGCCAAGGAAACCCAGCGCACCGCCCTGCCCCATTTGCGCAGCCTGCGCCACGAGCGCCTGGACGACACCGTGGTGCTGGACGGCGCGAGCCGCCGCAACCTGGAACTCGATACCAACCTGGCGGGCGGTCGCGACAACACCCTGCAATCGGTAGTCGATCGCTGCCAGACCGCCATGGGCAGCCGTTTGCTGACCCGCTGGCTGAACCGTCCGCTACGTGACCTGACCGTTTTGCTGGCACGCCAGACATCGATCAGTTGCCTGCTTGACCGCTATCGCTTCGAAAGTCTGCAGCCGCAGCTCAAGGAAATCGGCGATATCGAACGGATCCTCGCGCGAATCGGCCTGCGCAATGCCCGCCCGCGCGACCTCGCTCGCCTGCGTGACGCACTGGGCGCCCTGCCTGAGCTGCAAGTGGCAATGGCCGACCTGGAAGCGCCGCACCTGACCCGACTGGCGACGACCACCAGCACCTACCCGGAACTGGCTGCGCTGCTGGAAAAAGCCATCATCGACAACCCGCCAGCGGTGATCCGCGACGGCGGCGTGCTGAAGACCGGTTACGACAGCGAACTCGACGAGCTGCAATCGCTGAGCGAAAACGCCGGCCAGTTCCTCATCGACCTGGAAGCCCGGGAAAAGGCCCGCACCGGCCTTGCCAACCTGAAGGTCGGCTACAACCGAATTCACGGCTACTTCATTGAACTGCCGAGCAAGCAGGCCGAGTCGGCTCCGGCCGACTACATTCGGCGCCAGACCCTCAAGGGCGCGGAGCGCTTCATCACGCCGGAACTCAAAGAGTTCGAAGACAAGGCGCTGTCGGCCAAGAGCCGCGCGCTGGCCCGCGAGAAGATGCTGTACGAGGCGCTGCTGGAAGATCTGATCAGCCAGTTGCCACCGCTGCAGGACACCGCCTCGGCGCTGGCCGAGCTGGACGTGCTGAGCAACCTGGCCGAGCGTGCGCTGAATCTCGACCTGAACTGCCCGACGTTCGTCAGCGAGCCGTGCATGCGCATCACCCAGGGTCGCCACCCGGTGGTCGAGCAGGTGCTGACCACGCCGTTCGTGGCCAACGACCTGAGCCTCGACGACAACACGCGAATGCTGGTGATCACCGGTCCGAACATGGGCGGTAAATCCACTTACATGCGGCAAACCGCGCTGATCGTGTTGCTGGCCCATATTGGCAGCTTCGTACCGGCGGCCAGTTGCGAACTGTCGCTGGTGGACCGGATCTTCACCCGTATCGGTTCCAGCGACGACCTGGCCGGCGGACGTTCGACCTTCATGGTGGAAATGAGCGAAACCGCCAACATTCTGCACAACGCCACCGAACGCAGCCTGGTGCTGATGGACGAAGTCGGGCGCGGCACCAGCACCTTCGACGGTCTGTCGCTGGCCTGGGCGGCGGCCGAGCGCCTGGCGCATCTGCGCGCCTATACGCTGTTTGCCACTCACTATTTCGAGCTGACCGTGCTGCCCGAAGCCGAGCCGCTGGTAGCCAACGTGCATCTCAATGCAACCGAGCACAACGAGCGCATTGTGTTCCTGCACCATGTACTGCCGGGGCCTGCGAGCCAGAGCTATGGCCTGGCGGTGGCGCAGTTGGCCGGCGTGCCGAGCGAAGTGATTGTGCGTGCCCGCGAGCATCTGAGTCGTCTGGAAGACACCGCCCTGCCCCACGAGGCGCCGAAACCGGTCAAGGGCAAACCGGCCGCACCACAGCAGAGCGACATGTTCGCCAGCCTGCCGCATCCGGTACTGGATGAACTGGCCAAGCTCGATCTGGATGACATGACCCCACGTCGTGCGCTCGAAATGCTCTATACACTAAAGACACGGATCTAACGCATACGGCTTCAAGCTGTTAGAATCTCGCGCGGTTTGGGTGCTGCAGGCTAATAGCCTGGCCTGCAGACATCACTCCCGAACCTGGCGACCCCAACCGTGAAGGGGCTCCGCTGCCGCCGCCTGAGGAGAAAATTAGAAATGACCTTCGTCGTCACCGACAACTGCATCAAGTGCAAGTACACCGACTGCGTAGAAGTCTGTCCGGTGGACTGCTTTTACGAAGGCCCGAACTTCCTGGTGATTCACCCGGATGAGTGCATTGACTGCGCCCTGTGCGAACCAGAATGCCCGGCCGTTGCGATTTTCTCCGAGGACGAAGTCCCGGAAGAGATGCAGGAGTTCATCCAGCTGAACGTCGAGCTGGCCGAGATCTGGCCGAACATCACCGAGAAGAAAGAATCGTTGCCCGATGCCGAAGAGTGGGATGGCGTCAAAGGCAAGATCAAAGACCTCGAACGCTGATTCGTCCGCCGTTCTCGAAAAGGCCCCTTGCGGGCCTTTTTGCTTTTCTGCAGGCAAAAAAAAGGGGCGGTTTGACCCGCCCACATTTTTCCCTATTCCCTGTGTTCCTTTTCATCGTCCTGATGAATCGCCTCCTGCGATGTCCATTCCCCTCATCCTTGAAGGGCGTGTCTGTCCGTCGACACAACCCAGATACTAAAGAGTTCCCTGCCGGGAGCAACGGGCCAAATCCACCGAAGTGCACCGTCACAAGGGCTTAACATTAAAAAATAATCATATAAATCAAATAATTACAAAGAAGCACATGCTTCAATGGACGTCTGCCGCAGTGTAAAAATAGCGAACACTTACGAAAGAGTAAGCCAGGGCTTACAACGCGAGACTACAACGCGGCGACCGTAAAAAATCCGCTTGCCACCCATCCAGGCGCAACAAAAAAGCCCCGAACCAGTCGGGGCTTTTTGTGGGCGGTCATTTGAGGCGCTTACTGGAACAGCGACTCGCTCGACAGGCCATTCTTCTCGAGAATTTCCCGAAGGCGCTTGAGGCCTTCCACCTGGATCTGTCTCACCCGTTCCCGGGTCAGGCCAATCTCCAGACCTACATCCTCCAGCGTGCTGCTCTCGTGGCCGCGCAGGCCGAAGCGGCGCACCACCACCTCGCGCTGCTTGTCGGTCAGCTCCGACAGCCATTGATCGATGCTCTGCGACAGATCGTCATCCTGAAGCAGTTCGCACGGATCGGTAGGACGATCATCCGTGAGGGTGTCCAGCAGGGTTTTATCCGAGTCCGGACCCAGCGAGACGTCGACCGAAGAAACCCGCTCGTTCAGGCCCAGCATGCGCTTGACCTCGCCTACCGGTTTTTCCAGCAGGTTGGCGATTTCTTCGGGTGAAGGTTCGTGATCGAGCTTTTGTGTCAGCTCCCGCGCAGCCCGCAGATACACGTTGAGCTCCTTGACCACATGGATCGGCAGCCGGATGGTCCGGGTCTGATTCATGATCGCGCGCTCGATGGTCTGACGAATCCACCAGGTCGCGTAGGTCGAGAAACGGAAACCGCGCTCGGGATCGAACTTTTCCACCGCCCGGATCAGCCCGAGGTTGCCCTCTTCGATCAGATCCAGCAGCGACAGCCCCCGATTGACGTAACGCCGGGCGATTTTGACCACCAGCCGCAGGTTACTTTCAATCATGCGCTTGCGCCCGGCGGGATCGCCACTTTGCGACAGACGCGCAAAATGAACTTCTTCCTCCGGGGAGAGCAATGGGGAAAAGCCGATTTCGTTGAGATACAACTGCGTGGCATCGAGTGCCCGCGTGTAGTCGATGTACTTGTGTTGTTTAAGTGAAGCGGAGTGTTTGGATTTGGAACGAACGGAAGGTGAAGGAACCCCTTCATCATTCGACATCGAATCCGAAGCGAAGTCGGTCTCCATAAGGAGAACCTCATCGTCGATGTCAAACTCCGGCACTTCTTTACTGAGAGCCATTGTTATAGTCCTTTGGTGAGTTCGACCCCAAGCTCAAGCGACGCCTTTATCCTTGGCAACGCTGGAGCCTGTCCCCTCTACGCGACGGAACAGGCTGGCCTTCAAATCAACGTCTTGGCAGGAACTGCAGCGGATCTACAGGTTTACCTTGTCGGCGAATCTCAAAATGCAGTTTCACCCGGTCTGTACCCGTTGACCCCATTTCGGCAATTGTCTGTCCGACCTTGACCTGCTGCCCCTCCCGTACCAACAGCCGACGGTTGTGTCCGTAAGCACTGACGTAGGTTTCGCTGTGTTTGATGATGACCAATTCGCCGTAGCCCCTTAAGCCACTCCCGGCGTAAACCACCGTCCCATCAGACGCAGCTAAAACAGGCTGTCCCAAATCTCCGGCGATATCAATTCCTTTATTCAAACTACCGTTTGAAGAGAATTTACCAATCAGAATGCCATTAGATGGCCATCCCCAGCCGGTCGGGGCCGGGCCTGGTGGAGGCAATGGAGCGGGTGCCGGCTTGTTGGCGACGGACGGTACAACCGCCGCAGAACCGGTGGTTGTGGTGGTTGTCGTGCCATTCGCCTGGCGCCGGATTACCGTGGTTTTACTGGACGAAGACGGCGAGGAACTGGTGCTACTCACCACGGCAGCCGGCGTTGAATCGGTGCGACCGTCGAAGCGAATTGTCTGACCCGGATGGATCGTATACGGCGTAGGAATATTGTTCCGGGCAGCGAGGGCTTTGTAGTCCCAGCCGTAGCGAAACGCGATCGAAAACAACGTATCGCCCTTACGGACTACATACTGCCCGGTCGTCACCGTAGGACGCTGGGCCACCGCGTTGTTGCGATCGACCACGCGCACGTTACTCGATTTGGTGCTGGAGCAACCGACCAGCAAGGTGCTCAAGACAAGGCCAGTCACCAGGCGCTGAAAGCTCGTGTTACCCATACGCTGCGCAATGACTGTGAGACTCACCCGCCGCTCCCTTTGTGGTGGCTGAAAATTGTGAAATGCCGCAATCGGGCATGCAGTGTTGCAAGTATAACCGGCCAGACCAGCTTCACCTTTAATGAAGCCTTTTCCTTCGCCGCACACGTTTGCTCTATATAGATGAACTGTTTAAGCAAACTTCGCCGCTGTAAGACAAAGGCACTCGAAAGGAATTCAGCGCCCTTGAATAAATGCTCAGGCCAGCGGCCCGTTGAGCAATGGAACGAAGCGCACCGCTCCCAGAACGTGTCGGGAAAAACCGTGCTCTTCGCGCACGATCAGCATCAACTGTTGCACTTCACCGGAGCCCACCGGAATCACCAGGCGCCCGCCCGGTGCCAACTGGTCAAGCAAGGCCTGAGGCACATCGGTAGCCACTGCGGTCACGATGATGCCGTTGTACGGCGCCAGCGCCGGCCAGCCTTCCCAGCCATCGCCCCAACGGAAGACTACATTGCGCAGGTTCAGCTCGACCAGGCGCTCCTTGGCGCGATCCTGCAGCACCTTGATCCGCTCCACCGAAAACACCCGCTCGACCAACTGCGACAACACGGCAGTCTGGTAACCGGAGCCAGTGCCGATTTCCAGCACCTTGTCCAGCGGCCCGGCCTCGAGCAACAACTCGCTCATGCGCGCGACCATATAAGGCTGGGAGATGGTCTGGTTATGGCCGATCGGCAAGGCCGTGTCTTCATAGGCACGGTGCGCCAGCGCTTCATCGACGAACAGATGACGCGGCGTGCGACGAATCACCTCCAGCACCTTGGCGTTGGACAGGCCTTCTTCATACAGACGCTGGATCAGGCGCTCGCGCGTACGCTGGGAGGTCATCCCGATGCCGCTGCGCAGCCTGTCGTCTTGTTCACGAGCCATTAGTTGAGGCCCTCCAGCCAGCCGTCGAGCGTTCTGAAGGCATCATTGAAGGTGCGATCGAGCTGCAACGGAGTGATGGAAACGTAGCCCTGCATCACCGCGTGGAAGTCTGTGCCCGGACCGCCATCTTCGGCATCGCCGGCGGCAGCAATCCAGTAACCGGCCTTGCCGCGCGGATCGACCACTTTCATCGGCGCTGCCGCGCGGGCGCGGTGACCGAGACGCGTCAGGGCAATGCCGCGAATGTGATCGATCGGCAGATTGGGAATGTTCACGTTCAGCACCGTGCGCGGTGGCAGATCGAGCCCGGCGTGGGCCTCGACCAGTTTGCGCGCAAAGTGGGCGGCGGTGGGCAGATTGTCGACCTGACGCGAAACCAGCGAGAAGGCAAACGAAGGACGCTCGAGGAAGCGTCCTTCGAGGGCGGCGGCCACGGTCCCGGAATACAGCACGTCGTCGCCCAGATTGGCTCCGAGGTTGATCCCGGAAACCACCATGTCCGGTTCGCGCTCCAGCAAACCGTTAAGCCCCAGGTGCACACAATCGGTCGGCGTGCCATTGAGGCTGATGAAGCCGTTGGCCAGGTATTGCGGGTGCAGCGGACGATCGAGCGTCAGCGAACTGCTGGCACCGCTCTTGTCCTGTTCCGGGGCGATAACCACGCACTCGGTGTAATCCGCCAGCGCAGCATAAAGCGCGGCAAGACCGGGTGCGGTTACCCCATCGTCGTTAGAAATCAGAATACGCATGGGCTGTCCGTCTGCCCCACCGGCACCAGATCAACGAGTTCGCGCACCAGTACGGTGGCGAAGCATCCAGCCGGGAGGACGAATTCCAGTTGCAGAATGTCAGGCTCGGGATAATGCCACGTCAACCCGCCAATGGGCAGACGCAGGATGCGACGTTCGTGGCTCATACCGGCATTAATCAACCAATCGCGCAGATCCGCCTCGCGTGCGGCAATTTCCTGCTCCAGATCATGGACAACCCCGGTCGCCGGCGAGTCACCTTCGCCCCACTGAGGACCGGTCGGATGCAGGTCGAGAATCGCCAGGCGCGGGTCGCTGCACTCGGCTTCACCGGCAGGAAAAAAGCTGCGGCTGTCAGTGAATGCCAATAGATCGCCAACCTGCGCACGTTGCCAGGTGCCATCGGCGACACGCGCGGCCAGCACCTGATTGAACAGAAAACTGCGCGCCGTCGACAGCAGGCGCGAGCGCACATTGCGCTGCTCCGGCAACGCTTTGCGCGCCGCCCACGAACGGGCGTCGACCACGTTGCCGCCGTCATGACCAAAACGCTGGGCGCCGAAATAATTCGGGATGCCTTGTTTGCGGATCAGTTGCAGACGCTCTTCGATCGCGGCCTTGTCGCCCGCGAACTGGGTCAGACGCAAAGTGAAGCCGTTGGCCGAGTGCGCACCGCGTTGCAGTTTGCGCTTGTGGCGAGTGGTCTTGAGGATCTTCAGCGTGTCGTTTTCCGCCGCCGACAGATCCGGATCCGCCTTGCCCGGCAGTTGCACGCTGAACCATTGCCGGGTCAGCGCCTGGCGATCCTTGAGCCCGGCGTAACTGACCGTGCGCAGCGGCACGCCGGCAGCCCTGGCGATCCGGCGCGCGGCCTCTTCAGTATTCAGGCCGCGTTTTTCCACCCAGATCCACAGATGCTCGCCATCGCCGCTGAACGGGATATCAAGCACTTCATCGACCTGGAAATCTTCGGCGATGGCTTTCAGTACCGCTGTGCCGAGCGCGTCACCATAGGCCCGGGGGCCAAGCAATTGCAGTTCATTCATGCGCGTAGCAACAAGGCAACGGAATGTACGGCGATGCCTTCTTCGCGACCGACGAAACCGAGTTTTTCGGTGGTGGTGGCTTTGACGTTCACTTGATCCGGTTCAACTTGCAGATCGGCGGCGATCAGCGCGCGCATCGATTCGATATGCGGGGCCATTTTCGGCGCCTGGGCAACAATGGTGTTGTCGACATTGCCGACTTTCCAGCCCTTGGCGTGAATCAGGCTGACGACGTGGCGCAACAGCACACGACTGTCGGCGCCCTTGAATTGCGGGTCGGTGTCCGGGAAGTGCTTGCCGATATCACCCAGCGCCGCCGCGCCGAGCAAGGCATCGCTCAAGGCGTGCAGCAGGACGTCACCGTCGGAGTGAGCGAGCAGCCCGAAGCCGTGTGCGATACGCACACCACCCAGAGTAATGAAATCGCCTTCAGCGAAACGGTGCACATCATAGCCGTGGCCAATACGCATAAAAAAACGCCCCGATTTTTGTCAGGGCGTGATTCTACCTGCATTAGCCCCGAAGGGCTTGTGCGTGATGCTGCAAGTGGTCGTCAATGAAGCTCGATATGAAGAAATAGCTGTGGTCGTAGCCCGGTTGCAGGCGCAATGTCAGCGGATGACCCGCCTGTTTGGCCGCCTGTTGCAGGGCTTCGGGCTTGAGCTGGGTGGCGAGGAAATCGTCGCGATCACCCTGATCGACCAGCAATGGCAACTTTTCGTTCGCCTCGGCGATCAACGCGCAGGCATCCCATTCGCGCCACTTCGAACGGTCTTCGCCCAGGTAGCGGGAGAATGCCTTTTGGCCCCACGGGCAATCCATCGGGTTGTTGATCGGCGAAAACGCCGACACCGACTGGTAACGCCCCGGATTGCGCAAGGCGCAGACCAGTGCACCGTGCCCACCCATGGAGTGCCCGCTGATGCTGCGTTTGTCCGATGCGGGAAAATGCGCCTCAACCAGTGAAGGCAATTCCTGCACGACATAGTCATGCATCCGATAGTGCCGCGACCAAGGCTCCTGCGTGGCGTTCAAATAGAAGCCGGCACCCAGGCCAAAGTCCCAGGCACCGTCCGGATCACCCGGCACGTCGGCGCCGCGCGGGCTGGTGTCGGGCGCTACGATCATCAGCCCAAGCTCAGCAGCCATGCGCATGGCGCCGGCCTTCTGCATGAAGTTTTCGTCAGTGCAGGTCAGGCCCGACAGCCAGTACAACACCGGCAGCTTGCCACCCTGCTCCGCCTGCGGCGGCAGGTACACGGCGAAAACCATGTCACAACCCAGCACGTCGGAACGATGACGATAACGCTTGTGCCAGCCGCCGAAACTTTTCTGACAGGAGATGTTTTCCAGACTCATGTAAAGACTCCTACGCGACCGCGGCAACAGGCCTACAAAGCCTGCCGCCATGGAGACGCGATTGATCAGAAATGAATGACGGTACGGATGCTCTTGCCTTCGTGCATCAGGTCGAATGCCTTGTTGATATCTTCCAGGCCCATGGTGTGGGTGATGAAAGTATCCAGCGGGATTTCGCCGCTCTGGGCCATGTCGACGTAGCTTGGCAATTCGCTGCGACCCCGCACGCCGCCGAATGCCGAACCGCGCCAGACGCGGCCGGTCACCAACTGGAATGGACGGGTGGCGATTTCCTGGCCGGCACCGGCCACACCGATGATGACCGACTCGCCCCAACCCTTGTGGCAGCATTCGAGGGCGGCGCGCATCAATTGCACATTGCCGATGCACTCGAAAGAGAAGTCGACGCCGCCGTCAGTCATGTCCACGATCACTTCCTGGATCGGACGATCGAAGTCTTTCGGGTTTACACAATCGGTGGCACCCAATTGCCTGGCGATCTCGAACTTGGCCGGGTTGATGTCGATGGCGATGATCCGCGCAGCCTTGGCTTTTACCGCGCCGATCACTGCCGACAGACCGATGCCGCCCAGACCGAAGATGGCTACGGTATCACCCGGCTTGACCTTGGCCGTGTTGATCACCGCACCGATGCCGGTGGTCACGCCGCAACCGAGCAGGCAGACCTTTTCCAGCGGTGCGTCCTTGGAAATCTTCGCCACGGAGATTTCCGGCAGTACGGTGTACTCGGAGAAGGTCGAAGTCCCCATGTAGTGGAAAATCGTTTCGCCCTTGTAGGAAAAACGCGAAGTACCGTCCGGCATCAAACCTTTGCCCTGGGTCGCGCGAATCGCCTGACACAGGTTGGTCTTGCCCGACTTACAGAATTTGCATTGGCCGCATTCCGGGGTGTACAGCGGGATAACATGATCACCGACAGCTACCGAGGTCACGCCTTCGCCAATGGCTTCGACGATTGCACCGCCCTCATGGCCGAGGATCGACGGGAAAATCCCTTCCGGATCCGCGCCGGACAGGGTGTAGGCGTCCGTGTGGCAAACCCCGGAAGCCACCACACGCAGCAACACTTCACCGGCCTTGGGCATGGCGACATCGACTTCTACGATTTCCAGCGGCTTCTTGGCCTCGAAGGCAACGGCGGCGCGCGACTTGATCATGCTGACTCTCCAGTGAATCCATTGAATAAAAAACCAGACAGGGAGTGTAGTCCAGCGCTGCCTGGTGAATAATCCGGACAAAAGCAAAACATTATTGCCATACAGGGATAATCTCGATGTCCGAAAATCGCTGGGAAGGCATCGACGAATTCGTCGCCGTCGCCGAATGCAGCCAGTTCACCGCCGCCGCCGAACGACTTGGGGTTTCTTCCTCGCACATCAGTCGCCAAATCGTACGACTGGAAGAGCGCTTGCAGACACGACTCCTGTATCGCAGCACCCGGCGAGTCACGCTGACCGAGGCCGGCCAAACGTTTCTGCAACATTGCCAGCGCTTGCAGGATGGGCGCGAAGAAGCGTTGCGCGCGGTCGGCGACCTGACCAGCGAACCGAAAGGCATGCTGCGCATGACCTGCGCCGTGGCCTATGGCGAACGTTTCATCGTGCCGCTGGTGACCCGGTTCATGGGGCATTACCCGCAACTGCGCATTGATATCGAGCTGACCAACCGGCAACTGGATCTGGTGCATGAAGGCCTGGATCTGGCGATTCGCCTGGGACGATTGCAGGACTCACGGCTGGTGGCGACCCGATTGGCACCGCGACGGATGTACTTGTGTGCGTCGCCTTCCTACCTTGAACGGTACGGGCGCCCACACAGTTTGTCGGAGCTGAGTCGGCACAACTGCCTCATCGGCAGTTCGGACCTCTGGCAACTGGAACAGAACGGGCGGGAATTTTCCCAGCGCGTCCAGGGAAACTGGCGCTGCAACAGTGGGCAAGCGGTGCTCGACGCGGCGTTGCAAGGCGTCGGGTTGTGCCAGTTGCCGGACTATTACGTGCTGGAGCATTTGCACAGCGGTGCGTTGATTTCCTTGCTTGAGGCGCATCAACCGCCGAACACGGCGGTGTGGGCGCTGTATCCGCAACAACGCCATCTGTCACCGAAGGTGCGCAAACTGGTGGACTTCTTGAAGGAAGGATTGGCTGAGCGGCCGGAATACCGGATCTAGCGGCGATTCGCCCAGCGCTGGCGCAACCACTCCAGATCCTCAGGACGGGTGACCTTGAGGTTATCCGCCCGCCCCTCGATCAGACGCGGCGCCATGCCGGCCCACTCCATCGCCGAGGCTTCATCGGTGATCACGGCATCGGCCACCAGACTGTCCGCCAGCGCCCGGTGCAACGCACCGAGGCGGAACATCTGCGGGGTATAGGCCTGCCAGATCACACTCCGGTCAACGGTTTCGACCACTCGACCGTGCTTGTCGACCCGTTTCAGGGTGTCTCGCGCCGGCACGGCCAGCAGGCCTCCGACCGGATCGTCGGCGAGTTCGGCCAGCAGCCTGTCGAGATCATCGCGGCTCAGGTTGGGACGGGCCGCATCGTGCACCAGCACCCAATCGTCATCGTCGGCACCTTGGGCATGCAGATGCAGCAAGGCGTTGAGCACCGAGGCAGAACGTTCGGCACCACCTTCGACCCGCTGAATACGTGGATCGCTGACGCAAGCCAGGTTCGGCCAGTAGGGATCGTCAGCGGCAAGACTGACCACCAGGCCCTTGAGGCTCGGGTGATCGAGGAAACAGCCGAGGCTGTGTTCAAGAATTGTGCGCCCGCCCAGTTGCAGATATTGCTTGGGACGGTCCGCGGCCATACGGGCACCGACGCCCGCGGCAGGAATCACGGCCCAGAAGGCCGGCAGGGAATCGATCATTGGGCCAACTGGTAAAGGGTTTCACCGTCCTTGACCATGCCCAGCTCATGGCGAGCCCGTTCTTCGACGGTCTCCATGCCCTTCTTCAACTCGCTGACTTCAGCGTCCATCACCCGGTTGCGCTCCAGCAGGGCTTCGTTCTCGGCGTGCTGATCGGCGATCTGCTGATTCAGCTCGGCGACTTGCGCCAGACTGCCATTGCCCACCCACAGGCGGTATTGCAGACCGGCCAGCAGCAAGAGCAAAACGAGAAACAACCAGTAAGGACTGCGCATCGAATATCAGGTATCCAGTGAAAAAAGACAGCCACGCAAAACTTTGAAACGTCTGATAGCACGAAGCCTGGAAGATCCAGGCTTGTGCATATAAGGCATCAGATTAGTGGCAAATCCATCGCTGTCACGACTTTTCCGACACAATCCGGTGTCTTTTTACCATTTACAACTTAGCCGCGGAACTCGCTGCGACCGTTGTACTTGGCCTTGCCATTCAACTGCTCTTCGATACGCAGCAGTTGGTTGTACTTGGAAACGCGGTCGGAACGGCACAGCGAACCGGTCTTGATCTGGCCAGCCGAAGTGCCCACGGCCAGGTCGGCAATGGTCGAATCTTCGGTTTCGCCGGAACGGTGCGAGATCACGGCGGTGTAACCGGCAGCCTTGGCCATCTGGATGGCTTCCAGGGTTTCGGTCAGGGTGCCGATCTGGTTGAACTTGATCAGGATCGAGTTGGCGATCTTCTTGTCGATGCCTTCTTTCAGGATCTTGGTGTTGGTCACGAACAGGTCGTCGCCCACCAGTTGGGTCTTCTCGCCGATCTTGTCGGTGAGGATCTTCCAGCCAGCCCAGTCGGACTCGTCCAGACCGTCTTCGATGGAGATGATCGGGTAACGCTCGGTCAGGCCTTTGAGGTAGTCGGCGAAACCTTCAGCGGTGAACACCTGGCCTTCGCCGGACAGGTTGTACTTGCCGTCTTCGAAGAACTCGCTGGCTGCGCAGTCCAGCGCCAGGGTCACGTCGGTGCCCAGCTTGTAACCGGCGTTGGCCACCGCTTCGGAGATCACTTTCAGCGCGTCTTCGTTGGAAGCCAGGTTCGGCGCGAAACCACCTTCGTCACCGACGGCAGTGCTCAGGCCACGGGCCTTCAGCACGGCTTTGAGGTGATGGAAAATCTCGGTGCCCATGCGCAGACCTTCCGAGAAAGACTTGGCGCCCACCGGCTGAACCATGAATTCCTGGATGTCTACGTTGTTATCGGCGTGCTCGCCACCGTTGATGATGTTCATCATCGGAACCGGCATCGAGTAGACACCCGGGGTGCCGTTCAGATTGGCGATGTGTGCGTACAGCGGCAGGTCCTGGTCCTGTGCAGCAGCCTTGGCGGCAGCCAGGGACACGGCGAGGATGGCGTTGGCACCCAGGGTCGCCTTGTTTTCAGTACCGTCGAGCTTGATCATCGCGTGATCCAGGGCTTTCTGGTCGCTTGGGTCGGTGCCCAGCAGCAGATCGCGGATCGGACCGTTGATGTTGGCTACCGCCTTGAGCACGCCCTTGCCCAGGTAACGGCTCTTGTCGCCATCACGCAGCTCCAGCGCTTCGCGCGAGCCAGTGGAAGCACCGGACGGCGCGCAAGCGCTGCCGATGATGCCGTTATCGAGAAGCACGTCCGCTTCCACGGTGGGATTGCCACGGGAGTCGAGGACTTCACGACCTTTGATGTCGACGATTTTTGCCATTGTTGTAAACACTCCAAAGTTGACGAAAACGACGCAGCTAGAGGAAATCTTTTTGCCGTCGGCAAGAGGTGTGCAGCGGGCAGCTTGCAGACGACAACGCTCATGCCCGAGGGCATGAGCGACAAATCGTGCGGTACTTTACCGGAGAAATGAGGTTTACGCGGTCTCTACCGTCGGAAAACTCTTCACCAGTTCGTCCAAAGCCTTGAGCTGGGCCAGGAATGGCTCCAGTTTGTCCAGACGCAAGGCGCAAGGGCCATCGCATTTGGCGTTGTCCGGATCCGGATGCGCTTCGAGGAACAGCCCTGCCAGCGACTGGCTCATGCCAGCCTTGGCCAGATCGGTGACCTGGGCGCGACGGCCGCCGGCGGAGTCGGAACGACCGCCTGGCATCTGCAGCGCGTGGGTCACGTCGAAGAACACCGGGTATTCGAACTGCTTCATGATGCCGAAGCCGAGCATGTCGACCACGAGGTTGTTGTAGCCAAAGCTCGAACCACGCTCGCAGAGGATCAGCTGATCGTTACCCGCTTCCACGCACTTGTTCAGGATGTGTTTCATTTCCTGAGGCGCGAGGAACTGGGCTTTCTTGATATTGATCACCGCGCCGGTCTTCGCCATCGCCACGACCAGATCGGTCTGACGCGACAGGAAAGCCGGCAGCTGGATGATGTCGCAGACTTCAGCGACGGGCTGAGCCTGTTCCGGCTCGTGGACGTCGGTGATGATCGGCACGCCGAAGGCTTGTTTGATGTCCTGGAAGATGCGCAGGCCTTCTTCCAGGCCAGGACCGCGATAGGAGGTCACAGAAGAACGGTTGGCCTTGTCGAAACTGGCCTTGAACACGTAAGGGATACCGAGTTTCTCGGTGACCTTCACGTACTCTTCGCAAACCTGCATGGCCATGTCGCGGCTTTCCAGCACGTTCATGCCGCCGAACAGCACCATGGGTTTGTCGTTGGCAATCTCGATATCGCCGACGCGGATGATCTTCTGTGCCATCGGGTTACGCCTTCTTCTGGTGTTGAGCCAATGCTGCCTTGACGAAACCGCTGAACAGCGGATGGCCGTCACGCGGAGTCGAGGTGAACTCTGGGTGGAACTGGCAAGCGACGAACCATGGATGATCCGCAGCCTCGACCACTTCAACCAGTGCGGCGTCAGCCGAGCGACCGGAGATTTTCAGGCCGGCTTCGATCAGTTGTGGCAGCAGGTTGTTGTTCACTTCGTAACGATGACGATGACGCTCGACGATCACGTCCTTGGCGTAGCAGTCATGCACCTTGGAACCGGCTTCAAGCAGGCATTCCTGAGCGCCGAGACGCATGGTGCCGCCCAGATCGGAGGCTTCGGTACGGGTTTCGACGGCACCGGTGGCATCTGCCCACTCGGTGATCAGACCCACGACCGGGTGGCCGCTGGCGCGGTCGAACTCGGTGGAGTTGGCGTCTTTCCAGCCCATCACGTTACGGGCGAATTCGATAACCGCCACTTGCATGCCCAGGCAGATACCCAGGTAGGGAACCTTGTTCTCGCGAGCATATTGGACGGCAGTGATCTTGCCTTCCACGCCACGCAGACCGAAGCCGCCCGGCACCAGAATCGCGTCGACACCTTCCAGCAGAGCGGTGCCCTGGTTTTCGATGTCTTCAGAGTCGATGTAGCGCAGGTTGACCTTGGTGCGGTTGGTGATGCCGGCGTGACTCATCGCTTCGATCAGCGACTTGTAGGCGTCCAGCAGCTCCATGTACTTGCCGACCATCGCGATGGTGACTTCGTGCTCCGGGTTCAGCTTGGCATCGACGACCTTTTCCCACTCGGACAGGTCGGCGCCATTGCATTGCAGGCCGAAACGCTCGACGACGAAATCGTCCAGACCCTGTGCGTGCAGCACGGCCGGGATCTTGTAGATGGTGTCGACGTCTTCCAGAGAGATCACCGCACGCTCTTCAACGTTGGTGAACAGAGCGATCTTGCGACGCGAGGACACATCCACCGGATGGTCGGAGCGGCAGATCAGCACGTCTGGCTGCAGGCCGATCGAACGCAGCTCTTTAACCGAGTGCTGGGTCGGCTTGGTCTTGGTCTCGCCAGCGGTGGCGATGTACGGAACCAGGGTCAGGTGCATCAGCATCGCGCGCTTGGAACCGACTTCCACGCGCAGTTGGCGGATGGCTTCGAGGAACGGTTGCGATTCGATGTCGCCGACCGTACCGCCGATTTCCACCAGGGCCACGTCGGCATCGCCGGCACCCTTGATGATGCGACGCTTGATTTCGTCGGTGATGTGCGGGATCACCTGGATGGTTGCGCCCAGGTAGTCACCACGGCGCTCTTTGCGCAGCACGTGCTCGTAGACACGGCCGGTGGTGAAGTTGTTGTTCTGGGTCATGGTCGTGCGGATGAACCGCTCGTAGTGGCCCAGGTCCAGGTCGGTCTCGGCGCCGTCGTGGGTGACGAACACTTCACCGTGCTGGAACGGGCTCATGGTGCCCGGGTCGACGTTGATGTACGGATCCAGCTTGAGCATGGTGACCTTAAGCCCCCGCGCCTCCAGGATGGCCGCCAATGAAGCCGAGGCAATGCCTTTCCCCAATGAAGAAACAACACCGCCCGTGACGAATATGTAGCGCGTCATGAAAAACCCTAGAAGTCTGCGTTAAAGCGGTCAGTGCCGCCGGGGAAAGCGAAGGAAGGCCGAAGCCCCCGATCACCTGCATTAATCACAGTGCACCTTTCAAAAAAACCGCCGCGTTGGGACAGACCGGAAGTGAAAACACCGGTACGTTGCTCGCTACACATTTTTTGGAATCGCCCAGCAAAGACTGCTTGGTAATCGGCAACTCCTGCAATTCAGGCGAATCCACAGAAGTTGTATCAAGAAGGGAGCGTAGTCTACCGGAATGCCCCTTTCATCTCAAACCTTGATCTTCACCTGTTGGCTGCCAATGCAATTTCCAGCCGTCCTGCGCAGAGCCGTCGAGCCCCGGCAGGTTCGCCACGGCAAGCAATTCCTCGCCACGAAACAGCAGCGGCAATCTGCCACGGACAAACGCCGGCACCGCGCGCTCATTGAGCAGGCGCTTGAGGTCACGATGACCACGGCCCGCCAGCTCCAGCACTTCACCGCCCTGTCGATAGCCGATGTGCAGCGGCCCGGCAGGAGTCTGACCGCTGAACATGACATGTCCGTTATCCGGCAGATGCAACGGCTGTGAAGGATCGCGCCATTCGTCGTGAATCTGCGGTGTCCGCAACCAGTGACCGCTGAGCCACCACACCCGACCGGCGCCTCGGTGCAACTCGCCATCGGCCAGCCGCCACACCGGCGCGGCATCGCTCGCGGCAGCGACGAGATCAGTCCAGCCCGACCAGTGGTCGGTGTCCGGCAATCGGGTCAGCGGTTCCAGCCAGTGACTCAGCGCGTTGCGTTGACGGGCAGCGGACAATCCGGCGAGCGCTGCAAGTTCCAGGGAGGGCACCCCGAGCCAGGCGAACCCACTCGGCGTGACGCAGCGGGCCAGGTCGATCTGCGCCAGCTCATCGAGCAGCTCTTGCGCCTCCCGCAGATGCGCGGCGCTGCGGGCCATGCTCGCCTGCGCCTGCGGCCAGCGCCCCGTCAGCGATGGCATCACCTGATGGCGCAGGTAATTGCGGGAAAACTGCCGATCCTGATTCGACGGATCCTCGATCCAGTGCAATTGATGGAACTGCGCATACGCTGCCAGCTTGGCGCGGGTGACGTCGAGCAAGGGCCGAACCAGACTGCCCTGCCCCAGCGCGCGCTGCGCCGGCATGCCGGACAGTCCCCGCACCCCGGCACCGCGCAACAGGCGAAACAGCAGGGTTTCCGCCTGATCGTCGCGATGCTGGCCGGTCAGCAGCACGTCATCGGCTTGCGTCAGCGAACTGAACGCGGCGTACCGGGCGTCCCGTGCGGCCCGCTCCAGACTGGCCCCCGCCTGCACCTGCACACGCACAACGTGCAGCGGCACTCGCAGCGCATCGCACACCGCCTGGCAATGCGCCGGCCACGCGTCGGCCGCCGCCTGGAGGCCATGATGGACATGGATGGCACTCAGCGCCGGCAGGGCGTGTGTTTGGGCGAGGTGGGCGAGCAGATGCAGCAGGACGGTGGAATCGAGCCCCCCAGAGAAGGCGACACGCCAATGCGTGGCGTTGCGCCAGGGCTTGAGATTCAGCAAGAGCCGGGAAGGCAGATCAATCGGGGACTGAGCCATATCTATCTCTTTGCCCAAATCAAATGTGGGAGCGGGCCTGCTCGCGAAGGCGTTTCAACATTCGACACATCGGTCGACTGTTATACCGCTTTCGCGAGCAAACCCGCTCCCACATTGGGTGTTGCGCGTTCGATCAGAGACCGTAGCTCATCAGACGCTCGTAACGACGGGCCAGCAGCGCGTCATTGTCGAACTTCTTCAGCATCGCCAGTTGCGCGCTCAGCTCGGCGCGGATCAGAGCGGCAGCAGCCGCCGGGTCGCGGTGAGCGCCGCCCAGTGGCTCGTCGATCACTTTGTCGACGATGCCCAGGCCTTTCAGGCGCTCGGCGGTGATGCCCATGGCTTCAGCGGCATCCGGCGCTTTTTCTGCGGTTTTCCACAGAATCGACGCGCAACCTTCCGGCGAGATCACCGCGTAGGTCGAATACTGCAGCATGTTCAACTGATCGCACACGCCGATGGCCAGTGCACCGCCGGAACCACCTTCACCGATCACGGTGGCGATGATCGGGGTTTTCAGGCGCGCCATGACACGCAGGTTCCAGGCGATCGCTTCGCTCTGGTTGCGCTCTTCAGCGTCGATGCCCGGGTAGGCGCCCGGGGTGTCGATGAAGGTCAGGATCGGCATCTTGAACCGCTCGGCCATCTCCATCAGACGGCAGGCCTTGCGATAGCCTTCCGGACGCGGCATGCCGAAGTTGCGGCGTACCTTCTCACGCACTTCACGGCCCTTCTGGTGACCGATCACCATCACTGGCTGGTCGTCGAGACGGGCGATGCCGCCAACGATCGCAGCATCGTCGGAGAAGTGACGATCACCGTGCAGTTCGTCGAACTCGGTGAAGATGTGGTCGATGTAGTCCAGGGTGTAGGGACGTTTCGGGTGACGTGCCAGACGTGCGATCTGCCAGCTGGTCAGCTTGCCGAAGATGTCTTCGGTCAGCGTCTTGCTCTTGTCCTGCAGGCGGGAAATCTCATCGCCGATATTCAGCGAATTGTCATTACCGACCAAGCGCAACTCTTCGATCTTGGATTGCAGGTCGGCGATCGGCTGTTCGAAATCTAGAAAATTCGGGTTCATAGGCGTCCGTCTTGGGTCGTGTCCCAAGTGAGCTTGGGCCGGCCGGTTGTCTATTCGCGCCCTACCTTAAGGGAGAGGCGCGCTGAGGTCGAGATTAAAAATTCAGGTTGCGGGCAGGCGAATTGATATCGCCTCCCGGTCAACGGTATTGGAGGAAGACGTTGTCTCTCCCGAACTGGTCACGCAAGGCTTGAATCAAGGTATCCGCCGGGTCTATCCGCCAGCCCTCGCCAAACTGCAGCAAGGTCTTGGCGTCCGGGCTGGTGTATTCCATGGTGACCGGGCATGCCCCGCGATGACGCTTGAGCAAATCACCCAACCAGCGTAGCTGATCGCCTTTCAGATCCTGGGTCTGCAACTTCAGACGCAGGCTCTCGGCCAGATTGGTGCGCGCATCTTCCATGCTCATCACCCGCTTGACCCGCAGGCGCAGGCCGCCGGAGAAGTCATCGTTGCTGACTTCGCCCTCGACCACCACCATCGCATCGGTCTGCAACAGCGATTGCGCGGAATGGAACGCATCGGCGAACAGCGACGCCTCGATCCGTCCGGAGCGGTCGTCGAGGGTGATGAACCCCATCTTGTCGCCCTTTTTGTTCTTCATTACCCGCAGGGCGATGATCATCCCCGCCACGGTCTGGGTATCCCGGGCCGGTTTCAGGTCGATGATGCGCTGGCGGGCGAAACGGCGGATTTCACCCTCGTATTCGTCAATCGGGTGACCGGTCAGGTACAGGCCCAGGGTGTCTTTTTCACCCTTGAGACGCTCCTTGAGGGTCATCTCCTTGGCCTTGCGGTGCGTGGCATAGACGTCGGCGTCTTCCTCGACAAACAATCCGCCGAACAGGTCGGCATGGCCGCTGTCGTGGGTGCGGGCAGTCTGTTCCGCCGACTTGATCGCCTCCTCCATCGCTGCCAGCAGCACGGCGCGGTTGCGGTCGATATTGGCCTGATAGGCTTTTTGCTCGTCATGGAAATACGGGCCGAGACGATCCAGCGCACCGCTGCGAATCAGACCGTCGAGCGTACGCTTGTTGATCCGCTTGAGGTCGACACGCGCGCAGAAGTCGAACAGATCCTTGAACGGACCGTCCTGACGCGCCTCGGTGATCGCTTCCACCGGGCCTTCGCCGACGCCTTTGATCGCGCCCAGGCCATAAACGATGCGGCCTTCGTCGTTCACCGTGAACTTGAACTCCGAAGTGTTCACGTCCGGCGCGTCGAGGCGCAGCTTCATGGTGCGCACTTCCTCGATCAAGGTCACGACCTTGTCGGTGTTGTGCATATCCGCCGACAGTACCGCCGCCATGAACGGCGCCGGATAGTGGGCTTTCAGCCAGGCGGTCTGGTACGAGACCAGGCCATAGGCGGCGGAGTGGGATTTGTTGAAGCCGTAACCGGCGAACTTTTCCACCAGGTCGAAAATGTTACCGGCGAGGTCCGCATCGATATTGTTCGACGCACACCCCTCGATGAAACCGCCGCGCTGCTTGGCCATTTCCTCGGGTTTCTTCTTACCCATCGCCCGACGCAGCATGTCCGCGCCGCCGAGGGTGTAACCGGCCATGACCTGGGCGATCTGCATCACCTGTTCCTGATACAGGATGATGCCGTAGGTCGGTGCCAGTACCGGCTGCAGGCCATCGTACTGGTAGTCCGGATGCGGATACGCCAGCTCGGCGCGCCCGTGCTTGCGGTTGATGAAGTCGTCCACCATGCCCGATTGCAGCGGGCCAGGACGGAACAGCGCCACCAGTGCGATAAGGTCTTCGAGGCAGTCGGGCTTGAGCTTTTTGATCAGCTCTTTCATGCCCCGGGATTCAAGCTGGAACACCGCCGTGGTTTCAGCCTTTTGCAGCAGGCTGTAGGTCGGTTTGTCGTCGAGCGGGATCAGCGCGATGTCCAGCGGCGCCTCGTTGACCTTGGCGCGATCGCGGTTGATCGTTTTCAGCGCCCAGTCGATGATCGTCAGGGTTCGCAGACCGAGGAAGTCGAACTTCACCAGGCCGGCGGCTTCAACGTCGTCCTTGTCGAACTGGGTCACCAGGCCGTCGCCGGCCTCGTCGCAATAGATCGGCGAGAAGTCGGTCAGCTTGGTCGGCGCGATCACCACACCACCGGCGTGTTTACCGACGTTACGCACCACGCCCTCGAGCTTGCGCGCCATTTCCCAGATTTCCGCAGCCTCTTCATCGACCTTGATGAAGTCGCGCAGGATTTCTTCCTGCTCGTAGGCCTTTTCCAGGGTCATGCCGACTTCGAACGGGATCATCTTCGACAGACGATCCGCCAGCCCGAACGACTTGCCCTGCGCCCGCGCCACGTCACGCACCACAGCCTTCGCGGCCATGGAACCGAACGTGATGATCTGGCTCACCGCATTGCGGCCGTACTTGTCGGCCACGTAGTCGATCACCCGGTCGCGACCGTCCATGCAGAAGTCGACGTCGAAGTCGGGCATGGAAACCCGTTCCGGGTTGAGGAAACGTTCGAACAGCAGGTCGTATTCCAGCGGATCGAGGTCAGTGATCTTCTGCACATAGGCCACCAGCGACCCGGCACCCGACCCCCGGCCAGGGCCGACCGGCACGCCGTTGTTCTTGGCCCACTGGATAAAGTCCATCACGATCAGGAAGTAACCGGGGAACCCCATCTGGATGATGATATCCAGCTCGAAATTCAGCCGGTCGATATAGACCTGACGCTTGGCGTCGTAATCCTCGGTGGTGTCCTTGGGCAGCAATATCTCAAGGCGTTCGTCGAGGCCATCGAACGACACCTTGCGAAAGTATTCGTCGATGGTCATGCCATCGGGGATCGGATAGTCGGGCAGGAAGTGCTTGCCCAACTTCACGTCGATGTTGCAACGCTTGGCGATTTCGACGGTGTTTTCCAGCGCGTCCGGCAGATCACTGAACAGCTCAGCCATTTCTTCGGCGCTTTTCAGGTACTGCTGATCGCTGTAGTTCTTCGAACGGCGCGGATCGTCCAGCGCCCGACCTTCACCGATGCACACGCGGGTTTCGTGGGCTTCGAAATCTTCCTGCTTGATGAAGCGCACATCGTTGGTCGCCACCAGCGGCGCGCCGAGTTTGTCGGCCAGGGCCACGGCACCGTGCAATTGCTCTTCGTCATTGACGCGGCTGGTGCGCTGGATTTCCAGATAGAAACGATCCGGGAACACTGCCATCCATTCGCGCGTCAGGGTCTCGGCCTCGCCGGGGTTACCGGCGATCAGGGCCATGCCGATCTCGCCTTCTTTGGCGGCGGACAGCATGATCAGGCCTTCGCTGGCCTCGGCCACCCATTCGCGCTCGATGATGATCATGCCGTTGCGCTGACCATCCATGAAACCGCGAGAGATCAGCTCGGTGAGGTTGCGATAACCCAGGGCATTCATCACCAGCAGGCTGATCCGGCTCAGCGGCGCATCCGGATCCTTGTTCGACAGCCACAGGTCGGCGCCGCAGATCGGCTTGATCCCCGCACCCATGCTGGTTTTATAGAATTTGACCAGGGAACACATGTTGTTCTGGTCGGTGACCGCGACGGCCGGCATGTTCATACCGGCCAGGGCCTTGACCAACGGCTTGATCCGCACCAGCCCGTCGACCAGGGAGTATTCAGTGTGCAGGCGTAGATGAACGAATGAAGCCGGCATAGTGATCCTGTCCAGTTACATAGAGACAACAAGGCCCGGATTGTACCGGGCCTCGAACAAAACATCAGCCTGCCGCTAAACCGGCGTCAGACCTTCCAGCGCTTCGTAAGCCTGACGCACCGGGGCGAACGAACGCCGGTGAATCGGCGTCGGGCCAAGTCGCGTCAGGGCTTCCAGATGAACGGGGGTCGGATAGCCTTTGTGGCCGCCGATGCCGTAACCCGGATAGATCAATTCGAACGCGGCCATCTCGCGATCACGGCTGACCTTGGCCAGAATCGATGCCGCAGCGATCGCCGGCACCTTGCTGTCGCCCTTGACCACCGCTTCGGAACGCATCGGCAGTTTCGGGCAGCGGTTGCCGTCGATCATCGCCAGCTTCGGCTGGATGTGCAGGCCGGCCACCGCGCGCTGCATCGCCAGCATGGTCGCGTGCAGGATATTCAGCTCGTCGATTTCTTCGACCTCTGCGCGGGCGATGCACCAGCTCAGGGCTTTTTCGCAGATTTCGTCGTAGAGTTTTTCGCGCCGGGCTTCGGTGAGTTTCTTCGAATCGTTGAGGCCGAGGATCGGCCGGTTCGGATCGAGGATCACTGCCGCCGTTACCACTGCACCGCACAACGGGCCGCGACCGACTTCATCGACGCCGGCCACCAGCTCTTCGACTTCGGCGACCAGGGTGAAATCCAGGCCCATCTGCATGCTTGTTTTGCTCATCGTGTTTGACCGATCAGGTTCAGGACGGCATCCGCCGCCTGATTGGAGGCGTCGAGGCGCAAGGTGCGGTGAATCTCGTCGAAGCCACGGGTCTGCTCCTCGCCCCCCTCGATCAGCGGCGAAAGCGTCTGGGCCAGCGCTTCGACCGTCGCATCATCCTGCAACAATTCCGGCACCAGCAGACGCTGGGCCAGCAGGTTCGGCAGCGACACGTACGGACTCTTGACCATGCGTTTGAGAATCCAGAACGTCAACGGTGCCAGACGGTACGCCACCACCATCGGTCGCTTGTACAGCAGCGCTTCGAGGGTGGCCGTCCCGGAGGCAATCAGCACCGCATCACAGGCCGCGAGAGCCAGATGGGATTTGCCGTCGAGCAGGGTCACCGGCAGATCGCGACCGGCCAGCAACGCTTCCAGTTGCGCACGACGCTCAGGATTGGCGCAAGGCATCACGAAACGCACACCGGGACGCATGGCCCGCAGGCGCTGGGCGGTATCGAGGAACAAAGCACCGAGACGACCGACTTCACCGCCACGGCTACCCGGCATCAGTGCCACCAGCGGCCCGTCGGAAAGACCCAGCTCGGCGCGTGCCGCACTGCGATCGGCTTCCAGCGGAATGGTATCGGCCAACGAATGCCCGACGAACCGCACCGGCACGCCCTTCTCTTCGTAGAATTTTGCTTCGAACGGGAACAGCGTCAGCATCAGATCGCAGCCTTCGCGGATCTTCAGCACACGCTTCTGCCGCCAGGCCCAGACCGACGGACTGACGTAATGCACCGTCTTGATCCCGGCCTGACGCAGCTTGAGTTCGATATTGAGGTTGAAATCCGGGGCATCGATGCCGATGAACGCGTCCGGCTTCTCGGCAATCAGCGTGGCGATCAGCTCTTTACGTCGCTTGAGCAGCTCGCGCAGCCGCCCGAGCACTTCCACCAGGCCCATGACCGACAGGCGCTCCATGGGAAAGTAGGAGGTCAGGCCTTCGGCCTGCATCAGCGGGCCGCCGACACCAATGAACTCGACCGCCGGGTGCTGTGCCTTGAGCGCCCGCATGATGCCGGCGCCCAGGATGTCGCCGGAAGCTTCACCCGCCACCAGCGCAATACGCAGATTGGCCATGATCAGCGGGTGATGCCGCGAGTCGACGACTGGATGGAGTCACGGAACACCGCGACTTCCGGGAACTGCGCGGCAGGTTCGGCCAGTTCCGCCAACGCCTGCTCCACCGTCAGACCCTGACGGTAAACGGTCTTGTAGGCGCGGCGCAGGGCATGGATCGCATCTTCGCTGAAACCGCGACGGCGCATGCCTTCGAAATTCATGCTGCGCGCCTCGGCCGGGTTGCCGAATACGGTGACGAACGCCGGAACGTCCTTGCCGATCGCCGTGCCCATGCCGGAAAAGCTGTGGGCGCCGATATGGCAATACTGGTGAACCAGGGTGAAACCGGACAGGATCGCCCAGTCTTCAACGTGTACATGCCCGGCCAGCGCTGTGTTGTTGACCAGGATGCAGTGGTTGCCAATCACGCTGTCGTGACCGATGTGGGCGTAGGCCATGATCAGGTTGTGGTCGCCCAGGGTGGTTTCCGAGCGGTCCTGAATCGTGCCACGGTGAATCGTCACACCTTCGCGGATCACGTTGTGATCGCCGATCACCAGGCGGGTTTCTTCGCCCTTGTACTTCAGATCGGGGGTGTCTTCGCCTACCGAGGAAAACTGATAGATACGGTTGTGCTTGCCAATGCGGGTCGGGCCTTTGAGGACCACATGCGGCCCGATCACGGTTCCCTCGCCGATTTCCACACCTGCGCCGATGATCGACCACGGGCCGACCTCGACACCCTCTGCCAGGACGGCCGACGGGTCGATGATTGCGCGAGGGTCAATCAAACTCATAGCTTGCGTTCCGCACAGATGATTTCAGCGGAGCAGACCGGCTTGCCATCGACCGAAGCCTGGCATTCGAATTTCCAGATCTGACGCTTGCAGCTGATGAACTTGGCTTCAAGGATCAACTGGTCGCCCGGCAATACCGGCTGGCGGAAGCGCAGCTTGTCGGAGCCGACGAAGTAATACAGGGTGCCGTCGGCCGGCTTCACGTCGAGCATTTTGAAACCGAGGATCCCGGCAGCCTGAGCCATCGCCTCGATGATCAGCACGCCCGGCATGATTGGATGCGCCGGGAAGTGACCATTGAAGAACGGTTCGTTGATGCTGACATTCTTGTAGGCGCGAATGCGCTTGCCTTCGGTGTCCAGCTCCACTACCCGGTCCACCAGCAGGAACGGGTAACGGTGAGGCAGGTATTCGCGAATCTCGTTGATGTCCATCATTTCGGGGGGAAGCCTATGTAAAGATTGGGAGCGCGACTGACGCGCACTCCTCTAGCAAATCAAGGAGGCAGTCCAGAGGCTGTGCACACTTGATATGGAAATGGTATCAGCCATCAGATGAAGCATTACCGCCAGGGGTCACTTCCCCTGCCTGCTTTTCCAGCTGTCGCAGACGTCGCGCGATGTCATCGAGCTGACGGATGCGTGCCGCGCTTTTGCGCCACTCGGCAGCCGGTTGCATGGCTGTGCCGGAGGAATAGGCGCCCGGCTCGGTAATCGAGTGGGTCACCATGGTCATCCCGGTCAGGAAAACGTTGTCGCAAATATCGATGTGCCCTACCAGGCCGACACCACCGGCGAGCATGCAGTGCTTGCCGATTTTGGTGCTGCCGGAAATCCCCACGCACGCGGCCATGGCGGTGTGGTCACCGACCTGGACGTTGTGGGCGATCTGGATCTGGTTGTCGAGCTTCACGCCATTGCCGATCACGGTATCCGCCAGGGCGCCGCGGTCGATGGCGGTGTTCACGCCGATCTCGACATCGTCGCCGATGGTCACGCCGCCAATCTGGGCGATCTTCTGCCAGACACCCTTCTCGTTGGCGAAGCCGAAGCCTTCCCCACCAAGCACGGCGCCGGACTGGATCACCACACGCTTGCCGATGCGAACGTCGTGATACAGCGTCACTCGGGGAGCCAGCCAGCCACCCTCGCCGACTTCACTGCGGGCACCGATAACGCAATGTGCACCGAGCGTCACGCCCGCGCCGATGCGGGCACCGGCCTCGATCACCACGAAGGGACCAATGCTGGCAGTCGGATCGACCACCGCGTCCGCTGCGATCACAGCGCTCGGATGGATACCGGCAGCGGATTTCGGTTTCGGATCGAACAGGTGGGAAATGCGTGCGTAAGCCAGATAGGGATCCGGCACCACCAGCGCATTACCGGCATAGCCTTCGGCATCCGCAGCCTTGAGCAGCAGCGCTGCCGCCTGCGAGCCCGCCAGGTATTTACGGTATTGAGGGTTTGCCAGAAAGCTCAACTGAGCTGGGCCAGCCTCCTGCAAGGTGGCCAGCCCAGTGATTTGCTGCTCGGGATCGCCACTCAGGGTGGCGCCGAGGAACTCGGCCAACTGGCCGAGCTTGATAGTCACGGTCATGGGTTACTTCAGCTGATTCATGCGCTCGATAACCTGGCGCGTGATGTCGTACTGAGGTTTGACATCGATCACTGCGCCACGCTCGAACACCAGGTCAAAAGCACCTTTCTTGATGACTTCTTCCACTGCGCTATCCAGTTTCGGCTTCAGTTGCTTGAGCATTTCGCGGTCGGCAACGGCTTTGGCTTCGTTCAGTTCCTTGGACTGGAACTGGAAGTCACGGGCCTTTTGCTTGAATTCCAGCTCCAGACGCTCACGCTCGCCTTGCTGCATCTTGTCGCCGCCCGCCATCAGACGGTCCTGAATGCCCTTGGCGCTGCTTTCCAGCGTCTTGAGCTTGGTCAGTTGCGGGCCGAACTTCTTCTCGGCATCCACGGCGTATTTCTTGGCCGCGTCGGACTCCAGCAGTGCCATCTGATAGTTCAGGACAGCGATTTTCATGTCGGCAAATGCCGGGCCTGCCACCAGTACGGAGGCCAGGAGAACCAATTGAGTCAACTTACGCACGATGTACTCCTACAAAATCCATTGTCGTTATCTTGGGTCCGACGCTTAGAACGTCTGACCGAGGGAGAATTGGAACACTTGAGTCTCAGCGTTATCCGGTTTCTTGATCGGTGTAGCCAACGCGAAGCTCAAAGGACCCAGTGCGGTGACCCAGGTCACGCCGACACCGACGGAGCTGGCCATGTTGCTGAAGCTGACGTCGTTGCACTGCGTATTGGACTTGGTGACACCGTTGGTGTTGAGAGTCTGTTCGCACTTGGAGTCAAACACGTTACCGACGTCCCAGAACACGGAGGTGCGCAGCGAGCGCTGATCCTTGACGAACGGCAGTGGGAACAACAGCTCCGCACCACCTTGAATCAGTACGTTGCCACCAAACGGCAGTGCGTCCTGATCCGGGTCGTTGATCGTACCGGCGTTACCTGTCGCAGCCTGGCCACGGCTAGGTGTACTGCGCGGACCCAGGGTGCTGTCCTTGAAGCCACGAACCGAGTTGAAACCACCAGCATAGTAGTTTTCATAGAACGGCAAGCCATCGGTCGAACCGAAGCCGTCGCCATAACCCAGTTCGGTATGCAGACGCAGGGTGTAGTTTTCGCTCAAAGGCGCGAACAACTGACCACGGTAGTCGACCTTGTAGAACGACAGGTCGCTGCCCGGAATGGTGGTTTCCAGAGTCAGGCTCTGGGAACGGCCACGGGTCGGCAGTACGCCTTTGTTCAGGGTCGACTCGGACCAGCCGGCCGAAGCCTTGAAGTTCAGGTACTGATCGCCTTCGCGGTTCACGAAGTCGAAGATCTCGTCGACGGTGTACTGACCGGTCTTGATCTTGTCCTGCTGAGCGGACAGACCGAAGGTCAGACGCGAAGTCTCGCTGATCGGGTAGCCCACGTTCACGCCGGCACCCAGGCTGTCCACCGCATAGCTTGCTACGTCGACGTCGAGGTCTTTGTAGTCGGTGGTGCGATAGAACGCGTTGTAACCCAGGCTCACGCCATCGGCGGTCCAGTAGGGGTCAACGTAGCCGAAGTTGTAGCGGCTCTGGTATTCACTGCGGGTCAGACCGACGCTGACGCGGTTACCGGTACCCAGGAAGTTGTTCTGGGTGATCGAACCACCGAGGATCAGACCGGCGCTCTGGGCAAAACCGACGCTGGCGGTGATCGAACCGGACGCTTGTTCTTCAACGGCGTAGTTCACATCGACCTGGTCGTCGACACCCGGTACAGCCGGCGTCTCGACGTTGACTTCCTTGAAGAAGCCCAGACGCTCAAGGCGGGTCTTGGACTGGTCGATCAGGTAGGTCGAAGCCCAGCCACCTTCCATCTGACGCATTTCGCGACGCAGCACTTCGTCCTCGGACTTGGTGTTGCCACGGAAGTTGATGCGGTTGACGTAGGCGCGCTTGCCCGGATCGACAGCAAACAGGATGTCGACGGTGTGATCGTCATCGTGTGGCTGAGGCACGCCGTTGACGTTGGCGAAGGTGTAGCCTTCGTTACCCAGTCGACGGGTGATCAGCTCGGAAGTGGTGGTCATCAGCTTGCGCGAGAACACCTGGCCTTTCTCTACCAGCAGCAGGGACTTGACCTGATCCTCAGGAACCTTCAGGTCGCCGCTGAGCTTGACGTCACGAACGGTGTACTTCTCGCCTTCGTTGACGTTGACGGTGATGTAGACGTGCTTCTTGTCCGGGGTGATGGACACCTGGGTCGAAGCGATATCCATGTTGATATAGCCGCGGTCCAGATAATAGGAACGCAGACGCTCCAGATCACCGGAAAGCTTTTCACGGGCGTACTTGTCATCGTTCTTGAAGAACGACAGCCAGTTGGTGGTTTTCAGCTCGAACAGGTCGACCAGGTCTTCCTCGGGGAAAACCGTGTTGCCCACTACGTTGATGTGCTGAATGGCCGCAACGGTACCTTCGTTGATCTTCACTTTCAGACCGACGCGGTTACGCGGCTGCGATACCACTTCGGTATCGACGGTAGCCGAATAGCGACCTTGTGCAACGTACTGGCGTTGCAGCTCGTTACGCACGCCTTCAAGCGTCGCGCGCTGGAAAATCTCGCCCTCGGCCAGACCGGATTGCTTGAGACCTTTCATCAGGTCTTCAGTGGAGATGGCCTTGTTGCCTTCGATCTCGATACTGGCAACCGACGGACGCTCGACGACCGTGATGACCAGAACGTTGCCTTCGCGGCCCAGCTGGATATCTTGAAAGAAACCGGTTTTGAACAACGCACGCGTGGACTCCACCAGGCGACGATCATCCGCCTGCTCGCCGACGTTCAACGGCAACGCACCAAAGACGCTACCCGCGGAAACCCGCTGGAGGCCGTTGACGCGAATATCAGAGATGGTGAAGGACTCGGCGTGAACTTCGGCGATCATCAATGCGGTAATAACCGCAGTTAGCAGCAGACGTTTCATGAAGTCCTTTCTTATTCCAACTGGCAATAAACAAACTGCCGCAAAATGCGGCAGATTCGCAATTCAGCGAAGCGTTACAGTCGACCCAGATCGTTGACCAGAGCAAGCAACATCACTCCGACCACCAAACTGATACCGATCTGTATCCCCCAACCTTGCACCCGATCCGACAAGGGACGACCACGCGCCCACTCGATCAGATAAAACAACAGATGCCCCCCATCCAGTACAGGAATGGGCAGCAAGTTCAGAACCCCCAGGCTAATACTCAGATAAGCAAGGAAATTCAGGAAATCAGCAACGCCCGACTGGGCAGAAGCGCCCGCCACTTTAGCAATGGTTATCGGTCCACTCAAGTTTTTTACCGAGAGCTCGCCGAACAGCATTTTCTTCAGTGAATCCAGCGTCAGGACGCTCATGGTCCAGGTACGACGCGCACCCTCGCCAATCGCCGCCAGAGGACCGTAACTGACCTCGCGGATCATTTCCGGTGGCCAGTCGACAGCCTTCACGCCCGCCCCCAGGTAACCGCTTGGCGACTTGCTTTCGCCGCGCGCCGCCAGCGTCACCGGGACGTCGATTTGAGCACCGTCGCGCTCGATGCGCAGCATGATTTTGGTATCAGGACGCGTACGAACGGCATCAACCACCTGTTGCCAGTCGTCCAGCGCCTTGCCGTCGAGGGACAACAGACGATCACCGGTTTTCAGCCCGGCCGCCTGGGCCGGCCCTTTCGGGTCGAGTTCGGCCAGTACCGGCGGCAATGCCGGACGCCATGGGCGAATCCCCAGAGAGCGAATCGGATCCGGTTCATCCGCGCCCTTGAGCCAGTGATCCAGCGCCAGCTCACGCGAAGAATCCGCCGTGGAGCCCTGCTCACGCACCAGCAATTGCAGGGAGCCGCTCTCACCCAGACGCCGTACCAGTTGCAGATTGACCGCAGCCCAGCCCGAAGTCGGTTCGCCGTCGATGGCGATGATTTCCTGGCCCGCGCTCAGGCCTGCCTTGGCCGCCATACTGCCGGATTCGACCGCACCGATGACCGGGCGTATCTGCTCGCTGCCGAGCATGGCCAGCACCCAGAAGAACACCAGGGCCAGCAGGAAGTTGGCAACAGGGCCAGCCGCGACAATGGCGATGCGCTGGCGGACGGACTTGCGGTTGAACGAAAGATGAAGCTGGTCGCTTGGCACTTCGCCTTCGCGCTCATCGAGCATCTTGACGTAGCCGCCCAGTGGAATGGCCGCGACAACGAACTCGGTGCCTTGCTTGTCGTGCCAGCGCAGCAGCGGCATGCCGAAGCCTACGGAAAAGCGCAGAACCTTGACCCCACAACGACGCGCGACCCAAAAGTGGCCGAACTCGTGAAAGGTGACCAACACACCCAAGGCGATCAGGGTGCCGGCAATCATATAGAGCGCGCTCATCTACTTTCTCCGCAAACCCGTTCAGTACCGCATGGAGCCAATGTATTGCAAAATCTATCGGCCGTTACGCTGCAACCATCGTTCAGCCAGCGACCGTGCTTTCGCATCCGCCGTGAACACGGCATCGAGATCACCCAGCGCGACCACTGGCTCGAGATTCAAGACTTCCTCGATGATACTCGCGATTTCAAGGTAGCGAACCCGTCCGTCGAGAAACGCCTCCACCGCCACTTCGTTGGCTGCATTCAACATCGCCGGTGCGCTGTCGCCCGCTTCGGCTGCCTGACGCGCCAGACGCAGGCACGGGAAACGATCCTCGTCCGGCGCTTCGAAATCCAGACGCGCAATCGCGAACAGATCCAGCGGCGCCACTCCGGAATCGATACGCTCCGGCCAGGCCAGGGCATTGGCAATCGGTGTACGCATGTCGGGATTGCCCAACTGCGCCAGTACCGAACCGTCCACATAGTCGACCAGCGAATGAATGACGCTTTGCGGATGAATGACCACTTCGACCTGGGATGGCTTGGCGTCGAACAGCCAACAGGCCTCGATCAACTCGAGCCCCTTGTTCATCATGCTGGCCGAATCCACCGAAATCTTGCGGCCCATGGACCAGTTCGGGTGCGCGCACGCCTGCTCAGGGGAAACATTGGCCAGTTCGGCCAACGGTGTCTGCCGGAAGGGGCCACCAGAGGCTGTCAGTAAAATCCGACGCACACCGACGGCGCCCAGACCTCGGGAAAAATCCTGAGGCATGCACTGGAAAATCGCGTTGTGTTCACTGTCGATGGGCAGCAGCACCGAACCGCTTTTGCGCACCGCCTGCATGAACAGGGCGCCGGACATCACCAGCGCTTCCTTGTTGGCCAGGAGGATTTTCTTCCCCGCCTCGACCGCTGCCAGGGTTGGACGCAAGCCAGCAGCGCCGACGATCGCGGCCATTACCGCATCGACCTCAGGCGCAGAAGCCACCTGACACAGCCCCTCTTCGCCCACCAGCACACGCGTCGACAGGCCCGCGGCCCGCAAGTCGTCCTGCAAACCGCGAGCGGCAGCGACTTGTGGCACCACCGCGAACTGCGGCACATGGCGCACGCAGAGGGCGAACAGCTCACTCAGGCGAGTGAAGCCGCTCAGGGCAAAAACCTGATAACGCTCCGGATGACGCGCGATGACATCGAGAGTGCTCAGACCGATCGAACCGGTCGCCCCCAGAACGGTGATCTGTTGCGGACGGCTCACGGTGCGGCCATCCACAGCAGGACGGCAAACAGCGGAACGGCCGCTGTCAGGCTGTCGATACGATCCAGCACGCCGCCATGACCGGGCAGCAGATTGCTGCTGTCCTTGATACCCGACTGACGCTTGAACATGCTTTCAGTGAGGTCGCCCACGACCGAAACGAACACAATCAATGCGGCACCCAGCAGGCCCTTGAACAATTGCGCCACCGTCCAGTCGCGGAACAGCGCGACCAGCGTGGTGATCACCAGGCTCAACGCCAGTCCGCCATACACGCCTTCCCAGCTCTTGCCGGGACTGACCAGTGGCGCCAGCTTGCGCTTGCCGAACGCGCGACCGGAGAAATAGGCACCGATATCTGCGCCCCAGACCAGCACCATCACCGCCATGATCAGCCAGTTACCCAACGGGTACTGTTTGATCTGCACCAGACCTTGCCAGGCCGGCAACAGGATCAACAGGCCAATGACCAGTTTGCTTGCCGCGCTGGACCAGCGTTCGCTGGAGCCCGGATACGTCAGCACCAGCCAGGTCGCCACCGCCCACCAGAGCACCGAAGCGCCCAGCACCCAAGGGGCGAGTCCGGGCAGGATGTACATGACGAACAGCATCAGGGCGACCACGGCGGCGTAACCGACGCGGAACGACTGGGCGGCGAACCCGGCCAGGCGCGCCCATTCCCAGGCACCCAGGGTCACGACCAGCCCGATGAACAACGCAAAACCGGAGCCTTCGAGCAGGAAAAACCCGCACAAGGCAATCGGCAGCAGGATCAGCGCGGTGATGATTCGTTGTTTAAGCATTAAACCCGGGCTCCAGCCTCGACCTGCTCGCTCGTTTTACCGAAGCGGCGCTGGCGCGAAGCGAAATCGGCCAGCGCATTGCGCATGGCATCGTGTTTGAAGTCCGGCCAGAACAGGTCGGAGAAATACAACTCGGCGTACGCCAGCTGCCACAACAGGAAGTTGCTGATGCGGTGCTCGCCACCGGTGCGGATGCATAGGTCGGGCAACGGCAGGTCGCCCGTCGCCAGACAGGTCTGCAGCAGGTCCGGGGTAATGTCTTCCGGACGCAGGTGCCCGGCCTGAACCTCACGAGCCAGGCGTTGTGCAGCCTGGGCGATGTCCCACTGACCACCGTAGTTGGCGGCGATCTGCAGGACAAAACGGTTGGCACCGGCGGTCATGGCTTCGGCCTCACGCATCGCGGCCTGCAACTCCGGATGGAAACGCGAGCGATCACCGATGATCCGCAGGCTGATGTTGTTGTCGTTGAGGCGCTTGGCCTCGCGACGCAACGCCTTGAAAAACAGGTCCATCAAGGCACTGACTTCATCGGCCGGACGCTGCCAGTTTTCACTGGAAAAGGCGAACAGGGTCAGCACCTCGACCTTGGCCTCGGCGCACACCTCGATCACCGCCCGCACAGCATCCACACCCGCTTTATGCCCGGCGACACCCGGCATAAAGCGTTTTTTCGCCCAGCGATTGTTGCCATCCATGATGATCGCGACATGGCGCGGCACCGCGGACGGCGCAGTCTGCTTGGTCTTGTCCATTAAAAGCTCGACCCTTATACGGCCATCAGGTCCTTTTCTTTTTCGTCGGTCGCCTTGGTGATCTGACCTTCGGCGTCCTTGATCAGCTTGTCGATCTCGGCACTGGCACGACGCTCTTCGTCCTCGCTGATTTCCTTGCCTTTGGACAGCTTTTTCAGCTTGTCCATGGCATCACGACGAATGTTGCGCACGGCCACGCGAGCGTCTTCAGCAGCGGCACGAGCCTGCTTGGTGAAGCCCTTGCGGGTCTCCTCGGTCAGCGGCGCCATGGTGATCAGCAGCAACTCGCCCAGGTTGGTCGGGTTCAGGTTGAGACCGGCGCTGCCAATGGCCTTGTCGATGGCGCCGAGCATGTTGCGCTCGAACGCGACGACTTGCAGAGTCTGGTTGTCCTTCACGGTAACGTTGGCGACACCGCTCAAAGGCGTGTCAACACCGTAGTAAGGCACCATTACGCTGCCCAGAATGCTTGGGTGCGCCTTGCCAGTACGGATCTGGCCGAAAGCGTGTTGCAGCGATTCCAGCGACTTGTCCATGCGCTGTTTAGCATCTTTCTTGATTTCGTTGATCATTGCTGGACTTCCTCGATCAGAGTGCCTTCAGCGCCGCCATGCACGATGTTCAGCAGGGCGCCGGGCTTGTTCATGTTGAATACGCGCAGCGGCATCTTGTGGTCGCGGCACAGACAAATGGCTGTCAGGTCCATCACACCCAGCTTGCGATCCAGCACTTCATCGTAGGTCAGATGATCGAACTTCTCGGCATGCGGGTCTTTGAACGGGTCAGCAGTGTAGACGCCATCGACCTTGGTCGCCTTGAGCACGACGTCGGCGTCGATTTCGATGGCACGCAGGCAAGCCGCCGAATCGGTGGTGAAGAACGGGTTGCCAGTACCGGCCGCGAAAATCACCACATCTTTGGAGTTCAGGTGGCGCATGGCCTTGCGACGATCATAGTGATCGGTCACGCCTACCATGGAAATGGCCGACATCACGATGGCGGAGATATTGGCACGTTCCAGCGCATCGCGCATGGCCAGGGCGTTCATCACAGTGGCCAGCATGCCCATGTGGTCGCCCGTGACGCGGTCCATACCGGCCTTGCTCAGCGCTTCGCCGCGGAACAGGTTGCCGCCGCCGATCACCAGACCGACCTGAACACCGATGCCAACCAGCTGGCCAACTTCCAGAGCCATGCGATCCAGCACTTTCGGATCGATCCCGAACTCTTCGGAGCCCATCAGGGCCTCGCCGCTAAGCTTGAGTAGAATGCGTTTATAGCGAGCCTGATAACCACTGCCCTGCTGAGCCATTGCGAATCTCTCCTGCGGCGTATTTTAAAAATTCTTTGCGAGCTGTTTTCAGCTGCGTTCACTCTAGCGTGGCGCTGCTTCAGCGCCATCGGAACATGGCTTTGTAAGTCAGTTCCAAGTGGAAACCAATTAAAAATTGGTAACCCTATCTGAAAAGAGGCTGCGCGCGTGAGCGGGCAGCCTCTTTCGGGCGACAGTTGAAAAACCGTCTTATTGCTTGGCGGCAGCCAGCTGGGCAGCAACTTCTTCAGCGAAGTTGTCGACCGGCTTCTCGATGCCTTCGCCTACTTTGAAGTAGGTGAAGGAAACGATTTCAGCGCCGCCTTTCTTGGCCAGCTCGCCGACCTTGATTTCAGGGTTCTTGACGAACGCCTGCTCAACCAGGCTTGCTTCAGCCAGGAACTTGGCGATACGGCCTTTGACCATGTTTTCAACGATGTTTTCAGGCTTGCCTTTGATCTTGTCTTCGTTCAGCTGCATGAACACGGCTTTCTCGCGCTCGATGGCTTCAGCCGAAACCTGCGAAGGCAGCAGGAACTCAGGGTTGCTTGCCGCTACGTGCATCGCGATGTCTTTGGCCAGCTCGACGTCGCCGCCTTTCAGAGCCACGACCACACCGATCTTGTTGCCGTGCAGGTACGAACCTACAACGTCACCTTCGATGCGGGTCAGACGACGGATGTTGACGTTTTCGCCTACTTTGGCAACCAGGGCTTCGCGAGCAGCTTCCTGAGATGCGATCAGCGGAGCAGCGTCGGTCAGCTTCTCAGCGAATGCTTTTTCAACGCTGGCAGCGACGAAGTTCTTGAAGTCGTCCTGCAGAGCCAGGAAGTCGGTCTGCGAGTTCACTTCCAGGATCACGGCGGACTTGTCGTCAGCCTTGATGGCGATAGCGCCTTCAGCGGCAACGTTGCCAGCCTTCTTGGCTGCCTTGATGGCGCCGGAAGCACGCATGTCATCAATGGCTTTTTCGATGTCGCCGCCAGCCTTTTCCAGGGCTTTCTTGCAATCCATCATGCCTTCGCCGGTACGCTCGCGCAGTTCTTTGACCAGCGCTGCAGTAATTGCTGCCATTTTCAAATTCCTCTTGGATAGGTTTTCAACCATTCCACCCGATCGAACGGGCGTTCAATTCTTCCCGAAACACCTTGTAGCTGCTGCACGTTACAGATGCTGTAGCTGCGCCGCCGACAAACGGTTTTCGAGGTGGCAAAAAGGGGGCCAAGCCCCCTTTTTGCTTACTGAGTCAACGCCAAAGCGTCAATTACTCAGCTGCAGCCTGAGTTTCTTCAGCTGCGAACTCTACGGTGCCGCCAGCAACATTGTTGCGACCACGGATCACGGCGTCAGCCATGGCACCCATGTACAGCTCGATAGCGCGGATGGCGTCATCGTTACCTGGGATGATGTAGTCAACGCCTTCCGGGCTGCTGTTGGTATCGACAACGCCGATGACCGGGATGCCCAGCTTGTTGGCTTCGGTGATCGCGATGCGCTCGTGGTCAACGTCGATCACGAACAGTGCGTCTGGCAGACCGCCCATGTCCTTGATGCCGCCCAGGGAGCGTTCCAGCTTCTCAAGATCACGGGAGCGCATCAGCGCTTCTTTCTTGGTCAGCTTGGCGAAAGTACCGTCTTCGGCTTGTACTTCAAGGTCACGCAGACGCTTGATGGAAGCACGGATGGTTTTGAAGTTGGTCAGCATGCCGCCCAACCAGCGGTGATCGACGTACGGCGAAGCGCAACGTGCTGCTTGTTCAGCAACGATCTTGCCAGCGGAACGCTTGGTGCCGACGAACAGAATCTTGTTTTTGCCCTGGGCCAGGCGCTCTACGAACGACAGAGCGTCGTTGAACATTGGCAGGGTTTTTTCAAGGTTGATGATGTGAATCTTGTTACGCGCGCCGAAAATGTACTTGCCCATTTTCGGATTCCAGTAACGGGTTTGGTGACCGAAGTGCACACCGGCCTTCAGCATATCGCGCATGTTGACTTGGGACATGATAGTTCCTTGATAAGTCGGGTTGGGCCTCCACGTATCCCAATGACCAACCATTGATCCGAGAATCAACGGCACCCAGGCCATCGTGTCGACACGTGTGTGGGTTAGTGCTCTCGGGGCTATCCCCGGAAAGCGGCGCATTTTATACCACAGCGAGGGCGCAAACGGAACCCGGAATCTGCAATCGCGTCAGGGACATGCGCGCCAGCGCCCTGGAACAGCCCCCTGCCCCGGCTTCATATAGACAGAAGCCATGCACGCAGGCGCGGATTTGCTCCTTCGGTCTGTTAGAATCGCGTTTTTCTCGGGTCGCAAAACGTACCGACGACCCTACCCGTATCAGCAAGCGCCGCCGAGCGCAGAGAGAGCCTGTATGACCGTCACCCTCAAAACTCCCGAGGACATCGCCGGAATGCGTGTCGCCGGTAAACTGGCCGCCGACGTGCTGGAAATGATCGCCGAGCACGTCAAGCCGGGCGTGACCACCGATGAGCTGAACCAGATCTGCCACGACTACATTGTCAACGAGCAACAGGCCATCCCTGCCCCGCTCAACTACAAAGGCTTCCCGAAGTCGATCTGCACCTCGATCAACCATGTGGTCTGCCACGGTATCCCGAACGACAAGCCGCTGAAAAACGGCGACACCTTGAACATCGACGTCACCGTGATCAAGGATGGCTACCACGGCGACACCAGCCGCATGTTCCACGTCGGCACTGTGCCGGTCTGGGCCGAGCGCCTGTCGCAGATCACCCAGGAATGCATGTACAAGGCGATCGAGATCGTCAAACCCGGCTGCCGCCTCGGCGACATCGGTGAAGTCATCCAGAAGCACGCGGAAAAGAACGGCTTCTCGGTGGTACGCGAGTTTTGCGGGCACGGGATCGGCAAGGTGTTCCACGAAGAGCCGCAAATTCTCCACTACGGCCGTGCTGGCACCGGCATGGAGCTGAAAGCGGGCATGACCTTCACCATCGAGCCGATGATCAACCAGGGCAAGGCCGACACCAAGGTACTGGGCGACGGCTGGACCGCGATCACCAAGGATCGCAAGCTCTCGGCGCAGTGGGAACATACCTTGCTTGTCACCGACACCGGTTACGAAATCTTCACCCTGCGCAGCGACGACACGATCCCGCGCGTATCGGCCTGATCCCGGAACCCGCTCCCAGCCTATAGAAGGAAAGCCAATCGATGCCGCAGGTGGATCCCGAACTCTTCGACCGTGGCCAGTTCCAGGCTGAACTGGCCCTGAAAGCGAGCCCCATCGCCGCCTTCAAGAAGGCGATCCGCCAGGCCGGCGAAGTGCTCGACGCGCGGTTTCGCAACGGCCGCGACATCCGCCGGCTGATCGAGGACCGCGCCTGGTTCGTCGACAACATCCTGCAAAAGGCCTGGGAGCAGTTCAACTGGAGCGAAGACGCGGATATCGCGCTGGTCGCAGTCGGCGGCTACGGTCGCGGCGAGCTGCATCCCTACTCCGACATTGACCTGCTGATCCTGCTGGACAGCGCCGACCACGAAATCTTCCGCGACTCCATCGAACGTTTTCTGACGCTGCTGTGGGACATCGGCCTGGAAGTCGGTCAGAGCGTTCGCTCGGTCGACGAATGCGCCGAAGAGGCCCGCGCCGACCTGACCGTGGTCACCAACCTGATGGAAAGCCGCACCATTTGCGGCCCCGAGCGTCTGCGCCAGCGCATGCTCGACGTCACCAGCACCGAACACATGTGGCCAAGCAGGGAGTTTTTCCTGGCCAAGCGCTCCGAGCAGAAGGCCCGCCACCACAAGTACAACGACACCGAATACAACCTGGAACCCAACGTCAAAGGCTCACCCGGCGGACTACGGGACATCCAGACGATTCTGTGGGTTGCCCGTCGTCAGTACGGCACCCTGAACCTGCGCGCCCTGGCCGGCGAAGGCTTTCTGGTCGAAAGCGAAAACGCCCTGCTCGCCTCCTCCCAGGAATTCCTGTGGAAAGTGCGCTATGCCCTGCACATGCTGGCCGGCCGCTCCGAAGACCGCTTGCTGTTCGATCATCAACGCACCATTGCCGGGCTGCTGGGGTTTGAAGGCGACGACGCCAAGCAGGCCGTCGAAAACTTCATGCAACAGTATTTCCGCGTGGTGATGAGCATTGCCCAGCTCAGCGACCTGATCATCCAGCACTTCGAAGAAGTCATCCTCGCCCCGGAAGACGAAGCGCCGCCACAGCCGATCAACTCGCGTTTCCAGTTGCACGACGGCTATATCGAGGCACGCAACGACAACGTGTTCCGCCGCACGCCGTTCGCCATGCTGGAAATTTTCGTGCTGATGGCCCAGCAGCCGGACATCAAGGGCGTGCGCGCCGATACGATCCGCCTGCTGCGGGAAAACCGCCATCTGATCGACGACGATTTCCGCAACGACATTCGCAACACCAGCCTGTTCATCGAACTGTTCAAGTGCAAGATCGGTATCCATCGCAATCTGCGGCGGATGAACCGCTACGGCATTCTCGGGCGTTATCTGCCGGAGTTCGGCTTTATCGTCGGGCAGATGCAGCACGACCTGTTCCACATCTATACGGTCGACGCGCACACGCTGAACCTGATCAAGCACCTGCGCAAATTGCAGTACACCCAGGTGTCGGAAAAATTCCCGCTGGCCAGCAAGCTCATGGGCAAGCTGCCCAAGCCCGAGCTGATCTACCTCGCCGGCCTGTATCACGATATCGGCAAGGGCCGGCATGGTGATCACTCGGACATCGGTGCGGTCGACGCCGAGGCCTTCTGCCAGCGCCATCAGTTACCGGTGTGGGACAGCCGACTGATTGTATGGCTGGTGCAAAACCATCTGGTCATGTCGACCACCGCCCAGCGCAAGGACTTGTCCGACCCGCAGGTGATCCATGATTTCGCCCAGATCGTCGGCGATGAAACCCGTCTCGATTACCTGTACGTGCTGACTGTGGCGGACATCAACGCGACCAACCCGACCCTGTGGAACTCCTGGCGCGCCAGCCTGCTGCGCCAGCTCTACACCGAAACCAAGCGTGCCCTGCGTCGCGGCCTGGAAAATCCGGTGGATCGCGAGGAGCAGATCCGCCAGACCCAGAGTGCGGCGCTCGACATCCTGGTGCGCGGCGGCACCGATCCGGACGATGTCGAGCAGTTGTGGGCGCAGCTGGGAGATGACTACTTCCTGCGTCACACCGCCGGCGACGTGGCCTGGCACAGCGACGCGATCCTCCAGCAGCCGGCCGACGGCGGGCCGCTGGTGCTGATCAAGGAAACCACCCAGCGCGAATTCGAGGGCGGCACGCAGATCTTCATCTACGCCCCGGATCAGCACGATTTCTTCGCTGTGACCGTGGCCGCGATGGATCAGCTCAATCTGAACATTCACGACGCCCGGGTCATCACCTCGAGCAGCCAGTTCACCCTCGACACCTACATCGTGCTCGACACCGATGGCGACTCGATCGGCGACAACCCGGCGCGGGTCAAGCAGATCCGCGACGGCCTGACCGAAGCCCTGCGCAACCCGGACGACTACCCGACAATCATCCAGCGTCGCGTGCCGCGCCAGCTCAAGCATTTCGCGTTCGCCCCACAAGTGACGATCCACAACGACGCCCAGCGTCCGGTGACGGTGCTGGAACTGACGGCGCCCGACCGTCCTGGTCTACTGGCGCGGATCGGCGGAATCTTCCTCGAGTTCGACCTGTCGCTGCAGAATGCCAAGATCGCCACACTGGGCGAGCGGGTGGAAGACGTGTTCTTCATCACCGACGCCCACAATCAGCCGCTGTCCGATCCGTTGCTGTGCAGCCGCCTGCAGGACGCCATCGTCGAGCAACTGAGCGTCAATCAGGAACCCGATATCAAGCTGTCGCGCTTAAGCATTTGAATTCACTCATTGACCCCTGCGGGAGTGGCCGGCCACGACGTGCGCCGGCTCCCCGCATTGAACGAGGCCCCCATGAATAACGCTCTGAACCAGTTGCAGCCCTACCCGTTCGAAAAGCTCCGCGCCCTGCTCGGCAGCGTCACGCCGAATCCGGACAAGCGCCCGATCGCGCTGTCCATCGGCGAGCCGAAACACCGCTCGCCAAGCTTTGTCGCCGAGGCCCTGGCGAGCAACCTGGAGCAGATGGCGGTGTACCCGACCACCCTCGGCATTCCGGCCCTGCGCGAAGCCATCGCCGCCTGGTGCGAACGCCGCTTCAATGTGCCGGGCGGCTGGATCGATCCGGCGCGCAACGTCCTGCCAGTCAACGGCACCCGTGAAGCGCTGTTCGCCTTCACTCAGACCGTGGTCAATCGTGGCGATGACGCCCTGGTGGTCAGCCCGAACCCGTTCTACCAGATCTATGAAGGTGCAGCGTTTCTCGCTGGCGCCAAGCCGCATTACCTGCCGTGCCTGGATGAAAACGGCTTCAACCCGGACTTCGACGCCGTATCGCCGGACATCTGGAAGCGCTGCCAGATTCTGTTCCTGTGCTCGCCGGGCAACCCGACCGGGGCGTTGATCCCTCTCGACACCCTGAAAAAACTCATCGCCCTGGCCGACGAACACGATTTCGTGATTGCCGCCGACGAGTGCTACAGCGAACTGTACTTCGATGAACAGACCCCGCCGCCGGGCCTGCTCAGCGCCTGCGCCGAACTGGGCCGCAAGGATTTCAAGCGTTGCGTGGTGTTCCACAGCCTGTCCAAGCGCTCGAACCTGCCGGGCCTGCGTTCCGGTTTCGTCGCGGGTGATGCCGAGATCCTCAAGGGTTTCCTGCTGTACCGCACTTACCACGGTTGCGCGATGCCGGTTCAGACCCAACTGGCCAGCGTCGCCGCGTGGAACGACGAAGTGCATGTACGCGCCAACCGCGCGCTGTACCGCGAGAAGTTTGACGCGGTACTGGAAATCCTCAGCCCGGTCATGGATGTGCAGCGTCCTGACGGCAGCTTCTACCTGTGGCCGAACGTGCAAGGCGACGATGCGGCGTTCTGCCGTGATCTGTTCGCCGAAGAACATGTGACCGTGGTGCCGGGTTCCTACCTGTCCCGCGATGTCGATGGCACCAACCCGGGCGCCGGGCGCGTGCGCATGGCCCTGGTCGCACCGTTGGCCGAATGCGTTGAGGCCGCCGAGCGCATCCGCGACTTCGTGATTCGTCGCAAGTAACCCCTGAGCGTTCCGTGCCGGGCAATCCGGCACGGAACAAAACAGCTCGCCAGATCATTCATTTGACCTGGCCCAGATTTGCCTCGCTCAGATCCAGTTCTCCCAGCACTTCACGCAACACGTCGTCACCGATCTGGTGCTGACGGCTGAGGCTGTACAACTCTAGGCGTTGCGCGCGCAGCGCCTTGAGCCGCAAGCGGCGCTCCAGCAGATCCATCTGGAAGGCCAACGCCTGGGCCTCGGCCGAGTCGTTGAACACCTCCAGTTGATGGCGGTATTCGGACATGATCCGCGCCTTCAACTCCGCCGCCAGTGCGGCTTGGGCGGCGTCTTGCGGGGTGAGTTCTTCGGTTTCCAGGGCATGGATCGCCGCTTCGGCTGTCTTGCGCCAGGCGTCGCGAATTTCCTGGCGACGCTGGTCGTCCGGGCTTTTCTGGATGCCGCGCAAGAGCAACGGTAAGGCAATGCAGGCCGCCACCAGCGACAGCAGAATCACCCCGGCGGCGATGAAGATCAGCAGGTCACGCTCGGGAAACGCTTCTCCCCCCATCAGCATCGGCACCGACATCACGCCCGCCAGCGTCACCGCCCCGCGCACCCCGCCGACGGTCAGCAGCCAGCAGGATCGGGCGGTCGGCACCCGAGTCAGCTCGCCCTTGCCGCGCACCCGGCGCAGCAACACCGACAGGCGCCAGATGCTCTGCACCCAGACAAACCGCAGCATCACCAGCGCCAGGAAAATCGCCACCACATCGAGACAGCGGTACAGCAGCGTCGGCCACAGCGACGGCTCATGGCTGACCACCGCCTTGATGATGTCCGGCAGTTGCAGACCGAGGAGCAGAAAAATCAGCCCGTTGAAGGCGAACTCCAGCAGCGACCAGACACTGCGATTGAGCAGGCGGGTGCTGGTCTGGCGTGGCAGCAGATCGAGCCAGCTCTGCATCATCCCCGCCGCCACCGCCGAGAGAATGCCCGAGGCGCCCAAGCGCTCGGCCAGCACATAAGCGGCGAATGGCAGCAGCAACATGAACACCACATGGGTCGCCGGATCGTCCCAGCCCCGAGCGATCATCCAGGCGCGCAAGCGGCCGACCAGCCAGCTCAGCGCGACCCCGACCGCCAATCCACCGACGGCCACCAGCACAAAGGTCAGGCTCGCGTTGGCCAGGGAGAAGACGCCAGTCACCGCCGCGACCAGCGCAAACTTGAAGGTCACCAGGCCCGAGGCGTCGTTCATCAGCGCCTCGCCTTGCAGCATGTGCATCAGGGGCGTCGGCAAGCGGTTCTGGGCAATCGCCGACACAGCCACGGCGTCGGTCGGCGACAGCACCGCCGCCAGCGCGAAGGCCACTGGCAGCGGGATCGTCGGCAGCAGCCAGTGAATGAAGTACCCGGCACCGACCACCGTGAACAGCACCAGCCCCACCGCGAGGGTCAGGATTGGCCCGCGCAGTTTCCAGAACTCACGTTTGGGCATGCGCCAGCCGTCGGAGAACAGCAGCGGCGGCAGGAACAGAAACAGGAACAGTTCGGGATCCAGCGCCACATGCAGGCCGAGGGTCGGCCAGGCCAGCAACGCGCCGGCGGCGATCTGCACCAGAGGCAGCGGCAGCGGGATGACCCGGCCAACCAGCCGCGAGACGCTGACCAGCATCAACAGGATCAGGACGGTGTAAGCGGTTTGCATAAAGCGGAAATCTCAGACAATCGACAGCGTTGAACTGCCATATTAGCGACTTAGGCTGAGCATGACCGTTGCACCTATGTCGCACGTTCTGAAACACCCCTCCCGCAAACACTCGCCGGTTAAAAGGAGGCAATTGAACCAGTGGCGCCGCGAAACCGTCCGGTCATGGCATAATCCGACACCTTTTTTCTCCAGCACCTGTAAAGGGGGCGATTCCTTGACCGTTTCAAGCAAAACGTTGCACCTTTTCGGCATCAAAGCCTGCGACACCATGAAGAAGGCGCGCACCTGGCTCGATGAACACGCTGTCAGCTACGACTTCCATGATTACAAGACTGCCGGCATCGACCGTGAGCACCTGACCCAATGGTGCGATGAACATGGCTGGCAAACCGTGTTGAACCGCGCGGGCACGACCTTTCGCAAACTCGATGACGAACGCAAAGCCGATCTCGACCAGTCGAAAGCCATCGAACTGATGCTCGCTCAACCCTCGATGATCAAGCGCCCGGTGCTCGATCTCGGTGACCGAACCCTGATTGGCTTCAAGCCAGATATCTACGCGGCCGCGCTCAAGTAAGCAGCCCGTCACCCTTTGTAGAGGTATTCACATGTCCAAATCCCTGTTCAGCCTGGCCTTCGGTGTCGGCACTCAAAACCGTCAAGGCGCGTGGCTGGAAGTGTTCTACGCTCAGCCGCTGCTCAACCCGTCCGCCGAACTGGTTGCCGCCGTGGCACCGATCCTCGGTTACAGCGAAGGCAACCAGGCCATCGCGTTCACCACCGCACAAGCCGCTCAACTGGCTGAAGCCGTGAAGGGCGTTGATGCCGAACAAGCCAAACTGCTGACCCGCCTGGCCGAAAGCCACAAGCCGCTGGTCGCCACCCTGCTGGCCGAAGACGCACAACTGACCTCGACGCCTGAGGCTTACCTCAAGCTGCACCTGCTGTCCCATCGTCTGGTCAAGCCGCACGGCGTAAGCCTGGCCGGGATCTTCCCGCTGCTGCCAAACGTGGCCTGGACCAGCCAGGGCGCCGTCGACCTGAGCGAACTGGCCGAGCTGCAACTCGAAGCGCGCCTGCGCGGCGAGCTGCTGGAAGTGTTCTCGGTGGACAAGTTCCCGAAAATGACCGACTACGTGGTTCCGGCCGGCGTGCGTATCGCTGACGCCGCGCGTCTGCGTCTGGGCGCATACGTGGGAGAAGGCACCACCGTGATGCACGAAGGCTTCATCAACTTCAACGCCGGCACCGAAGGCCCGGGCATGATCGAAGGCCGCGTCTCCGCTGGCGTGTTCGTCGGCAAGGGTTCGGACCTGGGCGGCGGTTGCTCGACAATGGGCACCCTGTCGGGCGGCGGCAACATCGTGATCAAGGTCGGCGAAGGCTGCCTGATCGGCGCCAACGCCGGTATCGGCATTCCGCTGGGTGACCGCAACACCGTCGAGTCGGGCCTGTACGTGACCGCCGGCACCAAAGTCGCGCTGCTGGACGAGAACAATCAACTGGTCAAAGTGGTCAAGGCCCGTGACCTGGCCGGCCAGACCGACCTGCTGTTCCGTCGTAATTCGGAAACCGGTGCCGTGGAGTGCAAAACCCACAAGTCGGCGATCGAACTGAACGAAGCGCTGCACGCTCACAACTAAGCAGCCTTGCACGACACCCGTGGGAGCGGGTTTACTCGCGAAGCCATCAAAAGCTTCGCGGGCAAGCCCGGCTTCCACAGGGTTCGGCGTCACCCACCGGGGCCTGACAGCATGATGATTCTCTCCCCCTGGCGCGCCGATTTTCCGGCCATCGCCGCCCTGCAACGGCAAGACCAGACTTATCTGGACAACGCCGCCACCACGCAAAAACCCCAGGCCCTGCTCGACGCGCTGGCGCACTACTACGCCAACGGCGCGGCCAACGTGCATCGTGCCCAGCATCTTCCCGGCGCCCACGCCACCCAGGCCTTCGAGGACAGTCGGCTGAAGGTCGGCCAATGGCTGAATGCCGATGACAGCGGGCAAATCATCTTCACCCATGGCGCTACCAGTGCGCTGAATCTCCTGGCCTATGGCCTGGAACACCTATTCAATCCGGGCGATGAAATTGTCATCAGCGCCCTGGAGCATCACGCCAACCTGCTGCCGTGGCAGCAACTGGCGCAACGCCGCAACCTGAAGCTGGTGATCCTGCCGCTGGATAGCGACGGCGTGATCGACCTCGCCGCCGCCCTGCGCCTGATAACCCCGCGCACGCGCCTGCTGGCAGTCAGTCAGTTGTCCAACGTGCTCGGCGCGTGGCAACCGTTGCCGGCGCTGCTGGCGATGGCCAAGGCGCAAAACGCGCTGACGGTGGTCGACGGCGCGCAAGGCGTAGTGCATGGCCGCCACGATGTGCAGGCCCTCGGCTGCGACTTCTATGTATTTTCCAGCCACAAGCTCTACGGTCCCGATGGCCTCGGCGTGCTGTTCGGGCGCAACGCGGCGCTGGAGCAACTGCGTCCATGGCAGTTCGGCGGCGAAATGGTGCTGGACGCCAATTACCACGACGCGCGCTTCCGTCCGGCGCCACTGGGTTTCGAAGCGGGAACGCCACCGATTGCCAGCGTGATCGGGCTCGGCGCAACCCTCGATTACTTGTCGGGCCTGGATCAGGACGCGGTGTCCGCCCACGAAGCGGCGCTGCATGACTGCCTGCTGCGCGGCCTCGCCGCCCGCGACGGCATTCGCCTGCTGGGCAAGCCGCAACTGGCGCTGGCGAGTTTTGTCGTCGAAGGTGTGCATAACGCCGATCTGGCGCATCTGCTGACCGAGCAGGGCATCGCCGTGCGCGCCGGGCATCACTGCGCCATGCCGTTGCTCAAGCGTTTCGAACTGGCCGGGGCGATTCGTGTGTCGCTGGCGCTGTACAACGATTCCGAGGATCTGGAGCGGTTCTTCGCCGCACTGGATCAGGCCCTGGAGTTGTTGCGATGAGCCTGCCGGTCGCCGCCCAAGCGCTGCAAACCTTTCAGGACGCCTCCGGCTGGGAACAGCGGGCGCGGTTGTTGATGCAGTTTGGCGATCGTCTGCCGGCGTTGAACGACGCGGACAAGTGCGACGCCAACCGCGTGCATGGCTGTGAAAGCCAGGTGTGGCTGGTGGGCGAACTGCACGACGGTCACTGGCAATTCAGCGCCGCCAGCGATGCGCGGATGATTCGCGGCCTGGTGGCGTTGCTGCTGGCGCGGGTCAACGGGCTGAGCGCCGCCGAGTTGCAACAGGTGGATTTGCCGGACTGGTTCAATCAGTTGGGGCTTTCCCGGCAGTTGTCGCCATCGCGCAGCAATGGCTTGAATGCGGTGCTGCAGCGGATGAAGGCGCTGGCTGGCTGACCGCCTTCGCGAGCAAGTCCATTGCCATGAGACTCCCGGGGGAGCGGGCTGGCTCGCGAAGGAGACTGAGCCGACCGCTCAAGCCTGAGGCTTGACCCGATCTGCTGGCCGCCGCACACCCGCCACCAGTTTATCCACAGCCTTGGTCGCCGCGACCATGCCGAACGTCGCCGTCACCATCATCACCGCACCGAACCCGCCGGCGCAGTCGAGCTTCACGCCATCGCCGACAAAACTCTTCTGCAAACAAATGCTGCCGTCCGGCTTCGGATAACGCAGTTGTTCGGTGGAGAACACGCACGGCACGCTGTAATGGCGGGTCACGGTGCGTGAGAAGCCGTAGTCACGACGCAGCGTGGAGCGCACTTTCGAGGCCAGCGGATCGTTGAAGGTGCGGTTCAGGTCGCAAACCTGAATCAGCGTCGGATCGATCTGCCCGCCTGCGCCGCCGGTGGTGATGATCTGGATCTTGCGGCGCTTGCACCAGGCGATCAGCGCCGCCTTGGCGTTGACGGCATCGATGCAATCGATCACGCAGTCGATGTTCGGCGTGATGTACTCGGCCATGGTTTCGCGGGTAACGAAATCCGCCACCGCATGCACGGTGCAATCCGGGTTGATCCCGCGCAGACGCTCGGCCATCACCTCGACCTTGGGTTTGCCGACGGTGCTGTCCAGCGCATGCAACTGGCGGTTGGCATTGCTGACGCAGACGTCGTCGAGGTCGAACAGCGAGATCTCGCCGACCCCGCAACGGGCAATGGCTTCCGCCGCCCAGGAACCGACGCCACCGACGCCGACAATCGCCACATGGGCGGCGCGCAGGCGCTCCAGGCCCTCGATGCCATACAAACGGGCGACGCCTGCAAACCGTGGATCTTCTGTACTCATGACCATTACCCCAAAAACCGGCGCGCATTATGGACGAGCCGGCGACAAGTTTTAAGCTTCAAACGACAAGTGTAAGAACTTAAGTCAAAGCGGATTGCCCAATGTCGGGCGTTTCCCTGTTCGGTGTACGACCAGTGAACCGCCGGTGTAGGATTCGCGCCCTTTGCATCTGTAACAGCCGTCCTGCCAACCGAACCTTCGTTCCACAGACTCCGGAACCCGAAACAGCTATGTCATCGCGTAAATTTGGTCTCAACCTGGTGGTGGTTCTGGCAATCGCCGCCCTGTTCACCGGTTTCTGGGCGCTGATCAATCGCCCGGTCTCCGCGCCGAACTGGCCGGAGCAAATCTCCGGTTTCTCCTATTCGCCATTCCAGCAGGGCCAGTTCCCACAGAAGGATCAGTATCCGACTGACGACGAAATGCGCCGCGACCTGGAGATCATGAGCAAGCTGACGGACAACATCCGCATCTACTCGGTCGATGGCACCCTGCAGGACATTCCGAAACTCGCCGAAGAGTTCGGCCTGCGCGTGACCCTGGGGATCTGGATCAGCCCGGACCAGGAACGCAACGAACGGGAAATCACCCGCGCCATCGAACTGGCCAACACCTCGCGCAGCGTGGTTCGCGTGGTGGTCGGCAACGAGGCGATCTTCCGCAAGGAAATCACCGCCAAGGAACTCAGCGTCCTGCTCGACCGCGTGCGCGCAGCGGTGAAAGTACCGGTGACCACCTCCGAACAATGGCACGTCTGGGAAGAACACCCGGAACTGGCCAAGCACGTCGACCTGATCGCCGCCCACGTTCTGCCCTACTGGGAGTTCATCCCGGTGGACAAGGCCGGTCAGTTCGTTTTCGACCGCGCCCGCGACCTGAAAAAGATGTTCCCGAAAAAACCGTTGCTGCTGTCCGAAGTCGGCTGGCCGAGCAACGGCCGCATGCGCGGTGGTGCCGATGCGTCGCCGGCGGATCAGGCGATCTACCTGCGCACGCTGGTCAACAAGCTCAACCGTCAGGGTTTCAACTACTTCGTGATCGAAGCCTTCGACCAGCCGTGGAAGGCCAGCGACGAAGGTTCGGTCGGCGCCTACTGGGGCGTGTTCAACGCCGCGCGCCAGCAGAAATTCAACTTTGAAGGCCCGGTGGTGGCGATCCCGCAATGGCGGGTGCTGGCGATCGGCTCGGTGGTGCTGGCGCTGCTGTCGCTGACCCTGCTGATGATCGACGGTTCGGCCCTGCGTCAGCGTGGCCGTACGTTCCTGACCTTTATCGCGTTCCTGTGTGGTTCGGTGCTGGTGTGGATCGGTTACGACTACAGCCAGCAATACAGCACGTGGTTCAGCCTGACGGTGGGTTTCCTGCTGGCGCTTGGTGCGCTCGGGGTGTTCATCGTGCTGCTGACCGAGGCCCACGAACTGGCCGAAGCGGTGTGGATCCACAAGCGCCGCCGGGAATTCCTGCCGGTGGTCGGCGACTCGGACTACCGCCCGAAAGTCTCGATCCATGTGCCGTGCTACAACGAGCCGCCGGAGATGGTCAAACAGACCCTCAACGCCCTGGCCAACCTCGACTATCCGGACTTCGAAGTCCTGATCATCGACAACAACACCAAGGACCCGGCGGTCTGGGAACCGGTACGTGACTATTGCGCGACCCTCGGCCCGCGCTTCAAGTTCTTCCACGTCTCGCCACTGGCCGGGTTCAAGGGTGGTGCGCTGAACTACCTGATTCCGCACACCGCCAAGGATGCCGAAGTGATTGCGGTGATCGACTCCGATTACTGCGTGCATCCGAACTGGCTCAAGCACATGGTGCCGCACTTCGCCGACCCGAAAATCGCTGTGGTGCAGTCGCCGCAGGATTACCGCGACCAGAACGAAAGCACCTTCAAGAAGCTCTGCTACGCCGAATACAAAGGCTTCTTCCACATCGGCATGGTCACCCGCAACGACCGCGACGCGATCATCCAGCACGGCACCATGACCATGACCCGTCGCTCGGTACTCGAAGAGCTGGGCTGGGCCGACTGGTGCATCTGCGAAGACGCCGAACTGGGCCTGCGGGTATTCGAAAAAGGCCTGTCGGCGGCGTATTACCACGACAGCTACGGCAAGGGTCTGATGCCGGATACCTTCATCGACTTCAAGAAGCAGCGCTTCCGCTGGGCCTACGGCGCGATCCAGATCATCAAGCGCCACACCCGCAGCCTGCTGCGCGGCAAGGACACCGAACTGACCCGTGGCCAGCGTTACCACTTCCTCGCGGGCTGGCTGCCGTGGGTCGCGGACGGCATGAACATCTTCTTCACCGTCGGCGCGCTGTTGTGGTCGGCGGCGATGATTATCGTGCCGCAACGGGTCGACCCGCCGCTGCTGATCTTCGCGATCCCGCCGCTGGCGCTGTTCGTGTTCAAGGTCGGCAAGATCATCTTCCTGTACCGCCGCGCCGTCGGCGTGAACCTGAAAGATGCATTCTGCGCCGCGCTGGCAGGACTGGCGTTGTCGCACACCATCGCCAAAGCGGTGCTGTACGGCTTCTTCACCAGCAGCATTCCGTTCTTCCGCACCCCGAAAAACGCCGACAACCATGGTTTCTGGGTGGCGATTTCCGAGGCTCGGGAAGAGTTGTTCATCATGCTGCTGTTGTGGGGCGCGGCGCTGGGGATCTTCCTGGTGCAGGGCATTCCGAGCAATGACATGCGCTTCTGGGTCGCCATGCTGCTGGTGCAGTCGCTGCCGTACGTGGCCGCGCTGATCATGGCGTTCCTGTCGTCGCTGCCAAAACCGGCTGCGGCGCCTGAACCGGCACCGGCGGTCTAAATCCTCACCGATGCACTAAACGGCGGCCAATGGTCGCCGTTTTGCTTTAAGATAACCGCCATTTTGCAGGGCTTGGCGTGATACACGGTCTTACTGACCGGACGGTATCCCTGCGGGAGCGGGCTTGCTCGCGAAGGCTTTGTAACATTCAACATCTATGTTGGCTGATTGAACGCTTTCGCAAGCAAGCCCGCTCCCGCATTAGTCCGCGCCCACATTCATGATTTCCGGAGTTTTCCATGACGGCCCACGCCGACCTTTCGCCGACCCTCCAACTCGCCATCGACCTGATCCGCCGTCCGTCCGTGACGCCGGTCGACGCCGATTGCCAGAAGCAGATGATGCAGCGCCTGGGCGATGCCGGGTTCAACCTGGAGCCGATGCGCATCGAGGATGTGGATAACTTCTGGGCGACCCACGGCCAGGGCGACGGCCCAGTGCTGTGCTTCGCCGGCCACACCGATGTGGTGCCGACCGGCCCGGTGACCGCCTGGCAGATCGACCCGTTCAACGCGGTGATTGATGAACACGGCATGCTCTGCGGCCGTGGTGCGGCGGACATGAAAGGCAGCCTGGCGTCGATGACCGTGGCGGCCGAGCGCTTCGTCGCCGACTACCCGAACCACAAAGGCAAGGTCGCGTTCCTGATCACCAGCGACGAAGAAGGCCCGGCGCACCACGGCACCAAGGCTGTGGTTGAACGCCTTGTCGCACGCAACGAGCGCCTGGACTGGTGCATCGTCGGCGAGCCGTCCAGCACCACCCTGGTCGGCGACGTGGTGAAAAACGGTCGTCGCGGCTCCCTCGGCGCCAAGCTGACCCTGCGCGGTGTGCAGGGCCATGTGGCGTATCCGCACCTGGCGAAGAACCCGATCCACCTCGCCGCCCCGGCCCTGGCGGAACTGGCCGCCGAGCACTGGGATCACGGCAACGACTTCTTCCCGCCGACCAGTTTCCAGATTTCCAACGTCAACTCCGGCACCGGCGCGACCAACGTGATTCCAGGCGATCTGGTGGCGTTGTTCAACTTCCGTTTCTCCACCGAATCCACCGTCGAAGGCTTGCAGAAGCGCGTCGCCGACATTCTCGACAAGCACAATCTGGACTGGCACATCGACTGGGCGCTGTCCGGCCTGCCATTCCTCACCGAACCGGGCGCGCTGCTCGACGCGGTGTCGTCGAGCATCAAGCAGATCACCGGTCGCGAAACCAAGGCGTCCACCAGCGGCGGCACCTCCGATGGTCGCTTCATCGCCACCATGGGTACTCAGGTGGTTGAACTGGGGCCGGTCAACGCGACCATCCACCAGGTCAACGAGCGCGTGCTGGCGGCCGATCTCGACGTGCTGACCGAGATCTACTACCAGACCCTGATCAAGTTGCTCGCCTGATGCTCGCGTGCCCGATCTGCAGTGAACCGCTCAACGCGGTGGACAACGGCGTGGCCTGCCCCGCCGGGCATCGGTTCGACCGTGCGCGCCAGGGTTACCTGAACCTGCTGCCGGTGCAACACAAGAACAGCCGCGACCCTGGCGACAACCAGGCGATGGTCGAAGCCCGTCGTGACTTTCTGAATGCCGGTCATTACGCGCCGGTGGCCAGGCGTCTGGCGGAACTGGCGGCGAGTTACGCACCGGCCCGCTGGGTCGACATCGGTTGTGGCGAGGGTTACTACACCGCGCAGATCGCCGAGGCCCTGCCGGATGCCGATGGCTACGCGCTGGACATTTCCCGCGAGGCGGTGAAGCGCGCCTGCAAACGCAACCCGCAATTGACCTGGTTGATCGCCAGTATGGCCCGGGTGCCGCTGGCGTCCGCCAGTTGCCAGTTTCTCGCCAGTGTTTTCAGCCCGCTGGACTGGGCAGAGGCCAAGCGCCTGCTCAGCGTCGGCGGCGGCCTGATGAAAGTCGGGCCGACCAGCGGCCATCTGATGGAACTGCGCGAACGCCTGTACGACGAAGTGCGCGAGTACACCGACGACAAGCATCTGGCGCTGGTGCCCGAAGGCATGGCGCTGGCACACAGCGAAACCCTGGAGTTCAAGCTGACGCTGGACAAGCCAGCGGATCGCGCCAACCTGCTGGCAATGACGCCCCACGGCTGGCGCGCCAGTGCCGAACGCCGTGCAGCGGTGATCGAGCAGGCCGAGCCGTTCGAGACCACCGTCTCGATGCGCTACGATTATTTCGTTCTTCAATAAACTTTTGGACTCGGGCGAGCAGCCCGGGACCGGCTAAATCCGCGAATGGATTTTTCAGACCCGCAGTGAGGACATCCATGCGCCAACCGGACATCGAGATTTACCTGAAAGACGCCGACGTCGACCACAAGGCCATTTCGGCCTGGCTCGACTCAGCACTGGGCGAGTGCAGCGAATGGGTGCAGAAAGGCCAGACCTGGAAGTGCAAGGCCGGCAACATCCCCGTGACCTGGCTGCCAAAAGCCGTGGGCAAGTGGAACAGCCTGTACCTGGAAAGCGACGAGACCCCATGGGACGACGACATCGCCTGCGCCCGCGCCGCGTTCGCCGCGCTGAACGTCGAAGTGCGCTGCGCACCGGGCACCTGGGTCGAGGAAGAAGGCGAGGAATCGGCCGATCGCTGGATTCGCATCAGCGCCGATGGTGAAGAAGAAATCACCTGGCGTACGAGCTGATTTCAGCCTCAAACAAAACCAATGCGGGAGCAAGCCTGCTCCCACATTGGTTTTGTGTTACAGGCCTACTACATCCTCGGCCTGCAAGCCTTTCTGCCCCTCCACCACCGCATACTCGACCCGCTGACCTTCAGTCAGCGAACGGTGGCCTTCGCCACGGATCGCGCGGTAATGCACGAAAACGTCCAGCCCGTCTTCGCGCTGAATGAAGCCGTAGCCTTTGGCATCGTTGAACCACTTCACGTTGCCGGTTTCACGTGTTGCCATCTGTTCATACTCCTTTTTTATTATTGAACGGGCTTTTCGCAGGAAAGCCTTGAGGAACGTCAGCCTGCGTCCGACGTCCATACAAGGGCCTCGGCGACAGACCGCCGAGTATATGACAGGCACGAAAAGTCTCAACAGGAGATTACTTCGCTGCTTTTTTGCCGATTTTCCATGAATCCGGCACACTATCGACCGCCCGAGCAAACGCTCGGTTTATCAACTCACGCAGAAGCCGTATGACCCGTTCCCCGTTCCGCCGTCTTGTGTTTGGCACCTTGCGCCGACTGTTGTATCTCTGGGTTCGCTCCGAGACGATCAACCAGTCGTCGTTCACCCTCAACCTCGACCGCAGTCGTCCGGTGTTCTACGTCCTGCAAAACCCTTCGCTCACGGATCTGGCGGTGGTCGACACCGAATGCACCAAGGCCGGCCTGCCGCGCCCGGTGCTGCCGGTATCGGTGGGCTCGCTGGTCGAACCGGCGGCGTTCTTCTACCTGACGCCGGATCCCGACTGGCTCGGCCGTCAGGACAAACGTGGCGCGCCGCCAACCCTGACCCGACTGGTCAGCGCCCTCAGCCAAAACGCCGCCGAAGACGCGCAGATCATCCCGGTCAGCGTGTTCTGGGGCCAGTCGCCGGACAGCGAATCGAGCCCGTGGAAACTGCTGTTCGCCGATAGCTGGGCGGTCACCGGGCGTTTGCGTCGGCTGCTGAGCATCATGATTCTGGGGCGCAAGACCCGCGTGCAGTTCTCGGCGCCGATTCACCTGCGCGAGCTGATCGAGCACAACAAGGGCCACGAGCGCACCGTGCGCATGGCCCAGCGGATCCTGCGGGTGCATTTCCGCAACCTGAAAACGGCGGTGATCGGCCCGGACATTTCCCACCGGCGCAATCTGGTCAAAGGCCTGCTCAATCAGCCGCTGGTCAAGCAAGCGATCCTCGATGAGGCCGAACGCGAAAACATCTCCGCCGAAAAAGCCAAGGCCCAGGCCCTGCGCTACGGCAACGAGATCGCCTCGGACTACACCTACACCGCCATCCGCTTCCTCGAAGTGGTGCTGAGCTGGTTCTGGAACAAGATCTACGACGGGATCAAGGTCAACCACATCGAAGGCGTGCAGAAGATCGCCCCCGGCCACGAAGTGATCTACGTGCCCTGCCATCGCAGCCACATCGACTACCTGTTGCTGTCCTACTTGCTGTTTCGCAATGGCCTGACCCCGCCGCATATCGCCGCCGGGATCAACCTGAACATGCCGGTGATCGGCAGCCTGTTGCGCCGTGGTGGCGCGTTCTTCATGCGCCGCACGTTCAAGGGCAATCCGCTGTACACCTCGGTGTTCAACGAATACCTCCATACCCTGTTCACCAAAGGCTTCCCGGTCGAATATTTCGTCGAAGGCGGCCGCTCGCGCACCGGGCGCATGCTGCAACCGAAAACCGGGATGCTGGCGATCACGATGCGCAGCTTCCTGCGCTCGTCGCGGATGCCGATCGTGTTTGTGCCGGTGTACATCGGTTACGAGCGCGTCCTTGAAGGACGTACTTACCTCGGCGAACTGCGGGGTGCGAGCAAGAAGAAAGAGTCGATCTTCGACATCTTCAAAGTCATTGGCGCGCTCAAGCAGCGTTTCGGCCAGGTAGCGGTCAACTTCGGCGAACCGATCAAACTGGCGGAATTCCTCGACAGCGAACAGCCGGACTGGCGCCAACAGGAGCTCGGCCCGCAGTTCAAACCGGCGTGGCTCAACGAAACCACCAACCGCCTGGGCGAAAAAGTCGCCCGGCACTTGAACGAAGCGGCGGCGATCAACCCGGTCAACCTGGTGGCCCTGGCGCTGCTGTCGACCACCCGCCTGGCGCTGGACGACCGCGCCATGGCGCGGGTGCTGGACCTGTACCTGGCGCTGCTGCGCAAAGTGCCATATTCGCCGCACACCACCTTGCCGGAGGGTGACGGACGGGCGCTGATCGAGCATGTGAAGAGCATGGATCTGCTGTCCGAGCAGAACGATGCGCTGGGCAAGATCCTCTATCTGGACGAGCAGAACGCCGTCCTGATGACCTACTACCGCAACAACGTGCTGCACATCTTCGCCCTGCCGGCGCTGCTGGCGAGCTTCTTCCAGAGCACTTCGCGCATGAGCCGCGAACAGATCCTGCGCTATACCCGCGCGCTGTATCCGTACCTGCAATCGGAGCTGTTCATCCGCTGGAGCCTGGACGAACTGGACGCGGTGATCGACCAGTGGCTGGAGGCGTTCGTCGAACAGGGCCTGCTGCGCTTCGAGAACGACGTGTACCTGCGCCCGGCGCCGAGTTCGCGGCATTTCGTGCTGCTGACCCTGCTGTCCAAGAGCATCGCCCAGACGCTGCAGCGCTTCTACATGACCGTCTCGCTGCTGCTCAACAGCGGCCAGAACAGCATCAGCGCCGAAGAGCTGGAAGACCTGTGTACGGTCATGGCCCAGCGCCTGTCGATCCTGCATGGCCTGAACGCGCCGGAGTTCTTCGACAAGAGCCTGTTCCGTCACTTCATCCAGACCCTGCTCGACCTCGACGTGCTGCGTCGCGACGAAGCAGGCAAATTGAGTTACCACGAACTGCTCGGCGAGCTGGCCGAAGGCGCGGCGAAACGGGTGCTGCCGGCGGATATCCGGCTGTCGATCCGTCAGGTGGCGCTGCATCGCAGCGAAGATGCGGCGGAAACAGCGAGTACGCCCGCCGTCTGAAACTTGCAGACAACTAACAGGGGAATACGCTTGTTCCCCTGTTAGTTGATTCATGAATTAATGGGCGCATTCAATTAATCGCGATAGGGATATCGAGATGAGCCTGTTAAATACACAGCCCTCCTCTGTAACTTTAAACTTCAGTTTGCCCCCGGAGTTTCAACCACCGTTCGACGGTAATAATGAAACGGTCGTCAGCGTCAAAGCCATCAATAGCAAATCCGTGGTCGCCGTTGATGAGTGGCGCCGCCCCAGACTCTTTGAGGCAGGCTGGAAGTTCCAATTCGTGCATCCTTACGACGATATCGGCGTCCGCTATCAAATCAACGTGCAGATGTTCCACAATCAACACCCCCTGTTGATCGAACAAGACTATTTCGTGATCGTCAATCAGGCGCCCTACCGCCAGACCATCCATCTGAGTCCAATCGGACTGTTATATGTAGAAGTGCAACAACCCGATACTTTTGCGACCGAAGAGGCCGTCACAGTCAGTTTGCATGAAGTCGCAGACCCCACTGTCGAACTGATACGGGTCATGCACGATGAACAAACGGCCAGCTCGTTTTATCTCAAGTACGATCCGCAAAAAATAACACCGGGAAAACGCTACGCACTGACCGGCATCGAAAGCCGCTACCACCAACAGATCACGGTCTCTCCGGGGCACGTCGAACTGGCGCCCGTTTCCCTCGGACAACCCGGAAGGCTGACGCAGAAACTCTCGCAATGGGCGCAAGCGCCCTTACGTTTGTTCACTGACGCTACGGCCAAAATCCGCTAGATTCGTGTTTGCGCCGGGACTCTTCCGGCGCAAACGTCTTTGAGGTCCCGATGAAAAAACTCACCCTTCTCGCCGCCGCCACACTGTTGAGCGCCTGCCAATCGACCACCCCTGCTGGCAAGGTCGGCCTCGACGGCGAAGTGTTCTACCTGCAACGCATCGCTTTGCCACCGAGCGCGACCTTGAGCGTGAGCCTGCAGGACGTATCCTTGGCGGACGCACCCGCCGTGGTGCTGGATGAGCAGAAAGGCCCGGTCAAAGGCCAGGTGCCGCTGCCGTTCCACTTGAGCTACGATCCCGCTCAGGTCAAGCCGGGCCACCGTTATTCGGTCAGCGCACGCATCGAAGTCAACGGCGAACTGATGTTCATCACCACCGAACACCACGCCGTACAACTCGATGGCAAGGATCCCCAGCCGCTGAAAGTCCGCGTCGACGCCGCCCGTTAATTCACACTCTGGAACAAGGAAGCCACCATGCTTCGCCCTACCCTTCGCTTCGCCGGCCTGTGCGCGGGCCTGATGATCTCCGCCAGCGCCCTGGCCCTGTCACTCAGCGACCTGTCACAAAACGACGCCACCGGCGGCCTCAAGGACGCCCTGACCCAGGGTGCACAACTGGCCGTCAAACAACTCGGCACCCCGGGCGGTTTCAGCAACAACCCTGACGTGAAGATCGAACTGCCGGGCAAACTCGGCAAAGTCGCCGGCAAGATGAAAGCCTTCGGCATGGGCGCCCAGGTCGACGAACTGGAAACAGCCATGAACAAAGCGGCGGAAACCGCTGTGACCCAGGCCCAGCCGATCCTGGTCGATGCGGTGAAAAAAATGAGCGTGGAAGATGCCAAGGGCATCCTCAGCGGCGGCAACGACTCCGCCACCCAATACCTGGACAAGAGCAGCCGCGAACAGATCCGCGCCAAGTTCCTGCCGATCGTCAAACAAGCCACCGACAAAGTCGGCGTGGCACAAAAGTACAACTCGTTTGCAGGCCAGGCCGCGACGTTCGGTGTTGTGGATGCCAAGAGCGCCAACATCGAAAGCTACGTGACCGAACAGGCGCTGAACGGCTTGTTCGAAATGATCGGCAAACAGGAAGAAACCATCCGCAAGAACCCGGCCGCTGCGGCGACGAGTCTGGCGAAGAAGGTCTTCGGGACGCTTTAAGCCGAAATGGCACGGAAGCGGGCTCTCTCGCTTCCGTTCTGTAAGCCGGTGGCCGAAGGGGCACGCAAGAAAAATACCCACTCGCGCCCCATCTTTCTCTTCTCGAAAATCTGCAACTCTACCAAACCGTTCAGGCTCGACACCGCCGTGTTGTAGCCGCAACCAAGATGCTCCCGCACATTGCTCGCCGTAAACTCCTTTGCCACCCCGCTCTTGGCAACCCGATGAACCGCACGCTGTTTTTCCGTCAGGCAATCAAAAAAGCCCGAACTCGTCAGCCATCGCTCAAAGTCTTCGGTGTACGCCAGACTTTTGCGGTAGACGTCAGCAAAACCACTCACCGCCCGCAAAATCACCGAGCACTGGAAGTCGATGAAATACGTCAGATCCAGTCCATCGGCCCCGCTATGCAGGTATGAAGATCCTTGCCGGGATTGCTGGTTGTCAGGTTGGCTTCATGGATTCCTGGTAGTTGTCCAGCAGACTTTAGATCGCTGCCCTCACCCTGGCCCTCCCGAAACGTCGGACCGCCCAGAGGGAGAGGGAACTGACCACAGCGGCAGTAAAGAATATGTACCCCCACCAAAACCCGGTCGGCTCGTAGGCCGCCTTAGTGGGCAAGCCCACTCCCAAAAGCAAAAGAAGCCTGAGAAACCCGCATCCGCTTCTCACCACTCAACACAATGAGCGTTAGCTCGAGTACCGCTTTTGATCTTGCCGTGCCGGCCCCTTCGGCAGGCTGAGTGGAGGGATTTATCCGGGGGTGGGAGCGCAGCGACCGTTTGGCGCAGCCAAACACATCGAGAGGAGGTGCAGCGAAGCAAACCGTAGGCGATGCCCCCGGATGGATCCCGGAACGAAGGAACTCCGAGCCTAGGCGAGGGGCCGAACGCCGCGGCCAAGCCTTTTGGGTTACCTTTTTGGCGTCTGAAAAAGGTGACTCGCCGTAAGGGCGAAACCGCCATCAGCACCACCCGAAGCAACGGATATGTACACTAAACACCCAAAGGCTGGTCGGCCCAGAGGCCGCCAAGCCCAAGCCCAAACCCATTCAAGAATCCCGACGAACCCTGAACCAAGCCGCATAAAGCGCCGGCAAAAACAACAACGTCAACGCCGTAGCAACAATCAACCCGCCCATGATCGCCACCGCCATCGGCCCGAAAAACACACTGCGCGACAGCGGAATCATTGCCAGCACCGCCGCCAGCGCCGTCAGCACAATCGGCCGGAACCTGCGCACCGTCGCCTCGATGATCGCTTGCCAGGGCTTCAAGCCAGCCGCGATGTCCTGCTCGATCTGATCCACCAGAATCACCGAGTTGCGCATGATCATCCCCGACAGTGCAATCGTTCCCAGCATCGCCACAAACCCGAACGGCTGACGGAACACCATCAGGAACAGCGTCACCCCGATCAACCCCAGCGGCGCCGTCAGAAATACCATCGCCGTGCGTGAGAAACTGCGCAGTTGCACCATCAGCAACGTCAGCACCACGACAATGAACATCGGCACGCCGGCATTCACCGACTTCTGCCCACGTTCGGAGTCTTCCACCGTACCGCCCACGTCCAGCAGATAACCGTCCGGCAGTTCGGCACGGATCGGATCAAGGGTCGGCATGATCTGTTTGACCAGCGTCGCCGGCTGCTCCTTGCCATAAATGTCGGCCCGCACGGTCACGTTCGGCAGACGATTGCGGTGCCAGATGATGCCCTCTTCGAAGCCATATTCCAGCGTGGCGATCTGCGACAGCGCCACGCTGCGACCGTTGTCGGTCGGCACCGCCAGGCTCGGCAGCAGCGACAGTTCGGTGCGTTCATGCACGGTGCCGCGCAGGAGGATCTCGATCAGCTCGTTGTCTTCGCGATACTGGCTGACGCTGGAACCGGTCAGCGAACTCTGGAGAAATTTCGCCAGATTCGCGGTACTCACGCCAAGGGCGCGGGCACGGTCCTGATCAATGTTCAGGTAGACGACCTTGCTCGGCTCTTCCCAGTCCAGATGCACGTTCGCCACATGCGGGTTCTCGCGCACCTTGGCCGCAACCTTGCGCGCCAGGGCGCGGACTTCCTCGATGTGTTCGCCAGTGATCCGGAACTGCACCGGATAGCCGACCGGCGGCCCGTTCTCCAGGCGCGTGACCCGCGAACGCAGGGCCGGGAATTGCTCGTTGAGCGTATCGATCAACCAGCTGCGCAGGGCTTCGCGCTCCTCGATGGTTTTCGCCAGCACCACGAACTGGGCGAAGCTGGCGGCCGGCAGTTGCTGATCCAGTGGCAGGTAGAAACGCGGCGATCCGGTGCCGACATAAGCCACGTAGTTATCGATGCCGGCGTGATCCTTGAGCATCGCCTCCAGTCGCTTGACTTCGGCAGTGGTATTGGCCAGCGAAGCCCCTTCCGCCAGTTTCAGATCGACCATCAATTCGAGTCGGTTGGAGGCCGGGAAGAATTGCTGCGGCACGAAGCGGAACAGCATCACCGAAGCAACGAACAACCCCACGGTCAGCAGGATCACGGTTTTGCGCCGCCGTACACACCACTCCACCAGACGGCGAACCCGCTGATAGAACGGTGTGCCATAAGGGTCCGGTTGGCCGTCGCCGGTGCCATGTTTGGCTGCATGAATTTTCGCCAGATCCGGCAGGAGCTTTTCCCCCAGATACGGCACAAACACCACCGCCGCCACCCAGGACGCGAGCAGCGCGATGGTCACCACCTGGAAGATCGAGCGGGTGTATTCGCCGGTGCCGGACTGCGCGGTGGCGATCGGCAGGAAACCGGCGGCAGTGATCAGCGTGCCGGTGAGCATCGGGAACGCGGTGCTGGTCCAGGCGTAACTGGCCGCCTTGATCCGGTCGAAGCCCTGCTCCATTTTGATCGCCATCATTTCCACGGCGATGATTGCGTCGTCCACCAGCAGACCCAGCGCCAGCACCAGCGCGCCGAGGGATATCTTGTGCAGGCCGATGCCGAGGTAATACATGCAGGCGAAGGTCATCGCCAACACCAGCGGAATGGTCAGTGCCACCACCATGCCGGTGCGCACGCCAAGAGAGAAGAAGCTCACCAGCAACACGATCGCCAGCGCTTCGACCAGCACCTGGACGAACTCGCCAACACCGGTTTTCACCGCCGCCGGCTGATCGGAGACCTTGCGCAACTGCATGCCGGCCGGAAGGTTTTTCTGGATGCGGGCGAATTCGATTTCCAGCGCCTTGCCCAACACCAGAATGTCGCCGCCGTCCTTCATCGCCACCGCAAGACCGATGGCATCTTCGCCCATGAAACGCATGCGTGGCGCCGGCGGATCGTTGAAACCGCGTCGAACGTCGGCGACATCGGAGATGCGGAAGGTGCGGTCACCCACCCGGATCGGGAAGTTGCGGATCTCGTCAACTGTCTGAAAATTCCCTGAAACCCGTAGCTGCAATCGCTCGCTGCCGGTTTCGAAGAACCCGGCGGTGGACACCGCGTTCTGCTCTTCCAGCGCCTGCTGCACCGCCGCCAGGGGCAGGCCGAGGGTGGCGAGTTTGACGTTGGATAATTCGACCCAGATTTTCTCGTCCTGCAAGCCCAGCAGGTCGACCTTGCCCACGTCCTTGACCCGTTGCAACTGGATCTGGATACGGTCGGCGTAATCCTTGAGCACCGCGTAGTCGAAACCGTCGCCGGTCAGGGCATAGATGTTGCCGAAAGTGGTGCCGAATTCATCGTTGAAAAACGGCCCCTGAATGCCCGGCGGCAGGGTCTGGCGAATGTCGCCGACCTTCTTGCGCACCTGATACCAGAGGTCGGGGATTTCCACCGAATGCATCGAGTCGCGGGCAATGAACGTGACCTGGGATTCGCCGGGGCGGGAGAACGACACGATGCGTTCGTATTCGCCGGTTTCCATCAGTTTCTTTTCGATGCGTTCGGTGACCTGGCGCGAGACCTCCTGCGCGGTCGCACCCGGCCAGCGGGTCTGGATCACCATGGCCTTGAAGGTGAACGGCGGGTCTTCGCTCTGCCCCAGCTTGGTGTAGGACAACGCACCGACGATCGCCAGCAGAAGCATCAGGAACAGTACGATCTGGCGATTACGCAACGCCCATTCGGAAAGGTTGAAGCGCATCGGGACTTACTCCTTGTCCGCCAGATTGACCACACGGTTGGAGCGATCCACGGGGCGTACCTGCTGCCCCTCGAGCAACACATGAACACCGGCCGCCACTACCCAGTCGCTGGCGTTCAGGCCTTCGAGCACCGGCACGGTTTTTTCACCGAACGGGCCGATGCGCACCGGGGTCTTCTTCAACGTATTGTTGGCGCTGACCACCCAGACGTAGGTCGCGCCGTTTTCCGCCGTCAGCGCCGAGAGCGGCACCGACAGCGGGACGACATCAGCGGTCTGCACGAACACCCGCGCGCTCTGGCCGAGTTCGACCGGCACCTTGCCGCTGGCGAAGGTGATGCGCGCGGCGAAGGTGCGGGATTTCGGATCGGCTGCCGGCGACAGCTCACGAATCTGCCCGGCAAAGCGCTGGTTCTGCTGCGTCCACAACTCGACGGAAACCGCCTGGCCGACCTTAAACCGGCCGAAGCTCTGCTCCGGCAGGCTGATCAGCACTTCCCGCTCGCCATCGGTGGCGAGGGTGAACACGGTTTGCCCGGCGGCCACCACTTGCCCGACTTCGACCGAGCGCTTGGCGACCACGCCATCCTGCGGCGCACGCAGCACGGCGTAGCTGGCCTGGTTGGTCGAGACGTTGAATTCGGCCTTGATCTGCTTGAGGCGGGCCTCGCCGGAGCGATACAGATTCTCCGCGTTGTCGTAGGCCGAGCGGCTGACCATCTGCCGCTCCATGAGGGTCTTGTAGCGATCGCGTTCGGCGCGCACCAGATTCAGATTGGCTTCGGCGGCGGCGACCTGGGCACGGGTGGCTTCCAGTTGCAGACGCACGTCCTGGGGATCGAGTTCGGCGAGCGGCTGATCGGCCTTCACTCGCTGGCCTTCTTCGACCAGTCGTCGGCTGACCTTGCCGCCGATGCGGAACGCCAGATCGGGCTCGTAGCGGGCGCGAACCTCGCCCGGATAACTTTCCATCGCCTGGGCCGAAGGCTCTGGCTGCACCACCATGGCCGGTCGCACGGCGACTTGCGTCACCTCTTCCTGACCGCATGCCGACAATAAAAACGCCAGACCGACTGGCAACGTAAAGGACAACGCATGGCGGAACATGGTGACAGACCTTTCGCTAATGGTGCTTGGAATAATTATACTGACCGGTATGTTATTAATAGCAAACTCACCAGTCCAGTATTAAAAGCGAAGAATGTCGAACAATCTTTCAGCTCCAAACGGCCCCGGCCGTCCGAAGGATCTGGTCAAGCGCCAGGCGATTCTCGATGCGGCCAAATCCCTGTTTCTGACTCAGGGTTACGCCAACACCAGCATGGACGCGGTGGCCACCGCGGCCGGCGTTTCCAAACTGACGGTCTACAGCCATTTCAACGACAAGGAGACGCTGTTTTCCGCTGCCGTGATGGCCAAATGCGAAGAACAATTGCCGCCGCTGTTCTTCGAATTGCCGGACGGCTTTGCCGTGGAAAATGTGTTGCTGAACATTGCCAGAGGCTTCCAGCAACTGATCAACAGCGATGAGTCGGTGAACCTGCATCGCCTGATGATGGCGCTGGGCAGCCAGGATCCGAAGCTGTCGCAGGTGTTCTTCGAGGCCGGCCCACAGCGCATGCTGTCGGAGATGGGGCAACTGCTGCAGCGCATCCATGACTCGGGCGTGTTGAACATCGACAAACCGCACAATGCCGCCGAGCACTTCTTCTGCCTGATCAAGGGCGCGGCGAATTTCCGGGTATTGCTGGGTTGTGGCGAGCCACCGACCGCTGAGGCGGCGGAGAGTCATGTCCAGGAAGTGGTGGGACTGTTCATGCGGGCGTATCGGCCCTAGAAGTCTCGCGGTGTTTTGCCGGACGCCTGCGCAAGCACGCCCGCCCGCCCCCCCCCCACGAGGATCTGTCTACATCACACATCCCCTGTGAGAACGGGCGTGCTCGCGAAGGGTCTCAGGCCTTCAGCGCCTTTTTCGGATAGATGTCGTACCGGCTGGATTTGCCGTCCAGCGCATGGCTCGGCTTCGGCCCTTCGATGCACGGCGCCTTGCGCGGACGCTTGACCACCACGCGATGACTCGCCAGCGCCAACGCGGCTTCCAGCAAGGCCGGCGCATCCGGATCATCCCCTACCAGTGGCCGGAACAGACGCATTTCCTTCTTCACCAGCGCCGTTTTCTCACGATGCGGGAACATCGGGTCGAGGTAGATCACCTGTGGCGGCTCGCCTTGCCAGTTGCGCATCACCTCGATGGAGTTGCCCTTGAGCAGCGTCATCCGCGCGACGATCGGCGCCACCTCGAAATCTTCCGCCGCCCGCGCCAGACCGTCCTCCAGCAGCGCACCGATCAGCGGCTGGCGCTCGATCAGGCTCATCTCGCAACCCAGGCTGGCCAGCACGAACGCGTCCTTGCCCAGCCCCGCCGTGGCATCCAGCACCCGTGGGCGTACGCCCTGGGCAATGCCGACAGCCTTGGCGATCATTTGCCCGCTGCCTCCGCCATACAACCGGCGATGGGCCGCGCCGCCCTCGACGAAATCGACCCGCACCGGCCCCGGTGCGTCAGGCCCCAGCTGTTGCAGTTGCAAACCCTGCTCGCCGACCTGCAAGGCAAACTCGCCGTCGGCCACCTGCAAAGGCAGATTCAGGCGTTCGGCCCACTGCTCGGCCTGCGCTGCGAACGTCGGAGCGAGGGCCTCGACATGGATGCGGCAGGCCGCAGGTTGCTCAATCATGGAAAACACGCTCAAAAAGTTAAGGATCGGCGAAAGCGGCCGATAACCCAATCAACGCGCATTTTGCCAGAGCTGAGCGTCGACCGAAAAAAATGTCAGGCATTCTCCCCACATCGATTGGCTACATCTCGCCCCATGGCGATTTCAGCCGTCAAAACACTCAAGCACTGAGCGGCGTCAGTCATCTGTGGCAGGATTTCTTTGCCCAGGCGATGGCCGAGCAGTCGAGTGATGTGGTTCCGGCCTGTGGCACGTTTCCGCCGGTCGATCTGGAAAGCCCTGAAGAACCGACCGTCGGCAGCGACCTGCACGCGCACATCGTCAGCCAGCGCGAGTGCGACGTGGTCGAAACCCAGGTGCGTCCGCCGGAGCCGTTGTTCCTGCCGATCGCCGAGTTCGAAATGGAGCTGGCCGACAAGCCGTTCCCGCCGTTCCCGCCGGAAGAGATCCGCGCCCAGCAAAAGCAGCAGGACTTCGACAGTGGCTGGGTTCGCCCGATCGTCCTGACCAACGGCCAGCCGGTTCCGGAGCCAGGCGCCGCGCCGCAGAAACGTCCGTTGTACCTGCCGATCGCCGAGTTCGACCTCGACCTGATGGAAAAACCCTTCCCGCCGTTCTCGCCGGAAGAAATCGCCGAGCAGCAGAAGGCTCTGGATTTCGACAATGGCTGGGTACGCCCGATCGTTCAGCAGAACCTGCGCATCGCCGCCTGAGCCTCGCAAACATCACTCAGCCTTTGAAAAACTGATTGGCCCGGGCGTACGGCATCGAACGCGAAGTGAAGCCGAACGTGCCCGACTGCTGGATTTCTTCCGCCGCGCGGAAAAACTCGCCGTAAGCCGCCAGGGCCAGCGCCGAGCCAGTGCTGACCCGCCGCACGCCCATTTCCGCCAGTTGCTGCACGGTCAGCTTCAACCCGCCGGACATCAGCACATTGACCGGTTTCGGCGCCACCGCGCGCACCACTGCCAACACTTCCTCCGCGGTTCGCAAACCCGGCGCGTAAAGCACATCGGCGCCCGCTTCGGCGAAGGCCTGCAAGCGGCGGATGGTGTCGTTGATATCAGGATTGCCGTGCAGGTAGTTTTCCGCGCGGGCGGTCAGCATGAAGGGAAACGGCAGTGTGCGCACGGCGGCGACAGCGGCTTCGATCCGCGCCACGGCATGCTCGAAGCAGTAGATCGGCGTCTCCTCCCGGCCCGTGGCGTCCTCGATGGAACCACCCACCGCACCAGCCTGGGCGGCGCGAATCAGGCTTTGCGCCGATTCCGCCGGTGCATCGGCAAAGCCGTTTTCCAGATCCACCGCCACCGGCAGATCCGTGGCCGCGACAATCGCCCGAACGTTGTCCAGGGTTTCATCGAGGCTCAGGCCACCATCGGGTTTGCTTTGGGAGAACGCGTAGCCGGCGCTGGTGGTGGCCAACGCCTGATAGCCGAGACTGGCGAGCATCTTCGCCGAACCGGCGTCCCACGGGTTGGGGATGACGAAAATCTCGCTGCGGTCGTGCAGGGCTTTGAAGGCTTCGGCTTTACGGGTTTGCGCGTCCATTGGCAGGCTCCTGAGCGGGAAACGACTCCGCGTCAGAGCAAGCCAAGTTGCTCGGCGGCGGGTTCTCTGTATAGCTCAGGCAGAGGCGCCAGGCCAGGCAAACGTTGCATCAGTTGTGCGTGAAAACGTTGCGCCAGTTTCGCCGCCAGCAGATTGTCGGCGGTGTGCAGGAAGATGTATGGCGTGCGACCGTCTTCGATCCACTCGGCGATTTTCGCCACCCAGGGCACCAGGAACGGGTCGTTGGCTTCCAGCTCCGGATGGCCGATGAAACGCACTTGAGGATGCCGGGTGAACGCCGCCGGACGAGTCGGGACACGGGGCTTTTTCGATTGCGCGTGAATCACCGAAGAGTCGGTGGACAGGCAACTGAACAATGCACGCGGATCCAGACAGATGCGCTCCACCCCGCGATCGAGCAGCAGGCGATTGAGCAGGCGTTCACTTTCACCTTTGGCGAAGAACTGGTCGTGGCGCACCTCCACCGCCAGCGGCCGATCAAGGGCATCGATGAACGCCGCCAGTTCCGGAAGACGCTGCGGGGTGAAGCTCTTCGACAGTTGCAGCCACAGCGGTGATACCCGCTCACCCAGCGGGCTGAGCAACTGGACGAAGGTTTCGGCGGCGGTCAGCTGATCGCGCAGGTCGCCACCGTGACTGATGTCACCGGGAAACTTGGCAGTGAAGCGAAAGTGTTCGGGCATGACTTCCGCCCAGCGCTGCACAGTGGCCGGCGACGGGCTGGCGTAGAAGGTCGTGTTGCCTTCCACGGCATTGAATACTTGAGAGTAGAGACCGAGGAAATCGGAAGTCCTGGCATCAGCCGGATAGAGGTACTCGCGCCAGGCGTTTTCGCTCCAGGACGGACAGCCGAGGTAGTAAGGCAAATCCATCAGATGTACAGATCGAGGCCCAGCACGTCTGCATCCCAATCGACAAAACCGGCGGTGCTCAGGTAGCTGGCGAGCGCCATGGCGACGCTTTTCTTCATCGCGCGGTGGTAGATCATGTCTTGTTGGCGGGCGGGCAGATTGCTCAGGCGTTGCGCCGTAGCCTTGGCGGCACGGGCAGCCAGTTGCTCCTCGGTGGGGAATTCCAGCTCGCCGTCGATATCGTCGACGGACTCATCCAGCGCCACATTGCCTTTGCGAGGCTTGCGCTTGATGGGATACGAATGAGTGGAAACGCCGTCTATACGCATAAAGTCATGCTCGGTATCGATGATGGCAATTTAGCGGCACCTGACCGACTTAGCAAATCGCCGAGTGATAACTAGAACACATAAAAGACAAAAGGTTTAAAGCGCGGGGTTAGAAACTGACGATTGGCAGGGCTTCAGCACTGGATCGCCCTGTGGGAGCGGGTCTGCTCGCGAAGGCGTCATTCCAGCCGCCATTGTGGGCGACTGATCAACCGTTTTCGCGAGCAAGCCCGCTCCCACTGGAGCAGGGGGAATCAGCGGGCCTTGGGGGTGGCGACCTTGTCACGCAGGTAAACCGGCTGGGCATCGTCCGCCGGAATCGCTTCACCGCGCGCCCAGGCGAAACGCGCCAGGGTCAGCAGGTCTTCGGCGTGGGGCAGCATGCCGGCATCCGAACCGGTCAGCGTCACGGCGAGGCGCTCGCCATAACCCCAACCCGTGCCCGCGCCGAACCAGTCGCCGTCGGCGTCGTCCGGCAATGCCGCGACTTCCGGGGGCAGCACCGCCTCGGCGCCCACCAGACGCATCTCCCCGGCCGTCTCGCGGTAGCAGCCCCAATACACTTCGTCCATGCGTGCGTCGATGGCCGCCGCGACCTGGCGTGCGCCATGCTCGCGATAGGCCCGTTGCGCCAACACCGCCAGGTTCGACACCGGCAGCACCGGCCGATCCAGGGCGAACGCCAGACCCTGCACCACGCCAATGGCGATCCGCACACCGGTGAATGCGCCCGGGCCGCGACCGAAAGCGATGGCATCCACCGCCTGCAGCGTGGTGCCGGCGTCGGCCAGCAGTTGCTGGATCATCGGCAGCAGTTTCTGCGCGTGCAGGCGCGGGATCACCTCGTAATGGCTCGTGACCTTGCCGTCATGCAGCAAGGCAACGGAGCAAGCTTCAGTCGCGGTGTCCAGGGCCAGCAAGGTGCTCATCGATGTGTCCGTAAATCAGGAAGGGAAAAAGTGCGCCAGTATAAACAACTACGGCCCGCAAGCGGGCCGTGGATGATGCAGCGGATCAGGTGTTTTTCAGCTCAGGGCTTCAAGCACCTTGGCGGTGATTGCTTCAACCGAACCGACACCCGGGATGTGGCTGTACTTCGGCTTGCCCGCGTGGCTGGCGGACAGCTTCTGGTAGAACTCCACCAGCGGCTTGGTCTGCGAGTGGTAGACCGACAGGCGATGACGCACGGTTTCTTCGGTGTCGTCCTTGCGCTGCACCAGCTCTTCACCGGTGATGTCGTCCTTGCCGGCGATTTTCGGCGGGTTGTAGACAACGTGGTACACGCGGCCGCTGGCCTCGTGAACGCGACGACCGGCGATGCGCTGGACGATTTCCTCGTCTTCAACAGCGATTTCGACCACGGCATCCAGCTCGACACCGGCAGTCACCAGGGCTTCAGCCTGAGGAATGGTGCGAGGGAAACCGTCGAACAGGAAACCCTTGGCGCAATCCGCTTGAGCGATACGATCCTTGACCAGCGCGATGATCAGGTCATCCGACACCAGACCGCCGGCATCCATGATGCTCTTGGCCTTGATGCCCAGCTCGGTGCCGGCCTTGACCGCCGCACGCAGCATGTCGCCGGTGGAGATTTGCGGAATGCCGAATTTCTCGGTGATGAACTTAGCCTGAGTACCTTTACCGGCCCCGGGAGCTCCCAGCAGAATGACGCGCATTAGATGTGCTCCTCAATTTTTTTATAGAAAGCTTTTACAAAACAAAGGATTCGCCACATCGGGCGAATCCTGGAAAACGGGTCGTGGCCGCCCAAACGGCCAAAGGCTGATCAAGATACACAGCAGGCTGCGCCCACACAAGACGCCAAAAGTCGGAGAAACCGGCGCCTGCCGCGACCTTGCGACGGGGTGACCCAAGTCGCAACCCCATCATTAACTGTCGCCTGACCGCACTTTTCCGACACCGATTAAACGGCACCCGCCGCTCATCGCGGATGCCGCGTCCCGGCCAGAAAACCTTAGCCGGTATTTCGCAAACCGGCGGCAATCCCCGCCACAGACACCAGCAACGCCTGTTCCACCGGGCTGCCCTGTGCGACATCCTGCTGTCGCGAACGGGCCAGCAACTCGGCCTGCAATAGATGCAGCGGGTCGAGATAGGTGTTGCGCAGACGGATGAATTCCAGGGTGTCAGGGCTATGTGCCAGCAGTTGCGACTGGCCAGTCAGGCCAAGGACGACGGAACATGCCTGCGACAATAGGTCGCGTAAATGCACACCCAAAGGTAACAAGTCCGACTCCACCAGTCGTTCGTCGTAGGACAGCGCAATGTCGGCGTCAGCCTTGGCCAGGACCATTTCCAGCATGTCGATGCGGGTGCGGAAGAACGGCCATTGCTCGCGCATCTGCCCCAGCAGTTCGCCCTCGCCGCGCTCCAGTGCCTTGCTCAGCGCGGTTTCCCAGCCGAGCCACGCCGGCAGCATCAGCCGCGTCTGGGTCCAGCCGAAGATCCACGGAATCGCCCGCAGACTCTCGATGCCGCCGGCACGGCGTTTGGCCGGGCGGCTGCCCAGAGGCAGGCGTCCCAGTTCCTGCTCCGGCGTCGACTGGCGGAAATACTCCACGAACTGCGGATTTTCCCGCACCACCGCGCGGTAGGCGCTGACACCGTCGGCGGCCAGTTCGTCCATCAAGTGTCGCCACTCGGGCGTGGGTGGCGGCGGTGGCAGCAGCGTTGCTTCGAGTACCGCCGCCAGGTACAGATTGAGGTTCTGCTCGGCGATGTCCGGCAGGCCGAATTTGAATCGAATCATTTCCCCCTGCTCGGTGGTGCGGAAGCGCCCCGCCACCGATCCCGGCGGTTGCGACAGAATCGCCGCGTGAGCCGGGCCACCGCCACGGCCGACCGTGCCACCACGACCGTGGAACAGCAGCAATTCGACTTGCTGCTCGCGGCAGATTTCCACCAGCCGCTCCTGCGCGCGGTATTGCGCCCAGGCAGCGGCGGTGGTGCCGGCGTCCTTGGCCGAGTCGGAGTAGCCGATCATCACTTCCTGCGGGCCTTGCAGGCGTGCGCGGTAACCCGGCAGCAGCAACAGCCGCTCGATCACCGGCCCGGCATTGTCGAGATCGGCCAGGGTCTCGAACAACGGCACCACGCGCATCGGGCGCAGCACGCCGGACTCTTTGAGCAGCAGTTGCACGGCAAGCACATCAGATGCGGCGCCGGCCATGGAGATCACGTAAGAGCCCAGCGAAGCCCCCGGCGCGGCGGCGATCTCCTTGCAGGTGGCCAGCACCTCGGCAGTGTCCGCCGAAGGTTTGAAGTGCGCCGGCAACAAGGGCCGGCGATTGTTCAGCTCACGGGTGAGGAAGCTGATGCGCTGTTCTTCGTCCCAATCCTCGTAGCGACCGAGGCCGAGGTAATCGGTGATTTCGGTCATCGCCGCGCTGTGCCGCGAGGAGTCCTGACGCACATCGAGACGCACCAGGAACAGGCCGAAGGTCACGGCCCGACGCAGGCAATCGAGCAGCGGGCCGTCAGCGATCACACCCATGCCGCACTCGTGCAGCGAGTGATAACACAGCTCCAGTGGCTCCAGCAGGTCGCGGTTGTTGTGCAGCACGTCGGCCGGAGCCGCCGTGGTTTGCGCCAGGGACGCATGCGCCCAGTTGCGCGTGGCACGCAAGCGTTCGCGCAGTTGCTTGAGCACGGCGCGATAAGGCTCGGCGCTGTCGCCGGCCTTGGCCTTGAGGGGATCGCTGGCCTGCTGCATCGACAGTTCGGCCGCCAGGTGGTCGACGTCACGCAGGTACAGATCGGCGGCCATCCAGCGCGCCAGCAGCAGCACTTCGCGCGTGACCGCTGCCGTTACATTCGGGTTGCCATCACGGTCACCGCCCATCCACGAGGCAAAGCGAATCGGCGCCGCCTCCAGCGGCAGACGCATACCTGTGGCGGCGAACAAGGCCTGATCGGCCTTGCGCATGTGATTGGGAATGGCCTGCCACAGCGAATGCTCGATCACCGCGAACCCCCACTTGGCCTCGTCCACCGGGGTCGGCCGGGTGCGGCGGATTTCTTCGGTGTGCCAGGCTTCGGCGATCAGCCGTTGCAGGGTGTTATGAATCTGCTCGCGCTCGGCGCTGGTCAGGTCGCGGTGATCCTGAGCGGCCAGTTGCGCGGCGATCGCGTCGTACTTCTGGATCAGCGTACGCCGCGCCACTTCGGTGGGATGCGCGGTCAGCACCAGTTCGATTTCCAGCCGCGCCAGTTGCCGGGCCAGGGCGTCGGCGCTGTGCCCTTCGTTGCGCAATCGGGCGAGCAATTCCGGCAGCACGCGGGACTCGAACGGCGCGGCCTGTGATTCTTCGCGGCGGTGGATCAACTGGTATTGCTCGGCGATGTTCGCCAGGTTGAGAAACTGGTTGAACGCCCGCGCCACCGGAAGCAATTCAGCTTCACTCAACTGATTGAGGCTGGCGCTGAGCTCGGCGTCCATCGAACCGCGCCGGTCGGCCTTGGCGCCCTTGCGGATCTGCTCGATCTTGGCGAGAAATCCCTCACCGTACTGGTCACGAATGGTATTGCCCAACAGCTCACCGAGCAGGTGAACGTCCTCGCGCAAGCGTGCATCAATATCGGTCATCAGCATTTCTCCAGCAGTCAATCCGGATGGCTTGAAACTCGGTGCATGGACCAGAGAGTGCCGCTCTACGGCGCTTCTTACAAGCAGACGACGAAGGGACTTTAAACCTTGTGGCAGAGAGCTAGTCTCAACAGTAAGCCGCACAACGGCTTGCCGCCGGCTCCGCCGGACACTCACCAAGGCCTGCCACCCGCAGGCGCGACATGAGGTCTTTATGAAAATCCGTGAACTCGCCCAGCATTGGGAAGAAAACGCCAAAGGTCGCCTGACCGACACCGGCTACACGATTCATCTGGATGTGGAAGCCGCCGCCCGCCTGGCGGCGATTGCCGAGATGTACCCCAAACGCCACCCCGAAGAACTGCTCGGCGAACTGATCGGCGCCGCCCTCGAAGAGTTCGAGGCGAGCCTGCCGTATGTGCAAGGTTCGACCGTGGTCGCCACCGATGAAGAAGGCGATCCGCTGTACGAAGACGTCGGCCCGACCCCGCGCTTTCTCGCCCTGTCGCGGCGTCATCTGCATGACTTGTCGGCCACTGAAGGCAAGCAGAAACACTGATCCAACCTGGATCGATCGTGGGAGCGGGCTTGCTCGCGAATGCGCTGTGTCAGCCACAATTTTGCGGGCTGACACTGGGTTTTCGCGAGCAAGCCCGCTCCCACACACGCCTCCTTAATCGCCCGCGCATACCGCTTCTCCCCGCCAAAGTTCCCGTTTTAGAGCCTTGTCCGTTCGGTCAAATTTTTTTGGGCGATGGGCCATCTTTTCTGAACTTTTGAAAAATGCCTTCGGTCGGAACAGGTAACCACGCCTGGAACGAGCGTTTCAAAAACGCGCTTACACATGACGCTTGCGGCTCCTCGACCAGGATGGATGCAGAAGTTTTCAGGAGATGCCTAATGGAGTTGAAGACCATGAAAAACCAAACCTCGTTCTCTCACCTGCGCGGTCTGAAACTGGCCGCACTGGCCATCGGCACCAGCTTCGTGCTGGCCGGTTGCGCCGGCAATCCACCGACCGAGCAGTACGCCGTGACCCAATCGGCGGTCAACAGCGCCGTCAGCGCCGGTGGTACTGAATTCGCGGCGGTGGAAATGAAGCAGGCGCAGGACAAGTTGAAAGAAGCCGAAATCGCCATGCACGACAAGAAGTATGACCAGGCTCGCCTCCTCGCCGAACAGGCTGAGTGGGACGCCCGCGTCGCGGAACGCAAGGCTCAGGCCATGAAAGCCGAACAGGCTGTGAAGGATTCCCAGAAAGGTGTTCAGGAACTGCGTCAGGAAAGTCAGCGCACCGTGCAATAAGCGCGCATCCCGACCGCAAGGCTGAAACTCTTATCGATAGAAAGGACGAACGAACATGCGTAAACAATTGATGATTCCCGCTCTTCTGGCCGCAAGCGTTGCCCTGGCTGCCTGCTCCACCCCGCCTAACGCGAATCTGGAACAGGCACGCACCAACTACGCCGGCCTGCAAGCCAACCCGCAGGCCAGCAAGGTCGCGGCCCTGGAAACCAAAGACGCCAGCGATTACCTGGACAAGGCCGACAAGGCTTATCTGGACAAGGAAGATCAGGCCAAGGTCGATCAACTGGCTTACCTGACCAACCAGCGCGTGGAAGTGGCCAAACAGACCATCGCCCTGCGCACCGCCGAAAACAACCTGAAAAACGCCGCCGCCCAGCGTGCCCAGGCGCGCCTGGATGCTCGCGATCAACAGATCAAGCAGTTGCAGGACAGCCTCAATGCCAAGCAGACCGATCGCGGGACGCTGGTGACCTTCGGTGACGTGCTGTTCGCCACCAACAAGGCTGACCTGAAATCCAGCGGTCTGGTGAACATCAACAAACTGGCGCAGTTCCTCCAGCAAAACCCTGACCGCAAGGTGATCGTCGAGGGTTACACCGACAGCACCGGTGCGGCCAACTACAACCAGTCGCTGTCCGAGCGTCGCGCGACTTCGGTGCAGGTGGCGCTGATCAAGATGGGCGTCGATCCGTCGCGCATCGTGACCCAGGGTTACGGCAAGGAATACCCGGTCGCGGACAACGGCAGCGTTTCGGGCCGTGCCATGAACCGTCGGGTGGAAGTGACGATTTCCAACGACAACCAGCCGGTGATGCCGCGTTCGGCGGTGAGTTCGGCGCAGTAATTCGCTGAGCCGGTAAACGAAAAAGCCCCGCCTGGGTTTTCAGGCGGGGCTTTTGTATTTGTAGGGTGAAGTGATCGGCTGGATTCTTGCGGTTCGTTGGCGACCGCAGCCCCTCTCCCAGCCCTCTCCCGAGGGAGAGGGAGCCGACCGATATACTTTTCAAAATCTGCATTCGACCTGCTCTTTCAGGTCGTCATATCCGTCACAAACAACCCGGTCAGTCCCCTCTCCCTCTGGGAGAGGCTTAGGGTGAGGCCAGCAGAGTTACGGTTGCAGCTTCTGCGGCGTCTCCTGCCCCATGCACCGCACAGCTTTCTTCTGCGCGTTGATCAGCACGCCAGTCAGGCCTTTCTGTTCGGTGTCGAACAGCACCAGCACGCCATCGATGCATTGGGCGACTTGCGGGGCCGGGTCCAGGGAGACTTTGTAGTCTTCGCCCGGGATGGTCTTGAGCATGGTGAATTCGTTGAGCAGCAGCGCATCCTCGGGTTTGGCGAAGTGCAGGTAGCCGTAGTACCACAGGGCGCCGACGGTGCCGAGGATGCTGCAGATGCCGGTGATGATCATCGGGATGGCGTTACGTTCTTCACTCATTGCGGGCTCTCTGGTGGTTCGTCTTCAGAATTCGGGGGTGACGGGTAATTGGGAATTTCGCCCAGGCGACGCAGGCCGTTGAAGTGTTCGGGGTCGTCGAGATAGCGCAGCATCACCTGGCGCCAGACCGGGTCGCCGAAGGTCTGCACATGGCCGCCACGGGTCAGTTGTAGCACGCGCGGTGGCGGCGCAGCTTGATACAGACGGATGCCGTTGGAAAGGGGCACGAGGGGGTCGTCGAGGCTGTGGAAGATCAGCTTCGGCACGCCGTTGAGCTGCGGCATCGCGTTGATCGCGCTGTCGCCGTCCGGCACCAGCCACGACAGCGGCACCTGAAACGGCCAGGTAAACCATGCCGTGCTCAACGCATATTGGCCGACGCTGCGGTAACTGGCGGGCACGCCGTCGAGCACCAGGGCCTTGAGCTGCTTCTGCCGTTCGGGATGTTGCACCAGCCAATGCACCGCCATCGCCCCACCGAGGCTCTGGCCCAGCAGAACCAGCGGCTTGCCTTTGACTTCCGGGGCCTGATCCAGCCAGGCGAACGCGGCGTCGATGTCCTGATAGATCGCCGGCAGCGACGGTTCGCCCTCGGACAGGCCATAGCCGCGATAATCCACCAGCAACACCTGATAACCCTGCTTGGGCAGCCACCAACTGCCGCCGAGATGCATCGGCAGATTGCCGCCGTTGCCATGCAGGTGCAGCACCGTGCCCTTGACCTCGACGCCGGGTCTGGCCGGCAGCCACCAGGCGTGCAGCCTCAGGCCGTCGGCGGTGGTCAGGGTCACGTCGCGATACTCGAGTCTGGCTTTTTCCGGGGTGAACAACTGGCCGGGCTCGGGGTAGAACAACAGCGAACTGCAACCGCCGAGGGTCAGGAGCAGGCAGACGATGCCGAGGATTCTCATCCGGTGAAACCTCGCAGATGGGGTTAAACACAGTCCACAAATGTGGGAGCGGGCTTGCTCGCGAAAAGCGGTGTCTCAGTCACCTTGAAGGGTGGAGGTCAGAACGCATTCGCGAGCAAGCCCGTTCCCGCAGGACGGTAAGTGGTTTACAGAATGTTGGAGTAATCCGCCTCGATCCGGTCCAGGCTCAAATGGTTGAGGAAGTTGGAGAAGCACATCCACGCCGACAGTGCGTTCAAGTCACGGAACTGGTCCGGCAGGTATTTGGGCGGCACGACCAGGCCTTCGTCCACCAGTTGTCGCAGGGTTCGCATGTCCTCCAGCGTAGTCTTGCCACAGAACAACAGCGGTATCTGCTCGAGCTTGCCCTTGCGCACGGCCAACTGAATGTAGTTGTAAACCATGATGAAGCCCTTGAGGTAGGACAAGTCTTTGGTAAATGGCAGACCGGTCGGCGTCGAACCACGGAAAACCCGACTGGCGTTGCCGTAGCTTTCCGCCATTTCGAAGCCCTGCTCGCGGAAGAACTCGAATACCTGCAAAAAGTCTGCGCCCTCCTCGACCATATGAATGGCGCGGGTGCGGTTGGTCAGCTTGCGCAGACGGCTCGGGTAGGAAGCGAAGGTGATGATTTCCATCAGGATCGCCAGGCCTTCCTGGGTCACCGTCGACGAGGGCGGGCCTTTGGACAGGAAGGTGCAGATGGGCTGATTGAGGCCGTTGAGCGTGGTGCCAACGTGTACCAGGCCTTCGTGGACTTCCAGCGCCCGCACGTCACGGTCGTTGAACATCGCGTCGGTGCGGATCTTGATGTAGTCGGCGCCCGCCGCCGCGTCCGCGACGATGCCATCGGACTCGAACACCCGAATGGTTTCCTCGGCCTCGCCGAACACCCGGTTCAGGCGGGTTTGCAACAGATGCACGGCGTCCTTGGCGGTGAGGATTTTCGGCTCGTCCTTCAGGTCACCACGGCCATCGATGTTATTCAGGTAATCGGACATCATCAGGCCAAGGTCGGCCAGGGTCGGATCACCAGCGTGGAACGCGTCGGACGCGGCGCCGTACAGTTCCTGGGAAATCAGGCCAAAGTCTTCGGTGCCGCGCGCTTCGAGCATGCGCACCACCATGCGGTATTCCTTGCACATGCGGCGCATGATCTGCCCGACCGGGTTGAACTGGCCGAGCTGGCGAGTGATGTCGCGTTCGATGTTCTGGAATTCCAGCTTGACCTTGCTCGAGTCGAAACTCAGCGGCCGGTTGAGGTAGTAATCGCGGTCCACCGCCGGCATTTCCTTGCCTTTGGCCTTGAGGAAGCCCTTGCGGATGCTCTCGTCCCACTTCACCGCATCCAGGACGCGGATCGGTGTCTGCGCCAGCACAATGCGATCGGACAGCGTGCGTATCGTCTGCTGGTAATCGTCCACCCGAAACTCCTGTAGAAAACGTGACGTACTGAATTATTTGGCGTTGGCCTGGCGCTGGTAACGCGCGGCTTCAACAAAGACATCGGAATTGGCCGGATCGTCGAGGTAAGCAAAGACCTTCTCGAGGCTGCTGTCGACCTGCACGCCGTCGCCATCGTCGGTCTGGAAGCCTTGGCCGTCGAGGGTTTTCTGGGCGATCGCCTGAGTGATCTGTTCGAGATCGAGGTTGTAGATCACCAGTTCGCGCTTATCGGTCAGCTCGAAACCGGCAATGATGAATTGCCCGCCAAAACGCGCCGGCACCTTGGCCGACAAGTACCAGCGGTTGCCATGCCGGGAAACCGTGAAGGGATAGGCCTCGCGCTCACGGGGCTTGGCGCGGAAATAGGTGACGGCCTGATAGCGGTCGTTGCCGATGCGGGCCAGTTCCAGGTTCATCGGCTCGCCCCAGGCATTGGTGCTCGCCCATTTGCCGAGCAGGCCCTTGGGCGCCGGGTCACTGGCGGCCAGCGGCTCCTTGAAGGTCACCAGGCAGCCACTGAGCAGCAGGAACGACAAGGCGATCAGCACGCCACGCCAGGCTTTCATTCGACACTCCCTATGATCAGTGGGAGTTGGCTTGCCCGCGAAAGCGGTGGAGTAGCCAACATCCATGCTGAAGCCTGCGCCCACCGAGGATATCCGTCCGTTATCAGACCGACGCCAGCACCAGATGCATGTAGCGCGTCAGAATGCCGAGCAGGTCCTGCTCGGTCACAGGTTCGGCGTCGTTGAGCAGGCCCTGATATTCCATCCGTCCGATAATCGCCGTCAACACTTTGGCATCCTGCTGCGGTTCCCGCGAGCCCAGAACCTGGAACAACTGGCAGGTGCCGTGGAGCAGAATCTGCTGGTGGGAACGCACCAGTACCGCCAGGCGCGGGTTAAGCAGCGCTTCCTGACGGAACGCCTGCTCGGCCATCAGATGTTCGCGCCGGGTGAGCAATTGCCGGTGGACATAATCGGCCATCAGCCGAGCGATGTCGTCTGCCAGTTGCGAGCGCGACTCCGGACTGCCATCGGCGCTGACCACCATCTCGCGCAGCAGGCCTTCGTTGTTGACCCACAGCTTGGCCATGTACTCCGCGCTGCGCTCGACGTATTGGGCGAAGGTATCGGTGAGCAAGTCATCGATGTCCTTGAAGTAATACGTGGTGGCCGACAATGGCACGCCGGCCTCGGCCGCCACCGCCCGATGACGCACGGCGCGCACGCCATCGCGCACGACAATACGCATCGCCGCATCGAGAATGTCCTGTCGACGCTGTTCGCTGCCCTGTCGGCTGGCCTTGCGGCCCTGGTACTGAACACTTTCAGCGACCGCAGTGGCGATACCCGCTGCACCTTCTTGAGCTATTGCACCCATCACGACAGGAATTCCTCTGTTTATTTCAAAATTAACCATTTGATACGTTTGTACCAGACAGGCAATAAAAAACCGCCTGTTGGAGGCGGTTTTTTTACTGAAACGCTTACGCTTGCGGTCGCATGTGCGGGAACAGGATCACATCGCGGATCGACGGCGAGTTGGTCAGCAACATCACCAGACGGTCGATACCGATCCCCTCACCCGCCGTCGGCGGCATGCCGTACTCCAGCGCGCGAACGAAGTCGGCGTCGTAGTGCATGGCTTCGTCGTCGCCGGCGTCCTTGTCGGCCACCTGCGCCATGAAGCGCTCGGCCTGGTCTTCCGCGTCGTTGAGCTCGGAGTAGGCGTTGGCGATTTCACGGCCGCCGATGAACAGCTCGAAGCGGTCGGTGACGTTCGGGTTGTCATCATTGCGACGCGCCAGCGGCGACACTTCGAACGGGTATTGGGTGATGAAGTGCGGCTGCTCCAGCTTGTGCTCGACCAGTTCTTCGAAAATCATCACTTGCAGCTTGCCCAGGCCTTCGAAGCCCAGCACCTTGGCACCGGCCTTCTTGGCGATGGCGCGAGCCTTGTCGATGTCGTTCAGGTCATCGGCGGTCAGCTCGGGGTTGTACTTGAGGATCGAGTCGAACACCGACAGGCGCACGAACGGCTCGCCGAAGTGGAACACCTTGTCGCCGTAAGGCACGTCGGTGCTGCCCAGAACCAGCTGCGCCAGCTCACGGAACAGTTCTTCGGTCAGGTCCATGTTGTCTTCGTAGTCGGCGTAAGCCTGGTAGAACTCCAACATGGTGAATTCAGGGTTGTGACGAGTCGAAACGCCTTCGTTGCGGAAGTTGCGGTTGATCTCGAACACTTTCTCGAAACCACCGACCACCAGGCGCTTGAGGTACAGCTCCGGGGCGATACGCAGGAACATTTCCATGTCCAGCGCGTTGTGGTGGGTTTCGAACGGCTTGGCCGCCGCACCGCCAGGAATGGTCTGCAGCATCGGCGTTTCGACTTCGAGGAAGTCACGGCTCATCAGGAAGCTGCGGATGTGGGCGATGACTTGCGAACGCACGCGGAAGGTGTCGCGCACTTCTTCATTGACGATCAGGTCAACGTAACGCTGACGATAGCGCTGTTCGGTGTCGGTCAGGCCATGGTGCTTGTCCGGCAGCGGGCGCAGGGATTTGGTCAGCAGGCGCACGGTGGTCATTTCCACGTACAGGTCGCCCTTGCCGGAACGGGCCAGGGTGCCTTCGGCGGCAATGATGTCGCCCATGTCCCAGGTCTTCACGGCGGCCAGGGTTTCTTCGGACAGGGTTTTACGGTTGACGTAAACCTGAATCCGCCCGGTCATGTCCTGAATCACCATGAACGAACCACGGTTGAGCATGATGCGACCTGCAACCTTGACCGGAATCGCCGCCTCGGCCAGCTCTTCCTTGGTCTTGTCCGCGTACTGTTTCTGCAGTGCGTCGCAGTAGTTGTCGCGGCGGAAGTCGTTGGGGAAGGCATTGCCCTTGGCGCGCTCGGCAGCAAGCTTTTCCTTGCGCAGGGCGATCAGGGAGTTTTCTTCCTGTTGCAGGGCTTGCGGATCGAGTTGTTGGTCGCTCATGTCTTTAAATTTTCCATCACAGGTTCGTTGCCCCCGCTACCGGCGGGGGACTTGAGGTCGGGCTGACGGCTTACAGCCCCGATTTCAGGCTGGCTTCCAGGTATTCGTCGATATCACCGTCGAGCACCTTGTCGCAGTCGCTGCGTTCGATGTTGGTCCGCAGATCCTTGATGCGCGAGGCATCCAGTACATAGGAGCGGATCTGGTGACCCCAGCCGATGTCGGACTTGCTGTCTTCCAGGGCCTGGGACGCGGCATTGCGCTTCTGCATTTCCAGCTCGTACAACTTGGCCCGCAGCATTTTCATGGCGGTGTCCTTGTTGGCGTGCTGGGAACGTTCGTTCTGGCAGCTCACCACGGTGTTGGTCGGTACGTGGGTGATACGTACGGCCGAGTCGGTGGTGTTTACGTGCTGACCACCGGCACCGGAGGAACGATAGGTGTCGATCCGCAGGTCTGCCGGGTTGATTTCGATTTCGACACGGTCGTCGATCTCTGGCGAGACGAACACCGCCGAGAACGAGGTGTGGCGACGGTTGCCGGAGTCGAACGGGCTCTTGCGCACCAGGCGGTGTACACCGATCTCGGTCCGCAGCCAGCCAAAGGCGTATTCGCCCTTGATGTGCACGGTGGCACCCTTGATCCCGGCGACTTCGCCGGCCGACAGCTCCATGATGGTCGCGTCGAAACCGCGTTTGTCGGCCCAGCGCAGGTACATGCGCAGCAGGATGTTGGCCCAGTCCTGGGCTTCGGTGCCGCCGGAACCGGCCTGGATGTCCAGGTAGGCGTTGTTCGGGTCCATTTCATGGCTGAACATGCGGCGGAATTCGAGCTTGGCGAGGTTTTCCTCGAGACGTTCAAGCTCGGCGACAACATCACCGACGGCGCCTTCGTCGTTTTCTTCGACGGCCATGTCCAGCAGGTCGCGGCAATCGCCCAGACCGCCGTTCAGTTCGTCGAGCGTCTCGACGATCTGCGCCAGCGCGGCACGCTCGCGGCCCAGTTCCTGGGCGTATTCAGGTTTGTTCCAGACACTCGGATCTTCAAGCTCGCGATTGACCTCGGTCAGACGCTCATGCTTTTGATCGTAGTCAAAGATACCCCCGAATAGTTTCGGAGCGCTCGGACAGGTCCTTGATGGTGTTCAGGATCGGGTTGATTTCCATGACAGGCAGCACTCGTTGGCGAACTTTTGAAAGCCGGCGAGTATAACGTAATCACGCTGTCACGGCAGCCCGTCTGGCGGTGAATGAGCCGAGATTGCAGCCCTCACCCCAGCCCTCTCCCGGAGGTAGAGGGAACCGATCGGGGGATATTCAAGCGTTGCGCCGACCTGAAATGGCTTTACCGAATCCATAATCGCCAAAATCTTTCAGGTCTCTGTTTGCCAAAAGACACTCCGCTCACCCCCTCTCCCTCCGGGAAAGAGCCGGGGTGAGGGATGGCCGTTACTCGATCCCGACCTGATTACGCCCATTGTTCTTGGCCTGATACAACCCGCGATCCGCCGCCGAGATCAGCAGCCGGCAATCGCTGCCCGCCTCCGGCACCATGGTCGCCAGGCCGATGCTGATGGTCAGGCTCGAACCTTCACCCGGGGTGTTGTGCGGGATTTTCAGCGCCGCCACGGTCTGGCGCAGTTTCTCCGCCACCAGCCGCGCGCCGCCCGGCGAGGTGTTGGGCAACACCAGGGCGAACTCCTCGCCGCCATAGCGGGCCGGCAGGTCCGAGGGGCGGGCGCTGGCGTCACGGATCGCGGTGGCGACCTTGCGCAAGGCCTCGTCACCTTCGACGTGGCCGAAGCTGTCGTTGTAGGACTTGAAGTAATCGACGTCGATCATCAGCAGCGACAACTGGCTCTGATCGCGCAGCGAACGGCGCCACTCCAGTTCCAGGTACTCATCGAAGTGCCGACGGTTGGACAGCCCGGTCAGGCCGTCGGAGTTCATCAGGCGCTGCAGCACCAGGTTGGTGTCGAGCAACTGCTGCTGGCTGACCCGCAACGCGCGGTAGGCCGCGTCCCGTTGCAGCAGGGTCATGTAGGAGCGCGAGTGATAGCGGATCCGGGCCACCAATTCGATGTTGTCCGGCAGTTTCACCAGATAATCGTTGGCGCCAGCCGAGAACGCCGCGCTCTTGATCAGCGGATCTTCCTTGGTCGACAGGACGATGATCGGGATGTCCTTGGTCGCCGGATGATTACGGTACTCGCGCACCAGGCTCAGGCCGTCGAGCCCGGGCATCACCAGATCCTGCAGGATCACCGTCGGTTTGATCCGCACGGCATGGGCAATGGCCTGTTGCGGGTCGGAGCAAAAGTGGAAGTCGATGTTCTCTTCGTTCGCCAGGCCGCGACGCACGGCCTCGCCGATCATCGCCTGATCGTCCACCAACAACACCATGGCGGCATTTTCGTCGGTTTTGATGTCATCGATCTGTAAGTCATTCATGGACGGTCACCTGAGTACTGCGGGGGCCAGGATTGCGGATATTTGCGTTCATTTGGGGAAAACCTCCAGCAATCGTGGCGCTATCTTTTCCAGTGGACGGATTTCTACGGCCGCGTCAATCGCTGCGGCGGCCTTGGGCATGCCGTACACCGCACTGCTTTGCTGATCCTGCGCGATGGTCAGATAACCCTGTTGGCGCATGAGCTTAAGCCCTTGTGCCCCGTCGCGTCCCATCCCGGTCAATAAAACCCCCACTGCGTCACCGTTCCAGTAACTGGCGACACTTTCGAAAAACACGTCGATGGAGGGACGGTAGATCTCGTTGACCGGCTCGGCGGTGTAGGCCAGCGTGCCGTTTTTCAGCAAACGGATATGGTGGTTGGTGCCGGCCAGCAGCACCGCGCCGCATTGCGGCGGCTCGCCCTCACGGGCCAGGCGCACATCGAGACCGCTGGCGCTGGCCAGCCATTCGGCCATGCCCGCAGCAAAGACCTGGTCGACGTGCTGCACCAGCACGATTGCCGCAGAAAAGTTGCGCGGCAGGCCCTTGAGCAGCACTTCCAGCGCTGCCGGGCCGCCGGCCGACGAGCCGATCGCCACCAGCCGCTGGCGCGAAGCGGAACTGCGCGGCGGATTGGGCACCGGGCGCGAACGGGCGGTCTTCTCGCCGATCAGCCAGCCGATGTTGAGAATCTTGCGCAGCAGCGGCGCGGCCGCTTCCTGGGCATTGCCGGCACCGATGGCCGGGGTGTCGACCACATCCAGCGCGCCGTGGCCCATGGCCTCGAACACCCGATGCACGTTCTGTTGGCGGTCGACCGTGACAATGACGATGGCGCACGGGGTTTCGGCCATGATCCGCCGGGTCGCCTCGACGCCGTCCATCACCGGCATGATCAGGTCCATCAGGATCAGGTCCGGGGTGTTTTCCGCGCACAGCCGCACCGCCTCGGCGCCGTTGCCGGCAACCCACACCACCTGATGCGCCGGCTCGAAGGCCAGCGCCCGGCGCAAGGCTTCCACCGCCATGGGCATGTCGTTGACGATTGCGATCTTCATGCCCGCGCTCCTCCGATGAGCTCGACCACTGCGTCGAGCAGGGCGTCGTCATGAAAACTGGCCTTGGCTAGATAATAGTCGGCTCCGGCGTCCAGTCCACGGCGCCGGTCTTCCTCGCGATCCTTGTAGGACACCACCATCACTGGCAGCGATTGCAGACGGTTGTCGCGGCGCAGCAACGTCACCAGTTCGATGCCGTCCATGCGCGGCATGTCGATGTCGGTGATCAGCAGGTCGAAATCCTCGGAACGTAGCGCGTTCCAGCCGTCCATGCCGTCCACCGCCACGGCCACGTCGTAGCCGCGATTGAGCAGCAGCTTGCGTTGCAGTTCGCGTACGGTCAGCGAGTCGTCGACCACCAGCACCCGTTTGCGCGCCGCTTCCGCCGCCTGATTGCCGTGGCGGGCAATACGTTCCAGGCGCCCGGTGTTGAGCAGTTTGTCCACCGAACGCAGCATGTCTTCGACGTCGACGATCAGCACCACCGAACCGTCGTCGAGCAAGGCCCCGGCGGAAATGTCCTGGACCTTGCCCAGACGCTCGTCCAGCGGCAGCACCACCAGCGTGCGCTCGCCGATGAAACGCTCGACCGCCACGCCGTAGATCGCATCGCGCTCGCGGATCACCACAACCTTCAGGGTCTCGCCACTGCTCTGGCTCGCCGGGCGTTGCAGCAACTGGCTGGCGGCGACCAGACCGACATGCCGGCCCTCGTGCCAGAAATGCTGACGACCTTCGACCTGGACGATGTCATCCGGTGCCAGATCGCACATGCGCTCGATGTGTGCCAGCGGGAACGCGTAGGCCTCGTCGCCGACTTCCACCACCAGACTGCGCACCACCGACAGGGTCAGCGGCACTTCCAGATGGAAGCGGCTGCCCTCGCCCGCCGTCTGCTCCAGCACCACTGCGCCACGCAACTGGCGGACCATGTGCTGCACCGCGTCAAGGCCGACACCACGCCCGGAGACTTCGGTGACCTTGTCGCGCAGGCTGAAACCCGGCAGGAACAGAAACGTCAGCAGTTCTTCTTCACTCAGTTGCGCAGCGGTTTCGGCCGGGGACAACTGCCGCTCGACAATACTGCGACGCACCTTTTCCAGGTCCACGCCGTTGCCGTCATCGCTCAGTTCCAATATCAGCAACCCGGCCTGATGCGAGGCGCGCAGACGGATCAGGCCTTCCTCGGGCTTGCCCTTGAGCAAGCGCTCTTGCGGGGTTTCGATGCCGTGATCGACCGCATTGCGCAGCAAGTGCGTGAGCGGTGCTTCGAGTTTTTCCAGCACATCGCGGTCGACCTGGGTTTTCTCGCCCTCGATCTCCAGCCGTACCTGCTTGCCGAGGCTGCGTCCCAGATCGCGGACCATCCGCACCTGGCCGGACAACACATCGGCGAACGGTCGCATGCGGCAGGCCAGCGCCGTGTCATACAGCACCTGGGCACGCTGGCTGGCTTGCCAGGCGAACTCATCGAGCTCGGCGTTTTTCTCCGCCAGCAACTGTTGCGACTCCGAAAGCAGGCGCCGGGCATCTTCCAGCGCCTCTTGGGCTTCCAGGCTCAGCGCGTGCTCGGTGAGATGGACGTTGAGACTTTCCAGGGCGCGCAGGCCGTTGTCCTGCATGCGTTTGAGGCGTTGCATGGTGGCCAGGTGCGGCTTGAGTCGCTGGGTTTCCACCAGGGATTTGCTCGACAGATCGAGCAGGCTGTTCAAGCGCTCGGCGGTGACCCGCAGCACCCGCTCGCCACCCTCGGTGGTGCGTTTGTTTTTGCGCGGCGCGGGCTCCGGTTCCGGCTCTGGCGGCCTCTCGATAATGGCTTCAACAGCCGGCGCCGGCTCAACAACGAGCGGTGGCGCCTGCAGTTGTAATTCGGCCATTGGCGGCGCACTCGGCACGGCAGGCACGCCCGGCGCCCCGGCCGGATCGAGCAAGCCGCCCATCAACGCCACATAAGCCTCGATGTCCGCCGCTTGCGGGCCATTGGCCGGGGTGGCGATGCGCATCAGCAGGTCGGTGCCTTGCAGCAGGGCATCGATATGTTCCGGACGCAGGAACAGCCGCCCTTCCTGGGCGCTGACCAGACAATCCTCCATCACATGGGCGACGCTGACGCCGCTGTCGATACCGACGATCCGCGCCGCGCCCTTGAGCGAGTGAGCGGCACGCATGCACGATTCCAGTTGATCGGCCTGGGTCGGGTTGCGCTCCAGCGCCAGCAGCCCGGCGCTGAGCACCTGGGTCTGGGCTTCGGCTTCGAGGCTGAAAAGCTCGAGCAGCGAGGCGTCGCGCATTTGCTCGGGGGTCATGTCAGGCTCCGGGTCACGGCGGACAGCAACTGTTCTTCATCCAGCCAGCGCAGGCTGCGACCTTTGAACGGTAAGACGCCACGGGTGTATTTGGCACTGGCCTGCGCGCCCGACCGGGAAGCTGCATCCAGAATCCGCTCGTCGATGGCGTGAATGCCGTCCACCTCGTCCACCGGCACCACCACCGGCCCGCCCTGGGCGGCGATGATCAGCATGCGCGGCATGATCCGTGCGCCCGTGGCCGGCGCGGCATTGCCATCAAGGTCGAGCAGTTCGACCAGCGAAAGACAGGCCACCAACGCACCACGCACATTCGCCACGCCCAGCAGCGCCCGCGAGCGCTGGTGCGGCAGCGAGTGAATCGCTTGCAACGGTGCGACTTCCACCAGACTGCGGGTCGCCAGACCGAGCCATTCTTCGCCGAGGCGGAACATCAGCAGCGAGCGAGTCTTCAGCTCGGTTTCGACGCTGGTCGCCACCGGGTCGCGCTCGTCCTGTTGCAACGCGTAACGGTCGAGCAGACGCGTGGCGGCGGCGGAATACACCGAGCAATTGCGGCAATGAATGTGGTCTTCCAGCAGCGGGCAGGACTTGTCGCCATGGATGCCGATACGGTTCCAGCAATCGTCGATGGCCCGGGCGTCTTCATGGGTGACGTTCAAGGTGTCGGACGGGATCATCGTTTACGCTCACTGTCGGCGGTGCGGCCGCTGCGGGCGGCGCGTTCCTGCAATCGTCTGGCACCCGCCGCGTCGCCCTGGGCCTGCAACAGCACGGCCAGATGCATCAACGCTTCGGGATGTTGCGGTTCAAGGTACAGGGCTTTGCGGTAGTAACCCTGGGCTTCGAGGACGCTGCCGGCAACGTCGCTCAACAAGCCAAGCCAATAGAACACCTGGGCCACCGGCTCATGGCTGCGCAGATACTGTTCGCAAGCAGCGCGCGCCTCGGCGCTTTTGCCTTCGTTGGCGAGTGCAGCGATGTTGGCCAGCAGCGTCGCGGCGTCCGGGTCCGGGTCCGGGCTTTTGCTGGTCGCCGGCAATGGCGTCACGGCGGCAAACGGACGACTGCGCACCGGTGCCGGCGGCGCGCTCGGTATCGGTTGGCGCAGAGGCAGCGGGGTTGGCGCCGGCATCGACGTCGCGGCAAAGGCCGGCATCGGCGGCGCAGGCTCGCTGTGACGACTGAAGGCGAACGACTGCGGGATACCGATTGAGCGCATGCCCAGGCGCCCCAGCAGACTGCCCTCGGCCGGGCCGATAAACAGCACACCGTCGACATGGGTCAGGCGCTTGAGCAGCTCGAAGACTTGTTGCTGGGTCGGTTGATCGAAATAGATCAGCAGGTTGCGGCAGAACACGAAATCGAATGGCGGTTCGTTGCCGAGCAAGGCCGGATCGAGCACATTGCCCACCATCCAGCGCACCTGCTCACGCACGCTGTCGTTGACCCGGTAACCGTCCTCCTGCGGCAGGAAATGCCGTTCGCGATACTCCAGATCCTGACCGCGAAATGAGTTCTTGCCGTACAGCGCCCGCCGCGCCTTGTCCACCGACAACGGGCTGACATCCATGGCATCGACCTTGAACTGATGGGGCTTGAGCCCGGCATCGAGCAGCGCCATGGCAATCGAATAGGGTTCCTCGCCGGTGGAGCACGGCAGGCTGAGAATGCGCAACGCGCGCATGTTGTTCAGCTCGGTCAGACGCTGGCGCGCCAGTTTGCCGAGGGTCGCGAAAGACTCCGGATAGCGGAAAAACCAGGTTTCCGGAACGATCACGGCCTCGATCAAGGCCTGCTGTTCATCCCGCGAGCCTTGCAGCAACTGCCAGTAATCATTGCCATTGACGCTCTGCGAGAGGGTGATGCGTTGGCGCACGGCACGCTCGATGATCGCCGGCCCCACCGACGTCACGTCGAGGCCGATGCGTACCTTGAGAAAATCGAAAAACCGCTGGTCGTCGCTCATGGCCGGGCCTCAAGCTGCGCCGGATCCAGCGGCGGCACCGGGAACAACAGCGCGCGCACAGCCTCATCCAGCAAGTCGTTGACCCGCACCCATTGCACCAGGCCTTGGGCGTCTTCGCGCACCGGCCCCAGGTACGGCGCCTGGCGGTTGTCGAGGCCATAGGGCTGAAACTCTTGCGGGTCGCAGCGCAGGGTATCGGTGGCCTGTTCGAGGATCAGCCCGAGCCGTTGTTCCGGCAGCGATTCGTCCGGGCGGTAATGCACCAGCACCAGTCGCGTGCTGGTGCGCGCCTCCGCCGACTGGCCGAATGTCAGGGCGCTGAGGTCGATCACCGGCACCACCGTGCCACGATAGGCGAACACCCCGGCGACCCAGGCCGGTGCCCGGGCAATCGGTTTGAGCGGCAGGCGCGGCAGCACCTCCGCCACTTCCGTGGCGCGCAAGGCATAGCGTTCGCTGCCGATGCGAAACAGCAGGAACAACGCCTTCTTCGCCACTGGCGCGACGTTGCGCTTGACGGTGATTTCGCTCATCAGACTTTGAATCGCGAAACGCCGCTGCGCAGGCCGACGGCCACCTGGCTCAGTTCGTCGATGGCGAAACTGGCCTGACGCAACGACTCGACCGTCTGGCTGCTGGCATCGCCGAGCTGCACCAGGGCGTGGTTGATCTGCTCGGCACCGGTGGCCTGGGCCTGCATGCCTTCGTTGACCATCAGCACGCGCGGCGCCAGCGCCTGCACCTGATGGATGATCTGCGACAACTGCTCGCCGACCTGCTGCACCTCGGCCATGCCCCGGCGCACTTCTTCGGAAAACTTGTCCATGCCCATCACGCCGGCGGACACCGCCGACTGAATCTCGCGCACCATCTGTTCGATGTCATAAGTGGCGACCGCCGTCTGATCCGCCAGACGCCGCACTTCGGTGGCGACCACGGCAAAACCGCGGCCGTATTCACCGGCCTTCTCTGCTTCGATCGCGGCGTTCAGGGACAGCAGGTTGGTCTGGTCGGCGACCTTGACGATGGTCACCACCACCTGGTTGATGTTGCCGGCCTTCTCGTTGAGGATCGCCAGTTTGGCGTTGACCAGATCCGCCGCGCCCATCACCGAATGCATGGTGTCTTCCATCCGCGCCAGGCCTTGCTGGCCGGAACCGGCAAGTACCGAGGCCTGATCGGCGGCGGTGGACACTTCGGTCATGGTGCGCACCAGATCCCGCGAGGTCGCGGCAATTTCACGCGAGGTCGCGCCGATTTCCGTGGTGGTGGCGGCGGTTTCAGTGGCGGTGGCCTGTTGCTGCTTGGAGGTCGCGGCGATCTCGGTCACCGAGGTGGTCACCTGCACCGACGAGCGCTGGGCCTGGGACACCAGCGCCGTCAACTCGGTCATCATGTCGTTGAAGCCGGTTTCCACGGCGTTGAACTCGTCCTTGCGGCCCAGGTTCAGGCGTGAACTCAAGTCACCGGTGCGCATGATGTCGAGAATCCGTACCAGCAGGTTCATCGGCGCCATGATCGCGCGCATCAGCAACAAGCCGCACAGACCCGCCGCGAGCACCGCCACCAGCAGCGAAACGAACATGCTGACTTTGGCCGCTGCCACGGCATCGTCGATCGCGTTCATGGCCTGATCGGCGACTTTCTTGTTCTCGCCAATGATGTCGTTGAGCTTCATGCGGCCGCTGATCCAGGCCGGCGTCAACTTGTCGTTGAACATTTTGAGCGCATCGGCTTCCTGATTGCGCTTGTGCAGGTCCAGAACGGCATCCTGAATCTGCATGTAAGTGTCGTGATCCTTCTCGAACGCCGCGAACTCGATGCGGTCCTCGTCGGTGGTCACCGTACTGCGGTAGTTGCCCATGTGCTCCTGGAGCCGGGCCTCGAACGTCTTGTAATCCGCCGCATCTTCGGCGCTGACGCCCTGGCCTTCCTTGAGCCCCAGCAGTTCCTGGGTCTGCAAATAGCTGTCGACCCAGGCGCCACGGATCATCGAGCTGTAATAGACCCCGGGAATCGCGTCGTCACGCACGCTGTTCTCACTGGCCTCGATCTTCAACAACCGCGAATACGAGACGACCACCATCAGCAGCATGATGGCGATAATCACCGCAAAGCTCGCCAAAATGCGTTGGCGCAACGTCCAGTTCTTCACAGTCATTCCTCGGGCACAGGTCGAAATGCGGGGGAGTATAGCTGAGGGCGGTGTTTCATTTATAAGACGTGTTGCCGCTCCTCACCTTCCCGACACAAGCGCCGGCAAGGCTCTGGGAGGGGACTGTCGGGCATGACGGGGAACGCTTGCCAGCGACGCAATGGCAAAAAGGGGCGATGTATTGGCCATCATCGGCCTCTCGGCTGCGCGGTGGCGGGCGCGTTGGCGTCCCGCCACGACGATGCAGGTCACGCAGAAGCCACTCGTACCTGCTTTTCCAGCTCGAGCTTCAACCCCGGCTCCAGCTTCAATTGCCGCGCCAGTTCGTCCAGATAGGACTTTTCCATGAAGTTCTCCTCGTCCACCAGCATCACGCTGGCGACGTACATCTCCGCCGCCATTTCCGGGGTGCTGGCGGCGCGGGCGACATCGGCTGGATCGAGGGGTTTGTTGAGTTCGGCGTGCAACCAGTGTTGCAGTTCCTGATCGTTGTCGAGCCGGGTGAACTCGCCTTCGATCAACTGACGCTCACGGTCGTCGATGTGGCCATCGGCTTTCGCTGCCGCGACCAGAGCCTTGAGAATCGCCTGGCTGTGTTGCTCGGCCTGCGCGGGCGGCAGGCGATCCAGGGTCTGCGGTTCGGTTTGCGGCGCGGTGCCTTTCTGGGCGTTCCAGTTGCCGTAGGCCTTGTAGGCAATCACCCCCAACGCCGCGAGGCCGCCATAGATCGCGACCTTGCCACCCACCTTGCGCGCCTTCTTGCTCCCCAGCAGCAGGCCCATGGCCCCGGCCGCCAGCGCGCCGCCACCGGCGCCGGAGAGCAGACTGCCGAGCCCGCCACTGCCGGAAGCCCCGCCGAGCAAACCGCCCAGGCCACCGGCAGCCGGTTTGTTCTGCGCCCCGCCAGCCTTGTCCTTCAACAGTTCCTGGCCAGACTTGAGCAATTGATCGAGCAATCCACGGGTGTTCATGTTCCGCCTCCAAACAGGGGTTATCCGGATCAACAAGGCCCTCAGACTAGTCCGAAAGTGCCCTCCCCCCACTTGTGAGTGTGCTTCCAGATGTTGCTCCAGCGGGTACTCGCAGCCTGCCGCTGAAAGCTCCCCACTCAAAAAACCGATATACACTCGCAGCAATCTATAAAAACCGCCCACCGGGTATTCCCTCCATGATGACCTTGCGTCAGATCCGTCACTTCATCGCCGTGGCCGAGACCGGTTCGATTTCCGCCGCCGCGCAAACCGCGTTCATTTCCCAATCGACCCTGACCCTGGCGATCCAGCAACTGGAAGAGGAAATCGGCGTCAGCCTGTTCAACCGCCACGCCAAGGGCATGACCCTGACGCACCAGGGACATCAATTCCTGCGCCAGGCGCACTTGATTCTGGCGACCGTGGACAACGCCAAACGCAGCCTGCAACAAAGCACCGATCAGGTTGCCGGGCAGTTGATCGTCGGCGTGACCAGCCTGGTGGCGGGTTACTACCTGGCGGACTTGCTCACGCGATTCCAGCGCGCCTATCCCAATGTCGAAATCCGGGTCATGGAGGACGAGCGCCCGTACATCGAGCACTTGCTGGTCAGCGGCGAAATCGATGTCGGGGTATTGATCCTGTCCAACCTCGAAGACCGCCATGCCTTGCAGACCGAAGTCCTGACCCATTCACCGCACCGTTTGTGGCTGCCGGCCCAGCATCCACTGCTGGAACACGACAGCATCAACCTCGCCGACGTCGCCCGCGAGCCATTGATTCAACTGAATGTCGACGAGATGGATCGCAACGCTCAACGACTGTGGCGTGGCGCTGGCCTGCAACCAAAAATCACTTTGCGAACCGCGTCCACCGAGGCTGTGCGCAGCCTGGTAGCGGCGGGTCTCGGCGTTTCGATTCAGCCGGACATGACCTACCGCCCGTGGTCGCTGGAAGGCGACATCATCGAAGCGCGGCCGATTGCCGACCTCAGCCAGACCCTCGATGTCGGTCTGGCCTGGCGTCGTGGCACCGCCCGGCCGGCGTTGGTCGATCCGTTCCTGACCGTCGCCCGCGAGCAGCCCAACGGCGGACGCAAGCCATCTATTTAATCGAATGCCACCTTCAGTATTTAGAATTTGTCGACCCCGCAGGCGCGCACTAGTCTTGCTGCATCTCATAAGACGGTCGGCTTCCGGGGCACGGGAGCCACATGACCACACAAGAAAAGAGAACACGGAAAATGGCTGGCGCGCAGACCCCGATGTGTACCGCGTTATTGATCGACGGCGAACTGGTCGCCGGCCAGGGTTTTGTCGAGCCGATCCTCAACCCGGCCACCGGTGAAGTCCTGACTCACATTGCCGAAGCCAGTACCGAACAAGTCGAAGCCGCGATCCTCGCCGCCCACCGGGCCTTTGCCGAATGGTCGCGCACCACCCCGCAACAACGCTCCAACCTGCTGCTGGATATTGCCGGCGCCGTGGAAAAACACGCCGATCACCTCGCCCGTCTCGAAGCGCTGAACTGTGGCAAGCCACTGCACCTGGCGCGTCAGGATGACCTGAGCGCCACGGTCGATGTGTTTCGGTTCTTCGCCGGTGCCGTGCGCTGCCAGACCGGCCAGTTGAGCGGCGAATACCTGCCGGGCTACACCAGCATGGTGCGCCGCGACCCGATTGGCGTGGTGGCATCCATCGCGCCGTGGAACTACCCGATCATGATGGCCGCGTGGAAGATCGCCCCGGCCCTGGCCGCCGGCAACACGCTGGTGTTCAAACCGTCGGAACACACGCCGCTGTCGATTCTGGCGCTGGCGCCAGCATTGGCCGAAATCCTGCCGCGCGGGGTGATCAACATCATCTGCGGTGGTGGCGAAGGGGTCGGCAGCCATCTGGTCGGCCACCCGAAAGTGCGCATGGTGTCGCTGACCGGCGATATCGTCACCGGCCAGAAAATCCTCCAGGCCGCCGCGAAAACCCTCAAACGCACTCATCTGGAACTCGGCGGCAAGGCCCCGGTGATCGTCTGCAACGATGCCGACCTGCAAGCCGTGGTCGAAGGCGTGCGCACCTACGGCTATTACAACGCGGGCCAGGACTGCACGGCGGCGTGCCGGATCTACGCCCAGTCCGGCATCCACGACAAACTGGTCGCCGAACTGGGCGCGGCGGTCAGCAGCCTGCGCTTCGCCGGCAAGCGCGACGCCGACAACGAAATCGGCCCGCTGATCAGCACTCGCCAGCGCGACCGCGTGGCCAGTTTCGTCGAACGCGCCCTCGGCCAGCCGCACATCGAACGGGTGACCGGCGCGGCGGTGCATTCCGGCGCCGGGTTCTTCTATCAACCGACATTGCTGGCCGGTTGCAAACAGAGCGACGAAATCGTCCAGCGCGAAGTGTTCGGGCCAGTGGTCACCGTGACCCGTTTCGATGAGCTGTCCCAAGCCGTGGACTGGGCCAACGACTCGGAATACGGCCTCGCTTCGTCGGTGTGGACGCAGAATCTGGACAAGGCGATGCAGGTTGCCGCGCGGCTGCAATACGGCTGCACCTGGATCAACAGCCACTTCATGCTGGTCAGCGAAATGCCCCACGGCGGCCTGAAACGCTCCGGTTACGGCAAAGACTTATCCAGCGATTCGCTACATGACTACAGTGTGGTGCGGCACATCATGGCCCGCCATGGCCAGCATCTCTGACTACGCTAATAACAAGCCGCTCACGGCATGCTTCACCGCGTTCACAACTGCCCCGACCATAATTTAAAGAAGAGGGATCAACCATGTTCGTGCACAAGACCGCACTTTTCAGTGCAATCACCACGGCCCTGCTGGCCAGCGTCAGCGTGCAGGCCGCCGAGCCGTTGAAGGCTGTCGGCGCTGGCGAGGGGCAACTGGATATCGTCGCCTGGCCGGGCTACATCGAACGCGGTGAAAGCGACAAGGCCTACGACTGGGTGACCGGTTTCGAGAAGGAAACCGGCTGCAAGGTCAACGTGAAAACCGCCGCCACCTCCGATGAAATGGTCAGCCTGATGGCCAAGGGCGGTTACGACCTGGTGACCGCGTCCGGCGACGCCTCGCTGCGGTTGATCGTCGGCAAGCGTGTGCAGCCGATCAACACCGCGCTGATCCCGAACTGGAAGAACCTCGACCCACGCCTGAAAGACGCGCCGTGGTACGTGGTCAACAAGCAGACCTACGGCAGCCCGTACCAGTGGGGTCCGAACGTGTTGATGTACAACACCAACGTGTTCAAGACCGCGCCGACCAGCTGGAGCGTCGTCTTCACCGAACAGAACCTGCCTGACGGCAAGCCGAACAAGGGCCGCGTGCAGGCCTACGACGGCCCGATCTACATCGCCGACGCGGCGCTGTACCTCAAGAGCACCAAGCCTGAGCTGGGGATCAAGGACCCGTATCAACTGACCGAGGAACAGTACAAGGCTGTGCTCGATCTGCTGCGCGCCCAGCAGCCGCTGATCCACCGCTACTGGCACGACGCGACCGTGCAGATGAGCGACTTCAAGAACGAAGGCGTAGCGGCGTCCAGCTCCTGGCCGTATCAGGTCAACGGGCTGACCACCGACAAGCAACCGATCGCCTCGACCATCCCGAAAGAAGGCGCCACCGGCTGGGCCGACACCACCATGCTGCACGCCGAAGCCAAGCACCCGAACTGCGCCTACAAGTGGATGGACTGGTCGCTGCAACCGAAAATCCAGGGTGATGTCGCGGCGTGGTTCGGTTCGCTGCCGGCGGTTCCGGCGGCGTGCAAGGAAAGCGAACTGCTCGGCGCCGAAGGCTGCAAGACCAACGGCTTCGATCAATTCGACAAGATCGCCTTCTGGAAAACCCCACAGGCCGAGGGCGGCAAATTCGTGCCGTACAGCCGCTGGACTCAGGACTATATCGCGATCATGGGCGGCAGGTAGTTCTCGAAAATAACGCGATCGGCTCCCTCTCCCCTCACCCGGAGGGAGAGGGAGCTAAAAGCGGAATGTCCGGCCCAACCCGGTCAGCTCCCTTTCCCCCTCGCCCCCTCCTGTCCACTATCGAACACGCGCTTCACCGGAGCACCGCACCATGACGCTTGCAGTCCAGTTCACTAACGTTTCCCGGCAGTTCGGCGAGGTGAAGGCCGTTGACCGGGTTTCCATCGATATCCAGGACGGCGAGTTCTTTTCCATGCTCGGCCCTTCCGGCTCGGGCAAGACCACCTGCCTGCGCCTGATCGCCGGGTTCGAACAACCGAGCGCCGGCTCGATCCGCATTCACGGCGCCGAAGCGGCCGGTCTGCCGCCCTATCAGCGTGACGTCAACACCGTGTTCCAGGATTACGCGCTGTTCCCGCACATGAACGTGCTGGACAACGTTGCCTATGGCCTGAAGGTCAAGGGCGTGAGCAAGACCGAGCGCCACAAGCGCGCCGAGGAAGCCCTCGACATGGTCGCCCTCGGCGGCTACGGCACGCGCAAACCGGTGCAATTGTCCGGTGGTCAGCGCCAGCGCGTGGCCCTCGCCCGCGCACTGGTCAATCGCCCGCGCGTGTTGCTCCTCGACGAACCGCTGGGCGCGCTCGATCTGAAACTGCGCGAGCAAATGCAGAGCGAATTGAAAAAACTGCAACGCCAGCTCGGCATCACGTTCATCTTCGTCACCCACGATCAGACCGAAGCACTGTCGATGTCCGACCGCGTGGCTGTGTTCAACAAGGGTCGCATCGAGCAGGTCGACACCCCGCGCAATCTGTACATGAAACCGACCACCACGTTCGTCGCCGAATTCGTCGGCACCTCGAACGTGATTCGTGGCGATCTGGCGCGCCAGCTCAGCGGCCACGAGCAACCGTTTTCGATTCGCCCGGAACACGTGCGTTTCGCCGCTGGCCCGCTATCCGAACATGAAATCGAAGTCAGCGGCCTGCTCCACGACATCCAGTACCAGGGCAGCGCCACGCGCTATGAACTGAAGCTGGAAAACGGCCAGACCCTGAGCATCAGCCAGGCCAACAACCAGTGGATCGACAGCAGCGCGCAACACCAGACCGGCCAGCGCCTCACCGCACGCTGGGCGCGGGAAGCAATGATCCCGCTGCACGACACCGTCCCGGGCGGGGTGTGACATGAGCACGCTCGCGATGACTCAATCGCCGCCGTTGCGCAGGTTTTCCAACCTGCTCTACCGCAAACCGAACCTGTACCTGTCGCTGCTGCTGGTGCCGCCGCTGCTGTGGTTCGGCGCGATCTATCTCGGCTCGCTGCTGGTGCTGTTGTGGCAGGGTTTCTACACCTTCGACGACTTCACCATGGCGGTCACACCGGACCTGACCCTGGCCAATTTCGCCGCGCTGTTCCAGCCGTCGAACTTCGACATCATCCTGCGCACCCTGAGCATGGCCGTGGTCGTGTCGATCGCCAGCGCCATCGTCGCGTTCCCGATCGCCTACTACATGGCCCGCTACACCACCGGTAAAACCAAGGCGTTTTTCTACATCGCGGTGATGATGCCGATGTGGGCCAGCTACATCGTCAAGGCCTACGCCTGGACGCTGCTGCTGGCCAAGGGCGGCGTGGCGCAGTGGTTCGTTCAGCACCTGGGACTGGAGCCGGTCCTGCAATTCATTCTGGGGATTCCCGGCGTGGGCGGCAGCACCTTGTCGACCTCGCATCTGGGGCGGTTCATGGTGTTCGTCTACATCTGGCTGCCGTTCATGATCCTGCCGATCCAGGCCTCGCTGGAACGCTTGCCGCCGTCGCTGCTGCAGGCCTCCGCCGACCTCGGCGCGAAACCGCGCCAGACCTTCATGCAGGTGATTCTGCCGCTGTCGGTGCCAGGCATCGCGGCTGGCTCGATCTTCACCTTCTCGCTGACCCTGGGCGATTTCATCGTGCCGCAACTGGTCGGCCCGCCGGGCTACTTCGTCGGCAGCATGGTTTATGCGCAGCAAGGGGCGATTGGCAATATGCCGATGGCCGCAGCGTTCACTTTGGTGCCGATTGTGTTGATCGCGGTTTACCTGTCCATCGTCAAACGCCTGGGGGCCTTCGATGCACTCTGAGAAAGCTTCTTCAGGCCTGAAAATCGCCGCCTGGGGCGGGTTGGTGTTCCTGCACTTCCCGATCCTGATCATCTTCCTCTACGCCTTCAACACCGAAGACGCCGCGTTCAGCTTTCCACCCAAGGGCTTCACGCTGCACTGGTTCAGCGTGGCGTTCGGACGTCCGGACGTGCTGGAAGCAATCAAGCTGTCGCTGCAAATCGCGGCCATCGCCACGCTGATCGCCATGGTGCTGGGCACCCTCGCGTCGGCGGCGTTGTACCGACGGGACTTCTTCGGCAAGCAGGGCATTTCGCTGATGCTGATCCTGCCCATCGCCCTGCCGGGGATCATCACCGGTATCGCGCTGCTGGCGACGTTCAAGTCGCTGGGGATCGAGCCGGGAATGTTCACCATCATCGTCGGCCACGCGACCTTCTGTGTGGTGATCGTCTACAACAACGTCATCGCCCGTTTGCGCCGCACCTCCCACAGTCTGATCGAGGCCTCGATGGACCTCGGCGCCGACGGCTGGCAGACCTTCCGCTACATCATCCTGCCCAATCTCGGCTCGGCGCTGCTGGCCGGCGGCATGCTGGCGTTTGCGCTGTCATTCGACGAAATCATCGTCACCACCTTCACCGCCGGGCATGAACGCACCCTGCCGCTGTGGCTGCTCAACCAACTGAGCCGCCCACGGGACGTGCCGGTGACCAACGTCGTCGCGATGATGGTGATGCTGGTGACGATGCTGCCGATCCTCGGCGCCTACTACCTGACCCGGGGTGGTGAGAGCGTGGCCGGCAGCGGCGGCAAATGAACACCTGACTAACACCGCCATCATCCCTTGCGGGATTCGGTTTCAGCAGAAAAATAAAAGTGCCAGTGAGGACAAACCATGCAAACCCAACTCTTGATCAACGGCCAATTGGTCAACGGCGAAGGCCCGGCGCAACCGGTGCTCAACCCGGCGCTCGGCGAAGTGCTGGTGGAAATCAACGAAGCCAGCGAGGCCCAGGTCGACGCCGCCGTGCGCGCCGCTGACAGCGCGTTCGCCGAGTGGTCGCAGACCGCACCGAAAGACCGCTCTCTGTTGCTGCTCAAACTGGCCGACGCCATCGAAGCCCATGGCGAGGAACTGGCGAAACTGGAGTCGGACAACTGCGGCAAGCCCTACAGCGCCGCGCTGAACGACGAGATCCCGGCCATCGCCGACGTGTTCCGCTTCTTCGCTGGCGCCAGCCGTTGCATGAGCGGTTCGGCCGGCGGCGAATACCTGCCCGGTCACACCTCGATGATCCGCCGCGATCCGGTCGGCGTGATCGCCTCCATCGCGCCGTGGAACTACCCGCTGATGATGGTCGCCTGGAAAATCGCCCCGGCCCTCGCCGCCGGTAATACCGTGGTGCTCAAGCCCTCGGAACAAACCCCGCTGACCGCGTTGCGTCTGGTTGAACTGGCGTCGGAAATTTTCCCGGCCGGCGTACTCAATCTGGTGTTTGGCCGTGGGCCATCGGTGGGCAGCCCGTTGGTGACCCACCCGAAGGTGCGCATGGTGTCGCTCACCGGCTCGATCGCCACCGGCTCGAACATCATTTCCAGTACCGCCGACAGCGTCAAACGCATGCACATGGAACTGGGCGGCAAGGCACCGGTGATCATCTTCGACGATGCCGACATCGATGCCGCCGTCGAAGGCATCCGCACCTTCGGTTTTTACAACGCCGGCCAGGACTGCACCGCCGCTTGCCGGATCTACGCCCAGCAAGGCATCTATGACAAGTTCGTCGAGAAGCTCGGCGCAGCGGTCAGCAGCATCAAGTACGGCGTGCAGAATGATCCCTCCACCGAACTCGGGCCGCTGATTACCGCGCAACACCGTGACCGCGTCGCCGGGTTCGTCGAACGCGCCGTGGCGCAGCCGCACATTCGCTTGATTACCGGCGGCAAGGCAGTTGAGGGCAACGGGTTCTTCTTTGAGCCCACCGTGCTGGCCGACGCTCAGCAGGACGACGAAATCGTCCGCCGCGAGGTGTTCGGGCCCGTGGTGTCGGTAACCAAATTCAACGACGAAGCGCAGGCGCTGGAGTGGGCCAACGATTCGGACTACGGCCTGGCGTCCTCGGTGTGGACGGCGGATGTCGGACGCGCCCATCGGATGTCGGCGCGCTTGCAGTACGGCTGCACCTGGGTGAATACCCACTTCATGCTTGTCAGCGAAATGCCTCACGGCGGTCAGAAACTGTCCGGCTATGGCAAGGACATGTCCATGTATGGGTTGGAGGACTACACCACGGTTCGGCATGTGATGTTCAAGCACTGAATCTTTAGCAGCTTCGCGGGCAAGCCCGCTAGGGCATCACCTCGGTTTCAAGGCAGAAACCGTCACCACGCATCACCAGGCATTCAAAACAATAACCACCGATCCGGGCGGCGCCTTTGCGCCCCGCCACGGTTTCGGCTATCCGAAATCTGCCGATTTCACGGAGCAACCCCATGAGTGCATCACCCGATCTCTCGAGCGCTGTCGCCGACAGCGATGCCGAACAACTGCGTCAACTGGGCTACACCTCCAACTTCAACCGCAGCATGAGCCTGTGGGAAAACTTCGCTTTGGGCTTCACTTATCTGTCACCGGTCGTAGGGGTTTATACCCTGTTCGGCCTGTGCCTGGCGGCGGGTGGCCCACCGATGTTCTGGGCCTACTTGCTGGTCGGTTGCGGCCAGTTGCTGGTGTGCCTGATCTTCGGCGAAGTGGTTTCGCAGTTCCCGATTTCCGGCGGCGTTTATCCGTGGGCACGCCGTCTGGTGGGCAAAAAATGGGCGTGGATGGTCGGCTGGATCTACTCCATCGCACTCTGCGTGACGATTGCTGCCGTTGCGGTCGGCGCCGGCCCGTACCTGGCCGCGATGATGGGTTTTGAACCGAGCAACAACACCAACATCGTCATCGCCCTGCTGTTGACCTTGTTCGCCACGCTGGTCAACCTCAGCGGCACCAAGACCCTGGCGCGGATCGCCATGTTCGGCTTCCTCTGCGAACTGGTCGGCGCGGTGATCGTCGGCGTGTACCTGCTGATCTTCGAGCGTCATCAACCCATCAGCGTGCTGTTCAACACCTTCGACATCAGCGTCGACGGCTCCTACCTGCCGGCATTCCTCACCGCCTCGCTGGCGGGAATGTTCCTCTACTACGGCTTCGAGGCCTGTGGCGACGTCGCCGAAGAAACCCCGAACCCGAGCAAGAAAATCCCGGTGGCCATGCGCATGACCATCTACATCGGCGGCATCGCAGCGATGTTCGCCTGCCTGGCGCTGATCCTCGCCGTGCCGGACATGCAAGCGGTCATCAACGGCACCGACAAGGACCCGGTCACCACCATCCTCAACAACGCCTTCGGCCCGGTCGGTTCGAAACTGGTGATGGGCGTGGTGATGATTTCCTTCATCTCCTGCGTCATCAGCCTGCAAGCAGCGGCGAGTCGTCTGCTGTACTCCTACGCCCGGGACGAAATGGTCATCGGCAGCCGACTGCTGAAAAAGATTTCTCCTACGACACAAGTGCCGGTTGCCGCGCTGTTCGTGTCCGGCGTCCTGCCGGCCCTGATCATCGCCCTCGGCTTCTTCCTGCAAGACGCCGTGGCGACCATCGTCAGCTTCGCCGCCATCGGCATCTACCTCGCGTTCCAGATGATCGTCCTGGCGGCTCTGTACGCTCGCAGCAAAGGCTGGAAACCGAGTGGCAAATTCACCCTCGGCGCCTGGGGCTGGCCGGTGAACATCGGCGCGCTGGTGTACGGCGTCGGCGCAATCATCAACATGGCCTGGCCCCGCACGCCGGATGCAGCGTGGTACATCAACTACGCGATGGTGCTGAGTACGGTAATCGTAATTGGGCTGGGGTTGGTATACATGTGGATTGGCAAGCCGTATGACCATGGGAAGGCGCCGGCTGGGGATGCTTGGAAAGTCGGGCGTTAAATAAAGTAACTGCCCGCAAGGATGCGGGCAGCGTTTGTGGCTAGATCAGTTGAGGCCTGGAAAGTGTTTCGAACTCATCCATCAATAGATGAATTTCGGTACTTGGATTGGGTTCGCCACTCAGAACGACATCCTCAAGCACTTTCGGCGCCTGAGCCCTCGCCACTCGAAATGGCTCACCCAGCAGTTGAGTGAAGTAGCTTGTGTTCCTGCCTTTTTCATATTTTTCCATATTCGGTTTTGCCCTCAGGCTCTTGGTAACCAATTCGCCCGGCGAGTTTTTCCCAACAGCTCGGAAAGGCTTGCGACTGAAACCAAAGTGCAGCAGAAGCCAGAACTCGAAACATGGATACGATGCGATGACCTTGATTCTTGGATGCGACTTCACCGCGTTCAAAGCACGCTCGAAACATGGGTGAGTATCGCGATCCAATACGCAGAAGACTTTGTCGAAACAGTCTTGGCGCACAATCGCCCGCTCAACGATTCCGCTCGGATGTGTAACACCGCAATGCACAATTTCAACCTGCGCTCTGGCCCGGAAGTAAAACGCAGCCTCCTCCAGATAGCGCTTCCCGGACTGGCTGTCTTCACACAACACCAACACCCGGGGTTGCGCCTTGAAACGGGACGCCTTGCGTTCAAACGACTTGCTCGAACTTCCCATCTTCAACCTCGCCTGAGCAGCGGTAACCCGCGATAACGACCTTCGAAATAGCGCTTCTCCACATCCTCGCTTTCCCGGCCTTCAAAGTCGTGAACGGAAAACAGACTCGTCGCGCCATGAGCATCACGCTCCGTTATCCAGAACTGATCCCGGCGAAGAATCTTTTCATTCATCAAGTGCGTGTCATGTGTGGTGAAGATCAGTTGCGTTTGCAGACCACTGTCGAGGTGTTTACCGATCAAGTCCGCGACGATTTCGGGGTGGAGACTGCTGTCCAGTTCATCGACACACAGAATCCCGCTGCCACCGGCCTGATTCATCATGAACCAGGGCAACCAGAAGCCGATCAGGTTCTTTGTGCCGCATGATTCTTCCGAAAAGTCGAATTGCGCAGCGCCCGAGACCGTGGAATGCGTAAGAGTCACTTTGTCCTTTTGCGCAGCTGCAAAAAACTCTTTCAAAGTCAGTTTTCTATTGTCCGGGCACACTGCTGCATCCTCTGAACTGAGGTGAATGGCCGATACCGGAATATCCAGTGCACTTAGAAAATCACGCAGATCGCCTGTGTGGTTTTTGACCATTTGCAGAAACCGAATCGAGGCTGTTGATAACCCCGGCATGTTGTTTTGTTCAATCACCAACAGACCCGATTGAAACCAGCCAAATGGTGCCCGCAACTGGTTCAGTTCTTCACTGCTGTTTGCCACGGCCTGCGCAATAAACAGCATTTTCGGATTGGTCAGCCGGCGCCAGGCGTTATGCACCTCCTTGCCACCTTCAAGGGTTTTACCAAAGATGTAATGGTCGCCATGCTCATCAAACTGGCGGTGATACAGAAGCGTTTCCTTGCCCTTGGGGTAGACGAGCAACTGCTCCTGAACAATTCGTCGCGCATTCAAACCGAGCACGAACCGATAACGCATCCCGTCCTGGATGAAGTCGTATTCAAAGACGCTGGGGGCCTCTTTAAGCGTGTCATCGAAGCGAAAGGCAGAAGCGGGAAGCACCTCGTCATTGGAACCGGCGGCAGTCGCCAGCAAGCGTCCCACGACACCCATCGCCCGGATCAAGGATGACTTGCCCGAAGCGTTAGGACCGTAGATGGCGGCGACCTTCAATAAGTCGGGAAGCTTTTCCGCGTGGACGGGTGATTTGAACGTGTTGCGCGTTTTGCTCAAACGGGGGCTCGCCGTCATGGACAAGGTTTGCCTGTCTCGGAACGAGCGGTAATTGGAAACTGAAAATTCGATCAGCATGGAGAAAACCTGCAGTTCATTCCTTGGATTCGAATAAATAAAGGAAAAAATGCGGCTCAGGTGCAGTCTCTCTGCGGGACATGCAAAAACAGGAAATTCCTACAGACGCCACCTTCGTGACAAACCATCAATTCCTACGAACTGCGTCGACAGAGTAGACTTGGCGCCGCTAGCGCCTGACCGATAGGCTTTATCCCGTCGCTGCCCAATCAGCGGCCCGGGGTCGAAGCCGGTACATCATCAATATGGCGCAACTGCGTCCTCCATAGAAACCGAGGCTTTTTGCCTTTCAGTTTCGCGTTATGGCGGACCGTGTGGCGCGGGCCTCTCGGCTTCCATGTTGATCGAGAATGTTCCGACTTCGAACGCCGCACGGTTCGCCACCCAAATCTTTCGAAGGATTAGTGGCGGCTCTCATTTCAACATGGAGTAGAAATTGACTATGCACGCGCCAAACTCACCAGCAACCCAGACGCACTTTATCCCTACTGTTTTCACCCGCCACAACCGCTTCCTCCACACTCTCCTGCTCGATCACCAAGCCTGGTTCTGCGCTCAGGATCTGGGCCGCATGATGGGCCATCCCTTGAACCCACGTGTCACCCTGAAACTCGACCCCGACCAACGCTGCACCGTCCAGCTGCGCAAGGACGGCGAAGTTGTAGAAACACCGATGGTCAGCGAATCCGGCGTTTACGCGCTTCTGGTCCACCATTTCATCCCGGAAAACCGCAACCTGCGCGAATGGCTGAGCAATGAAGTCATTCCGATGTTGCGAGAAACCGGCTCAACACCTGAGCAGAACGGCCCGAGTCTGAGTTCAGTGCATTGGGCCGGCGTCACCGTCCCGCTGTTGCACTGGCAACAACAGGCCTGGGTGAAATGGCGTGATATGCCTGAGTTGATACTCGGCCAGCAGCCATATCAGGCATCGGGGACGTGCAGCTGACGGCCTCACTTGGGCCAATGAAAAAGGGGGCGAACTCCAGAGTCCGCCCCCTTCAATGTTCACCCTCTACCTCGACCAATTTCTGACCGAGTCCCGAACAGATGCACAACGCCATCCCTGCACTACCGCCCATTCTCGAAATCATCCCGAGCGACGAGGGTTTTGCTGAAGACTACCTGCAAAAATTCCTCAAACAATGCGCGGTTGCCGAGCATCTGCACGCAATCAATGTCGGCCTCGCCGATGCTGATGCGGGTAAGTTGATTGATCTGGTTACCGTGAAAGCCAAATGGCTTTCACGGTAACCCTCTCTCAAAACCGCGAAACACTCCGCATCGCATCCACCAGATACCGCATCGCGATCCGGTCGCTTTCCGACAACTCCCGATACCGCTCCACCAGTTTCAGTTCATCAGGACTGAGCCGGCGCCTTCGCCGCACGTTTGAAAGGCAAGGAAAGATGCCCAGCATTTCGGTGATGCCTTGTACTTTTGCCATGGACGATGTCCTTCTCTGATACGTCAAGAATGTCTGGAAAACCGCATCGCCCTGCTCCTTTTCAGCAGCGATTTGAGCCCTACCGGCTGGATAAGTCGAACCGGTGATGCCCATAGGATAGAAATTAAATCGACGCTGAAAAGTGGTTTTTAGAGTAATTAGTCGAGAAAAGCAGAAATGCCCTCTAAATCAGAAAACCCTGTCGGATGTTTAACCGTAACGTCTTGTTTCATTGAGACACTTCGGCTTTGCTATCTACGAATTTTGCAAAGCCGGCGAACGGATTAAGCTAGCGGGCATCTGTGTATAGTCCATAGCGTTTGGCCGAAGGCTTGTCCGAACCGTAATTTCTGATCCAGTACGTGCCAGGAACGGCGCGGGATTGCTCACGACAGGTTGTATTTATGCACCGCAGGAATTTGCTCAAAGCGTCGATGGCCATTGCGGCTTACACCGGCCTCTCGGCCTCCGGCCTGCTCGCCGCCCGTGCCTGGGCCGCCGAGGGCGGTGCCGCCGACGGTGAAGCCCAGGCGTTCGATTTCGAAGCGCTCAAGCGCCAGGCCAAGCAACTGGCCGGCACGGCTTATCAGGACACCAAACAGGTGTTGCCGCCGACCCTGGCGACCATGACCCCGCAGAACTTCAACGCGATCCGCTACGACGGCGAGCATTCACTCTGGAAGGAAAACAAGGGTCAGCTCGACGTGCAGTTTTTCCACGTCGGCATGGGTTTCCGCCAGCCGGTGCGCATGTACAGCGTCGATCCCAAGACCCGCACCGCGCGTGAAGTGCACTTCCGCCCGAAACTGTTCAACTACGAAAACACTTCGGTCGACACCCAGCAGCTCAAGGGCGACCTGGGGTTTGCCGGCTTCAAGCTGTTCAAGGCGCCGGAGCTGGATCGCCATGACGTGGTGTCGTTCCTCGGCGCGAGCTACTTCCGCGCGGTGGACGCCACTGGCCAATATGGCCTCTCGGCGCGCGGTCTGGCCGTCGATACCTACGCCAAGAAGCGCGAGGAATTCCCTGACTTCACCAAGTTCTGGTTCGAGACCCCGGATCAGAATGCCACCCGTTTCGTGGTCTACGCCCTGCTCGACTCGCCGAGCGCCACCGGTGCCTATCGTTTCGACATCGATTGCCAGGCCGAGCGCGTGGTGATGGAAATCGACGCCCACATCAATGCGCGCACCGCCATCGAACAACTGGGCATCGCGCCGATGACCAGCATGTTCAGTTGCGGCACGCACGAACGCCGCATGTGCGACACCATCCACCCGCAAATCCACGACTCCGACCGCCTGGCCATGTGGCGCGGCAACGGCGAGTGGATCTGCCGCCCGCTGAACAACCCGGCGACCCTGCAATTCAACGCCTTCGCCGACAAGGATCCGAAGGGGTTCGGCCTGGTGCAGACTGACCACGAATTCGCCAACTATCAGGACACCGTCGACTGGTACAGCCGGCGCCCGAGCCTGTGGGTAGAACCTACGACCGCCTGGGGCGAAGGCTCCGTCGATCTGCTGGAAATTCCGACAACCGGCGAGACGCTGGATAACATCGTCGCGTTCTGGACACCGAAAAAACCGGTGGCCGCCGGCGACTCGCTGAACTACGGCTACAAGCTCTACTGGAGCGCCTTGCCACCGGTCGGCACGCCGCTGGCGCGGGTACACGCGACCCGTTCCGGCATGGGCGGGTTCACCGAAGGCTGGGCACCGGGCGAGCATTACCCGCCGGTCTGGGCGCGGCGTTTTGCCGTGGACTTCACCGGCGGCGGTCTGGAGCGCTTGCCGCAGGGCACCGGGATCGAGCCGGTGGTGACTTGCTCCAACGGCAAGGTGCAGGACTTCAGCGTGCTGGTGCTGGACGAGATCAAGGGTTACCGGATTCTGTTCGACTGGTATCCAACCAACGACAGCACGGATCCGGTGGAGCTGCGGCTGTTCATCCGCACCAACGACCGCACGCTGAGCGAAACCTGGCTGTACCAGTATTTCCCGCCGGCGCCGGACAAGCGCAAATACCCGTAAGGGTCTGAGACGCCGAGACGGCGTCGCTGCCTCCATCAAGCAAAAAGCCCCAACCATCACTGGCTGGGGCTTTTTGCTGTCTGGCGTTCACTCAATCGCGCAAATCAGACTCATGAATCGGCTGATCGCGATGGGTCGCCCGTTGATACTGAGCCGGCCAGGTCGCCTTGCGCCCGCCCAGGTCGTCATCGGCGTGCAGCGGCCAGTACGGATCGCGCAGCAGTTCGCGGGCGAGGAAGATGATGTCGGCCTGGCAGGTACGCAGAATGTGTTCGGCCTGCGCCGGCTCGGTAATCATGCCCACGGTGCCAGTGGCGACACCTGACTCCTTGCGCACCCGTTCGGCGAAGCGTGTCTGGTAACCCGGTCCGACCGGAATTTCCGCGTTCGCCGCCGTGCCGCCGGACGAGACGTCGATCAGGTCGGTCCCCAAGGCTTTCAGGCGTCGCGCCAGCTCTACGGTTTCATCCGGGTTCCAGCCGTCCTCGACCCAATCGGTGGCCGACACCCGCACGAACACCGGCAATTCCTCCGGCCATACCGCGCGCACGGCTTCGGTGACTTGCAGCACCAGGCGGATGCGATTTTCAAAGGACCCGCCGTACTGATCACGGCGCTGATTACTCAAGGGCGAAAGAAACTGGTGCAACAGATAACCGTGCGCCGCATGGACTTCCACGACTTTGAAACCGGCGGTCAACGCGCGTTTGGCGGCATCGACAAAGGCCTGGATGACCTCGGCGATCTGCCCCTCATCCAGTTGTTTCGGTTGTGTGTGTTGCGGATCGAAGGCAATCGGCGATGGCCCGACCGGGGTCCAGCCGCCATCGTCCGGTTTGACGCTGCCATGCTTGCCGATCCACGGGCGATGGGTGCTGGCCTTGCGCCCGGCGTGGGCCAGTTGAATGCCGGCCACCGCGCCCTGGGCGGTGATGAAACGGGTGATGCGTTGCAGCGGTGCGATCTGTTCGTCGTTCCACAAGCCAAGGTCTTCGGCGGTGATCCGCCCGTCGGCGGTAACCGCCGTGGCTTCCGTGAACACCAGGCCGGCACCGCCCACCGCGCGGCTGCCGAGATGTACCAGATGCCAGTCGTTGGCCAGGCCGTCGACGCTGGAATACTGGCACATGGGCGAGACGGCGATGCGGTTGGACAGGGTCAGTTGGCGAAGGGTAAAGGGTTCAAGCAGCAGACTCATGGGGCACCTCTCGAATCAGTGGGCAGGCTCCAGGGTTCTGTTTGAATAGTCGACGAGTGACAGGAAAAAGGTGCAGCACCCGCCCCCGCGGGCAAAAAATTCGACAAGACGTCACAAGGCCAATCAAGCAGTGCTTAGAGCCTAGTCGACATCCGGGGATGACGGAGGGTTCCGAGTGATTCGGTGTCTGAAATGCCGCTTTGGCAGGCAAGCCCACTCCCACCCGGCCGGTACATGACCTGTGGGAGCGGGCCTGCTCACGAAGGACTCAACGCGGTTCGATGTGGGCAATCATCAGTTGCACGGTTTCATTGCCGCGAAACTCGTTGAGATCGAGTTTGTAGGCCAGTTCCACCCATTTGATCGTCGGATTCGGCCAGATGTCGCGGTCGATGCCGAAGGCAATACCGTCGAGCTTCACCGAACCACACTCGCTCTTCAGCACCACTTTCAGGTGCCGCTCGCCGACCACCCGCTGCTCCACCAACTGGAACACGCCGTGAAACAGCGGCTCCGGGAAATGCTGGCCCCAGGGACCGGCGTGACGCAGGGCGCGGGCCAGTTCGAGGTGAAACTCCTCGACTGCCAGGGTGCCGTCCGACAGCAGGCGTCCGGTGAGGTCTTCTTCGCGAAGTTGCCTACGCACTTCGGCGTCGAATGCCTCGGCGAACAACGGAAAATTCTCCTGCGGCAAGGTCAGACCGGCCGCCATCGCGTGGCCGCCGTACTTGCTGATCAACTCCGGGTGCTGCGCCGCCACCACGCTCAACGCATCGCGAATATGGAAGCCCTGCACCGAGCGTCCCGAGCCCTTGAGCAGGCCGTCGCCAGCATCGGCAAAGGCGATGGTCGGGCGGTGATAACGCTCTTTCATCCGCGAGGCGAGGATGCCGATGACGCCCTGGTGCCATTCCGGATCGAACAGGCACAGGCCGAATGGCATCGACTCGACCGGCAAGTCCTTGAGCTGAGCCAGCGCCTCACGCTGCATGCCCTGCTCGATGGATTTGCGGTCCTGGTTCATGCCGTCCAGTTGCGCGGCCATTTCCCGCGCCAGCGTGGCGTCATGGGTCAGCAGGCATTCGATGCCCAGGCTCATGTCATCCAGGCGTCCGGCGGCGTTCAGGCGCGGGCCGACGATGAACCCCAGGTCGGTGGAAGTGATGCGCGAGGCGTCACGCTTGGCGACTTCGAGGATGGCCTTGATCCCCGGCCGCGCGCGCCCGGCGCGAATCCGTTCCAGCCCCTGATGCACCAGAATCCGGTTGTTGGCGTCCAGCGGCACCACGTCGGCGACGCTGCCCAGCGCCACCAGATCCAGCAGTTCGCCGATGTTCGGTTGCGGTTTGCTCTCGTACCAGCCGAGGCTGCGCAGACGCGCGCGCAACGCCATCAACACATAGAAAATCACCCCGACCCCGGCCAACGCCTTGCTCGGAAATTCGCAACCCGGCTGGTTCGGATTGACCAGCGCATCCGCCTGCGGCAGTTCATCGCCGGGCAAGTGGTGGTCAGTGATCAGAACCTTGAGCCCGGCACGTCTGGCGGCGGCCACGCCGTCGACGCTGGAAATGCCGTTGTCGACCGTGATCAGCAACTGCGGCTCGCGGGTCAGCGCGACTTCGACGATTTCCGGGGTCAGACCGTAACCGTATTCAAAGCGGTTCGGCACCAGATAGTCGACATGCGCCGCGCCCAGCAGGCGCAAACCGAGCATGCCCACGGTACTCGCCGTGGCGCCGTCGGCGTCGAAATCGCCAACGATCAGGATGCGCTGGCGCTGCTCCAGCGCCGTCACCAGCAGATCCACCGCCGCATCGATGCCCTTGAGCTGCTGGAACGGGATCAGCCGCGCCAGGCTCTTGTCCAGCTCCACCTCGGACTGCACGCCCCGCGCCGCGTACAGGCGGGTCAGCAGCGGTGGCAGGTCACCGAGAAATGGCAGGGTGGCGGGCAACTGGCGAGGTTCGATACGCATGGTGTGACAGGAGCTTCTCTAAAATATGTGGGATTTTTCCGGGAGTGATGCAGCCTCAGCCGCGCTCGCCCTGCAACCATTCCAGCTGCACTTCGTGCTGACCACGATCGTCGGTGACGAAGATCGTCCCTTCGCTAATCATCACGTCCCACTTGATGACGCGGGGCATGTCCTTGGCCAGGGTCTCCAGCACTTCCTGAGGAACAGCGGCGATGTTGACGTTCTTCAAGGTCTTGATCGCCGGGATCACCTTGCCTTCCCAGACCCGCAGGCTGCCGTAGGCCAGCAGGCTGGTGCGCTCGGTGCGACGCGAGCACCAGGTCAGGCGATCGGCGTCCGGCTGGCCGACTTCGATCCAGTGCAGGACACGGTCGTCCAGGCTCTTTTCCCACAATGCAGGTTCATCCACGTCCGACAGACCACGGCCAAACGACAGCAGTTCGTTGTACCAGAGGGCGTAGGCCAGCAGTCGCACGGTCATGCGCTCTTCGGTTTCCGAAGGGTGACGGGCGATGGTCTGCTTCACGGTCTCGTAGACGCCACGGTCGAGGTCGGTGAGGTTCAGTTCGTATTTGTAGGTGGTGGACGGCTGGGCCATGAACGGGCTTCTTGAGACGGGGAAAGTCGGCAAGTCTAACCGATGCCGTAGGCAATCAACGAATTGATGGCGATCAACCTTGCGCGACTGACAGCCGGCTATGTTAAAACGCTCTATCCGATCAGCCTTGTCCTACAGGATTTCCCATGCCGTTCGCCAACAAACCGCTCAGTGGTCTGAAAGTCATTGAACTGGGTACATTGATTGCCGGGCCGTTTGCCTCGCGCATCTGCGGCGAGTTCGGCGCCGAAGTGATCAAGATCGAGTCGCCGGACGGCGGCGATCCACTGCGCAAGTGGCGCAAATTGTATGAGGGCACCTCGCTGTGGTGGTTCGTCCAGGCACGCAACAAAAAATCCCTGACCCTGAACCTGAAACACCCCGACGGTTTGGCGATCCTGAAAAAGCTGTTGGGCGAAGCCGACATCCTGATCGAGAACTTCCGCCCCGGTGTACTGGAAAAGCTCGGCCTGAGCTGGGAAACCCTGCACGCACTGAATCCGAAACTGGTCATGGTGCGCCTCTCCGGCTTCGGCCAGACCGGGCCGATGAAGGATCAACCCGGTTTCGGCGCGGTCGGCGAATCCATGGGCGGGCTACGCTACATCACCGGGTTCGACGACCGCCCGCCGGTGCGCACCGGGATTTCCATCGGCGACTCGATCGCCGCGCTGTGGGGCGTGATCGGTGCCTTGATGGCTCTGCGTCATCGTGAGGTCAATGGCGGTCTCGGCCAGGTCGTCGATGTGGCGCTGTACGAAGCCATCTTCGCCATGATGGAAAGCATGGTCCCGGAGTTCGACGTGTTCGGTTTCATCCGCGAGCGCACCGGTAACATCATGCCCGGCATCACGCCCTCGTCGATCCACACCAGCGCCGACGGAAAGCATGTGCAGATCGGCGCCAACGGCGATGCGATCTTCAAGCGCTTCATGCTGATTATCGGCCGCGAAGACCTGGCCAACGACCCGGCCCTGGCGAGCAACGACGGGCGCGATGCCCGCCGCGACGAGCTGTACGGGGTGATCGACCGCTGGGTCAATTCGCTGCCGCTGCAGAGCGTGCTCGATCTGTTGAACCAGGCCGATGTGCCGGCCAGCCGGATCTTCAGCGCCGAAGACATGTTCAACGATCCACAATACCTGGCGCGGGAAATGTTCCTCCACGCCAGGCTACCGGACGGCAAACCCTTCAAGATGCCGGGCATTGTGCCGAAACTCTCTGAGACACCCGGCTCGTCCGAATGGGTCGGCCCCACGCTCGGTGAACACAATGCGCAGGTACTCCACGATCTTGGCTACGACGAGAAGCAGATCGCCCGGCTGCGCGAAGACGGAGCCATTTAAGCTGAAGCACCGGCAGCCCTCCGCCAGCAACCGCGCCCACCACTGGTGGACGTGGCGGTCGTTCGGCCTGCTTTTTCTGTTGATCCTGCCGGCCTGGGCCGAGGCTAAACCGACGCTGATCTGGCTGTTGCGCGACCTCCCGCCACTGACGATTTTCGAAGGCCCGAAAAAAGGCCAGGGGGTCGTCGATCAATTGCTGCCGATGCTGATTGCCGGCATGCCGCAGTACGAACATACCCTGATGCGGGTCAACCGCGCTCGCGGCATGCAGATGCTGCACGAAAACCCCTTCGCCTGTGACCCCTCGCTGCTGTGGAACAAGGAACGGGCGCAATGGATGGTCTTTTCCATTCCGGCGTTTCGCGCTGTCAGCAATGGTCTGGTGGTTCGTCAGAAAGATCGCGCAGTGCTGGAGCCGTTTCTCGTTGATGGCGAAGTCGACCTGAAGGCCTTTCTGGCAAACGGCGAGAGAAAAGTCGGCGTGGTGGCTGAACGCAGTTATGGCGGTTATCTGGATGAACTGCTGAAACAGGCACCCAGCGGTTCACTGACCCCACACTACGGAAATGACGCATTGCGCAATCTGCTGTCGATGCAACATCTGGGGCGCCTGCAGGTGGTCCTGGGCTACTGGCCGGAGATTCGCTATCAGGCGCTGCAGGCCGATATTGACGAAAACGGGCTGGTGTTCTTTCCGGTTCAGGGCACGGGCAAATACCTGTCGACCCACATCGCATGCACCGACACCACCCAGGGACGGCAGGCGATCCATGAAATCAACCACCTGCTGCGCACGCTGCCCCACGAGCCGGTGGATCAAAGCTATGCCGAATGGCTGGACCCGGACATGCGCACGGATTACCTGGAGCAGTCGCGGATATTCTTCGAACAACAGGCCGCGCAGTGAAATCCGGGCAAAAAGAAACCCCGAGAAGTGGGGAGACGACTCGGGGTTAAACGTGGCCTGTATCAAAGACCCGTAGCAGCAAGCGACAAGCACCGGAGCACAATGCTTGATCCTGCTGTTATGGGGTCTGACTGACCGGGATGCAGGAAGGTTCCCACAAAATACAAATCCGTTTCAGACAACCAGTGGTTGCTTGTCCCCGGCGGCGTTGCGCAGCGCTGCGATCACACAAGGCTCAAGCCGGCCTTCGGCAATCAGCACGTCTCGGTGCAGACCATCGACCACATCGGTCAGCTGGCGTTTGTCGCTCAACTGCGCTTGATTGAATTCGCGTTCCACCGCAATGGCACCGCTGCCGTTCCTCAAGGTGACCAGGCATTCGCCATGGGCACCGCAAGGGGTCAACGTCACCTGATACGGGCTTAGAGCCTCACCGAGCAATAGACTGATACTTTCCATCTCGATCTCCACTCATTAGTCCGAAAACAAAGTGCCTGGGGCGTGCTCACAGTAAATGACCACCGGCCCGAGAAGAAAGTTCTGATCGTCGGGCTGCACCCTGGAAAGACACCGTCCTGTCAGAGCATGCCGAGTGAAGATGACAGAAAAACAACCACGCCCTCAGACGCCGACGACCTGCACTCGTTGCTGCAGGTAAGTGTCCAGCAGCGCCCTCATCAGGACCGCCGACACCGGCGTATGCAACCAACCCAGCAAGTGCAGTTGATGATCCTGCAACAGCCTGCGCAGGTCACTGAGCAGGCTCGGCGCCACGTTGCCCAGCAGGATCACCGACTGCGTCGCCCGCTCCAGCGCCACATGGCGAATCAACGCCATGCCTTCCCCGCCCTTCAATTGCGGATCGCAAATCACGATGTCGACCGCCCCGCGCCGCTCCAGCGAGGTTAGCGCCGAGGTCAGGGTCGGCGCCGTCAGCACGTCATAAATGCCGATTGCATTGAGCATCTGATGCAGGGCCATCAACTGGAAGGGATTGGGTTCGAGAATCAGGACTTTAAGCGAGCGCATGGCGACCTCTGCAACGGCAAACGCGGCGTCTCACCGCAATTGGCGATCACTGTAGGGCAGCCAATCCGGGCCTCCCATCGGAAAAGGAGGTGCTTTGCATAGGAATTTTCTGATTTTCAAAGCAGACACTGACAACCGCTTTCCGCCCTGCGCTGGGTGATATCCGTCCAGCCTCCCACCAGCCCGCGTAACTCGCCGTCGGCACTGAAAAACGGCACCGTCCACTGATAGACCTCATGCACGCCGCTCTTGAACAGCAACTGGCGCGTGCTGAAACGCGTCTTGCGCGTGCGCAGCTGGATCATGAATTCACCGTGCAGCATTCGCGCGGTCGACTCCGGCAACGCGTCGACCTCGATCAACAGGCGTCCCTGCACCTGATCGAAACGAACCGACAACGCCTCCTCGTAACTTCTGTTGCACAGGATCAGACGCCCCTGCAAATCCCGCACGAACACCGGGTCCGGCATGGCGTCGATCAACGCGCGCTGAAATGCCAACTGGTCACTCAGGTTGCGCTCCACGTCACAGCGCTGCTTGACCTCGGCGGTCAGCCGACGGTTCCACAGCAACGACAACACCCCGAACACGCTGACCACCAGCATGCCCCAACAGCCCCATTGCGTAAGGCGTTGCCAGAGCGTCGGCACAGCAGCAGGCACGACGCCGCTCAGCCATTTCATGCGGATCGCGCGCAGTTCGCTGGCGTGGAACGCCTCCAGCGCCTTGTTAAGGATACTCAGCAGCTCGGGCTGGCCCTTACGCACGGCCAGGTGATCGGCCTCCCACTTGCCCTCGACCAGGGCACCGACCTTGAGCAGACCCGATGGATAGAGTTGGGCGCCCGTCTCGTTCTCAATGGTGGCGTAAGCCTCACCGCTTTCGACCAGCGCCCGGGCTTCGGCATAGGTCTTTACCGAACGGACTTCGATGGCGGGGTAATCGCGACGTATGGAATCTTCCAGTGCATGCCTGGCCGGAAGCACCAGTACCCGCTTGGCCAGTTGCTCCAGGGCGTTCACCTCGGGTGCCCCCCGGCGCCCGACGAACACCCAGCCAGCCCCGCCAAAGGCATGACTGAAATCCAGGAACGCCTTGCGCTGATCGTTCATCGCCAGGGTCGTGCTGATGTCCGCCGCTCCGCTCTCCAGGCGTTCGAGCATCTGATCGGTGGAAAACGATTCCTGATAGACGAATCGCAGGCCGGTCATGGCGCTGATGCGCCGCAGGACATCGTTGTTCAGACCGCTCCAGTGACCGTGTTCATCCAGGAACAGATACAGCGGGTATTGCACCGCCGCGACAGTCACCTCGGGGTGATCCCGAATCCACTGGTACTCCGCCTCATCCAGTTCGATCGGAGCGACGTTGAGTGGCTCCTGATCATGCAGCGCCAGTTGCGCGGCCTCGCTCCCGGGTGTTGCCCCCAACACCAGCACCAGACACAACCGGCCAAGCGTCGATTTCATTGCTCTTTCAAACAGCATTGCCACTTCCTTCGTGATGGAGTCACCCGTCCTTCAAGGGTGAAAACCCGAGCAGTGTGGCAGCAGAAACAAAAAAGCCCGTCAGGAGACGGGCTTCAAAATGTGACAGCTTTTCGGGCTTAAAGCGGCTTGCCGCGATTGCCATGCTGGCTGACAAAGGCCTGCACGGCTTTCAGCTCATTTGCCAGAACGGTGCAGCGCTCTTCTCTCTCAAACAAATCAGAAAGATGTGCAGGGAGTTCGAGAGCTTTTCCTACACCGGCCTTTTCCACCGCGTCAGGGAATTTGACCGGGTGGGCCGTTCCCAGAATCACCATCGGGATGTCCAGGCTGCGACGGCATTCACGCGCGGCCTTCACGCCGATGGCGGTGTGCGGATCCAGCACTTCACCGGTCTGGGCAAAGACTTCGGCGATGGTTTCGCAGGTTTGCGCATCGTCCACGGCCAGGGAGTCGAACAGCTTGCGTGCTTCGGTCCAGCGTTCCTGTTCGACGCTGAAGCCGCCGCCCTGCTTGAACGAGTCCATCAGCCCGGCAATCGCCGCGCCGTTGCGACCGTGCAGGTCGAACAGCAGGCGTTCGAAGTTCGACGACACCATGATGTCCATCGACGGCGACAGGGTGGCGTGCAGGGTTTCCTTGACGTACTGGTTGCCGCTCATGAAGCGGTGCAGGATGTCATTGCGGTTGGTGGCGACGATCAACTGGTTGATCGGCAGACCCATGTTGCGTGCCAGGTAGCCGGCGAAGATGTCGCCGAAGTTGCCGGTCGGCACCGAGAACGACACCGAACGCGCCGGGCCGCCCAATTGCAGCGCTGCGTGGAAGTAGTAAACGATCTGGGCCATGATCCGCGCCCAGTTGATCGAGTTCACCGCGACCAGACGCGTGCCCTTGAGGAAGCTCTGGTCGGCGAAACTCGCCTTGACCATTTCCTGGCAGTCGTCGAAGTTGCCTTCGATGGCGATGTTGTGGATGTTTTCACCGAGGATGGTGGTCATCTGCCGGCGCTGCACTTCGGACACACGGTTGTGCGGGTGCAGGATGAAGATGTCGACGTTTTCGCAGTGCTTGCAACCTTCGATGGCCGCCGAGCCGGTATCACCGGAGGTGGCACCGACGATCACCACGCGCTCGCCGCGCTTTTCCAGCACGTAGTCGAGCAGGCGACCGAGCAGTTGCAGGGCGAAGTCCTTGAACGCCAGGGTCGGGCCGTGGAACAGCTCCATCACCCATTCGTTGCCGTTCAGTTGGCGCAACGGCGCGACGGCGTTGTGCGAGAACACACCGTAGGTTTCTTCAAGGATCTTTTTGAAATCGGCATCCGGGATGCTGCCGGTCACGAACGGACGCATCACCCGGAAGGCCAGTTCGTGGTACGGCAGGCCCGCCCAGGAAGCGATTTCTTCCTGGGTGAAGCGTGGCAGGTTTTCCGGGACGTACAGACCACCGTCGGTGGCAAGGCCAGCCAGCAGGACGTCTTCGAAATTCAGGGCCGGTGCCTGGCCGCGGGTACTGATGTAACGCATGACTGACTCCAATGGACAGTGTTCGCAGCACCGGGCCACGCGGACCCGGTGCTCGATAACGGCTTAGTTCAGGGACTCGACACGGATCCGCACAACCGGACCGACCACACCCGCCAGCGCTTCGAGGGCGGCGATGGCGTCGTTGATGTGCTGCTCCAGCACACGATGGGTCAGCAGGATCATCGGCACCAGGCCATCGTGCTCCTCGACTTCCTTCTGCATGATCGACTCGATGTTGATGCCACGCTCCGACAGGATGCTCGCCACCTGGGCCAGAACGCCCGGATGGTCCTTGGCCTGGATGCGCAGGTAGTAAGCGCTTTCGCAGGCTTCGATCGGCAGGATCGGATGGGCCGACAGCGAATCCGGCTGGAAGGCCAGGTGCGGAACGCGGTTTTCCGGGTCGGAGGTCATGGCGCGAACCACGTCCACCAGGTCGGCGATCACCGACGAAGCGGTCGGCTCCATGCCGGCGCCAGCGCCGTAGAACAGGGTCGAACCGGCAGCGTCGCCGTTGACCATCACCGCGTTCATCACGCCGTTGACGTTGGCGATCAGACGATCGGCCGGGATCAGCGTCGGGTGGACGCGCAACTCGATGCCGGCAGCCGTGCTGCGGGCCACGCCGAGGTGCTTGATGCGGTAGCCCAGGGCTTCGGCGTAGTTCACGTCGGCGGTGGTCAGCTTGGTGATGCCTTCGGTGTAAGCCTTGTCGAATTGCAGCGGAATGCCGAACGCGATCGAGGCCAGGATCGTCAGCTTATGCGCGGCGTCGATGCCTTCAACGTCGAAGGTCGGATCGGCTTCGGCATAACCCAGCGCCTGGGCTTCGGCCAGCACGTCTTCGAAGGTGCGACCCTTCTCGCGCATTTCGGTGAGGATGAAGTTGCCGGTGCCGTTGATGATCCCGGCCACCCAGTTGATACGGTTGGCGGACAGGCCTTCGCGGATCGCCTTGATCACCGGAATGCCACCGGCCACGGCCGCTTCGAACGCCACGATGACGCCTTTCTCACGTGCCTTGGCGAAAATTTCATTACCGTGAACGGCAATCAGAGCCTTGTTCGCGGTGACCACATGCTTGCCATTCTCGATGGCCTTGAGTACCAGCTCGCGGGCAACGGTATAGCCGCCCATCAGCTCTATGACGATGTCGATCTCAGGGTTCGTGGCCACTTCGAAGACATCGTTGGTAATCGCAATACCGGTCGTCTGGAACTGAGGCTTTGGCGTGCGCATGGCAATTTGTGCCACTTCGATTCCACGCCCGGCACGACGAGCAATTTCCTCGGCGTTGCGCTGAAGTACGTTGAAGGTTCCGCCACCGACGGTCCCTAACCCACAGATGCCTACTTTGACCGGTTTCACTGTGAACTCCCCATAAAACGGCCGACACGAGGCCGGCCGTGAAAACAACCGCAGGTTCGCGGCTCTCATTGATGGCCCGGCAATGCTGCCACCGGACCACGCTCGTCAACGGCTGCCCGTGACGATGCGAATTTACTTCGCGCCCAGCGCCAGTTTGGCGACTTGTGGCGCAGGCTGGTAGCCCGGGATGACTTGTCCGTCAGCCAAAACGATGGCCGGCGTGCCGTTCACACCGATCGACTGACCGAGGGCGAACTGCTTGGAAACCGGGTTATCGCACTTGGCGGCCTTGATTTCCTTGCCGTCGACCATTTTGTCCATGGCCGACTTCTTGTCTTTGGAGCACCACACCGCTTGCAGTTGCTCGTCACCCGGCGAACCCAGGCCCTGGCGCGGGAACGCGACATAACGCACTTCGATGCCGCGCTTGTTCAGCTCCGGCACTTCGGCATGCAGCTTGTGGCAGTACGGGCACGTGGTGTCGGTGAACACGGTGATGTGGGACTTGGTTTCGCCCACGGCCGGATAGACCACGGTTTCGGCCACCGGGATCGCATTGATCAGTTTGGAAATGCCCAGGCGCTCGGTCTTCTCGGTCAGGTTGACCGGTTTACCGTCCTTGAGCTGGAACATGTAGCCCTGAACGATGTACTGGCCGTCGGCGCTGGCGTAGAGCACGCGGCTGCCCTTGAGCTTGACTTCGTACAGGCCCGGCAGCGGGCTGGCGGTGATGGTGTCCACCGGCACGTCGAGCTGGAGGTTTTCCAGGCTCTGGCGGATGGCTTTGTCGGCCGCATCATCGGCGACGGCAAAGGTGCTGACCAACGCAATGGCTGCGGCGGCGAAAATCTGGGTCAGACGCATGAGAACTCCTGAAGGCGGACAAATGGAACGATCAGAACGCCCGTGCCGGAACACCGGGTCATAACCGCCCATCGTGCAAACCGGCAAAGCCTAACACATAAGGCCTGCATGGCCGAATGCGCCTGTCGCAAGACTTCCGGCTTCCTGGTTCAGCCACGCGGGTGATGTTTGGCATGCAGGTCCTGCAACCGTGCCCGGGCGACATGGGTGTAAATCTGCGTGGTCGACAGATCGCTGTGCCCCAGCAGCATCTGCACCACCCGCAAGTCCGCACCGTGGTTGAGCAAGTGAGTGGCGAAGGCGTGGCGCAACGTGTGCGGCGACAGGGACTTGCCGATCCCGGCGACCTTGGCCTGATGCTTGATGCGGTGCCAGAAGGTCTGCCGGGTCATCTGCTCGCCGCGCAGGCTGGGGAACAGCACATCGCTGGGGCGCCCGCCGAGCAGTTCGCTGCGACCATCGCGCAGGTATCGCTCGACCCAGACAATCGCCTCCTCGCCCATCGGCACCAGGCGCTCCTTGCTGCCCTTGCCCATGACGCGCAGCACACCCTGGCGCAGGTTGACCTGCTCCAGCGTCAGGCTCACCAGCTCAGTCACCCGCAAGCCACAGGCGTACAGCACTTCGAGCATGGCGCGATCGCGCTGGCCGATGGCTTCGCTCAGATCCGGTGCCGCGAGCAGCGCTTCGACATCGGCCTCCGACAGGGATTTGGGCAGTGGTCGGCCCATTTGCGGCATGTCCACGCGCAAAGTCGGGTCGACCGAGATCAATTTTTCTCGCAGCAGATAGCGATAAAAGCCACGAACACCGGAGAGAAATCGCGCGGTGGAGCGGGGTTTGTAATTCTGCTCCAGACGCCAGGCCAGGTGATCGAGGATCAGCTCGCGACCGGCGTTGATCAGTTCCAGGTGTTTTTCCTGCAACCAGCCGTTGAACAGTGCCAGATCACTGCGATAGGCATCGCGGGTGTTATCGGACAGGCCTTTTTCCAGCCACAGGGCGTCGAGAAACTGGTCAATCAGCGGATGGTCGATGGCAGGCATGGGCACGCAAATAACGAGTGAACGGAAAATGGCGGTCAGTCTTTCACAGCGCGTCAATTCAAGGAACCGTTCTGTGTTGTCCGGGCCATCGATTCCCAACCCCACAGCCATCGAACGCAGTGACCCGATTCCGCATCATCCCGCGAAACCGGGATGAATAAATCGCAGGCAACAAAAAAGCAGCCCGTAGGCTGCTTTTTTCTGCATCGGAGACTGGGATTAAACCAGTTTTTCCTTGATGCGAGCTGCTTTACCCGACAGGTCGCGCAGGTAGTACAGCTTGGCTTTACGTACGTCACCGCGACGCTTGACAGCCATGCTGTCGATTTGCGGGGAGTAGGTCTGGAAAGTACGTTCTACGCCAACACCGTTGGAGATTTTACGAACGGTGAACGCACTGTTCACGCCGCGGTTACGCTTGGCGATTACAACGCCTTCGAACGCTTGCAGACGGGAACGATCGCCTTCCTTCACTTTCACCTGAACGACAATGGTGTCGCCCGGGGCAAAGGCAGGGATTTCTTTGCTCATCTGCTCTGCTTCGAGTGCAAGGATGATTTTGTTGGTCATGCTGTGCTCCTAAGGTAAATCGTCGGATCTACCATCGATACGTTGTTAACTATCGTCCCGCTCGCGGATGTATTCCTCGAGCAGCTTCTTCTCTTCTCCAGAAAGCGAGCGGCTTTCCAGAAGATCGGCGCGTCGTTCATAGGTCCGACCAAGGGACTGCTGTAAACGCCAACGCCGGATGTGCGCGTGGTTGCCACTCAGCAACACGTCGGGTACACGCTGATCCGCATACACCTCAGGTCGGGTGTAGTGCGGGCAATCCAGCAGACCATCCGTAAAGGAATCTTCCTCGGCGGAGTCCGCATGCCCTAAAGCTCCAGGCAGCAGTCGTGTAACCGCATCGATCAGGACCATGGCCGGCAGCTCGCCGCCAGACAATACATAGTCGCCAATCGACCACTCTTCATCGACATGAGCCTCAATAAAACGCTCGTCAATGCCTTCATAGCGGCCGGCAATCAGGATCAATGCATCCGATGTTGCCAACTCGCGTACCGCCGACTGATTCAGTTGACGGCCTTGGGGGGACAGGTAAATCACCTTCGCCGCCTCCCCGGCTGCTGCCTTGGCCTGAACCAGAGCATCTTCCAGGGGCTTGATCTTCATCACCATGCCCGGACCACCGCCAAACGGGCGATCGTCCACAGTGTGATGTCGATCCGTCGTGTAATCTCGCGGATTCCAACAGGTCAGCTGCAAGAGCTCCTGTTTGACCGCACGACTGGTAATGCCGTACTCACTGATGGCCGAGAACATCTCGGGGAACAACGTGATGACTTCTATGCGCAGGCTGGCCATTGCTTAGAAATCCGCGTCCCATTCCACCCTCATTTCGCCTGCCTCCAGGTCGATTGCCAGCACGCATTGCTCCGTGTAGGGCAACAACCGCTCGCGATCATCCAGGCTGCCTGCGCAGGGCTTGACCACCAATACATCGTTCGCGCCGGTCTCCAACAGGTGATCAACCTTGCCGAACAATTGCTCGTCCTGGTTGATGACTTTCAGACCAACCAACTCGTACCAGTAGTACTCGTCGTCGGTCAGGTCGGGCAAAAGGCTTCGCGAGATGCAAATCTCGTAACCGCTCAGAAGACGGGCTTCATCACGATCGTCGAGGCCTTTGAGCTTGGCGACCAGATCCTTTTGAGTGGAACGGCCACTGACCAGCTCGACCTGTTTGACCACGCCTTCGCGCCGAAGCGTCCAGTTGCGGTAATCCAACAGGTTTTCTATCGGATCGGTAAAGGAAAAGACCTTCACCTCGCCGCGAACGCCGTGAACCGAAAAAATCTTGCCGACAACGATCAGGTCATCAGCTTTTTCTGGCGTCGCGCTCATATTGCTCAGGCTGCAGCCTTGGCTTTTTCCTTCAGCAACTGAGCAACACGCTCAGATGGCTGCGCGCCAACGCTCAACCAGTAGTTCAGACGCTCGTCGTTTACGGACAGACGAACTTCCTGACCACGGGCAACCGGGTTGAAGAAGCCGATTTGTTCCTTGTGGGAACCGTCACGCGGGTTGCGGGAGTCGGTTACGGTCAGGTGGTAAAACGGGCGCTTTTTGGAGCCGCCAAGGGCAAGACGGATTGTTAGCATGTGAACATCGTTCCTGTAGTCGGTGCTGCAAATCTAAATGCACAGCGGGCATGGGTGCCCGAAAGGCCGCATATTCTAAGGAATATCCGGACTTTTGCAAATGACTTTTTCCGGCGCCTGTGGCATGCCGTGCAGATTTGCGATAGAGCCGTCGATGAAAACGGCCGGTCAGCTCCCGCCGGGTGCGGGTTTGCTGTGGATCCCGCATCCTTGCGGGGCCTGCGCCGGTACGACGACCGGCGAGTTCTTTTACATTTTCGGCATGCCGCCGCCGGGCAACATACCGCCCATGCCGCGCATCATTTTCGCCATTCCGCCCTTGGCGGAGAATTTCTTCATCATCTTCTGCATCTGCTTGTGCTGCTTGATCAAGCGACCGATGTCCTGCACCTGGGTGCCGGAACCCAGGGCAATACGGCGCTTGCGCGAACCGCTGATCAGCTCAGGGTCACGGCGCTCGGCCGGGGTCATGGAGTTGATGATGGCTTCCATCTGCTTGAACTGCTTTTCCGCCGCATTCTGGGCATTGCCCATCTGCGACAGGTTGACGCCACCGATGTTCGGCAGCTTGTCCATGAGCCCGCCGAGGCCGCCCATGTTCTTCATCTGTTGCAGCTGATCGCGGAAGTCTTCGAGATCGAAGCCTTTGCCCTTTTTCAGCTTCTTGGCCAGCTTGTCGGCCTTTTCCTTGTCGAGGGTCTGCTCGGCCTGCTCGATCAGGCTGAGCACGTCACCCATGCCGAGGATCCGCGACGCGATACGCTCAGGGTGGAACGGCTCGAGCGCTTCGGTCTTCTCGCCCATACCGATGAACTTGATCGGCTTGCCAGTGATTGCACGCACGGACAGCGCGGCACCGCCACGGGCGTCGCCGTCGACCTTGGTCAGGATCACACCGGTCAGCGGCAGCGCATCGCCGAAGGCCTTGGCCGTGTTGGCGGCGTCCTGGCCGGTCATGGCGTCGACCACGAACAGGGTTTCGACCGGGTTGATCGCGGCGTGCAGCGCCTTGATCTCGCCCATCATCTCTTCGTCGATGTGGAGACGGCCGGCGGTGTCGACGATGACCACGTCGATGAATTTCAGTTTTGCTTCTTTAATAGCCGCGTTGGCGATGTCGACCGGTTTCTGGCTCAGGTCGGACGGGAAGAACGTCACGCCGATGTCGCTGGCCAGGGTTTCCAGCTGCTTGATCGCCGCCGGACGGTAGATGTCCGCCGACACCACCATGACCGACTTCTTCTTGCGCTCTTTAAGGAAGCGCGCCAGTTTGCCGGCGGTGGTGGTTTTACCGGCACCCTGCAGACCGGCCATCAGTACGACGGCAGGTGGCACGGCACTCAGGTTCAAATCTTCGTTGGCCGCGCCCATCAGGCTTTCGAGCTGGGCCTGGACGATCTTCACGAACGCCTGGCCTGGCGTCAGGCTGCGCGACACCTCGGTGCCGACGGCGCGTTCCTTGACCGAACTGACGAAGTCCTTGACCACCGGCAGGGCGACGTCGGCTTCGAGCAACGCCATGCGCACTTCGCGCAGGGTGTCTTTGATGTTGTCCTCGGTCAGCTTCGCCTTGCCGGTGACATGGCGCAGCGTCTGCGAGAGACGGTCGGTTAAGTTTTCAAACATTGCGCGATCCTTTCAGGCCCTGTGTAGACCGGGATAATGGCGGCCCAGACCGGAATCAACATGTGCTCGGCGAGCCTGCGGCGTGGGCAGGTCGCGGATTATAGCGAAGACTGCGTCTGGCGGACACCTCGCCGTCAGGTCATGTGGTCTTTCGTGCCGTGACCGTTCTATGCCAAACTCAGCGCCTTTCGGGCTTGCCTAACAGGACTTATGCTCCCCTTGTCACCGAGTTTGCTGACCACCCTCGCCGCCGCCCTCCTATATGCCGCTGCGACCCTTTATCAGGGCACCCGCCTGGCCACCGGCGCCAAGGCCAACAAGCGCCTGCTGGTTACGCTTGGCGTCTTCGCCGTGCTGGCCCACAGCGCCAGCCTGCTGACCCATCTTCTGACCCCGATCGGCCTGGGCCTGGATTTTTTCAGTGCCTCGAGCCTGATCGCGGCGGCAGTCATCGCCCTGACCCTGCTGGCCTGTTCGCGCATCCCGGTGGAAAACCTGCTGGTGCTGCTGTTCCCGCTGGGAGCGATCACGGTGTTGCTGGCGCAGTTCGCGCCCACCGGCACGGTTCAGATCATCGATGAAGAGCCCGGCATCCTCGCCCACATCCTGCTGTCGATCCTCGCCTACGGCATGTTCACCATCGCAGTGTTCCAGGCCTTGCTGCTGCTGGTGCAGGATCACCAGCTCAAGCACAAGCATCCGTCCGGGCTGATCCGCAACTTCCCGCCGCTGCAAACCATGGAAAGCCTGCTGTTCGGTTTCCTCTGGGCCGGCTGGACCTTGTTGTCGCTGTCGCTGATTTCCGGCTGGCTGTTCGTCGAGAACCTGTTTGCCCAGCATCTGGTGCACAAGACCCTGCTGGCCTGTCTGGCCTGGGTGGTGTTCAGCGTGCTGTTGTGGGGTCGCAACCGCCTCGGCTGGCGCGGCCACAAAGCGATTCGCTGGACCCTCGCCGGTTTCTGCCTGCTGATGTTGGCGTACTTCGGCAGCAAACTGGTCCGTGAATACATCCTGCACATCTGACGGGCGGCATAAATGGACGGTTTGCCCATAGGGCCGATGCTCGCGGTATTTGTCCTGCTGATTTTGTGGTCGGGGCTGTTTACCGCCGTCGAAGTCGCGCAGCAGTACCTGCTGGCGCAACGCACCGCCTCGCGCGCCAGCGACAAACCGCTGGCGCAACTGAGCTTCCCCCTCGACAGCCTGATTCTCTGCAATACCCTGTGCCGCGCCCTGGCCGTGGTGCTTGCCACGCTGCTGGCGATTTTCCTGTGTGAAGAAAAGGGACCCTGGGTCGCCTGCCTCGGTGTCGGCGCGATCCTGCTGGTGTTCGCCGACTACTTCCCGCGCACCCTCGCCCAGCGTTATCCGGATGCGGTGCTGGCCTTCGGCAACACGTTGCTGGCGGTGCCGCTGAAAATCATCTATCCCGCCGCCTGGCTGCTCAGTGGCAGCAGCCGCCTGTTGCTGCGCCCGTTCGCGCGCAAGGTCCAGGTCGTGCAACAGAGCGAGGACGACCTGCCTGACGAGCACGATGACGACCTTGAGCACCCGGCCAGCCGCCTGCACCCGGTTTCGGGCATCCATGCGCTGGACAACATTACGGTCAACGACATCCTGGTGCCGCGCAGCGATGTCGACGGCGTCAATCTCGACGACCCGCTCGAAGAGATCGTCGAGCAACTGCGCCGCAACAAACGCACACGCCTGCCGGTGTTCCACAGCGACATCAACCAGGTTGAAGCAGTGCTCAACACCCGGCAGATCCGCCACTTGCTGGACACCGACAACCTGACCCGCGAAGCGCTGCTGGCCGCCAGTTACGAGCCGTACTTCGTGCCGGAAAGCACCCCGCTGCAATTGCAGTTGCTGAACTTCCACAAACAGCAACGCCGCCTGGGCATGGTGGTGGACGAATACGGCGAGGTGCTGGGGATCGTCACGCTGGAAGACATTCTCGAAGAGATCGTCGGCGAATTCGAAAGCGAGCACAGCCTCGACAATCCGCATATTCATCCGCAAGCCGACGGCCGCATGGTGATCGACGGCGCCGCCTCGATCCGCGAATTGAACAAATGCCTGGGCTGGCACCTGCCCAGCGACGGCCCGAAAACCCTCAATGGCCTGGTGACCGAAGCGCTGGAAACCATTCCGGAAAGCGCGGTATGCCTGAAGATCGGGCGTTATCGGCTGGAAATCCTCGAGACCGAGGAGAACCGGGTCAGCAAGGTGTTGATCTGGCATACCAGCGCTGCGCCCGTCCTGGCGCCTATCCGATAAAAAATCAAAAGATCGCAGCCCTTCGTCGGCGGCGATCTTTGCTCTTGTTCGATCGTTAGCCCCCTTTCTATAATCAAGCCGCTTGTGCGACACGCTGAGCGTGTCTTCCCACTTCGAGGTGTCTGGTCATCTTGAAGGGTTGTTTGATTACAACCAAAGCTGAGGCACCCAACCCTCAGAACCAAAATCCGGCCCAGAAGTCCATCGCCTTCAAGGACTTACCGTTGCGGCGGGGCATGCCCTTGGTCGATCAGCATTCATGAGTTCGACCCCAGAAAGGATCTTTTTCTTTCTCGAATGCACCTTAAATCTTCGGTTCTTACAGAACCACACCCAAGCGGGAGAGAATCCCCCGCAAGGGTCTTCTCCTGCTTTCGAAACAGGAGGAAACAATTCTCAGAGCATGCTGCCTATGCAGTTCCTGCTCACATCCATCCGAAGACGCGAGCGAAAGCTCTGTCTGTCATTGTCCATCTAGTTTGTTCTCAAGCTAGCAGCGGACTCGTTGTGCGACCAACGATAGCCTAGGAAAACATGCGTCATCGGCAACGGTGGGGTGTGAAGCTTTTCCAACAACGTAGCCCCTGAAAAGGTCTGCTATCTCCGCGAGGGATGCAGAGATGCTCGGAGCAGAACCGGGTTGAGGCGCCAGGCTGGTTGGCATGGGCAACATATGTGAACTGCTGATAAACATCGTAATGATTGACAAGCCAAAACTGCTGTCAGGCTTGAACCAAAAAGGTACGTGATCGGATGTCCCTCTAAGCTATGGGGACACGTCGCCACTTGATCACCGGTGAATAGGCAGGCCCTAAACCAATCGTGTGACAGGCAGGGAACGTGGTAAGCCCGTATCGCCGCCTTCGGGCAGGTGAACCGCAAGGTGATCTGTTGGCGGTGCGGGTATGGGATCGCAGAGAAAGCGAATGCCGGGCTGTAACGGCTCGGACAGGGGTTGAAACATCATCCCACGGGAAACCGGGCAGACTTCTGCGTGGTCCTTAAGCGCATGAACTCTGAGTGAACCTGTCTCAATGATCCAAGAGGCCAGTTGTAATGGTCTCCCATTAATCCAACCCTGACGGGAGCGTCCATTCCCGTCAGGGGATGCGTACGTCTTCAGCTCGGGGAATTTGAGAGGAAGGCTGCATGCTAGTACACAGCCCTAAAGCCGTGTCTGCGCCATCCGACGTTCCGCAACGTTGGCATGACATCGATTGGTGTCGCGTCCAGCGGAATGTTCGGGCGATACAGGTACGGATTGCGAAGGCTTGTCGGGAAGGCAACCAGCGGCGGGTGAAAACCCTGCAACGGATGCTGACCCGCTCTCGTTCGGCCAGATACTTGGCCGTTCGAAGAGTCACTGAAAACCAGGGCAAGCGCACGGCGGGAGTCGATCGCGTGCTCTGGGACACACCCGATGCCAAATGGAAAGCGGTAGATGGACTAAAGCGCCACGGATATAAACCACGGCCTCTACGGCGTGTTTTCATTCCGAAATCGAATGGGGAAGAACGCCCTCTGGGCATTCCAACCATGACTGACAGGGCCATGCAAGCGCTGTATTTGCTGGCTTTGGCACCCATCGCAGAAACCACAGGTGATCCGAACAGCTATGGCTTTAGGATTGAACGTTCGACGGCGGATGCGATGGGACAGCTGTTCATCTCTCTCTCCCAAAAAGGCTCTGCCCGCTGGGTATTGGAGGCGGACATCAAAGGCTGCTTTGATCACATCAATCATGATTGGCTGATCGCCAACATCCCTACGGACAAAGCGATCCTTCGGAAATGGTTGAAGGCTGGCGTAGTTCACAAAGGCCAGCTTCAAGCAACCAATGCTGGTACGCCACAGGGCGGAATTATTTCGCCTACCTTGGCAAATATGGTGCTGGACGGTCTGGAAGCACAGCTCAGGCAACATCTGGGCGTGACGAAAGCCAAAAAGCTGAAAATCAATGTGGTGCGTTACGCGGACGATTTTGTGATTACCGGAGAATCGAAAGAGATGCTGGAAAACCAAATCAAACCTTGGGTTGAGCGGTTCCTTGATGTGCGAGGACTGCAGCTGTCACCCGAGAAAACCCGTGTGGTTCACATTGACGAAGGCTTCGACTTTCTGGGATGGAATTTCCGCAAGTACACGGGAAAGCTCCTGATCAAGCCGAGCAAGAAAAACGTTCAAGCGTTCTATCGCAAGGTGAAGGAAGTCATCAGCAGCAATAAAACGGTTAGGCAAGAGGATCTTATCCGACGGTTGAACCCTATGTTGCGAGGCTGGGCGTTGTATCACCAGCCGGTAGTTGCCAAGCAAACGTACAGCCTCATGGACAGCTTGATATTCAGAGCGATCTGGCGATGGAGCAAAAGGCGACACCCAAACAAAAACGCCCTATGGGTTAGAAAGAAGTATTTTCAAACTCATGGGCAACGAAATTGGGTATTCGCAACAGAAGTGATGAACAGGAAAGGGGAGTTTACTTCCCTACGACTCTACTCAACGGCCGAAACAGTCATCGAGCGACACATAAAGGTGATCGGCAAGTACAACCCATACGATCCCTCAATGGAGGAGATTGGCGAAAAATTGCGTATGGCACGAATGCTCAAAAAGCTGAAGTATCAGAAACAAATCGTCAGTCTATTCAAGCAACAAAAAGGAAGGTGTGCGTCGTGCGGTAACGCGGTGACCAGAGAGACGGGATGGCATGACCATCACATCATTTACCGCTCCCAAGGCGGTGACGACACTCTAGGCAATCGAGTATTGTTACATCCAGTTTGTCACCAACAGCTCCATGCAAAGGGTTTGACAGTGACCAAACCGGCCTCCGATCGAGGCTTAATAAGGGCTTGAGCCGTATGCGTTGAAAGACGCAAGTACGGTTCTTAGGGGGCCCCAATCCAGTAATGGGTTGGGGCTACCCGACACCCAAGCCCCGCCGGGCCGCGTGCTTACCCCGCACCAGACAGGTTCCGGCCCGATCATCGACGTTTTCCGCACCACACCGACGACTGTTCCTACCTGAAACAGCGCTCGTGCCCTACCCCACATCCCTGGGTGCTCGACCATAATAATTCGCTCCACCGGAGCTCATGACTGTCAGGGATCACCGCATGACGACCCGTACCGCCTACAGCGACACCGCTGCCCCACCGACGAACTCCGCCACCCGCGTGGCCACGGCGAGCTTCATCGGCACCGCCATCGAGTTCTACGATTTCTATGTCTACGCCACGGCCGCCGCGCTGGTGATCGGGCCGGTGTTCTTTCCACAGACCTCCGGCACGGCGCAGATGCTGTCGGCGTTTCTGACCTTCGGCATCGCATTCCTCGCCCGGCCGCTGGGTTCGGCGCTGTTCGGCCACTTCGGCGACCGGATCGGGCGCAAGTCGACGCTGGTCGCCTCGCTGCTGCTGATGGGTGTCTGCACCACGCTGATCGGCGTACTGCCGGGTTACGCCAGCATCGGAGCCTGGGCGCCGATCCTGCTCTGCGTACTGCGCTTCGGCCAAGGCCTGGGGCTGGGCGGCGAATGGGGTGGTGCCGCACTGCTGGCGACGGAAAACGCGCCGAAAGGCAAACGAGCGTGGTTCGGCATGTTTCCGCAGCTCGGCCCTTCGATCGGCTTCCTCGCCGCCAACGGCCTGTTTCTGACCATGGCCATGACCCTCAGTGACGAACAGTTCCGCAGTTGGGGCTGGCGGATTCCGTTCCTGCTCAGCGCCGCGCTGGTGATGGTCGGCCTGTACGTGCGCCTCAAGCTCCACGAAACACCGATATTCGCCAACGCCATCGCCCGTCAGGAACGGGTGAAAGTGCCATTGGTCGAGCTGTTCAGCCAATACTGGGCACCGACGCTGCTGGGCGCTGCGGCGATGGTGGTGTGTTACGCGCTGTTCTATATCTCGACGGTGTTTTCCCTGAGCTACGGGGTGTCCACCCTCGGTTACAGCCGCGAAACGTTCCTTGGCCTGCTGTGCTTCGCGGTGCTGTTCATGGCCGCCGCGACGCCATTGTCCGCCTGGGCCAGCGACCGCTACGGGCGTAAACCGGTGCTGCTCATCGGCGGCGTGCTGGCGATTCTTTCCGGGTTTCTGATGGAGCCGTTGCTGACCCAAGGCTCGACCTGGGGCGTCGCCCTGTTCCTGTGCATCGAGCTGTTCCTGATGGGCGTGACCTTCGCACCGATGGGGGCGCTGCTGCCGGAGCTGTTTCCGACCCACGTGCGCTACACGGGCGCCTCGGCGGCGTACAACCTTGGCGGCATCGTCGGGGCCTCGGCGGCGCCGTTCTTCGCGCAGAAACTGGTGGCGATGGGTGGTTTGAGTTACGTCGGCGGGTATGTATCGGGGGCGGCGGTGCTGAGCTTGATCGCCGTGCTGTGCCTGAAGGAAACGCGTAATAACGATCTGAATCAGATTGCCTGACAGAAGAGCAAGCCCGCTCCCACACTGGATCTGAATACTCCGATGATCCTTTGTGGAAGCGGGCTCGCCCGCGAACGACGCGTCTGGGCTTACAGCTCTACAACAACCGCCTGAGACGCGCGGGTTGCTTTCGCACGGGCCGCTTCGATCGACTCATCGCGAGCCAGTGCCACGCCCATGCGGCGCTGACCATTGACCTCCGGCTTGCCGAACAGGCGCAGCGCGGTATCCGGCTCGCTCAGCGCGGCGCCGAGGTTGGCGAAGGCGGTCTGGGTCGACTGACCTTCTACCAGGATCACCGCCGAGGCCGATGGACCGAACTGACGAATCAGCGGCACCGGCAGGCCGAGAATGGCCCGGGCATGCAGGGCGAACTGCGACAGGTCCTGGGAAATCAGGGTCACCAGACCGGTGTCATGCGGGCGCGGCGACACTTCGCTGAACCACACCTGGTCACCCTTGATGAACAGCTCGACGCCGAACAGACCACGGCCACCCAAGGCTTCGGTCACGGCTTTGGCAACGCGCTCGGACTCTGCCAGTGCTACCGGGCTCATTGCCTGCGGCTGCCAGGACTCCTGATAGTCGCCCTTCTCCTGACGGTGGCCGACCGGCGCACAGAACGTGGTGCCGCCGATGTGACGCACGGTCAGCAGGGTGATTTCGTAGTCGAAATCGATGAAACCTTCGATGATCACCCGACCCTTGCCGGCGCGACCGCCCTCCTGGGCATATTCCCAGGCCTTCTGCACGTCGTCGGCACTGCGCAGCAGACTCTGGCCTTTGCCCGACGAGCTCATCACCGGTTTCACGACGCATGGGAAACCCAGGTCCTGAACGGCTTTGCTGTAGTCCTCGAAGGTGTCGGCGAAGTGGTACGGCGAGGTCGGCAGATCCAGCTCTTCGGCGGCCAGACGACGGATGCCTTCGCGGTTCATGGTCAGTTGCGCGGCGCGGGCGGTCGGGATCACGGTGAAGCCTTCGGCTTCCAGCTCGACCAGCGTGGCAGTGGCGATGGCTTCGATTTCCGGCACGATGAAGTGCGGTTTCTCGGCTTCGATCACCGCCCGCAGGGCAGCGCCGTCGAGCATGTTGATCACATGACTGCGGTGGGCAACCTGCATGGCCGGGGCATTGGCGTAACGGTCAACGGCGATCACTTCAACGCCCAGGCGTTGCAGCTCGATCACCACTTCCTTGCCCAACTCACCACAGCCACACAGCAATACGCGGGTCGCGGTCGGCGACAATGGAGTTCCGATACGGGTCATCTCAGGTCCTCAAAGAAGCGGATCATCGAGGGATGCAGTGCCTGGCACGCTTCCCATGGGGAGAAAGCGCGGCATTTTACATGAACCAGAGGGTTTGGCTTCAGCCGGCGACAGCCTGTTTGCGCTCACGCCAGGCCATGATCAGCCAGACAGCGGTAACACCGGCGAACTTCGAGGCCAGGGCCGTGATGATCACTGCTGGCGTCATCAGGTCGATCATGCCGAAGAAGATGAAGGTATCGAGGGGAATGCTCAGCGCCGAACTGATCCACAGACGATCGCGCAACGGACGCTTGGTGACGCTGAACACCAGCCAGTCGATGCACTCGGACACCGCGAACGCCGTGGCGCTGGCCAGTGCGATGGACGGATCGGACGTCACGTAGGACAGCACCAGCGCCGCCAGCATCGCCACGATCGCGCCATGACCGAAACGGGTTTGCACCATGTCGCGCAACACGAACACCAGCCCGCCCCAGGCCGACCAGATGACGTCCAGGTGCGGCGCGGTGGAGAACGCGAAGTTGATGAGAACAACGCTGCTGATGTAGGCGATGAGGAAAATCATGGGGGCGACCTGTGGAATTGGCGCACAGGTTACTGGAGCGCAAGATCAAGAGCCACCCCGGTCAGTCCTGTCGTCCCGGGGAGAGGGAGAAGGCATTCGCGATGCCAATCACGACTTCGACGGCAGCATCCAGATCAACCCGCTCGCCTTCGCCCGCTCATGGCACAACCCCAGCACCACCCGCCGCTCGTCATTGGTCATGCGACTCCAGCGGGTAATCTCCTCGACCGTGCGCTGGCAGCCGGTACAAATGTCGTCATTGTCCAGCGCACAAATACTCACGCAGGGCGATGCCACCGGTCTTTCAGGCGTGTTCATTCGTCTTGCTCGACCAGATCGCGAGCGTAACGCTGCGAGTTATGCACATAGTGCGCGGCGCTGGCTTCAAGCATTTTCTTCTGTTGCTCGGTCAGTTCCCGCACCACCTTGCCCGGTGATCCCATCACCAGCGAACCGTCAGGAATTTCCTTGCCCTCGCCGATCAGCGAGTTGGCGCCGATGATGCAGTTCTTGCCGATCTTCGCGCCGTTGAGGATGACCGCATTGATGCCAATCAGGCTGTAGTCGCCGACCGTGCAGCCGTGGAGCATGGCGTTGTGGCCGATGGTCACGCCGGTGCCGATGGTCAACGGGTAGCCCATGTCGGTGTGCATCACCGTGCCGTCCTGCACGTTGCTGTTCTTGCCGATCAGGATCAGTTCGTTATCACCGCGCAGCACGGCGTTGAACCAGACGTTGGCGCCCTCTTCCAGCTTGACCTTGCCCACCAGCACGGCGTTGGGGGCGACCCAACTCTGTGGGTGAGTCTCGACGCGGGCGTCGCCCAGGCGATATTTCATCTTGTTTTCCTCAGGGCTCACGATGGCGGCCATTCGAGCGATGGCTTCAGGTATTGATAAAACTTTTCGGGGGATGGTGCAGGCTGATTTTCGCGTCATAGATCAGGTTGATCAACTCGACGATCATGATCGCCGTCAGCCCCCAGATCTTGTATTCGCCGAACCGATAGCTCGGCACGTACCAACTGCGGCCCTGGTAGTCGATGCGATGGGTGTGCTCGCGCGGGTCCTTGCGGAAGAACTCCAGTGGAACGCTGAACACGGCAGCAATCTCCGCGTCGTTGGCCTGATACTCGACAAAGTCCGGGATCACGCCGACATAGGGTGTGACCTTGATGCCATGCAGCGAGATCAACGGGCTGAGCGGGCCGATCACCTCGACCAGGCCCGGTGGCAGGCCGATTTCCTCTTCGGCTTCACGCAGGGCGGTGAATACCAGATCTGGATCCTCCGGGTCGCGGCGCCCGCCCGGGAAGGCGACTTCGCCACCATGGGTCGAGAGGCCGCTGGCGCGCAAGGTGAGGACAAGTTCCGGTTCGTCACTGCGAGTAATCGGCACCAGGACGGCGGCCTCGGGAAAACGCTTGTCGGTCTCCAGCGTGCGCGGCGTGTGATTGCTTACCCGGTGCAGTAGCTCGTCCAGCATAAATATTCTCGATCTGTGCCTTGCCCTGCATCATGCACCAATCAAAGCGACCGCCCAACCCCCGGACGGCGCCATGTCGCGAAACGACAACTTGCCGAGTGCCACCGCTGCACGCCAAGATAGGCGCAGCATTCAGGAACCCCAGCATGAAATTTTGCAGCCAGTGCGGCAACCCGGTGACCCAGCGCATTCCCGAAGGCGATTCGCGGCTGCGATTTGTCTGTGACAGCTGTCAGACCATTCACTACCAGAACCCCAACATCGTCGCCGGTTGTGTGCCGACCTGGGGCACCAAGGTGTTGCTGTGCCGCCGTGCCATCGAGCCGCGCCTCGGCTACTGGACGCTGCCGGCCGGTTTCATGGAAAACGGCGAGACCATCGAACAGGCCGCGATTCGCGAAACCGCCGAGGAAGCCTGCGCCCGGGTACGCAACCTGAGCATCTACACGCTGATCGACGTGCCGCACATCAGTCAGGTGCATGTGTTCTTCCGTGCGGAACTGGCGGACCTGGACTTCGCCGCCGGCCCCGAAAGCCTCGAAGTGCAGCTGTTCGATGAAGCCGACATCCCGTGGGACGAGCTGGCTTTCCGCACGGTGGGCCGTACCTTAGAATGCTTCTTCGCTGACCGGCGCGCCGAAGTCTATCCCGTTCGCTCGGAGTCGATTCCGCCGCTCGCTCAGCCTGCCATCACCTGAAAACATCTATAAATAAAATATCTGCGTCACTCCTGGGGAATCGTTTCAATGCGCTGGTTGCTTGCCCTGTTTTGCCTGTCGTTCGTTGCGGTGTCCCAGGCTTCGGCTGTGGGAACCCTGGACGGCAAAGTCATCGAGAAAGTCCTGGTTCTCAAATCCGCCCACCAGTTGCAGTTGATCAACGACGGCAAGCCGCTCAAGACCTATCGCATCTCCCTGGGCCGGGGCGCGAAGAAAGGCCCGAAGCTGATAGAGGGCGATAAAAAGACCCCTGAAGGCTTCTATTGGCTGGACTGGCGCAAGACCAGCGACAAATTCAATCTGTCGATGCACATCTCCTACCCGAACATCAGCGATTCGGCCCGCGCCCGGCGTGAAGGCGTCGAGCCTGGCGGGATGATCATGATCCACGGCACACCGGACTCCGAAGAGAACCCGGAAAACCTGTTCCACACCCTGGACTGGACCGACGGCTGCATCGCCATGCGTAACGTCGACATGCGCGAAGTGTGGAACCTGGTGCCGGACGGCACGATGATCGAAATCCGCCCGTAACCCCTCCCCCGTGGCGACCATTGGTCGCCCGCCAAAAATAATTCAAAAAAATCGCAACCTGCGACGGCGCCTGCGCGGTGATACCACTCTCACCGGCAGGCATTGTCGCAGGCGGCGATTTTTTGCTTTCAGCGTTCCACCGCTAATACCACTTGCGACCACCCCCTCTAAATCGCCCGGTTTTCAAGGGCTACAGGCAATTTCGACTCGTTGACATGGTATGCAAGTGGTATTAGGTTTCGCCGCACAACCGAGCGACAACAATCCTATATCAGCGCCGGAAATGACCTACATGAACGACCTCCACGCCCTACGTCCCGACGACTCCCAGCCGACGCCGCTGTACCTGCAACTGGCGCGTAACCTGGAAGCGGCGATTCATGCCGGCCAGTGGAAAGCCGAACAGGCGATGCCCTCGGAGCGCAACCTCAGCGAACTGCTGGGCATCTCCCGGGTCACCGCGCGCAAAGCCCTGGAAGTGTTGCTCGACCAGGGGCTGATCCGTCGTTTGCAAGGTTCCGGCACATTCATCACTCCGCGCCTGGAACAACCGCTGTCACGCCTTTCCGGGTTCAGCGAAATGCTCCGCCTCAAGGGGTTTGTGCCCAGTTCACAATGGCTGGAGCGGGAAATCACCCTGCCGACCCACGAAGAACTGATCCGCCTCAGCCTGTCGCCGAACGACAAGGTGGCGCGCCTCAAGCGCCTGCGCAAAGCCGATGACACGGTGATGGCGATCGAAATGAGCACCCTGCCCGCCTCGATCATGCCCAAGCCGCAAGCGGTGGGCGATTCGCTGTACGAATTCCTCGACGGCCTGGGCAAGCCCATCGTCCGCGCCTTGCAGCACATTCAGGCGATCAACGCCTCCGACGAGTTCGCCGCGCTGGTCGGCATCGCCCCCGGCACGGCGATGCTGCTGATGACCCGGGTCGGCTACCTCGAAGACAACACCCCGATCGAAGTCACCGACACCTATTGCCGCAACGATTACTACGACTTTGTTGCAGAGCTGCGCCGCTGAAACAGCGCGGCCAAAAGCGAGAGCCAAAATGTCCGAAGACAACATCCTCACTGCCAACGGCTGGGTACGCGGCCGGCTGATCCACGAACACGGCAAGGTCGTGTCCATCGAGGGCGTACCCTGCGATCCGGCCGACAACGACCTGCCTTATCTGCTGCCGGGTTTCATCGACCTGCACGTCCACGGCGGTGGCGGCAAAGACATCATGGAAGGCGCCAGCGCCTTCGATACCATCACCCGGACCCATGTGCGTTTCGGCACCACCTCGCTGCTGGCCACCACGATGACCGCGCCAAGTGCCGAAATCGCCAGCGTCCTGAAACAGGTCGGCGAATTCTGCGAACAGCGTAAGAAAGGTGCCGCCCGGATACTCGGCGTGCATCTCGAAGGGCCGTACATCAACCCCGGCAAACTCGGCGCGCAACCGAACTTCGCCCACACCGCGTTAATGGCCGAAGTCGAGGAATACCTGACGCTGGCGCCGATCCGGGTGATCACCATCGCCCCGGAAATCGCCGGTCATGACGCCTTGATCCGCGCCCTCAGCGCCCGTGGCATCCGTATGCAGATCGGTCACACCCTCGGCAGTTACGAGGAAGGCGTGGCCGCGCTGGAAGCCGGCGCCAGCAGTTTCACCCACCTGTACAACGCCATGAGCCCGCTGCATCACCGCGAGCCGGGGATCGTCGGCGCGGCGCTGGCCCATGCGAAATTCGCCGAGCTGATTCCGGACTTGCTGCACGTCCACCCCGGCGCGATCCGCGTGGCCCTGCGCTCGATCCCGTGCCTGTACTGCGTCACCGATTCGACCGCCGCAGCCGGCATGCCCGACGGCGAATACAAGCTCGGCAGCCACACCGTGACCAAATGCCTGGGCGGCGTGCGCCTGCCGGACGGCACGCTGGCCGGCAGCACCCTGACCATGGATCAGGCCCTGCGCAATCTGGTGAAGATCGGCCTGCCGATCGCCGAAGCCTCGCAGCGCCTGTCGCAATTTCCCGCCGACTACCTCGGCATCACTGAACGCGGGCGCCTGCAACCCGGTGCCTGGGCCGACTGCGTGCGGCTGGATCGCGCACTCACACTGACCGCCGTCATGGTCGAAGGAGAAGACATTGACTTCAAAAATGCTTGAAGAGGCGCTGTCCTCGTTCGAGGCCGTGCAAGCCCAACTGCAACAGCTCGAAGCGCCGATGATCGAGATCGCCGGGCGCCTGCGCCGTCAGCCGCCGCAAGTGGTGATGACCGTCGCCCGTGGCAGCTCCGATCACGCCGCGAGCTATTTCGCCTACCTGACCATGCAGCAACTGGGGATTCCGGTGGCGTCGCTGCCGATGTCAGTGGTGACCATGCAACAGGCGCCGTTGAAGGTCAGCGGTCAGGTGGCTTTCGCCTTTTCCCAGTCGGGGCAGAGCCCGGACCTGGTCAACAGTCTGCGCCTGCTGCGCAAACGCGGCGCCCTGAGCATTGCCATGGTCAACGCCGAAGCCTCGCCACTGGAAGCCGCGTGTGAGTTCAGCGTGCCGCTGCTCGCCGGGACCGAAAGCAGCGTCGCCGCGACCAAGAGTTTTATCGCCACCCTCAGTGCCAGCGCCCGTTTGATCGGCCACTGGAAGGACGATCCGGAACTGCTGCAGGCTCACGATGCCCTGCCCGAAGGTCTGCGCGAAGCCGCGCAACAGGACTGGAGTCCGGCCATCGATGCGCTGCGCGATTGCCAGCGGCTGATGGTGATCGGCCGTGGCGCCGGTTTCGCCATCGCCCAGGAAGCGGCGCTGAAATTCAAGGAAACCTCGGCGATCCAGGCCGAAGCCTTCAGCAGCGCCGAAGTCCGCCACGGCCCGATGGCCCTGATCGATGAAAACTATCCGCTGCTGGTGTTCGCCCCGCGCGGTGCCGAGCAGGCCGGTCTGCTCAGCCTGGCCGCCGACATGCGCCAGCGCGGCGCCCGGGTGTGGCTGGCCGCGCCGGACGACGTACTCGAACGCGATCTGACGTTGACCCGCGCCCAGCATCCGGCCCTCGACCCGATTCTGGCGATCCAGAGTTTCTATGTGATGGCGGCCGGTCTTGCAGTGGCCCGAGGCATGGACCCGGATCAGCCACGGCACCTGAGCAAAGTCACCCGAACCCATTGATTGCGCCCAACCGATTCCCGATGAGACCGAGCCATGCACAACAACAATAAAGAGCTGACCCTAAGCGCCCCGCTCAGCGGCCCGGTGCTGACCCTCGCCAAAGTCCCGGACGCGGTGTTCGCCAGCGGCGCGATGGGCGACGGGATCGCCATCGATCCGTTGAACGACACCCTGTATTCGCCGTGTGCCGGGGTGGTGATCCATGTCGCCCGCACCGGCCATGCGCTGACCGTGCGCGCCGACAACGGTGCGGAGATCCTCCTGCACCTGGGGCTGGATACGGTCGAGTTGCAGGGTGAAGGTTTCTCGATGCTGGTCAAGGAAGGTGTGCGGGTCAGCGCCGGCCAACCGTTGTTGCGCTATGACCTGGACAAGGTCGGCCGCCAGTGCAAAAGCCTCGTCAGTCTGTTGATCCTGACCAACAGCTCGGACTTCCAGGCTCGCCCCATCACGCTGAAAAACGTCAAGGTCGGCGAACCGTTGCTGCACATCGTCGCCCGGCAAAACACGGCGGTGAATGCCAATGAGCAGACCGGCCCCGAGGTTCACGGCCATGTGCGTGTCGCCCATCGCGGCGGTCTGCATGCGCGTCCGGCGGCGCTGATCCGCCAGACCGCACAAGGATTCAAGAGCCAGTCGCAGTTGCACTTCGCCGGCAAGACCGCGCCGTGCAACAGCCTGATCGGCCTGATGGGGCTGGCGGTGGGCGAGCAGGATGAGGTGCAGGTCAGCTGTCAGGGCGTGGATGCGCAAGCAGCGTTGCAAGCATTGCTCGCGGCCTTGTCCACCGCCCTGCCGGAAGATCATCATGTCGCCGCGCCCGTTGTGATTGCGCCGCGCAACCGCCCCGCCGAGGCAGGCGTGCTGCACGGAGTCTGCGCAGCACCCGGGTTGGTCGGCGGGCCGCTGTTTCGTTTGAATGCGATCAGCCTGCCAGCCGACTCCGGCGACCATGACCCCGCCCGACAACAGCAAGCCCTCGACACGGCACTCGATCAAGTGCGCCGCGAAATCGACGGCACCCTCGCCCAGGCCCGCAAGCAGCGCAACAACGACGAAGAAGCGATCTTCGCCGCGCACCTGGCCTTGCTGGAAGATCCGGCCCTGCTCGACGCCGCGCAGCAATCGATCGCCCGAGGCTGCGCCGCGACCCATGCCTGGAGCCAGTCCATCGACGTGCAATGCGAGGTGCTGCAACACACCGGCAGCGCCTTGCTGGCCGAGCGCGCCAACGATCTGCGCGATCTCCGGCAACGGGTGCTGCGCGCCCTGCTCGGCGAGGCCTGGCAGTACGAAGTGCCGACCGGCGCCATCGTCGCCGCCCATGAACTGACACCCTCGGACCTGCTGCAACTGAGCGCTCAAGGGGTCGCCGGGTTGTGCATGGCCGAAGGGGGCGCGACCTCTCACGTAGCGATTCTGGCGCGGGGCAAAGGCCTGCCATGCCTGGTCGCAGTGGGCTCGACGCTGCTCGATCAGGCGCAAGGCCTGGCAGTGGTGCTCGACGCCGATGGCGGGCGCCTCGAACTGAAGCCCGCTGCCGAACGCTTGGCCGACGTGCGCCAGATTCAACTCGAACGCCAGCAACGCCGCGAAGCGCAGCAAGCCCAGGCTCATCTGCCAGCGCACACCCGCGATGGCGTGTCGATTGAAGTGGCCGCCAATGTCGCCTCCAGCCCCGAAGCGGCGGACGCCCTTGCCAACGGCGCCGACGGCGTCGGCCTGCTGCGCACCGAATTCCTCTTCGTCGACCGCCAGACCGCGCCCGACGAGGCAGAACAGCGCAGTGCCTATCAAGCCGTACTCGATGCCATGGGCGACAAATCGGTGATCATCCGCACCATCGACGTCGGTGGCGACAAACAACTCGATTACCTGCCCCTGCCGGCCGAAGCCAACCCGGTGCTCGGCTTGCGCGGCATTCGCCTGGCCCAGGCCCGTCCGGAAATCCTCGACCAGCAACTGCGCGCGCTGCTGCAAACCCAACCGCTGCACCGTTGCCGGATCCTGTTGCCGATGGTCACGGAAGTCGATGAGTTGCTGCACATCCGCCAACGGGTCGATGCCCTGTGCATCGAACTGGGCATCGCGCAGCGCCCGGAAGTCGGCGTGATGATCGAAGTCCCGGCCGCCGCCCTGCTGGCCGAACAACTGGCCGAACACGCCGACTTCCTGTCGATCGGCACCAACGATCTGTCGCAATACACCCTGGCCATGGACCGCGACCACGCCGGCCTCGCCGCGCGGGTCGACGCGTTGCATCCGGCGCTGCTGCGGTTGATCGCCCAGACCTGCGCAGGCGCGGCGGTGCACAAACGCTGGGTCGGCGTCTGCGGCGCCCTGGCCTCGGACCCGTTGGCAACGCCGGTGCTGATCGGCCTGGGTGTCAGCGAACTGTCGGTGAGCCCGGTGCAGATCGGTGAAATCAAGGATCGCGTACGCCAGCTCGACCAGGCCGAATGCCAGCGCCAGAGCCGCGAACTGCTCAAGCTCGGCAGCGCCTCGGCGGTGCGCCACGCCTGCCATCAACACTGGCCCCTGCGCTAATAACAACAAGAAGGAGAACCGCCATGTACCAACTCTTCATCGAAGGCCTGCAACGCCTGGGCCGCGCACTGATGCTGCCGATCGCGATCCTGCCGATCGCCGGCCTGCTGCTGCGCCTGGGCGACACCGATCTTTTGAACATTGCGATCATTCACGATGCCGGCCAGGTGATCTTCGCCAACCTGGCGATGATCTTCGCCATCGGCATCGCGGTCGGCTTCGCCCGGGACAACAACGGCACGGCAGGCCTGGCCGGAGTGATCGGCTATCTGGTGATGATCTCGACCCTCAAGGTGCTCGACGCCAGCATCAACATGGGCATGCTCGCCGGGATTGTCAGCGGCCTGATGGCCGGCGCGCTGTACAACCGTTTCAAGGACATCAAACTGCCGGAATACCTGGCGTTCTTCGGCGGCCGGCGCTTCGTGCCGATCGTCACCGGATTCGCCGCCGTCAGCCTGGGCGTGGTGTTCGGCTACATCTGGCCGCCGATCCAGCACGCCATCAACAGCTTCGGCAGCCTGATGATGGAAAGCGGCAGCTTCGGTGCGTTCGTCTTCGGCGTGTTCAACCGCCTGCTGATCGTCACCGGCCTGCACCACATCCTCAACAACATGGCGTGGTTCGTGTTCGGCAACTTCACCGACCCGACCACGGGTGCGCTGGTCACCGGCGACCTGTCGCGCTACTTCGCCGGCGATCCGAAGGGCGGCCAGTTCATGACCGGCATGTTCCCGATGATGATCTTCGGCCTGCCCGCCGCTTGCCTGGCGATGTACCGCAACGCCCTGCCGGAACGGCGCAAGGTGATGGGCGGGATCTTCCTGTCGATGGCCCTGACCTCGTTCCTGACCGGCGTCACCGAACCCATCGAATTCGCCTTCATGTTCCTCGCCCCGCTGCTGTACCTGGTGCATGCGCTGCTGACCGGCCTGTCGATGGCAATCACCAACGCATTGAACATTCACCTGGGCTTCACCTTCTCCGGCGGCTTTATCGACATGGTGCTGGGTTGGGGACGTTCCACCAACGGCTGGCTGGTGGTGCCGGTAGGCCTGGCGTATGCCGTGATCTACTACGCGGTGTTCGATTTCTGCATCCGCCGCTTCAACCTGAAAACCCCGGGACGCGAAGACATCGCCACCGCCGACAAAGCGGTCCTGACCGAAAACGAACGCGCCGGGGCTTACATCAAGGCACTCGGCGGCGCGGAAAATCTGGTCACCGTCGGCGCATGCACCACGCGACTGCGACTGGAAATGGTCGATCGCAACAAAGCCTCCGATGCGGACTTGAAAGCGTTGGGCGCAATGGCCGTGGTACGTCCGGGCAAGGGCGGCAGTCTGCAGGTGGTGGTCGGGCCGATGGCCGACAGCATTGCCGACGAAATCCGCCTGGCGATGCCCGCATTGGGCCGAGTCGCAGCGACTGCTCCTGTCACGATCATCGAAACCAGCCAGCCCGTCGCAGTCTCCACACCCCAGGCCCAGCAATGGCTGACCGCCCTGGGCGGCAGCGACAACGTGCTGCAACTCGACTGCATCGCCATGAGCCGGATTCGCCTGCAACTGGCCGATGGCAAGGTGCTCTCGGAAAGCCGATTGAAAGAGCTTGGATGTTTGGGTGTCAGCGCGCTGGAAGATGGCGTGTGGCATCTGTTGGTGGGAGAACGGGCGCAGAGTTTGAGTGCGGCGCTGGAGGGGTTGGTTAATCGGAGTGAGGTGAGTGCCAAGGTTTAGGGCGACCTCTGAATCGATGGGTGGGGGTGATTTGACGAATCTTGGTGCGGACTCAGAATCTCCCCTCACCCTAACCCTCTCCCGGAGGGAGAGGGGACTGACCGAGTTGTTTGGGGGAGGTACGCCGACGTGAAAAACCGAGGTGAACTCGGGGTATGAAATGCATGCAACTCGAATCGTGCTTCCTCTGCTTCCTCTGCTTCCTTTGCTTCCTCCCCTTCTTCTGCTCCTTGCTCCTGCTCCTGCTCCTGCTCCTGCTTCAGCTTCTGCTTCTGCTTTCGCTCCCCACCACTCAACACGATGAGCGTTAGCTCGAGTAAAGCTTTTGACGTGCTGGCCCCATCGGAAGGCTGAGTGGAGGGATTTATCCGGGGGTGGGAGCGCAGCGACCGTGCGGCGAAGCCGCATGCATCGAGAGGAGGTGCAGCGAAGCAAACCGTAGGCGATGCCCCCGGATGAATTCCGGAACGAAGGAACACCGAGCCACAGCGAGGTGCCGTACGCCGTGGCCTAGCCTTTTGGGTTACCTTTTTGGCGTTTGAAAAAGGTGACTCGCCGTAAGGGCGAAACCGCCATCAGCAACACCCGCAGCAACGGATATTCACTCAATCCCAACCCCAAACCCCAGAAACCAAAAAACCCGCTGAAATCACTCTCAGCGGGTTTCCCGTTTCAGCAGCCAAGGAAGATCAAAAATCCTCCAACCGCCACACCTCATAAGCCGGCGTCTCGTAAGGATGGCTGGCCTTCAGAGCCGCCACCACTTCACGGATCAACTCATCGCAGACAACAAGCTCGACCTTCCATTCCTCGACCCACTCAACCTGCCCCGCCTGACCAATGAACGGCTGACTGCCGTCCAACGGTCGAAACTGGCCCAGACCCAGCACCTGCCACGCGCAGTGGTCATAGTCTCCGATCCGCCCGCCACCGGCAGCGAACACGGCGCTTTTGACCACCTCGACATGGCTATCGGGAACAAAAAACGCGAGCTTGTACACAGCGCTTAGTTCACCCACACACGAGCGTTACGGAACATGCGCATCCAAGGAGCGTCTTCGTTCCAGTCCTCCGAACGCCACGAGTTCTGCACGGCACGGAATACACGCTCCGGGTGCGGCATCATGATCGTTACGCGACCGTCACGGCTGGTGAGGCCGGTGATCCCGCGCGGCGAGCCGTTCGGGTTGGCCGGGTAGGCTTCGGTGACCTTGCCATGGTTGTCGACGAAACGCATCGCCACGCAACCGGACAGATCGGCTTCGAGCAGTGCCTCTTCGCTTTCGAATTCGGCATGGCCTTCACCGTGGGCGATGGCGATCGGCATGCGCGAACCGGCCATGCCCTGCAGGAAGATCGAGTTCGACTCCTGGATCTGCACCATTGCCACGCGCGCTTCGAACTGCTCGGAGCGGTTGCGCACGAAGTGCGGCCAGAATTCGCTGCCCGGAATCAGCTCGTGCAGGTTGGACATCATCTGGCAACCGTTGCACACGCCGAGGGTGAAGCTGTCGTTACGTTCGAAGAAGCCTTGGAACGCATCGCGGGCACGGCTGTTGAACAGTGCGGACTTGGCCCAGCCTTCACCGGCGCCGAGTACGTCGCCGTAGGAGAAACCACCGCAGGCCACCAGGCCCTTGAACTCGTTCAGGTCGACGCGGCCGGCCAGAATGTCGCTCATGTGGACGTCGATCGCGTTGAAACCGGCGCGGTCGAACGCCGCCGCCATTTCCACCTGACCGTTGACGCCCTGCTCACGCAACACGGCTACCTGTGGACGGATACCTTTCTTGATGTAAGGCGCGGCGATGTCCTGGTTGACGTCGTAGCTCAGCTTGACGCTCAGGCCCGGGTTGTCTTCTTCCAGCAGGGCGTCGAACTCTTGCTCGGCGCAGTCGGCGTTGTCACGCAGACGCTGGATCTGGTAGCTGGTCTCGGCCCACTGGCGTTGCAGCAGACGACGCTGGCCATCGAACACGGTTTCGCCGTTGAAGGTGATGATGATCTGGCCGTTGTTGATCGGCTGGCCGATCACCGACACGCAGTCACCCAGACCGGCAGCGCTGAACTGCGCGAGGATGTCCGGGGTGGCGTCCTGGCGAACCTGGATCACCGCACCCAGCTCTTCGTTGAACAGGATCGCGGCGAGTTCAGCGGAGCTTTCGGCGACGCTGTCCAGGTTCAGGCTCAGACCGCAGTGGCCGGCGAAGGCCATTTCCACCACGGAGGTCAGCAGACCACCGTCGGAACGGTCGTGGTAAGCCAGCAGGTGACCGTCGGCATTGAGGCCCTGGATCACCGCGAAGAAGGCTTTCAGGTCTTCGGCGTCGTCGACGTCCGGCGCCTGGCTGCCGAGCTTGCCGTGAACCTGAGCGAGGATCGAGGCGCCCATGCGGTTCTGGCCGCGACCGAGGTCGATCAGGATCAGGTCGGTGGTGCCTTTGTCCATGCGCAGTTCCGGGGTCAGGGTCTGACGGATGTCAGCCACTGGCGCGAAACCGGTCACGATCAGGGACATCGGCGAGGTGACGGTCTTGTCTTCGCCCTTGTCGTTCCAGCGGGTGGCCATGGACATCGAGTCCTTGCCCACCGGAATGGTCAGGCCCAGCTCAGGGCACAGCTCCATGCCGACCGCTTTCACGGTGTCGTACAGACGCGCGTCTTCGCCCGGGTGACCGGCGGCCGACATCCAGTTCGCCGACAGTTTGATGTCGGAGAGCTTGTTGATGCGCGAGGCAGCGATGTTGGTCAGGGTCTCGCCGATGGCCATGCGGCCCGACGCCGGAGCGTCCAGCAGTGCCAGCGGCGTGCGTTCGCCCATGGCCATGGCTTCGCCGGTGTAGACGTCGAAACTGGTGGCGGTGACGGCAACGTCGGCCACCGGAACCTGCCAAGGGCCGACCATCTGGTCACGGGCCACGAGGCCGGTAATGGTGCGGTCGCCGATGGTGATCAGGAAGCTCTTGCTGGCGACGGCCGGGTGATGCAGAACACGCTCGATGCTTTCGCCGATGTCGAGAGTGCTCGGGTCGAAGTCGTCGCCCAGCTCGGCTTCGCGGACCACCGAACGGTGCATGCGCGGCGCCTTGCCCAGCAACACTTCCAGCGGCATGTCCACCGGGTTGTTGCCGAAATGGCTGTCGGTGACGGTCAGTTGCGGCTCGGCAGTGGCTTCACCGACCACGGCAAACGGGCAACGCTCACGTTCGCAGATCGCCTTGAAGCGCTCGAAGTCGGCAGGGCCGACGGCCAGCACGTAACGTTCCTGGGATTCGTTGCTCCAGATTTCGTGCGGGGCCATGCCCGGCTCGTCGTTTGGAATGTTGCGCAGTTCGAAACGGCCACCACGGTCGCCGTCGTTGACCAGTTCCGGGAAGGCGTTGGACAGACCGCCCGCGCCGACGTCGTGGATGAAGCTGATCGGGTTCTTGTCGCCGAGCTGCCAGCAACGGTCGATGACTTCCTGGCAACGACGCTCCATCTCAGGGTTTTCACGCTGCACGGAAGCGAAGTCCAGGTCCGCCGAGCTGGTGCCGGTGGCCATGGACGAGGCTGCGCCGCCACCGAGGCCGATCAGCATCGCCGGGCCGCCCAGCACGATCAGCTTGGAGCCGACGACGATCTCGCCTTTCTTGACGTGCTCTTCACGGATGTTACCCATGCCGCCAGCCAGCATGATCGGCTTGTGGTAGCCGCGAACTTCGTCACCGTGCGCGGTGGTGATCGATTGTTCGAAGGTACGGAAGTAGCCGGTCAGGGCCGGACGACCGAATTCGTTGTTGAACGCGGCGCCGCCCAACGGGCCTTCGATCATGATGTCGAGGGCGTTGACGATGCGCTCAGGCTTGCCGTACGGCACTTCCCATGGCTGTTCGAAGCCCGGGATCTGCAGGTTGGACACGGTGAAACCGGTCAGGCCGGCCTTCGGCTTGGCGCCACGACCGGTTGCGCCTTCGTCGCGGATCTCGCCACCGGAACCGGTGGACGCGCCCGGGAACGGGGCGATCGCGGTCGGGTGGTTGTGGGTTTCAACCTTCATCAGAATGTGTACCGGCTCCTGCACCGCGCCGTACTGGCGGGTTTCCGGATCCGGGAAGAAACGGCCGGCGACGTTGCCGACGATCACCGAGGCGTTGTCCTTGTAAGCCGACAGAACGCCTTCGCTGTGCATCTGATAGGTGTTCTTGATCATGCCGAACAGGCTTTTTTCCTGGCTCTCGCCGTCAATATCCCAACTGGCGTTGAAAATCTTGTGGCGGCAGTGCTCGGAGTTGGCCTGGGCGAACATCATCAGTTCGATGTCGTGCGGGTTGCGCTTCAGACCGTTGAAGGCGTTGACCAGGTAGTCGATCTCGTCTTCGGCCAGGGCCAGGCCCAGCTCGGTGTTGGCCTTTTCCAGCGCGGCGCGACCGCCGCCGAGGATGTCGATCGCAGTCAGCGGCTTCGGCTCGGCGTGGCTGAACAGACCGGCAGCCTGCTCGAGGTTGCCGAGAACGATCTGGGTCATGCGGTCATGCAGCACGTCTGCAATCTGTTGCGCTTCGGTTTCGCTGAACTGGCCGGCCACGTAGAACGCGATACCGCGCTCCAGGCGCTGGATCTTGCCCAGACCGCAGTTGCGGGCGATGTCGCTGGCCTTGCTCGACCATGGCGAAATGGTGCCAAACCGTGGCAGCACCAGGAACAGACGACCGGTCGGCTCTTGAACCGGAACGCTTGGACCGTACTTCAGAAGGCGCGCGAGCACCTGCTGTTCGTCGCCGGTCAGGACGCCGGTAACTTCGGCGAAGTGAGCGAATTCAGCATACAAGCCACTGACAGCCGGAACCTTCTGGCTCAGTTGCTCAAGGAGTTTGCTGTGGCGAAAGGCAGAAAGGGCAGGAGCGCCGCGCAGGATCAACATCTTCGGGACAGCCTCGGGAAGGGGTGTGCTTTGAGGCCGTGCATTCTAGCCTAAACCGCCCTCAACATCACCCGAAACGCTACGCACGGTTGCACCCGGATGTCGGCCGTTGTTCCTGCCTCGAAGGTCAAATTCCGGGGGTGCGGGACAGCGGCTTATTTTTTCTGTCACAAATCAGCGCTAGAGCCCGTTCCTGCGGGCTCGCGAGGGGTTTTCCAGCCTCTAGCAGACAACCCTTTCACTGTCGAGATATGGCGCTCACGGTCCTTTGCGTATACTGCGCACATGTTTTCCCCAACGGCTTTGCGTCCGCGATACGCCAAATGGCTGATCGCTACCGGACTCTTCCTGATGCTCAGTGGCTGTGTTGATAAACCCAACACACTCGAGCGCGTAAAGGAGGATGGCGTGCTGCGGGTGGTCACCCGCAACAGTCCCGCCACCTACTTTCAGGATCGCAGCGGTGAAACCGGCTTCGAATACGAGCTGGTGAAGCGCTTCGCCGACGATTTGGGGGTCGAGCTGAAAATCGAGACTGCCGACAACCTCGACGATCTGTTCGACCAGATCGGCAAGCCGAACGGCCCGGTCCTCGCCGCCGCCGGTCTGGTCAGCAGCGAGCAGCGCAAGCAGCAGGTGCGCTTCTCCCACTCCTACCTCGAAGTCACCCCGCAGGTCATCTACCGCAACGGCCAGTCACGGCCGACCGATGCCGGGGATCTGGTGGGCAAGAAGATCATGGTGCTCAAGGGCAGCACCCACGCCGAGCAACTGGCAGAGCTGAAAAAGAAATTTCCCGGCATCGAATACGAAGAGTCCGACGCAGTTGAAGTGGTCGACCTGTTGCGCATGGTCGACGAAGGGCAGATCGACCTGACCCTGGTCGATTCCAACGAAGTGGCGATGAACCAGGTGTACTTCACCAACATCCGCGTCGCCTTCGACCTCGGCGACGCACGCAACCAGAGCTGGGCGGTGGCCGCTGGCGAAGACAACAGCCTGCTCAACGAGATCAACAGCTACCTGGACAAGGTGCAGAAGAACGGCACCCTGCAGCGCCTGAAGGATCGCTACTACGGTCACGTCGACGTACTCGGCTATATGGGCGCAACGACCTTCGCCCAGCACTTGCAGCAGCGCCTGCCCAAGTACGAACAGCACTTCAAGACCTACGCCAAGAAAGAGAAAGTCGACTGGCGCCTGCTGGCCGCCATCGGTTATCAGGAATCGCTGTGGCAACCGGCTGTCACCTCGAAGACCGGCGTACGCGGCCTGATGATGCTGACCCAGAACACCGCCCAGGCCATGGGCGTGTCCAACCGCCTCGATCCGAAGCAGAGCATCATGGGCGGCGCCAAGTACCTGGCCTACATGAAGGATCAGCTCGACGATTCGATTCAGGAGCCGGACCGCACATGGTTCGCCCTCGCCGCCTACAACGTCGGCAGCGGCCATCTGGATGACGCGCGCAAACTGGCGTCCCGGGAAGGTTTGAACCCCGACAAGTGGCTGGACGTGAAGAAGATGCTCCCGCGCCTGTCGCAGAAACAGTGGTACAGCAAGACCCGCTACGGTTACGCCCGTGGCGGCGAACCCGTGCATTTCGTGGCGAACATCCGTCGCTACTACGACATCCTGACCTGGGTGACCCAGCCGCAGCTTGAGGGCGACCAGGTCGCCGAGGGCAATCTGCATGTGCCGGGGATCGACAAGTCCAAGCCGGCCCAGGAAACCCCGCCGCTCTAACCTCGCCCCAAAAACAAATGTGGGAGCGGACTTGCTCGCGAAGGCTTGGTGTCAGTCGACCAATTCTCCGACTGATGCACCGCATTCGCGAGCAAACCCGCTCCCACATGAGTGTTTCGTGTTGATGATCAGGCTTTGGCGGCAGCCAGGATCAGCGCTTTCATCTCCGACACCGCCGACTTGAAGCCCACGAACAGCGCATGCGCCACCAGCGCATGGCCGATGTTCAGTTCGTTGATGCCCTTGATCGCCGCCACCGCCTCGACGTTGTGGTAGTGCAGGCCATGACCGGCGTTGACGATCAGGCCCTGGGCCAGACCAAACGCCACCCCGTCGGCCACGCGCTTGAGTTCTTCAGCCACTTCCGTCGGGGTTTCGGCATCGGCGTAGCGCCCGGTGTGCAATTCGATGGCCGGCGCGCCGACACGCTTCGATGCCGCGATCTGGCGCTCGTCAGCGTCGATGAACAGCGACACTTCGCTGCCGATTTTCGACAGACGCTCAACGGCAGCCTTGATCCGCGCCTCCTGCCCCGCCACATCCAGACCGCCTTCGGTGGTCAGCTCCTGACGGGTTTCCGGCACCAGGCAAATGTGCGCCGGACGAATGCGCTCGGCGAACGCCATCATTTCTTCGGTGACACCCATTTCGAAGTTCATGCGAGTTTGCAGCACGTCCTTAAGCAGCAACACGTCGCGCTCCTGAATGTGCCGACGGTCTTCACGCAGATGCACGGTGATACCATCGGCACCCGCCTCTTCCGCGTCCAGCGCAGCCTTGACCGGATCCGGGTAGCGCGTGCCACGGGCCTGACGCAGGGTGGCGACGTGGTCGATGTTCACGCCAAGAAGAATGCGATTGCTGGTGGTCACGGATGCGCTCCTGAATGGAAAGATTCGGCGCACAGCATACACGGGGCTACGGTTTGCGAAACAGCTCGCGACTGACAAGAGGCCGACCACCAAGATGAACAGCCAATGCCTGACGCATCAGGCGCTTGGCGGCGGACAACGCGCCGGGGGCCGACCAGTCGGCGTCGGCCATGGCCAGCAGTTCAGTGCCGTTGAACAGGCCCGGCTGCAGCAGAAAGACCCGCTCTAGCCCGGCATCCACCTGCAAGCGATAAAGGCCATCCGCCGCGACAGGTTCGCCGTGGATATCGCTGTTCAAGGCAAAGCCGTAGCCCAGATCATCGAGCAGCCGCCACTCGAAAGATCGCAGCAATGGCTCCAGCGGCCGTCCTTCAGCCAGTGCCAGCAAGGTCGCGGCATAGTGATCGAACACCGCCGGATGCGGGTCTTCGGCGGGCAGCAAACGGATCAACAGCTCGTTTAGATAGAGACCACTGAACAGCGCCTCACCATTGAGCCAGGCCGCCGTGCCAACGCCTTCCATGCGCCCGACATTCTTCAGTTCGCCGCGCCCGCGAAACTCGACCTCCAGCGGCACGAAGGGTCGCGCCAATGTCCCGGCCTTGCCCCGGGCACTGCGCAACACCGCCCGCAGCCGACCTTGCGGCGTCAGGAAGTCCACCAACGCGCTGGTCTCGCGGTAGGCGCGCGAATGCAGAACGTAGGCGAGTTGGGCAGGTGGCGGCGTTTGCGACATGACGGTCAGGGTTCTCGAAAGGAATCACGATCCTGTAAACAGCCTGAAACCAATGTGGGAGCGGGCTTGCTCGCGAGAGCGGTGTGTCATTCGACATGAACATTGAATGTTCAACCGCACTCGCGGGCAAGCCCGCTCCCACAAGAGGTTTCCGGCGTATCGGAAACCTGCCTTTACAGGTCGCCGTAACCCAGCGAACGCAAGGCACGCTCGTCGTCGGACCAGCCGCCCTTCACCTTGACCCACAGGTTGAGCATGATCTTGGAGTCGAACAGCAACTCCATGTCCTTGCGTGCCTCGGTGCCGATGCGCTTGATGCGCTCGCCCTTGTCGCCAATGATGATTTTCTTCTGACCGTCACGTTCGACGAGGATCAGCGCGTGGATGTGCAGGGTCTTGCCCTGCTGCTTGAACTCTTCGATCTCCACGGTGATCTGGTACGGCAGCTCGGCGCCCAGCTGACGCATGATCTTCTCGCGCACCAGTTCGGCGGCGAGGAAGCGGCTGCTGCGATCGGTGATCTGGTCTTCCGGGAAGAAGTGATCGTTCTCCGGCAGATGCTCGGCGATCACGCGCTCCAGCGCATCGAGGTTGTGCCCGTGCTGCGCCGAAATCGGGATGATCTGTGCGTTCGGCAACTGTTCCTGCAACCAGGTCAGGTGCGGCATCAGTTCGGCCTTGTCTTCGATGCGGTCGGTCTTGTTCAGCGCGACGATCAGCGGACCGGTCACGTACTGCACGCGCTCCAGCACCATCTGGTCCTCTTCGGTCCATTTGGTGCGATCGACCACGAAGATCACCACGTCGACGTCTTTCAACGCCGCCGAAGCGGTCTTGTTCATGTAGCGGTTGAGTGCCTTTTCGCCGCCCTTGTGCATGCCGGGGGTATCGACGTAGATCGCCTGCACATCGCCTTCGGTCTTGATCCCGAGCATGTTGTGGCGGGTGGTCTGCGGCTTGCGCGAGGTGATCGCCAGCTTCTGACCCAGGATGTGGTTCAGCAGCGTGGACTTGCCCACGTTGGGACGGCCGACGATGGCAACATAGCCACAGCGCGTTGCGTTTGTATCAGTCATTGCCATTCTCCACACCCAGGGCAATCAGTGCTGCGGCGGCCGCTACCTGTTCGGCAATGCGACGGCTTACACCCTGACCTCGGCTTTTTTCGTTCAGTAATACCACTTCGCACTCGACGAAGAAGGTTCGGCAGTGCGGCTCACCCTGGATGTCCACGACCTCGTAACGCGGCAGTTCGCAACTGCGCGATTGCAGGAATTCCTGCAGGCGGGTCTTGGGATCCTTGTTGGTGTCGACCAGTGTCAGGCCTTCGAATTCGCCGGCCAGCCAGGCCAGCACACGCTCGCGGGCCACTTCCATGCCGGCGTCGAGGTAGATCGCACCGATCAGCGCTTCGAGGGCGTCGGCCAGGATCGACTCGCGACGGAAACCGCCACTTTTCAACTCGCCGGACCCCAGGCGCAGGTAGTCGCCCAGATCAAAACCACGGGCCAGCACTGCCAGGGTCTCACCCTTCACCAGCCGGGCGCGCAAACGCGACAACTGGCCTTCGCGGGCCAGCGGGAAGCGTTCGAACAACGCTTCACCAGCGACAAAGTTGAGGATCGCGTCGCCAAGAAATTCCAGACGCTCGTTGTTGCGCCCGGCAAAACTGCGGTGCGTAAGGGCCAGGACCATCAGTTCCTGATCCTTGAAGGTGTAGCCGAGCTGACGCTCGAGACGGCTTAGAGAAACGCTCACGGTTTGACCACGCTGAGTTCGTGGCTGGTTTCCACTGCCATCGCCGGGATACGACGCAGGCCTGGGACAATTAACGCTGTGTTCAAAAATAACGTCCTGAATTTCGTTGGCTTCATGCGCACGGAGCCGATTGTGCCGGTTCCAGAAATGCATTCGGCGCTGTGGTCAACAGCGCCGTGTGTGATTACTTGATCAGGCCGACCCGCGAGAAGTTCGGCAGGTGGCTGAGTTTCGGCTCCGGCCAGCTCATCCAGACCGCGAAGGCCTTGCCGACGATATTGCGGTCGGGAACCATGCCCAGCAGGTCCTTGGGAATGTTCGGATCATCCCAGTAGCGACTGTCGTTCGAGTTGTCGCGGTTGTCGCCCATCATGAAGTAGTGCCCGGCCGGCACGGTCCAGCTATGGTCCGGGGTGGCGCGGTAACGGCTCATTTCCTTGCGGATCAGGTGCTCGGCTTCGCCGAGTTTTTCCTTGTACAGCTCCGCGCTGCCCAGGGTGCCCGGCTCGGAACCGACCAACTGCTCGGCAATCGACTCGCCATTGACGAACAGGCGCTTGTCGGCGGTGTAGCGCACCGTATCGCCCGGCAGGCCGACCACACGCTTGATGTAGTTGACGTTCGGATCGCTCGGGTAGCGGAACACCATCACATCACCGCGTTGCGGGTTACCGACTTCGATGACTTTCTTGTCGATCACCGGCAGGCGGATCCCGTAAGAAAACTTGTTCACCAGAATGAAATCGCCGACATCCAGGGTCGGTTTCATCGAGCCGGACGGAATCTGGAACGGCTCGACCAGAAACGAACGCAGCACCAGCACGATGAACAACACCGGGAAGAACGACTTGCCGTATTCGACCAGCAGCGGTTCCTTGTTCAGCTTTTCCACCACCAGCACATCAGGCTGGCTGACGCTGCCCTGATACGAAGCGATGGCGGAACGCCGACGCGGTGCCAGGATCAACAGATCGAGCAACGCCAACAGGCCGCAGACGAACACGGCGATAACCAGCAACAGCGGGAAATTTAGTGACATAGGACCTGACTATTCCAACCTGAGCACGGCGAGGAAGGCTTCTTGTGGAATTTCCACGTTGCCCACCTGTTTCATGCGTTTCTTACCGGCCTTCTGCTTTTCAAGCAGCTTTTTCTTACGGCTCACGTCGCCGCCGTAGCATTTGGCCAATACGTTCTTTCTGAGCGCCTTGACGGTTGTCCGGGCGACGATCTGACCGCCGATGGCGGCCTGGATGGCCACGTCGAACATCTGACGAGGAATCAGTTCTTTCATCTTCTCGGTCAGCTGGCGACCTTTGAAGTGAGAGTTGTCGCGGTGCACGATCAACGCCAGGGCGTCGACCTTGTCACCGTTGATCAGCACGTCCAGCTTCACCAGATTAGCCGATTGGTAACGATCGAAATGGTAGTCCAGCGAAGCATAGCCGCGACTGGTGGATTTCAGGCGGTCGAAGAAGTCGAGAACCACTTCGTTCATCGGCAAATCGTAGGTGACCTGCACCTGATTGCCGAGGAACAGCATGTCGACCTGTACGCCACGCTTCTCGATGCACAGGGTAATGACGTTGCCCAGGTGCTCCTGCGGCACCAGGATGTTGGCGCGCACGATAGGCTCGCGCATGTCTTCGATGGCCGAAACGTCCGGCAGCTTCGACGGGTTATCGACGTAAATCGTTTCACCGGTTTTCAGCACCAGCTCGAAGATTACCGTCGGCGCCGTGGTGATCAGGTCCAGGTCGTACTCGCGCTCGAGACGTTCCTGGATGATTTCCATGTGCAGCATGCCGAGGAAGCCGCAACGGAAGCCGAAGCCCAGGGCGTCGGAGCTTTCCGGGGTGTACTGCAGCGACGAGTCGTTCAGGGTCAGTTTCTGCAACGCTTCGCGGAAGTCCTCGAAGTCGTCGGAGCTGACCGGGAACAGACCGGCGTAAACCTGTGGCTGGATGCGTTTGAAGCCTGGCAGCACTTCAACGTCCGGGGTGGAGCTGAGGGTCAGGGTGTCACCGACCGGCGCACCATGAATGTCCTTGATGCTGGCAATGATGAAGCCCACTTCGCCAGCCTTCAGATCGGCGGTGTTGGTGTGCTTGGGCGTGAACACGCCGACGCTGTCGACCAGATGCACCTTGCCGGTGGATTTCACCAGGATCTTGTCGCCCTTCTTCACGCGGCCTTGACGCACGCGCACCAGGGAAACAACGCCCAGGTAGTTGTCGAACCAGGAATCGATGATCAGCGCTTGCAGTGGCGCGTCGATTTCGCCTGTCGGCGCAGGAATGGTGGCAACCAGACGCTCCAGAACCTCGTCGACACCCAGGCCGGTCTTGGCGCTGCAAGTGACGGCGTCGGTGGCGTCGATGCCGATGATCTTCTCGATCTCGTCCTTGACGCGATCAGGCTCAGCCTGTGGCAGGTCGATCTTGTTCAGCACCGGCATGACCTCAAGGCCCTGCTCGATGGCGGTGTAGCAGTTGGCTACGGACTGGGCTTCAACGCCCTGACCGGCGTCGACCACCAGCAAGGCACCTTCACAGGCCGCCAGGGAACGGCTGACTTCGTAGGTGAAGTCGACGTGGCCCGGGGTGTCAATGAAGTTCAGCTGGTAGTTGATGCCGTCTTTGGCTTTGTAATAAAGGGTGACGCTGTGGGCCTTGATGGTGATCCCGCGTTCACGTTCCAGCTCCATGGAGTCCAGTACCTGGGCTTCCATTTCACGATCGGCCAGGCCGCCGCACATCTGGATGAAGCGGTCAGCCAGCGTCGACTTGCCATGGTCAATGTGGGCGATGATGGAGAAATTGCGGATATGACTCAAATCACTCACGGATCAACACTCAAAAAGGCTGCAGGCTTGGCCCGCCGAAAAATAGCCGGGGATTGTACCTGATGCACGGCGCAAGCGTCACGTTCGCCTGTCACCCGGATTGCATGCAAAAACGCCCCGATCTGTCGACCGGGGCGTTTTCAAGGTTAAAGCCTGGGTGAAACCTTGTTCATCAACCGGCTCGACGCAGCAACCAGACCCCCGCCAGCGCACAGACACCGGCCGGCACCAGCACCGCGAACAGCGGCGAGAAGCCGAACACCAGGCTGGACGGGCCAAGCAGGTCCTGGACGATGCGGAAGGTGAAACCCACCAGTACGCCGGTGAACACGCGCTGACCGAGGGTCACCGAACGCAACGGGCCGAAGATGAAGGAAATCGCCATCAGCACCAGCGCGGCGGTCACCAGCGGCTGCAAGACCTTGACCCAGAACGCCAGCCAGTAACGGCCGTTGCTCAGCCCCTGATCGGCCAGATAGTGGATATAACCCCACAAGCCCGAGATCGACAGCGATTCCGGCGCCATCACCACGGTGCTCAGCAACTGCGGGCTCAGCGACACGTCCCAACGCTCGCTTGGCGCATTGACCACTTCGGTGCTGCGCTCATGGAACAGCGTGGTGGTGATGTCGGTGAGCTGCCAGTGGCTGCCGTCGAACTCGGCGCGCTTGGCAAAGCTGGAGCTCAGCAGGTGGCGTTCCTTGTCGAAGTGATAGCGGGTCACGCCATACAACAGACCGTTAGGCTGCACGGCGTTGATATGGATGAACTCATCGCCCTGACGGTGCCACATACCGTGCTTGGCGCTTTGCGCGTCGCCGCTGCCTTGCGCCAGCGAGCGATTGGCCTGCGCCATGCTTTCGGTGGCCGGGGCCACGTACTCGCCGATCAGCACGCCGGCCAGCATCAGCACCAGCATCGGCTTCATCACCGCCCAGACGATGCGCCCGATCGACACGCCAGCCGCTCGCATCACGGTCAGCTCGCTGCTGCTCGCCAGACTGCCGAGGCCGATCAGGCAACCGATCAGCGCCGCCATCGGCAGCATTTCGTAGAGTCGGCGCGGCGCGGTGAGCAGTACGAAGCTCAGGACATCGACCAGGGTGTAGGTATCGCTGGCATCGCCCATCTCGTCGATGAAGGCAAACAGGGTCGCCAGGCCAAGAATGATCGCCAGCACGGCGATGATCGCCATGAACACGCTGCTGCCGATGTAGCGGTCGAGTTTAACCACGGGCCACCTCCAGCGCGGCGCTGCGACGGGCCGCCAGCTTCAGGCGCAGCGGTTCCCAGTACAACAGGACAAGGCCGATGGCGAGGAAGATCGCATGCACCCACCACAGGCCGAGGGCCGGTGGAATCTTGCCCTTTTCCAGGGCGCCGCGGGCGGCAATCAGGATGGTCAGGTAAGCCATATAAAGAAGAATCGCCGGCAGCAGCTTGAGGAAACGCCCCTGGCGCGGGTTGACGCGCGACAGCGGCACCGCCATCAGGGTCACGATGAACACCAGCAATGGCAGAGAAAGGCGCCATTGCAGTTCAGTCTTGGAGCGGATGTCGTCACTGCCCAGCAGGGTCGAGGTCGGCATCGCGTCACGGTCGGTGACCTCCTCGCTGACGTCGGGCTTGGGCAGCAGCACGCCATAGGTTTCGTAATGAATGGCCCGGTAATCGGCCTGGCCCGGACTGCCATCGTAACGGTAGCCATTGGCAAGAATCAGGTAACGGTTGCCATCGGGACGGATTTCCTGACGACCCTTTTCGGCCACCAGCACCGAGATTCCGCGATCTTTCTGGTTGGCACCCAGGTTCTTCTGCGAAATGAATACGCTGCCCAGGTTGACCCGGTCGTCGCTCAGGGTTTCGGTGTAAGTCACCCGGGTCCCGTCGCGCAGCGCCTGGAAGCGACCCGGCTCAAGGGTGTCGAACTCGGTCAGGGCGTCCTGCTTGTTCAGCAGCAACTGGAACTGGTTGGCGCCTTGCGGGGCCAGGCTCAGGCTCAGCCACGCGACGACCAGAGCGACCAGAGTGGCCGGGAACAAGGTGATGCGGAACAGGCGCTGCTGGCTCATGCCGGTCGCCGACAGCACCGTCATTTCGCTTTCCAGGTACAACCGGCCATACGCCAGCAGAATCCCGAGGAACAGGCCCAGCGGCAGGATCAGTTGCATGAAGCCCGGCAGGCGGAAGCCCATGATCAGGAACAGCGATCCCGGATCGAGCTGGCCCGCAGCGGCCTGGGCAAGGTATTTGATGAAGCGACCGCTCATGATGATGACCAACAGCACGGCGCTCACGGCGCTCAGGGTCAACAGGACTTCGCGGGACAGATAACGGAAGACGATCAAACCAGACACTCCAGGGTTGTCAGGCTAAGGCGGCCAAACAAGCAAACGTATCAGCCGGCCCGCAAGGCAGAGCCGCCGAAAAAAGATGCGGCATTATCCTGTGATTGGGCCCGCCTGTCACTGCGCACACTCATGCAAGCGTGCAATCCGTTGAAGATCGTACAACCGAGGGTTGTCAGGCGCGGTGGGCGAGGTTCACACTGCCGCCTCTGTCGCAGGCGCTGGCCTGCGCTTCTTCTATCTATAAGCAGGCGATTGCGCACATCGCCGAACGCCTGCGTGTTGACCATTCATTCAGGGATCCGGACATGGAACTGGTTGTAAAAAGCGTTAGCCCAGAAACGTTGAAAACCGCCACCCTGGTGGTTGCCGTCGGCGAAGGCCGCAAACTCGGCGTTGCGGCCAGACTGGTCGACGAACTGAGCGGTGGCGCCATCAGCGCCGTACTCAAGCGTGGCGACCTGGCCGGCAAGGTCGGCCAGAGCCTGTTGCTGCACAGCCTGCCGAACCTCAAGGCCGAGCGCGTATTGCTGGTGGGTGTGGGCAAGGACGAAGAGCTGGGCGACCGCCCGTTCCGCAAGATCGTTGCCGGCATCCTCAACACCCTCAAAGGCCTGGGCGGCAGCGATGCCGTGCTGGCGCTGGATGAAATTATTGTTAAAAACCGCGACAGCTACGGCAAAACCCGTCTGCTGGCCGAATCGCTGGTCGATGGCGAATACACGTTCGATCAGTTCAAGAGTCAGAAAGCCGAACCGCGCGCCCTGAAGAAAATCACCCTGCTGACCATCAAGGCCGCCCAGGCCGAAGTGCAGCGCGCCGTGACCCACGCCACTGCGATCGCCAACGGCATGGCGTTCACCCGTAACCTGGGCAACCTGCCGCCGAACATCTGCCACCCGACCTTCCTGGGCGAACAGGCCAAGAACCTCGGCAAAGAGTTCAAGGACCTGAAAGTCGAAGTCCTCGACGAGAAGAAGATCAAAGCGCTGGGCATGGGTTCGTTCTACGCCGTCGGCCAGGGCAGCGCCCAGCCGCCGCGCCTGATCGTCATGCAATACAACGGCGGCAAGAAATCCGAGAAGCCGTACGCCCTGGTGGGTAAAGGCATCACCTTCGACACCGGCGGCATCAGCCTCAAGCCGGGCGCCGGCATGGACGAGATGAAGTACGACATGGGCGGCGCCGCCAGCGTGTTCGGCACCCTGCGTGCCGTGCTCGAGCTGAAACTGCCGATCAACCTAGTGTGCATCCTGGCCTGCGCCGAGAACATGCCAAGCGGCACTGCTTCGCGTCCGGGCGACATCGTCACCACCATGAGCGGCCAGACCGTGGAAATCCTCAACACCGACGCCGAAGGCCGTCTGGTGCTGTGCGATGCCCTGACCTACTCCGAGCGCTTCAAGCCGCAAGCGGTGATCGACATCGCCACCCTGACCGGTGCCTGCGTGGTCGCGCTGGGTGCGCACACCTCGGGCCTGCTGGGTAACAACGACGAACTGATCGGCCAACTACTGAGCGCCGGCCAGACGGCCGACGACCGCGCCTGGCAACTGCCGCTGTTCGACGAGTACCAGGAGCAACTGGACAGCCCGTTCGCCGACATCGCCAACATCGGCGGACCGAAGGCCGGCACCATCACCGCCGCGTGCTTCCTGTCGCGCTTCACCAAGAACCTCAACTGGGCGCACCTGGACATCGCCGGCACTGCCTGGACCAGCGGCGGCAAGGACAAGGGCGCCACTGGCCGTCCGGTTCCCCTGCTGACCCAGTACCTGCTGGACCGCGCCAAAGCCTGAAACCGATGACTTGCGCCGGCGTCACCTTCGGGTGGCGCCGTTTGCAGCTCAGGAACCGCAATGACCAAAGTCGACTTCTATATCCTGCCCAGCGCCGATCCTTCGGCCCGCCTGGACTTCGCCTGCAAGCTCACCGAGAAAGCCTGGCGCATGGGCCACCGCATCTACCTGCATTGCAGCGATGCCGCCCAGCGTGACGAACTCGACGCGCGCCTGTGGTCCTTCAAGGGCGAGAGTTTCGTCCCCCACGGCCCGGCCGACAGCGAACCGGACGGTTTGATCGTACTGGGATTGGGTGATGACTGCGGTCAGCATCAGGATCTTCTGGTCAACCTCGACCTGAAAGTCCCGCCCTTCGCCAGCCAGTTCGCCCGCGTGGCGGAAGTGGTGGTCGAAGACCCGGCAATCCGTCAGGCCGCCCGGGACAGTTTCCGTTTCTATCGGGAACAGGGCTATCCTCTGCAAGACCACCGTTTACAGCGACTCTGAGTACGCCGATGGACACTCCAAAACCGCTGCAAAAGCCTGTGCACCTGCTGGACGACCTGGAGTCGATCCGCCAGCTGCTCGGCGATGACAACCTGCAACCGCCCCTGCTGACCGACACGGTCGATGATGGCGAACAGGAACAGATTCCCATGCTGTTCGAAGCCGTCGACAACGAGTCGCCAAGCGTCGAACCGCAGTCCACTCCTGCTCCCGCTCCAGCACCTGCCGCGCAGCCCGCCGCCCCTGTGGATAAAGGCCCGGACGCCCTGCTGCACCTGGACAGCGAACTGCGCGCCGCCGCGCAATTGATCATGCAAGACGTGATCGACGACTTCGCCCCGCATATCGAAACCGAAATCAAGCGCCGCCTCGAGGCGCGGATGGAGCGGCTGCTCGGCCAATACGAGTAATCCCCCGATCTCCTTACGGGAACGGGCTTGCCCGCTCCCACATTGAATGTACACCGCATCTGAAGCTGCACATTGTCCTCCCCCGCTCGCCCTGCGCCCCATGCCCCGCTATACTTCCCGGCTTTTCCTGAATAAATGCCAATAGGGTCCCGCCGCGCATGGATAAGACCTACCAGCCGCACGCCATTGAAACTTCCTGGTACAACACCTGGGAGTCCGAGAACTACTTCGCCCCGCAAGGCGCGGGCGACTCCTACACCATCATGATCCCGCCGCCGAACGTCACCGGCAGCCTGCACATGGGTCACGGTTTCAACAACGCGATCATGGACGCCCTGATCCGTTTCCGCCGCATGCAGGGTCGCGACACCCTGTGGCAGCCGGGCACCGACCACGCCGGTATCGCCACTCAGATGCTGGTAGAGCGCCAGCTCGAAGCCCAGGGCCAGAATCGCCACGACCTGGGCCGGGAAAAATTCCTCGAGAAAGTCTGGGAGTGGAAAGAGCAGTCCGGCGGCAACATCAGCCGTCAGATCCGCCGCCTCGGCTCGTCCGTGGACTGGAGCCGCGAGCGCTTCACCATGGATGACGGCCTCTCGGAAGCCGTAAAAGAAGCGTTCGTGCGCCTGCACGAAGACGGCCTGATCTATCGCGGCAAGCGTCTGGTCAACTGGGACACCAAGCTGCACACGGCGATTTCCGACCTCGAAGTGGAAAACCACGACGAGAAAGGTTTCCTGTGGAACCTCAAGTACCCGCTGGCCGACGGTGCGAAAACCGCCGAAGGCAACGACTTCCTGATCGTCGCCACCACCCGTCCGGAAACCATGCTCGGCGACTCCGCCGTGGCTGTTAACCCGAACGACGAGCGCTACAAGGCCCTGATCGGCAAGTTCGTCGAGCTGCCGCTGGTCGGCCGCCGCATCCCGATCATCGCCGACGATTACTGCGATCCTGAATTCGGCACCGGCTGCGTGAAAATCACCCCGGCCCACGATTTCAACGACTACGAAGTCGGCAAGCGCCACAACCTGCCGCTGCTGAACATCTTCGACAAGAATGCCAACGTGCTGCCGGCAGCGCAGGTGTTCAACCTCGACGGCACGCTGAACGACAGCATCGACGGCCAGATCCCGGCCGAGTACGCCGGTCTCGAGCGTTTCGAAGCGCGCAAGCAGATCGTTGCCGCCTTCGACGCCGCCGGCCTGCTGGTCAGCGTCGACGACCACAACCTGAAAGTGCCGAAAGGCGACCGCTCCGGCACCGTCATCGAGCCGTGGCTGACTGACCAGTGGTACGTGTCCACCAAGCCTTTGGCCGAGCCTGCGATCGCTGCCGTTGAAGACGGCCGTATTCAGTTCGTGCCCAAGCAATACGAAAACATGTACTTCTCGTGGATGCGCGACATCCAGGACTGGTGCATCAGCCGTCAGCTGTGGTGGGGCCACCGGATTCCGGCCTGGTACGACGAGTCGGGCAAGGTCTACGTCGGTCGCGACGAAGCGGAAATCCGCGCCAAGCACAACCTCGGCGCCGACGTGACGCTGCAACAGGACAACGACGTTCTCGACACCTGGTTCAGTTCCGGTCTGTGGACGTTCTCCACCCTGGGCTGGCCGGAAAAAACCGAATTTCTGAAGAAGTTCCACTCCACCGACGTGCTGGTCACCGGTTTCGACATCATTTTCTTCTGGGTCGCCCGGATGATCATGCTGACGATGCACCTGATCAAGAACGAGGACGGCACCCCGCAGGTTCCGTTCAAGACCGTTTACGTACACGGTCTGGTGCGTGATGGTCAGGGCCAGAAAATGTCCAAGTCCAAGGGCAACGTCCTGGACCCGCTGGACATCATCGACGGCATCGAGCTGGAAACCCTGGTGCAGAAACGCACTTCCGGCCTGATGCAGCCGAAACTGGCGAAGAAGATCGAGAAAGCCACCCGCGACGAATTCGCCGACGGCATCGCCAGCTATGGCACCGACGCCCTGCGCTTCACCTTCTGCTCGCTGGCGTCCACCGGTCGCGACATCAAGTTCGACATGGGCCGCGTCGAAGGCTATCGCAACTTCTGCAACAAGATCTGGAACGCTGCGCGTTACGTTCTGGACAAGGGCGAAGACTGCGGCCAGAACGGCGAAGCCTACGAACTGTCGCTGGCCGATCGCTGGATCATCTCGCAACTGCAACGCACCGAAGCCGAAGTGACCCGGCAACTGGATCAGTTCCGTTTCGACCTGGCGGCGCAGGCGCTGTACGAGTTCATCTGGAACCAGTACTGCGACTGGTATCTGGAACTGTCCAAGCCCGTGCTGTGGGACGAAAACGCGCCGGTCGAGCGCCAGCGCGGTACCCGTCGCACCCTGGTGCGCGTACTGGAAGTGGCGCTGCGCCTGGCGCATCCGTTCATGCCGTTCATCACTGAAGAAATCTGGCAGCGCATCGCGCCGCTGGCTGGCATTCAGGGCAAGACGATCATGCTGCAAGCCTGGCCAGTGGCCAACGAAGAACGCATTGATCCGGCGGCCGAAGACGACATTGAATGGCTCAAGGGCCTGATGCTCGGCACCCGCAACATCCGTGGCGAAATGAACATCGGCCCGGGCAAACCGCTGCCGATCTATCTGAAGAACGTCAGCGCCGAAGATCAGCGTCGCCTGACCGAGAACGAAGCGCTGCTGAAGAAACTGGCACGCCTGGAATCGATCACGGTCCTGGCCGCTGGCGAAGAAGCGCCGCTGTCCGCCACCGCACTGGTCGGCGAGATGGAAGTGCTGGTGCCAATGGCCGGCCTGATCGACAAGGATGCGGAACTGGCACGTCTGGACAAGGAAATCCTGCGTCTGCAGGGTGAAGTCCAACGCGTCGGCGGCAAACTGTCCAACGCTGGTTTCGTTGACAAGGCTCCGGCCGAAGTCATCGACAAGGAACGCGCCAAACTGGCCGAGGCCGAACAGGCACTGGCCAAGCTGGCTGAGCAGCACGCGCGGATTGCCAGCCTGTAACGGCAAATCGCACGGAAAAAGGGAGGCCCGCAACGGCCTCCCTTTTTCATGCCTGTCAAATCACCCGCCCTGTTCAGATGTGGGACAATGCCCGCCACTTTCAGCCTTACCCGAATCGACCTCGCCCATGACCGCTCCACGCCCACCCAAACCCGCGCGCAAGAAGCCTGAAGCCAAGACCCCGGCCGCCAACGGCGCACCTAAGGAAAAGGCCAGCCTGCACCCGCGCAACCGCCATCAGGGCCGTTACGACTTCCCGGCGCTGATCAAGCGCACGCCGGAACTGGCGAAGTTCGTGATCATCAACCCCTATGACAAGGAAAGCATCGACTTCGCCAGTCCCGAGGCTGTGCGTGTGTTCAACCGGGCGCTGCTCAAGGCGTTCTACGGCATCGCCCATTGGGACATTCCCGCCGATTACCTGTGCCCACCGGTGCCGGGGCGTGCGGACTACATACACTTTCTCGCCGACCTGCTGGCCAGTCATAACGACGGCGTGATCCCGCGCGGGGCGGCGGTCAAGGTGCTGGACGTGGGCATGGGCGCGAACTGCGTCTATCCGCTGATTGGCCATAGCGATTATCGCTGGCAGTTCCTCGGCTCGGACATCGACGCCACGGCCATCGCCGCCGCCAGGGCCATCGTCCAGGCCAACGGCTTGAACAAGGCGATCCAGATCCGCCAGCAAGGCAATCGCAAGCACATCCTGCTTGGCCTGCTGGAAGCCACCGAACGCTTCGAATTGACGATGTGCAACCCGCCGTTCCACGCCTCCCTCGAAGAAGCTACTCGGGGCAGTACCCGCAAATGGCGCGCGCTGGGCAAGGCCGATCCGAAACGCAAGCTGCCGGTGCTGAACTTCGGCGGGCAGGCGGCGGAGTTGTGGTGCGAGGGCGGTGAGGTGCGCTTCGTCACCCAATTGGTCAGCGAGAGCGCGCAGGTGGCGCAGCAGGTGTTGTGGTTCAGCACGCTGGTATCGAAAGCGTCGAACCTGCCGGCGATCCAGACCGCGCTGAACAAGGCTGGCGCCCTGCAAAGCCAGGTCGTGGAGATGGGCCAGGGTCAGAAGCAGAGCCGTTTCGTCGCCTGGACCTTCCAGACCCCGGAACAGCAACAGGCCTGGCGTCAGGCTCGCTGGAGCAAGGCCTCAGCGCAGTAAGCACTTTTCTGCGGACACAAAAAAACCGTGCCCGGATCGCTCCAGTGCACGGTTTTTCATGCTGTCTTACTTGTTGATGCCGTCGGTCAGCGCTTTGGCTGGAACGAACTTGACAACTTTCTTGGCAGCGATTTCGATGGCAGCGCCAGTCGATGGGTTACGGCCGGTACGGGCAGGACGCTCGGTCACTTTCAGCTTGCCGATACCTGGCAGAGTGATTTCGGCACCGTTTTCCAGCTGATCGGCAACGATTTGACCCAGTTGCTCCAGAGCGTTGCGCGCGGTGGTTTTCGGCGCGTCGATAGCTTCAGCGATGTCGGCGATCAGTTGGTCTTTAGTAAGAGCCATGTAGTGTTCCTTCCCTATCAAATTCATATGGATTGCAGAGTGCAGTGTCAGCCATCGAGCCCGATCTTCTGGATCTGGCACCCTCGGCGATAACCACGACGAGTCGGGGTTATAGATGCCGAAATCAAGGTTTGGTTCGACCTGACAAAAGCTGAATGCATGCTTGTCGCGGTGACTTCGCGCAAGACCGGGCAAAACTAGCACAGAGACAAGGAAATATCCGCCTCTAGCTAGCCAAATGGTCAGGTTTATTGCGCTAAAGCGGTAAATAAATGCATAAGGGCCGACCCGTGACCCTGAATTGCCCCTCAACCCGCGCCAAAACCAATGGTTGCGGTACACTGGGCGCTTTTTCGGGGGAGCCTGCCCTCCTCCCTTCCACCAGCCGAGAAGCCTATGCCGATCCGTCATTGCATCGTCCACCTGATCGACAAAAAACCCGACGGCACACCCGCAGTTCTGCACGCCCGCGACTCTGAACTGGCTGAGTCCGCGGCCATCGAGAACATGCTCGCCGACCTCAATGAAAGCTATAACGCCAAACAGGGCAAAGCCTGGGGCCTGTTTCATCCGGAGTCCGGCGCATTTCCGTTCAGCGGCTGGCTGAAGGAATACCTCGACGGCGGGCAGGATTTCACCGCGTTCAGCCGGGTGGCGGTCGAGCATCTGCAAAAGCTGATGGAAGAATCGAACCTGTCGGTGGGCGGCCACGTACTCTTTGCCCACTACCAGCAAGGCATGACCGATTACCTGGCGATCGCCCTGCTGCACCACAGCGAAGGCGTGGCGGTGACCGATCAATTGGACGTGACCCCGTCGCGTCATCTCGATCTCGGCCAGTTGCACCTGGCGGCGCGGATCAACGTCTCCGAGTGGCAGAACAACAAGCAGTCCAAGCAGTACATCTCGTTCATCAAGGGCAAGAACGGCAAAAAGGTCTCGGAGTATTTCCGCGACTTCATCGGCTGTCAGGAAGGCGTCGACGGCCCGGGCGAGACCCGTACCCTGCTCAAGGCCTTCAGCGACTTCGTCGAAAGCGAAGACCTGCCGGAAGACTCTGCCCGCGAGAAGACCAAGACTCTGGTCGACTACGCCAGCAGCCAGGCCAAACTCGGCGAGCCGATGGGCCTGGAAGAACTCTCGGAACTGATCGATGAAGAACGCCCGAAGGCCTTCTACGATCACATCCGCAACAAGGATTACGGCCTGTCGCCGGAGATTCCGGCGGATAAGCGCACGCTCAACCAGTTCCGCCGCTTCACCGGTCGCGCCGAAGGCCTGTCGATCAGCTTTGAAGCGCACCTGCTGGGCTCGAAGATCGAGTACGACGAAGAAGCCGGCACCCTGGTCATCAAGGGCCTGCCGACCTCGCTGACCGATCAGCTGAAGCGCCGCAACTGATGCTCGGCAATGTGCTGAAAAAGGTTCTGCTGGTACTGCTGGTGGTCGTGGTCTATCAGAACTGGGGCAAGATCGAGCGGGTGTTCAATCCGTCGCAAATGGTGTCCGAGCAGACGCGAGCGCAGGCCAGCGTCACGCTCTACGCCACCGACTGGTGCGGCTACTGCAAGCAGACCAAGCGTTTTCTCGACAGCAAGGGCATTCCGTTCAAGGAGTTCGATATCGAGAAGGACGCCGAGGCGCGCAAGGCTTATGAAGCGCTGGGCGGGCGCGGGATTCCACTGATCGACGTCAACGGTACGTTGATTCGCGGGTTCGACCCGGACGAAATACTCGCCGCCCTGAAATAGAACGCATTGTGGGAGCGTGCTTGCCCGCTCCCACAGTGGCGTTTCAGCGGGCCTCGATGCGGAAGCCGAATCGCGGGAAGTGTACATGCACCACCCCGCCACGCGCGTCCTCGCGGCGCAGGATCAACTCTTCGCGCCCGGCAAACACCAATTCCCCGGCCACCGGATCAACGCCGTAATCCGTCGCCGCAATCGCTACCTGCTGGCCCGCCGTGAATCCATTCGGATCGACAAACTGCTCATCCGGCAGTGCCGCCGGGGTGGCATTGCGCGCAACTTCCAGTGCTTCCTCGGAGCTCATTTCACTCGCCGCGCCATGCCCGAAGCCCAGCACGCGCCCCAGCCAAGCCGACACCGCCGGATAAGCGTCCACCAGTGGCGCAGTCACGTGGGTCGCCTTGAGGAACCACAGCGGATGGGCCATGGCGAAGTCGGCAATTGACGGATCGCCGAACAGAAAGTCGCCCTGCTCGCGCTGCAACTGCTGCTCCAGGCGCGCCATGATCGTCGGCCATTGATGCTTGGCCTGCTCGGCGGACAGCCGGGTCGCGCTGCCACCGCTGAACAGCCCCGCGCGATCGGCCAGGAAGGCTTTGATCGCTTCCGGCGGCAATTTGCCGAAACGCACCGCAACGGACTCCGGCTGAAACACCAGACTCACCGCATGCTGAAACACCACCGAATCCGCCCAGGTGGCGAAACTGGCGGCGATCATTTCCTGACCTTCCGGGAAGAACGCCGGCTGAGCCTTTTCTTGCTCCAGGCGACGACCGATCAAGGCGGTATCGCAATAGATATCGGCGCCGACCTGCAGCACCGGGGTCTTGCGATAGCCACCGGTCAAGGCCGTCAGATCGGGCTTGGGCATCACCGGCGAGATATTCACCGAACGCCAGGACAAACCTTTGAACCCCAACAGCAGCCGGGCCTTTTCGGCGAATGGAGAGGCTGGGTAGTGGTGAAGAATAAGCTCGGACATGCTCGGCTCCGCCGCACAGAAAGTGAATCAGCAGCTTAGCGTGCAATTGGATCGCGGCCTACGGATGTGGCTGATGGGAACCCATCAGTCAGGTTGATACCCCGCCACCAGACACTCCTTCGCACTCTTCCTCAACTTCTTGATCAGCCGCTCCTGGCGCAGCGCATCGCCCTTGTCGCGGCAGCGCTCGGTGTAGACCAGTGCCATGGCCGGGCTTGAGAGGAAAAACCGTGCACCCTTGCCGCTCTGGTGTTTGGCAAAGCGGCGCACGGGATCATCGCTGATCCCGCAGTAGAGCGAGCCGTTGGCGGCGCGCACGAGATAGACGAACCAGGACTTGCTCGTCGGGACGTCGGCATCGACAGGATTTTCGCTGAGGGTGGTCACGTAACGGTCAGGGCGTGTAGGAAACAGGCCGCGATCTTATCAGCGCCCGGCCTGAAATGCCTTCAGCCCTTTCAACGCCTGGGCGCGAACGGCGTTGCGTACCAGCGGCGTCCAGCCCAGCAGCAGACCTTTGAAGCCGAGGGCCTGACGCGACCAGCGCCACAGGTCAAAGTGGTCGTGGTGTTCGCAGATCTTGCCGTCGCGGAAGACGAAACGCGCCTGGATGTCGTTGATCACGATGTTGCCGGTCTGGCTGAACAGATAGGTCGCCACCCAATGGGCGCCGCCGCTGCGCTCGTCGGCACGCACGTTGTCGAAGGTCAGCGAAAAGTCCTTGGCACGGGTGGTGAGCATGCGCCACATGTCGCCGGCATCACGGCCCCGCAGTTCGCCGAAGGCCGGATCGCTGAACACCACATCATCGGTGTAACAGGCGGCCATCGCCTCGGCATCGAGGCGCTGGAAGGCTTGGTAGAACCGGGTAATCAGGGCGGCGTGGGCTTCACTCATGGGCAATCTCCAAAGAATGTACAGATTGCCAGCACGATAATCTGCAATCGCCGGAAACACTATCGGCATTCGTGATTCGAATGGCGGCGGTGCGGATTAAAACGGTGGAACTGGCGAGCCTCAGATCTTTTCGCTCTGCACCTGCACATACAACGCTCGCCCGGCCCCAAGCCCGGCAAGGATCGCACCGAAGCCGATGATGCCGAAGATCCAGCCCACGGCATTCCAGCCGCCAGTCCAGTCGTGCACCACGCCGACCGCGAACGGCCCCATCGAAGCGAGGGTGTAGCCGAAACCCTGGGACATGCTCGACAGGTTTGCAGCGACGTGGGCGTCGCGCGAGCGCAGAACGATCAGGGTCAGCGCCAGGCTGAACGTGCCGCCCTGCCCCAGGCCAAGCAGGATCGCCCAGCCCCACAGCCCTTCGATCGGTGCATAGAGGCAGCCGAACAGACCACCTAGGGTCAACGCCATCACTACCACGATCGCCAGGCGTTGATCCTTGCCACGGGTAGCCAGCCACGGCGCCGCCAGGGAACTGGCAAGCTGGATGATCACCGAGCCGGACAGCACCAGACCCGCCTGGGTCGGCGTCAGCCCGCGCCCGATCAGGATCGACGGCAGCCAGCCGAACACGATATAGGCCAGCGACGACTGCAGCCCCATGTACAACGTCACCTGCCAGGCCAGCGGATCGCGCAGCAGCCCGCGCACCCGATAGGCGACATTGTGCGCGCCGTGTTTCTGCCCCACCTGAGGCAGCCAGAACAGCGCCGCCACCAGCGCCGGAATCACCCAGAAGCCCAGGCCCATCGCCCAACTGTGGTCGAAATGCTCGCTCAACGGCACGCTCGAACCCGCCGCCATCGCCGCGCCAAGGCACAGGGCCATGGTATAGACACCGGTCATGGTGCCCGCGTGTTTGGCGAAGTCGCGTTTGACGATGCCCGGCAACAACACACCGATGATGCCGATGCTGGCACCGCCCAGCACACTGCCGGCGAACAGACCGATCTCACCGAAGTTGCTGCGCAGGATAATGCCGCCGGACAGCGTCAAAAGAATTCCCAGCACGACTCGCTCGGCGCCGAAGCGCCGCGCCAGCATCGGTGCCAGCGGGGCGAACAGCCCCAGGCAGAGGACCGGCAATGTGGTCAGCAGCCCCGCCTGGGCGGCCGACAACCCAAGGCTTTTCGACACGTCGCTGAGCAGCGGCGCCATGCTGGACAGCGCCGGGCGCAAGTTCAGTGCCACCAGGATCAACCCCAACAGCAATAGCCAGGGACGGCGTACCAGCGGATGGCTCTGCTGCACCTGCTCATCATTGGCCTCGGCGTCGATCAGCAACTCTTCGATCTCGGTCGAGTGTTTGGCGGCTGTGGACAACTCACTGCGGGACATGGACTTCTCGGTTTCAAGGTTCATTGATCAACTGCCTGGATAAAGCTTTGGCCCGCTCCGGATCGCGTTGTTCAACCGCGTCGAGCAGCGCGACATGCAGGTCGAACACCTCCTGGCGGCGCGGGACGATGTTCAGGGTCTGGCGCAATTGCGCGCCGACAATGCTGGAGAAATAGCGATACAGCTCGCTGAGGGTCGGGTTGTGCGCGGCATCCACCAGTCGGCGGTGGAACACCAGATCGCAGGCGATGTAAGTGTCGAGGTCACCGTGGTAGTGGCAACCGCTGACCCCGAGTGCATCGCGCAATGCCACCAGATCCTCATCGGTACGGCGCAGGGCCGCCAGCCCGATGGCCTCGACTTCGAGAATGTGCCGGGTCTCCCGGGCCTGATCCAGTGAGCACCGGGACAACGCCTTGAGGGTGTCCATCGGGTCGACCACCGCGCGCAGATAACTGCCGTCGCCCTGACGGATTTCGATCAACCCGGAAAACGCCAGGACGCGCATGGCTTCACGCACGGTGTTGCGGCTGATGCCGAGTTCCGCGCAGAGCTCGGGCTCGGTGGGCAGACGCTGGCCGACCTGCCAGGTGCCGTCGGTGATGCGCTGGCGCAACTGGTCCAGCGCCTGATCGACCAGTGACCGCTTAATGAGCAAAGAATTTTCTGACATGGGATTCGTCCTTTCATCCAATCATGGGATGAATTTTCTGACATGTTAATCAGCTCCGTGTAGGACGGCAACCGCCTACGGTCAGAGAGAGGGAATGGAGCGGGATTTTCGATTGGTCAAAATTACCCTTTAAGGGTAATTTCAGGGACGGGACTCAGGTTTTTATGGAGAAAAACACACCCCACTACAACTTGGCGGTGATCAAGGAGGATGTCAGGAGACTGGGTAGAGAAGCGTTCACCCGAACTGCCCGAAATACCGGCAGGGACTTGGGTCTGAGCCTCAATGAAATGCAACAGGTCGTTTTCGAACTCAACAGCCGGATGCTTTACAAATCGATGACCACCTACAGCGATCATCGAGTCTGGCAAGACGTCTATCACACGACCTGGAACGATTTGGAGATATACATCAAGGTCACTTACTGCACAGGTAGTGAACCTCCGGTGATCTCCTTCAAGGAGAAAAATCCATGAACACAAAGCAATGTTTCAGCTGTGGTGCCCCCGAGGGGATGCGGCACTTCAAGGGTCGCGGCGAAACCATGAGCGTCAAGGGCATGGAGCGGCGGCTCGATGACTTATCCGGTTGGGAGTGCCAGGCCTGCGCAGAGGTCATCTTCGACCCAGGTAGCGCAGAGCGTTATTCGGATGCCTGCGACGAACTGGTCATCGCCGGCAGGCAAATGATCGGCAATGAGATGAAGCGCATTCGCCGCAAACTCCATCTATCTCAGAAAGACGCAGTGCAACTGCTCTCGGGCGGCGGGCACAACGCGTTTTCACGCTATGAACGTGGTGAAACGTTGCCTCCCAAGGCGTTGATGGTATTGATGCGCCTGCTCGATCGTTATCCGCATTTGCTCGCCGACGCTCGCGTGCTGGGGGAAGGCGCGGACTTGCGGGGGTTCAAGGACACTGTTCACACGGAACGCGAAACCCTCCCCGCCTCCTGAACAGGTTTCCCGCAAAAAACAAACCCGGCACAAGGCCGGGTCTGTTTCAGAAATCACCTCTGCATCAATGCAGAATCTGACTCAGGAACAACTTCGTCCGATCATTCTGCGGATTGTCGAAGAAGTCGTTCGGCGCCGCCTGTTCGACGATCTCGCCCTTGTCCATGAAGATCACCCGGTTGGCCACGGTGCGGGCGAAGCCCATTTCGTGGGTTACGCAGAGCATGGTCATGCCGTCTTCGGCCAGGCCGATCATGGTGTCCAGAACCTCTTTCACCATCTCTGGGTCGAGTGCCGAAGTCGGTTCGTCGAACAGCATGATTTTCGGCTTCATGCACAACGCGCGGGCGATCGCCACACGTTGTTGCTGACCACCGGACAGTTGCCCCGGGAACTTGTGCGCCTGCTCCGGAATGCGTACGCGCTCCAGGTAATGCATGGCGATTTCCTCGGCCTTGCGCTTGGGCATCTTGCGCACCCACATCGGCGCCAGCGTGCAGTTCTGCAGGATGGTCAGATGCGGGAACAGGTTGAAGTGCTGGAACACCATGCCGACTTCACGGCGGATCGCTTCGATCTGCTTGAGGTCGTTGGTCAGCTCTACGCCGTCGACCACGATGCGGCCCTGCTGGTGCTCTTCCAGACGATTCAGGCAGCGAATGGTCGTGGACTTGCCGGAGCCCGACGGGCCGCACAGCACGATACGCTCGCCCTGTTTGACATTGAGGTTGATGTCTTTCAGAACGTGGAACTGGCCGTACCACTTGTTGACGCCTTGCATCTGGATGATGCCTTCAGGCCCCACTGGCTTTTTGATTGCTTCGCTCATTACAGAGAACTCCTAACGCTTGTGGCCAGTGTCGAGCTTGCGTTCCAGATGCATGGAATAGCGCGACATACCAAAACAGAAAATCCAGAACACCAGGGCGGCGAACACGTAGCCTTCGGTGGCCATGCCCAGCCATTTCGGATCGGCGGCGGCTTGCTTGACGCTGTTGAGCAGGTCGAAGAGGCCGATGATGATCACAAGGCTGGTGTCCTTGAACAGCGCGATAAAGGTATTGACGATGCCCGGGATCACCAGCTTCAGGGCTTGCGGCAGAATCACCAGGCCCATGGCGCGCCAGTAACCGAGGCCCATCGCAGCGGCGGCTTCGTACTGACCTTTGGGGATCGCTTGCAGACCGCCACGCACCACCTCGGCGACATAGGCCGACTGGAACAGGATCACGCCGATCAGCGCCCGCAACAGCTTGTCGAAGTTCATGCCTTCGGGCAGGAACAGCGGCAGCATCACTGAGGACATGAACAGCACCGTGATCAACGGCACGCCGCGCCAGAACTCGATGAAGGTCACGCAGACCACGCGAATCGCTGGCAGGTTCGAGCGACGCCCCAGCGCCAGGAGAATCCCCAGCGGCAGCGCACCGGCGATCCCGACGGTGGCAATCACCAGGGTCAGCATCAGGCCGCCCCACTGGCTGGTCGCCACGGTGGTCAGGCCGAACACACCGCCGTGAAGCAGGCAGTAGGCAACGATCGGGTAGATCACCAGGAAGCTCAGCCCGTACACCGCTTTACGCGGGAAGCGCGAGATGAACAGCGGTGCCACGCCGATGACCGCCAGCCACACGGTCAGGTCCACGCGCCAGCGCAGGTCGGTCGGGTAGTAGCCGTACATGAACTGGCCGAAACGCTGCTGGATGAATACCCAGCAGGCGCCGTCCTTGGTGCAGTCGGCGCGGGTGGTGCCGACCCAGTTGGCATCGAGGATCGCCCAGCTGAGAATCGGTGGGACCACGAGGTAGATCAGGTAGAACGCAAACAGGGTCAGCAGGGTATTGAGCCAACTGGAGAACATGTTCGCGCGCATCCACGCCACTACGCCGATGCTGCTGCTCGGTGGGGGCATGTCAGGTTTGAAAGTATGGGATGTCATGCGCGTTTCCTCACCGCTCGATCAGCGCAATGCGCTTGTTGTACCAGTTCATCAGCAGGGAAATGCTGATACTGATCGCCAGGTACACGCTCATGGTGATGGCAATGACTTCGATGGCCTGACCGGTCTGGTTGAGCACGGTGCCGGCGAACAGCGAAACCATTTCCGGATAACCGATACCGGCGGCCAGGGACGAGTTCTTCGCCAGGTTCAGGTATTGGCTGGTCAGCGGCGGAATGATGACCCGCAGCGCTTGCGGAATGATCACCTTGCGCAGGGTCGGGCCGTTGCGCAGACCGAGAGAACGGGCCGCTTCGGTCTGACCATGGCTGACCGACTTGATCCCCGAACGCACGATCTCGGCGATGAATGCTGCGGTGTACACGGTCAGGGCCAGGGTCAACGCCAGCAGTTCCGGGATCAACACCCAGCCGCCGACGAAGTTGAAACCTTTGAGCTGCGGCAGTTCCCAATGCAGCGGAGCGCCGAAGATCAACGCACACAAGGCCGGAACCACCAGCAGGATGGCCAGGCCGACCCAGAACTTGTGGAACGGCTCGCCGGTTTCTTCAAAGCGTCTGGTCGCCCAGCGGCTCATGAACACGATGGCGACGATGGCCACCACGATGCTCACCACGAACGCCCAGAAGCCATCGGCCATTTGCGCGGCCGGCATGTTCAGGCCACGGCTGCTGACGAAGAAGGTGTCGCCGAAATTGTGACTGTTGCGCGGCCCCGGCATGGTCAGGAATACCGCGAAATACCAGAACAGGATTTGCAGCAGCGGCGGAATGTTGCGGAACACTTCCACATACACGGTCGCCAGTTTGCTGATGATCCAGTTCGGCGAGAGACGCGCCACACCGATGATGAAGCCCAGCAGGGTCGCCAGGATCACGCCGATGAATGTCACCAGCAGGGTGTTGAGCAGGCCGATCACAAAGACGCGGGCATAACTGTCCGCTTCGGTGTAGTCGATCAGGTGTTGAGCGATACCGAACCCGGCACTGCGCTCCAGGAAGCCGAAACCGGAGGTGATGCCCCGGTGTTGCAGGTTGGTCTGGGTGTTATCGAACAGATACCAGCCCATCGAGACCACCGCCACGACGGTGATGATCTGAAACAGCCACGCACGCACACGCGGATCGCTGAGGCTGAACCTCTGCTTTGGTGCGCCGATTGAATTTTGCATGAAGTGCCCCGGAAGAAATCGAACAGAACATCACCCGGCGGTTGGCCCGCCGGGTGATAGAACAATCAGCGCACTGGTGGTGCGTACTGAATGCCGCCGTTGTTCCACAGCGCGTTCATGCCACGGTCGATTTCCAGCGGAGTGGTCTTGCCGAGGTTTTTCTCGAAGATTTCGCCGTAGTTACCCACCTGGGAAACGATCTTGACGACCCAGTCCTTCGGCAGTTTCAGGTCCTTGCCGTATTCGCCGTCGCCACCCAGCAGACGGGCAACGTCCGGGTTCTTGGTGGACTTGGCTTCTTCAACAACGTTTTTCGAAGTGATACCGGCTTCTTCGCTGTTGAGCAGCGCGTAGCCGACCCAACGTACGATGGCCAGCCACTCGTCGTCGCCGTTACGCACGACCGGGCCCAGAGGTTCCTTGGAAATGGTTTCCGGCAGAACCACGTAGTCCTTCGGCGAAGCCAGCTTGCTGCGCTGGGCGAACAGCTGGGACTTGTCGGAGGTCAGCACGTCGCAACGACCGGACTCCAGCGACTTGGCGCTTTCATCGGAGGTGTCGAAAGTGATCGGGGTGTACTTCAGGCCGTTGGCGCGGAAGTAGTCGGACACGTTCAGTTCGGTAGTGGTACCGGCCTGGATGCAGATGGTCGCACCGTCCAGTTCCTTGGCACTTTTCACGCCCAGCTTGTTGTTGGCCAGGAAGCCCACACCGTCGTAGTAAGTGATGAAGCCAGGGAATTTCAGGCCCATGCCCGCGTCACGGGAACTGGTCATGGTGGTGTTGCGCGACAGGATGTCGATTTCGCCGGACTGCAGCGCGGTGAAGCGCTCCTTGGCGTTCAGCTGGCTGAATTTGACCTTGGTCGCATCGCCGAACACGGCAGCGGCCACGGCACGGCAGACATCAGCGTCGATACCGATGATCTTGCCGGTCGAATCCGGTACGGAGAAGCCTGGCAGACCGTCGCTCACGCCACACTGCACGAAACCTTTCTTCTGTACCGCATCCAGGGTTGCACCCGCCTGAGCGAACCCGCTGACGCCGAGAACTGCAGCAGCAGTCACGACCGCCAGAGTGGATTTCAACATCTTCATTCAAACCTCCAGTTTTGCTCTTGTTGTGTCGGAGCTTGAGTCCAGTCGCACCCTTTTGAGGCGTAGTTGACCCGTGTTGGCTTCTTATGGGGTCAACCGACGTAAGACCTTAGCTATGAGTCTAGTAGGAGAAAATCCACATAATGGACAACTCACTTCTCACCAGTCGGCCGAACGGGCTGTAGCCCTTTCACGTTCGCGATGCCCGTAGCGGCCATTGGCGAACATCCATCACCGGATTCTTTGCTATCCCGTCGCCGGGCGTTCACTGATAGTGTTACCGCCAGGCCCGAGATCGATTGCACAACCACCTCATAGCAAAGCCCGTACCAGACCGGTCGCAGAAGCAGATGAGGAAGAGGTCAATAGCAAAACTTTCAGCCTTGCGACATCTTCTTAACGGATAAACCAGGCGCGCACTCGAATCACGCACTTAATGAGAGCGCCCGCACACAATTGGAGCAGCCATGACCGAGCCCTTGATTCTTCAGCCTGTTAAGACCGCGGACGCCTGCGTAATCTGGCTGCACGGCCTCGGCGCCGATCGCTACGACTTCCTGCCGGTGGCCGAGGCGTTGCAGGAAACCCTGTTGAGCACGCGTTTCGTCCTGCCTCAGGCACCCACCCGCCCGGTCACGATAAATGGCGGATATGCCATGCCGAGCTGGTACGACATCAAGGCCATGAGCCCGGCGCGGGCGATCGACCGCGACGAACTGGAAGCGTCCGCCGACCGCATCATCGAACTGATCGAAGAGCAGCGCGCCAGCGGAATAGACGCTTCGCGGATTTTTCTCGCGGGTTTTTCCCAGGGCGGCGCAGTAGTTCTACACACCGCTTTCCTGAAATGGCAGGGACCCTTGGGTGGCGTGCTGGCGCTGTCGACCTACGCACCGACATTCAGCGATGCGCTGGAGCTGTCCGCCAGCCAGCAACGGATCCCGGTGCTGTCGCTTCACGGCCAGTTCGACAACGTGGTGCAGAACTCCATGGGCCGCACCGCCTATGAGTATCTGAAGGCCAATGGTGTCACCGTGACATGGCAGGAATACCCAATGGAGCACGAAGTGTTACCCGAAGAAATTCGCGACATTGGTCAATGGCTGGGCGAACGCCTGCGCTGATCGCGCCTCAGGGGTTTTTCCTACAGACGGCCCCCTTTGATCATCCCACTACGCCGCGCCCGTTTCTTGCATTACACTGGCCGGCGTACATTCCTTAACCAATTGATGAGACGACCGTGCTCAAAGCACTCAAGAAAATGTTCGGTAAAAGCGAGGCTGAGCCGCTCGCGCCAGCGCCCACTGCGCCGTCCCCCGCCCCCGGTCATCGCAACGATGCCAAACCGGCCGACCGCCAGCCTCGCCCAGCGGCACCGAAACCAGAGCCGAAACCGGCCTCCGCCGCTACCAACGTTGCCGAACCTGCCCGCAGCGAAGCACCGAAACCGCCCAGACCGCGCCGCGAACCGAAGCCCAAGGCGCCGGTGATTCCCTGGAAACTCGAAGATTTCGTCGTCGAACCCCAGGAAGGCAAAACCCGCTTCCACGATTTCAAACTCGCTCCGGAACTGATGCACGCCATCCAGGACCTGGGCTTCCCGTACTGCACGCCGATCCAGGCCCAGGTGCTGGGTTTCACCCTCGCCGGCAAAGACGCCATCGGCCGCGCCCAGACCGGCACCGGCAAGACTGCCGCGTTCCTGATCTCGATCATCACCCAACTGCTGCAGACGCCGCCGCCGAAAGAGCGCTACATGGGCGAGCCACGGGCACTGATTATCGCGCCGACCCGCGAACTGGTGGTGCAGATCGCCAAGGACGCCGCCGACCTGACCAAGTACACCGGCCTCAACGTCATGACCTTCGTGGGCGGCATGGACTTCGACAAGCAGCTCAAGCACCTCGAAGCGCGCCACTGCGACATCCTCGTCGCCACGCCGGGCCGCCTGCTGGACTTCAACCAGCGCGGCGACGTGCACCTGGACATGGTTGAAGTGATGGCGCTGGACGAAGCCGACCGCATGCTCGACATGGGCTTCATTCCACAGGTTCGCCAGATCATTCGCCAGACCCCGCCGAAAAGCGAACGCCAGACCCTGCTGTTCTCCGCGACCTTCACCGATGACGTGATGAACCTGGCCAAGCAATGGACCACCGACCCCGCCATCGTCGAAATCGAAGTCACCAACGTGGCCAACGAGAACGTCGAACAGCACATCTATGCCGTGGCCGGTGCCGACAAATACAAGCTGCTCTACAACCTGGTCAACGACAACGGCTGGGAGCGGGTGATCGTGTTCGCCAACCGCAAGGATGAAGTGCGACGCATCGAAGAACGCCTGGTGCGTGACGGTATCAACGCCGCGCAACTGTCCGGTGACGTGCCGCAGCACAAACGCATCAAGACCCTGGAAGGTTTCCGCGAAGGCAAGATCCGTGTGCTGGTCGCCACTGACGTGGCCGGTCGCGGTATCCACATCGACGGTATCAGCCATGTGATCAACTTCACCCTGCCGGAAGTCCCGGACGACTACGTACACCGCATCGGCCGTACCGGTCGGGCAGGCGCCGATGGCGTGTCGATCAGCTTCGCCGGTGAGGACGACTCGTATCAGCTACCGTCCATCGAGGAACTGCTGGGTCGCAAGATCAGCTGCGAAATGCCACCAACCCATCTGCTACGGGCGGTTGAGCGCAAGCGTCCTCAGTAAGCGACGCGGTAAAAAAAGGCGCAGCCGGTAACGGGCTGCGCTTTTTTTTCGCCTGGATATTGCTGGATTAAACTAAAAGTCCATAATGGACAAATTAGTTTAATTTCAATCCCCGGAGTCCGCCATGTCCAGCACGCCGTATGTGATCGATCAAACCCAGGCCCGCGACCTGCTGGCCCGTATCGATGTGCCGCAGATCATGCGCAAGCTGTTTCGCGATCTGGCGACCGGGCATGCGGTGCAACCGGCGCAACAACTGGTGGAATTCCCCCAGGGTGCCGGCGACTTCATCAACTACCTCGGAGTGCTGGCCGAAGATGGCGTGTACGGGGTCAAGACTTCGCCGTACATCGTCCGCGAGCAAGGTCCGCTGGTCACCGCGTGGACGCTGCTGATGTCGATGCAGACCGGCCAGCCGCTGCTGCTGTGCGACGCCGGCGAACTGACCACCGCGCGCACGGCCGCGACCACCGCCGTCGCGGTCGACGCCCTCGCCCCGCACGCGGCCGAACGGCTGGCGATCATCGGCAGCGGCAAAGTGGCCCAGGCGCATCTGCATTACGTCAAAACCCTGCGCGACTGGCAAAGCATCAGCCTGTACGCCCCGAACCTCGGCGAAGATCCGGCCACCGCGAGCCTGCTGAAAAGCATCGAGCCGCGTCTGAACATCGCCGCCAGTCGCGAAGCCGCCATCGCCGATGCCGACGTCATCATGCTCTGCACGTCGTCCGCCGGCCCTGTGATCGACCCGGCCACCCTGAGCAAACCGGCGCTGATCACCTCGATCAGCACCAACGCCCCGCGCGCCCATGAAGTGCCGCCGAACAGCCTCAATGGCATGCAGGTGTTCTGCGACTATCGTCTGACCACGCCGGGCTCGGCGGGGGAAATGCTGATTGCCGCCGAGCAGCACGGCTGGAACAAGGACGCGATCGTTGGCGACCTGGCGGATCTGCTCGGCAAAAAAGTGCCGCGCCCCGCTTACGACCGTCACGTATTTTTCCGCTCCATCGGCCTGGGCCTGGAAGACATCGCCGTCGCCAACGCGGTGTACCGCCTCCAATCCTGATACCCGCTCCCACGAGGCAATCAACCAATTTCTCGATATCGCGCCCACTGGAGATCTCAATGAGCCAGGCAGACTTCATCATCATCGGCGGCGGCATTGCCGGCGCTTCCACCGGTTTCTGGCTGTCGCCCCACGGCAAGGTCATTGTGCTGGAGCGCGAGTCGCACCCGGCCTATCACTCCACCGGGCGCTCCGCCGCACTGTTCACCGCCGCCTATGGCACCGCGCAAGTGCGGGCGTTGACCCAGGCCAGTCGGGCTTTTTTTGACGCGCCGCCGCCTGGTTTCTGCGAGCATCCGTTGCTGACACCGCGCGGCGAAATGACCGTGGACTTCACCGGTGATGCCGCCGAACTGAACAATCAGTACCTCAGCGCCAAGGCCACGGTGCCGGAGATGCAACTGCTCAGCGCCGAGCAAGCCTGTGCACGGCTGCCGATCCTGCGCCGGGAAAAAGTCCACGGCGCGATCTACGATCCCTCGGCCAGCGACATCGACACCGACGCCCTGCACCAGGGCTATCTGCGCGGCATTCGGCGTAACAACGGTGAAGTCCATACCGACTGCGAAGTGCTGGGCCTGAGCCGCGACGCCGGTGGCCAGTGGCAGGTGCAGACCAACGGCCAGACCTTCAGTGCACCCATCGTGATCAACGCCGCAGGCGCCTGGGCCGATCAGATCGGCGCGCTGGCCGGCGCGCAAACACTCGGGCTGCAACCGAAACGCCGTGCCGCGTTCATCTTCGCCGGCCCCGAAGGCGTGGACATTCACCACTGGCCGATGCTGGTCAGTCTCGACGAATCGTTCTACATGAAGCCCGACGCCGGAATGTTTCTCGGCTCGCCAGCCAATGCCGATCCGGTCGAACCCCACGACGTACAGCCGGAAGAACTGGACATCGCCATGGGCATCTACCAGATCGAAGAAGCCACGACCCTGACAATCCGCCGCCCGACCCGAACCTGGGCCGGCCTGCGCAGTTTCGTCGCGGACGGCGACTTGCTGGCCGGTTTCGATCTGCAGGTTCCGGGGCTGTTCTGGGTGGCGGCCCAGGGTGGCTATGGCATCCAGACGTCGCCGGCCATGGGCCAGGCCAGCGCGGCGCTGGTGCGGGGTGAGCCGCTGCCCGAACATCTCAAGCAGTTCGGCCTGAGCGCCGACATGCTCTCCCCCGCTCGCCTGGGTTGACCGCTTGCCCGGATGACGCGCCCAACGGATTGCGGCACACTCGTCTTGCCCCCGGAATACGGGGGCATTGACGCTGCCTGGAGCTCCACTGCTATGACCGCCCCCGAACCGACACCCGAGCTGCATGACGCCGCGCTGGATAACTTCCATGCCATCGCCGACGCCATCGCCACGCTGTTCTTCCCCCACGCCGAAGTGGTGCTGCACGACCTGCGCACGCAGAAAGTCGACTACATCGCCAACAACCTGTCGAAGCGGGAAATCGGAGATGAGTCGTCGCTGGAGGACATGCTCAGCGAGGACGTCAGCGAACGGAACATCGGCCCGTACGAAAAGCTCAACTGGGACGGCCAGAAGATTCGCAGCCTCAGCACCGTGCTGCGCGACAGCGACGGTCATCCGCTGGCGGTGCTGTGCATCAACCTGAACATTTCGCTGTTCGAGAATGCCAAGGCTGCGCTGGATCTGTTCCTCTCGCCGAGCAAACTGATCCCGCAACCGGACTCACTGTTTCGCGATGACTGGCAGGAGCGCATCAACACCTTCCTGCACAACTGGCTGCGCGAGCGGCAACTGAGCCTGAACCTGCTGACCCGCGATCACAAACGCGAACTGGTGCTCGCGCTGCATGCCGAAGGCGCGTTCAAGGGCAAGAGCGCCTCGAACTATGTGGCCAATGTGCTGAACATGGGGCGGGCGACGGTGTACAAGCATTTGAAGGAATTGAAAGGCTAGGAGCCGAGCGATCCGGCCCCTTCGCAAGCCAGCCCGCACCCACGACATTGTGGGAGCGGGCTGACTCGCGAAGGCGGTCGATCAGTCGCCGTAGATATCAGACTTGAAGTACTTCTCGGAAATCTTCTGGTATTCGCCACTCGCGCGAATCCCGTCAATGGCCGTGTTCAACTGGCTGACCAGCTCGGTATTACCCTTGCGCACCGCGATCCCGGCGCCCTCGCCCACGTACTTCGGATCCTTCAGTTCCGGCCCGACAAACGCGTACCCCTTGCCCCGTGGCATGCCCAGGAAATCCGTCAGGGGAATGGTGTCGGCAAAGATCGCATCGAGGCGTCCGGCCGCCAGGTCCATGTAGATTTCTTCGTTGTTGCCGTAGCGCTTGACGGTAATGCCCTTGGGCTCGAACACCTCGGTGGCGTAACGGTCGGTGGTGGTGGCGCGCTGCACGCCGACGGTCTTGCCCTTGAGGCTGGCGTATTGATCGTCGACCGTCGCACCTTCCTTCATGACCAGTCGCGACGAGGTGAAATAGTACTTGTGGGTGAAGTCCACCGACTTCTTGCGGTCGTCATTGATGGTCATGGACGACAGCGCCATGTCGATTTTCTTCACTTTCAGGGAAGGAATCAGACCGTCGAATTCGCCCTCGACCCACACGCACTTGACCTGCATCTGCGCGCACAGCGCATTGCCGATGTCGTAGTCGAAACCGACGATTTCACCGGAGTCGGTCTTGGACGCGAACGGCGGATAGGCGGCTTCGATGCCGATGCGCAAGGTTTTCTCGGCGGCGAACACGCTGCTGGCAGCCAACAGGCTCAGCGCCAGACCGGTGATGAGGGGAAGCTTCTTCATGTTCGTTCTCTCGCGGGTTGTTGTAGGTTTGGCAAGACAGAAGAAAGAGCTGGAGCGGGGACGGCTTTTTTTGTACTTGGAAATCCATACTGGACTTTTATGTATATTCCGTCAATCGGGCAGAAGGGATTGCGCCCGGCCGGTGGTCGGGTGATGAATCAGAGGGTTATCCAGCAGAACTGAAGACCTGTTCGCCAGCAAGCCCGCTCCCACCGGATCGGTGAAATCCTGTGGGAGCGGGCTTGCTGGCGAAGGCAGACGGGACGACGACGCAGACTTTACTTCTGCCAGCGATCCGCCGCCGCATGATCGCTGTCGCGCCCTTCGACCCAACGCGGGCCGTCGCTGGTGTTCTCTTTCTTCCAGAACGGCGCGCGGGTTTTCAGATAATCCATGACAAAGGCGCAGGCGTCGAACGCCGCCTGGCGATGGGCGCTGGCAGCGCCGACGAAGACGATCGGCTCGCCCGGTTCCAGCGCGCCGATGCGGTGCAACACTTCCAGCTTCAGCAACGGCCAGCGCTGCTGCGCCTCGTCGGCAATCTTGCCCAGGGCTTTTTCGGTCATGCCCGGATAGTGTTCGAGAAACATCCCGGCCACGTCCAGGCCATCGTTGAAATCACGCACGTAGCCGACAAAACTCACCACCGCGCCGACGCCGACGTTCGCCGCATGCATCGCATTGACTTCAAGGCCCGGATCGAACGGCGTGGTCTGCACGCGAATCGCCATGGCTCAGCCTCCGGTCACGGTCGGGAAAAACGCCACTTCATCGCCGTCGGCCACCAGCTCGTCGAGCTGACACAAATCTTCGTTGCGGGCGCACATCAGGTTCTGTTCGCTCAGCACTTCGGCGCCGGCACGCTGCGCCAGCAGTGCGCGCACGTCATCGACGGTGCGGAAATCGCCCTCGACCTTGATCGAGTCCACACCCAGCGCTTCCCGGTAACGGGCAAAAAACTTCACGGTCAGGTTCATGCTTGCTCCGCGCGAAAGTGTCCGCTCTTGCCGCCGAGTTTCTCCAGCAGGCGCACGCTTTCGATGGTCATGCCGCGATCCACGGCCTTGCACATGTCATAAATGGTCAGGGCGGCGACGCTGGCGGCGGTCAGCGCTTCCATCTCGACGCCGGTCTGCCCGGACAGCTTGCAGCAGGCGGTGATGCGCACGGTATCGTCGCCTTCGGCACTGAGTTCGACCTTGACGCCCGTCAACATCAGCGGGTGGCACAGAGGAATCAGATCACTGGTTTTCTTCGCTGCCTGGATGCCGGCAATGCGCGCCACGGCGAACACGTCGCCCTTGGGATGGCCACCATTGACGATCATCTGCAGGGTTTCGGGCAGCATGCGCACCAGCGCTTGGGCCGTCGCTTCACGGAACGTCACGTTTTTTTCAGTGACGTCGACCATATGGGCGCGACCTTGGGAATCGAGATGAGTCAGCACGAGATTACTCCTGATCAGGAGCATCGATTGTAAACCTGTGGGTCAAGACTGCGCACCTTTGATTACCGCCCCCTGCCACCGGTTTTGTACGCATGAAAAACCGGGCGGCTTTTACGCCGCCCGGTTTTGGTGTTGCGGATTACAGATGCGATTCGGCGTATTCGGCCAGGATCGAACGAGGCACCCCTTGCAGGGTGATGTGGACACCGTTGGGGAAATCCTTGAAGCGTTCAGTCAGGTAGGTCAGCCCGGAACTGGTCGCGGACAGGTAAGGGGTGTCGATCTGTGCCAGGTTGCCCAGGCACACCACTTTGGAACCGGCGCCGGCCCGGGTGATGATGGTTTTCATCTGGTGCGGCGTCAGGTTCTGGCATTCGTCGATCAGGATCAGGCTCTGCTGGAAGCTGCGACCGCGAATGTAGTTGAGCGATTTGAACTGCAACGGCACTTTGCTGAGGATGTAGTCGACGCTGCCATGGGTGTTTTCGTCATCCATGTGCAAGGCTTCGAGGTTGTCGGTGATGGCGCCGAGCCAAGGCTCCATTTTTTCCGCTTCGGTGCCCGGCAGGAAGCCGATTTCCTGGTCCAGCCCCTGCACGCTGCGGGTGGCGATGATGCGCCGGTAGCGCTTGCTGACCATGGTCTGCTCGATCGCCGCCGCCAGGGCCAGAATGGTTTTACCCGAGCCGGCGGCACCGGACAGGTTGACCAGATGGATATCCGGGTCGAGCAGCGCGTACAGCGCCAGGCTCTGATAGATGTCGCGCGGCTTGAGGCCCCACGCTTCCTGATGCAGCAGCGGTTCCTGGTGCAGATCGAGAATCAGCAGACGGTCCTCGTCGATCTCTTTGATCCAGCCGACGAAGCCTTGCTCGTCGATGATGAACTCGTTGATGTGCACCGCCGGCAGGTTGTCGATCAGTTGCACTTGATGCCAGGTGCGGCCGTGATCCTGACGGGTTTCGACCTTGCTCACGCGGTCCCAGAAGGAGCCGGTCATTTCGTGGTAGCCGTTGGGCAGCAGGGAGACGTCGTCGACCAGTTGGTCGGTGCTGTAGTCCTCGGCCGCGATCCCGCAGGCGCGCGCCTTGAGGCGCATGTTGATGTCTTTGGTGACCAGCACCACCGGTTTCTTCGGCTCGCGGGTGTGCAGGTCGATCAGCTGGTTGATGATTTTGTTGTCGTTCAGGTGCTCGGGCAGAATCAGGTTCGACTCGGCCTGTTTGCTCATCAGAATCGACAGCAAGCCCTTGGGTCCGCTCTTGCCGCGCTGGATCGGCACGCCCAGCTCGACATCTTCGGGAGACGCGTCGCCCAGCGTCTTGTCGATCAGCCGGATGGCCTGGCGGCATTCGGCGGCCACGCTGTGATGCCCGCTCTTGAGCTTGTCCAGCTCTTCAAGCACGGTCATCGGGATCGCGACGTGGTGTTCTTCGAAATTCAGCAGGGCGTTTGGATCGTGAATCAGTACGTTGGTATCGAGTACATAAAGGATTGGCTGGTTGGAAGAAGGGCTACGTCCGTGATCATCCATACTCGGTCACCTTTGTGGGAGCCATTCGACGCAATACCTGGGCGGTGCTGCGCCTCGAAGTGACTGCCGAATCCATCTGCGCGGGCTCGTTCGAGGGCCAGACGGATTGCACACAAAGTGGGTCTTGGGAGACGCCACCTGTGTCGCAGGTTTCGGCGGTCTGACTTCGTAATACTCCAAAACCCATGACAGAAAAAAGCACTTTGACGCTTTTTTGAAGTTTATTTTGCAAAGTGACGAAAAGCCCTTGGCGGACCGCCCTGCCCCCGTTAGAGTCGGAAGTCCGCCTGCTTCAAAATCTGCGTAAAATTTTTCCCAGGCCTAATGTTTCCGGGCTTCTGCCGTTTCTCAGCGAAACGCATCCTGACAATCTTCCCAGCCGATGCCGCTTTGCGCGGTTTGCGTGATCAGCCACGGCAACGCGGTCTTCACCGCATCCTGTTTCATGTTGAAATTGATCACTCCGTGACGCCACAGCAGCATCAGGGTCAGCACCCGTTGCGCGCTCGGATTGCCCTTGAGTTTGCCCGCGCCGTCCTGGGCATCGATGTCCCACAGCGCCACTTGCAGCCCCTGATTGTTGAAGAAGCCCTGGGCGTCGCTACGACGCTGGCCATCCGGCGGACGGAACAGCGGCACGTAGTTTTCCGGCAGCTTGTTCTTGACCAGATCGGCGCTGCGGCGCACCGAGTCCTGCCAGTCCTGCCAGTGGCTGTGGGAACGGAATTCCCAGCCCTGGACACCCACGCACTGGCGGGAAAACGCCGCTTGCAGATTGCTGACCGAACGCTCGGCCAGACGCGCCTGAATGTCCTTGCCCAACATGAAGAACGTGCCGCTCAGGTTCGACTTGCGCAAGTACTCGGTGAGCCAGTCGGTGTTGTCCGGCTGCAGGTTGGCGGCGCTGTCGAAACTCAACAGAAACAGGCGATCGTGCATGTCGTCGCCGTTACGCTCGTAGTCGCCGAAATGATCGACTTCGCTACTGGTCTGCGGCGACAGCGCAGCCTTGCGCAACAGCTCGTCCAGATATTGCAAATGGAAGATCCGGCTCGGCTCGGCCCACTTGGTGTAATAACTCTCGTCACTGACCACGAACTTGGCAGCCTGCTCGCGCAGGGTCGGCAGGTCTTCGACGAGGAAGCAGAACGAGGCGTCCTGATCACAGCTTTGCTGGGCAAAGTTGTAGCTGGTCAGCAGCCGCTGCCACAGGCGCTCGCGCAAGCTGTTGATCGCGTCGATGTTGACCGTGCGCAGCCCCAGGCGCTGGGCCAGCGCGGTGGGCTCCAGCGCTTCGCTGCCCAGCAGGCCTCGGGCGAACATCAGGATTTCCGCCCGCGAGGCCACGTCGAACAGGGTCGGGTTGCTCAACTTTTCCGGCCAGGTGCTGCGATCCAGCGTCGCGATATCGCCCGGCGCCGCCACGGCACCGAAGCTCAACAGCCACGCGGTGAATAAAAGAACGGTACGCAAAGGGATGTCTCCATAACAAAACCCGCGCGGCACTATAGCTGATCCAGTACCAATCCCAGCAGCAACGACACTCCCACAAGAATCAGGTGATGCCGTCGATCACCTATGACCCTGATAGCTGGAGTCGACACGCTCAACCCCCTAGAATCGCCCCCACGATTAAAGGAGACGACTTCATGCTGATGGTGATTTCCCCCGCCAAGACCCTCGATTACGAAACACCGCCGGCGACCTCGCGCTTCACCCAGCCGCAATACCTCGACCATTCCCAGGAGCTGATCCAGCAATTGCGCGAGCTGACACCGGCGCAGATCAGCGAGCTGATGCATGTCTCCGACAAGATCGGCGGCCTCAACGCCGCGCGGTTCGGTAGCTGGACACCGGCGTTCACCCCGGCCAACGCCAAGCAAGCACTGCTGGCCTTCAAGGGCGACGTCTACACCGGGCTCGACGCACAATCCTTCAGCGAAGCGGATTTCGACTACGCGCAACAGCATCTGCGCATGCTCTCCGGGCTCTACGGCCTGCTGCGTCCGCTGGATCTGATGCAAGCCTATCGCCTGGAAATGGGCACCAGACTGGCCAACGCCCGGGGCAAGGATCTGTACGCCTTCTGGGGCACGCGCATCAGCGAATGGCTGAACGAAGCGCTGGCCGACCAGGGCGATGACGTGCTGCTCAACCTGGCCTCCAACGAGTATTTCTCGGCGGTCAAGCGCACGGCCCTGAACGCGCGGATCATCAACACCGAATTCAAGGACCTGAAGAACGGCCAGTACAAGATCATCAGCTTCTACGCGAAGAAGGCCCGAGGCCTGATGAGCCGTTTCGTGATCCAGGAACGCATCAACGATCCCGCCGCCCTCAAACAGTTCGACGTGCAGGGTTATCGCTTCAGCGCCGAGCAATCGAAACCGGACAATCTGGTGTTTCTGCGCGACCACGCCCCGGAATAAAGCATGCTCATTGCACGACTCTTTAATAGAAGAGTCGTGCAGCTCGCACGACGTCAAAAATCCCCCGCCATATTTCGCCAATTAACCGGCGCCAATAAAACACCTCGCCAATTCCTAACGTTTGTTTCACTCGACAGGTGTCATTTTTTTCAGTAGTGGCACGTAATTTTTTTCACGGTAGTGGCATAAAACCATCCGCGCCGATTATCTCCCTATTAATAAAGGGCGAAATCAAAAGTGCTATCAATTTGCTCTCAGTGCCATCTTTTACAATATTTCAAGAAATTTCAGATTTCGCGATGAGCGGGCTGGAACTATGTCCAAATGCATTGCTCATACCACCGGTAACGATTCTCGGCGAATTTGTACGAGATAACTTACGCAGAGATAAAACCCATGTAACCAAGTTGTCACAGCAACTTGTCTAGATGGAATAACGCCTCTGGACAACTAAAAGGGACCGGAGATACGCACCATGACGATCGCCGGCAAGGCCTGGGCCATCCCCCTATAACGTGCTCGCCTGAGCACCGAACCGCTTGATCCACGGGCCTTTCGTCCGATATCGAGCGCGCAGAAAGAATGCACGAACATCCTCAAGATTGAGGATCGGCTGCATGACAGGGCAAGTCACAAGAACAAGTCCTGGTTGCGCACAACTTGAGTGCACTTATTTAGACACTCGAAACTTAGTATGCCTGCACACGGCATTGCGGCGCCTGTAAGCCGCACTTTCGAGTGCACTATGACCGCTGAACACCATTAACTCCGGCCATCTAACGGCCTGATATATACAGAGGTAATTGCGATGCGCATCAGCATATTTGGTTTGGGTTACGTCGGCGCAGTATGTGCCGGTTGCCTGTCTGCACGGGGCCATGACGTGGTTGGCGTCGATGTTGCCAAAGACAAGATCGATATGATCAACGCTGGCAAATCCCCCATTGTGGAACCGGGCCTGGGCGAGCTGCTGGCGCAAGGTATCGAGACCGGTCGTCTGCGCGGTACGACCAACTTCGCCGAGGCGATTCGCGACACCGATCTGTCGATGATCTGCGTCGGTACGCCGAGCAAGAAGAACGGCGACCTGGAGCTGAACTACATCGAAGCGGTATGCCGCGAGATCGGTTTCGTTCTGCGGGAAAAAACCACCCGCCACACCATCGTCGTCCGCAGCACCGTGCTGCCGGGCACCGTCGCCAACGTGGTGATCCCGATTCTCGAAGACTGCTCCGGCAAGAAGGCCGGCGTCGATTTCGGCGTTGCGGTCAACCCGGAATTCCTGCGTGAGTCCACCGCGATCGCCGACTACGACCTGCCACCGATGACCGTCATCGGCGAGTTCGACAAGGCTTCGGGCGATGTCCTGCAATCGCTGTACGAAGAGCTCGACGCACCGATCATCCGCAAGGACATCGCCGTCGCCGAGATGATCAAGTACACCTGCAACGTCTGGCACGCGACCAAAGTGACCTTCGCCAACGAGATCGGCAACATCGCCAAGGCGGTCGGCGTCGATGGCCGTGAAGTGATGGAAGTGGTCTGCCAGGACAAGACCCTCAACCTGTCCCAGTACTACATGCGTCCGGGCTTCGCTTTCGGTGGCTCGTGCCTGCCGAAGGATGTACGCGCCCTGACCTACCGCGCCGGCTCCCTGGACGTGGAAGCGCCGCTGCTCAACTCGCTGATGCGCAGCAACGAATCGCAAGTGCAGAACGCCTTCGACATCGTCGAAAGCCACGACAAACGCAAAGTCGCCCTGCTCGGCCTGAGCTTCAAGGCCGGCACCGACGACCTGCGCGAAAGTCCGCTGGTGGAACTGGCCGAGATGCTGATCGGTAAGGGCTACGACCTGAGCATCTACGACAGCAACGTCGAGTACGCCCGTGTCCACGGCGCGAACAAGGACTACATCGAGTCGAAGATTCCTCACGTGTCGTCCCTGCTCAACGCGGACTTCGAGTCGGTGATTGATAACTCCGACGTGATCATCCTCGGCAACCGCGACGAGAAGTTCCGCGCCCTGGCCCAGGAAGTACCGCACGGCAAACAAGTCATCGACCTGGTGGGCTTCATGTCCAAGGCCACCAGCGCCGGTAGCCGTACCGAAGGGATCTGCTGGTAAAGCAGCCCTGAGCGGCAAGCGTCGGGCGGCAAGTCGTTGCACTTGCAGCCCGACGCTTGTGGCTCGAAGCCTCCTTCACCTTCGGAAGACGGTCATGTCCAAGCTCAAACATTTTTTTCTGCAAGCTGCCGGCTGGCTTTTGTTCCTGAGCCTGCTGATGGGCCTGGCCCTGATGCTGCCCGTGTCCACATTCGACTCAGAGTCGAAGGACTTCATTTTCCTGATTGGCGCCGTGGGTATCTGGCGCTACTCGATGGGTGCCACGCACTTCGTGCGCGGCATGATTTTTCTCTACATCGTCTACCCGCACCTGCGCCGCAAACTGCGCAAGCTGGGTAAAGCGGCAGATCCGTCGCATGTGTACCTGATGGTCACCAGTTTCCGTATCGACGCGCTGACCACCGCGCAGGTCTACAGCTCGGTGATCCGTGAAGCCATCGACTGCGAACTGCCGACCACCGTGGTCTGCTCGATCGTCGAAATGTCCGATGAGCTGCTGGTGAAAAGCCTGTGGGCGCGGATGAATCCGCCGGATCGGGTCAAGCTCGACTTCGTGCGCATTCCCGGCACCGGCAAGCGCGATGGCCTGGCGTATGGTTTCCGCGCGATCTCCCGTCACCTGCCGGACGACCGTGCCGTGGTGGCCGTGATCGACGGCGACACGGTGCTCGGCGAAGGCACCGTGCGCAAGACCGTGCCGTGGTTCCAGCTGTTCGGCAATGTCGGCGGCCTGACCACCAACGAGTTCTGCGAAGTGCGCGGCGGCTACATCATGAGCGAATGGCACAAGCTGCGTTTCGCCCAGCGTCACATCAACATGTGCTCGATGGCCCTGTCCAAGCGTGTGCTGACCATGACCGGGCGGATGTCGGTGTTCCGCGCCACCGTGGTCACCAACCCGGAATTCATCGCCGACGTCGAAAGCGACTCGCTGCAACACTGGCGCCTGGGCCGCTTCAAGTTCCTCACCGGCGACGACAAGTCGAGCTGGTTCAGCCTGATGCGCCTGGGTTACGACACCTTCTACGTGCCGGACGCGGCGATCAACACCGTTGAACATCCGCCGGAAAAAAGCTTCATCAAGGCCAGTCGCAAACTGATGTTCCGCTGGTACGGCAACAACCTGCGGCAGAACTCCCGGGCGCTGGGGCTGGGTGTGAAGCGCCTTGGCGTCTTCACCTCGGTGGTGCTGTTCGACCAGCGCGTGTCGATGTGGACGTCGCTGCTCGGCCTGACCGTGGCGATCATCGCCAGTTTCAAGTACGGCACCGCGTTCATCCTCGTGTACCTGCTGTGGATCGGCATCACCCGCCTGATCCTGACCTTGCTGCTGTCCTGTTCCGGTCACCGGATCGGCCCGGCCTACCCGGCGATTCTCTATTACAACCAGATCGTCGGCGCGCTGGTGAAGATCTACGTGTTCTTCCGCCTCGACCAGCAATCCTGGACGCGCCAGCCCACATCGCTGTCCCGTGATCTCGCCAGCTTTCAACGTTGGTTCAACACCTGGTCGTCTCGGACCATGACCTTCTCCGCCGGCAGCATTTTCGTCGCCGTGCTGCTGATGATGGTCTGAACCGCCCCTCTTGAATTAACAAGGAAACCGCCCCTATGAATACCGCCGTCAACGTCAACGTAGTCCATGAATCCGAAGCCCAGCGTCAGCACGCGCGGGTGAAAATCCCGGCCAAGCTGCGGTTCTTCGGCCCTGACCGGACGCCGGTTGAAGCGCGGGTCATCGACCTGTCCGCCGGTGGCCTGGCGTTCAACGCCGGGCAGCTGCCACTCAAGACCGGCGACGTATACAAGGCCCGTCTGCAATTCGTCATCGACAACCTCGGTCTGGCGATGGACGTCGAGTTGCAGGTCCGCTCCTACGACCGCCAGACCGGCCGCGCCGGCTGCCAGTTCCAGAACCTCGAGCCGCAGGATATTTCCACCCTGCGCCACCTGATCACCTCGCACCTGGCCGGCGACATCGTCAGCATCGGCGAAGTGCTCGCGACCCTGCAGCGCGACAATTTCACCAAGGCGCGCAAGGTCAAGGACGGCGGCCACGGCATGACCGCCTTCGGCCGTCTGAAAGCGGTGACCTTCAGCGCCGGTGTGTTCATCGTCGGCCTGGCGGCGTTCGGTTTCATTTTCAAATCGGTGTACGGCATGTACTTCGTCAGCCACGCCCAGGCCGGTCTGGTCAGCGTGCCGGCGATGAACATCACCATGCCTCGCGACGGCACCGTGCAGAGTCTGATCAAGTCCGACGGCGTCGCCGCCAAGGGCGCACCGCTGGCGACCTTCAGCACCAGCATGCTCGACGTGCTCAAGGGCCATCTGGACGAAGACCAGTTGCAGCCGGCCAAGGTCGAGGAACTGTTCGGCAAGCAAATGACCGGCACCCTGACTTCGCCGTGCGACTGCACCGTGGCCCGACAATTGGTGGCCGACGGTCAATACGCGAGCAAGGGTGACGTGATTTTCGAACTGGTGCCGCGCAATACCCAGGCCACCGTCGATGCACGCTTCTCCTATCGCCAGTTCGGCGACGTGCGTCCGGGCACTCCGGTCAGCTTCCAGATCGCCGGCGACGACAAGACCCGCACCGGCAAGATCGTCAGCAGTTCCAGCCTGAAAAGCGAAGACCTGTCTTCCGATATCCGCGTGCAGATCCAGCCTGACGAGCCGCTGGACAGCACCTTCGCCGGTCGCCCGGTGGAAGTGAACAGCGACCGTGGTCCGAACCTCAACTGGCTGATCGACAAAGCCATGGCTGCCGGTCTTTAAGTCGAGGACATGCCTGTGATGATTTCACCCATCCTCAGAACCCCGCAGACCCTGTGCGCAGTGGCATTGGCGGTAAGTCTGGCCGGTTGCGCCGGCCTGCCGGACCAGCGTCTGGCCAACGAAGCGCTCAAGCGCGGGGACACCGCCACGGCCGCGCAGAACTACCGCGCGCTGGCCGATCTGGGCTACAGCGAAGCGCAAGTGGGCCTGGCCGACATTCAGGTCGACAGCCGTGACCCGGCGCAGATCAAACAGGCCGAAGCCACCTACCGTGCCGCCGCCAGCGTTTCGCCCCGCGCCCAGGCGCGTCTCGGGCGCCTGCTGGTGGCCAAGCCCGGCGCCACCGAAGCCGAACATCAGGAGGCCGAAAGCCTGCTGAAAAAGGCTGGCGCCAATGGCGAAGGCAATACGCTGATCCCGCTGGCGATGCTCTATCTGCAATACCCGCACAGCTTCCCGAACATCAACGCCCAGCAGCAGATCGACCAGTGGCGCAAGGCGGGTAACCCGGAGGCGGGTCTGGCGCAGGTGCTGCTGTATCGCACTCAGGGCAGCTACGACCAGCACCTGGATGACGTGGAAAAAATCTGCAAGGCCGCGCTGCACACCACCGATATCTGCTACGTCGAACTGGCCACCGTTTACCAGAAACGCGCGCAACCGGAACAGCAGGCCGAACTGCTCAAGCAGATGCAGGCAGGTTTCAGCCGTGGCGCCGTGACCGCGCAACGGGTCGACAGTGTGGCCCGTGTGCTCGCCGATTCGACCCTGGGCAAGACCGACGAAAAAACCGCGCAGGCGTTGCTCGAACCGATCGCCCCCGGCTACCCGGCCTCGTGGGTGACCCTCGCGCAATTGCTCTACGACTTCCCGGAACTGGGCGATATCGACCAGATGATGAAGTACCTGGACAACGGCCGCGCCGCCGACCAGCCGCGCGCCGAGCTGTTGCTGGGCAAGCTTTACTACGAAGGGAAAATGGTCCCGGCCGACGCCAAGGTCGCCGAGGAACACTTCCAGAAAGCCGTCGGCCGCGAAGTCGCCGCCGATTACTACCTCGGTCAGATCTACCGCCGTGGCTACCTGGGCAAGGTCTACCCGCAGAAGGCCCTCGATCACCTGCTGACGGCGGCGCGCAACGGCCAGAACAGCGCCGACTTCGCCATTGCCCAACTGTTCTCCCAAGGCAAAGGCACCAAGCCTGACCCGCTCAACGCCTACGTGTTCAGCCAGTTGGCGAAGGCGCAAAACACCCCGCAAGCGGATGAGCTGGCGACCACCCTCGCCGCACAACTGCCGCCCGAACGCCTGGCCGAAGCCCAGCGCTTGCTGCAACAGGAGCAGGCCAGCCGTGGCGCCCTGAACCAGAACACGCTGCAACTGCACGCCCTGCAAGAAGAAGACGGCGAGGAATCCCTATGAAGCTGAATCCATTCGTCAAGGCCGGCATCGGCCTGACCTTCGCGCTGATCTGGTCTTGCCCGACACTGGCCGCGATGACTGAAACCAAGAACTTCGGTCTCGAAGTGAAAATCACCGGCCAGTCCGAAGACGACCGCGACCTCGGCACCGCCAGCGGTGGCGACGTCAACGGCGTCGGCCTCGACCTGCGTCCGTGGGTCTACGGCGAGAGCGGCGCGTGGAGCGCCTACGCCATGGGTCAGGCCGTGACTTCGACCGACATCATCGAGACCGACACCCTGCAACAGTCCGACGGTGCGCAAACCACCGACAGCGGCGACCGCAAGACCAAGAAAAACTACCTGGCGATGCGCGAGTTCTGGGTCGGCTACAGCGGCCTGACGCCCTATCCCGGCGAGATGCTCAAGTTCGGTCGCCAGCGCCTGCGCAACGACGACGGCCAATGGCGCGACACCAACATCGAGGCGCTGAACTGGACCTTCGACACCACCCTGCTGCGCGCCAACGCCGGTGTCGCCGAACGTTTCAGCGAATACCGCACCGACCTCAAGGAACTGGCGCCCAAAGACAAGGATCGCCTGCACGCCTACGCCGACGCCGCTTACCAGTGGACGCCGGGCAACTGGGTCGGCATTCGCGGCCATCACACCCACGATGACGGCAAGCTCGACTACGCCGAACCGGGCGTGCCCCGCGACACCCTCGACAAGACCGAAAACGGCGACATCAGCTGGCTCGGCCTGACCGCCGACAGCGACGCCTACAACTGGCGCAACACCAACACCGTCAACTACTGGGGCAGCATCACCGGCATGAGCGGCGACCGCGACACGGTCAACCCGCTGAACGCCGATGGCAGCCGTCCGGCCCAGGCCAAGCGCAGCGACAACGTCGACGGCTGGGCCACCGATGTCGGCGTGCGCCTGCGCCTCGATCCGCAATGGCAGGTCGGTGCCGCCTATGCCCGTGCCAGTGCCGATTACGAACAGAACGGCCTGGAAAGCAACCGCTCGACCTACACCGGCACCCGCTCGCGAGTTCACCGTTTCGGCGAGGCCTTCCGTGGCGAAATGAACAACATGCAGAGCGCCGCCCTGTTCGGTTCCTGGATGCTCAACGACCAGTACGACGCCAGTCTGATCTACCACAAGTTCTGGCGCGTGGACGGCAACAAACCGGTGGGCAGCAACGGCATCAACGCCGTGGAAAACAACACCGACGACGTGACCGGCGCGATCCTCTCCAGCACCTCTTTGCCATTGCAGGACGGCAACAAGGACCTGGGCCAGGAAATGGATCTGGTGGTCACCAAGTACTTCAAGCAGGGCCTGTTGCCGGCGGCGCTGAGCCAGTCGATCGACGAGCCGTCGGCGCTGGTGCGTTTCCGTGGCGGCGTGTTCAAGCCGGGTGATGCCTACGGCAGCCAGGTCGATTCGTACATGCACCGTGCGTTCATCGACGTGATCTGGCGCTTCTGATGCAGACCGCCAAGGGAGTGCCCGACATGCACAGCAACCGCACAGCCACGTTGAGCCTGCTGGCCGGCGCGATGCTGCTGGCCTCGGCCGGCGCGTTCGCCAACGTGGAACCGGCGGCGCCGTCACCCGGCAAACCGGTGACCGTCGCCAAGGAACTGCAACAGGCCAAGACCTACACCGTCAGCAGCGCACCGACCGAGGCGCTGGAACTGGCGAAACCGAAACTGCCCGACCTCTCCGGCTACACCGCCGAAGCCGCCGCCGCGAAGATCGTGCGCAGCAAACCGGGCAAGCTCAGCGTACGCCGGATGATGCAGGAAGACGCCCTGAAGGACTTCATCGGCGGCGACAACAAGATGGCCGAATGGGTGGTGCGCCAGCACGGCATCCCCCAGGCGATCTTCGTCGACGACGGCTACATGAACCTCAAGGAACTGGCGCAGAAACTGCCCAAGCAGTATTTCAGCGAAACCTCGCCGGGGGTGTATCTGGCGAAGTTGCCGATCGTGGTCGGCCGCAAGGGCATCCTCGAAATCGACGGCCAGACCCAGGAGTTGCGCCTGTCCCAGGAGGCCGGTTCGTTCCTGGTCAACGACGGCCAGTTGTTCGTGCGCGATACCAAAGTCACTGGCTGGCGCGAGAAGGAAAACGGCCCGGCGACCTTCCGCTCACCGAAGGAATTCCGTCCGTTCCTGCTGGCCTGGGGCGGCACCGAGACTTACATCGTCAACAGCAAAATGGCCAGCTTCGGCTACGCCAACAGTAAGTCCTACGGCGTGAGCATTTCCCAGTACACGCCGAACATGGCCAAGGTCCTCAAGCGACCCGAGCCGACCGGCTGGATCGTCGGTTCCGAATTCTCCGACATGTGGTACGGCTTCTACTGCTACGAGACCCGCGACTTCGTGGTCAAGGGCAACACCTACAAGGACAACATCGTCTACGGCATCGACCCGCACGACCGTTCCCACGGTCTGATCATCGCCGAGAACACCGTGTACGGGACGAAGAAGAAGCACGGAATCATCATTTCCCGTGAGGTCAACGACAGCTTCATCTTCAACAACAAAAGCTACGACAACCACCTCTCGGGCCTGGTGATCGACCGTAACAGCGTGAACAACCTGGTCGCCTACAACGAGATCTACCGCAACCACACCGACGGCATCACCCTCTACGAGTCCGCCGACAACCTGCTGTGGGGCAACAAGGTCATCAGCAACAAGCGCCACGGCATCCGCATTCGTAACAGCGTGAACATTCGCCTCTACGAAAACGTCGCCATGGCCAACGGTCTCACCGGCGTCTACGGGCACATCAAGGACCTGACCGACACCGACCGCGACATCAAGCTCGACCCGTTCGACGCACAGGTGTCGCTGATCGTGGTCGGCGGCGAGCTGGCGGCCAATGGCAGCGGCCCGCTGTCGATCGACTCGCCGTTGAGTGTCGAGTTGTACCGCGTGTCGATGCTGGCGCCGACCAAATCCAGCGGCATCAGCTTCAACGGCATCCTCGGCGAGCGCCAGGATGAAATTCTCGACCTGCTGGTGCGCCAGCAGAAAGCCGTGCTGATCGACCCCGTCGAACGCCAGACCGAAATGCAGGACTGAGGATAATTTTATGCACCCACACCTGATCAGATTACTCAGCCTGTCGGCCCTGACCGTGGGCATTCTCGCGGCCAGCACTGGCGCCCGTGCCGATGAAGTCAAAGCACCGTCGTTCAGCGCCGAACCGTGCTGCAGCCTGTGCCCTGCCGCCCACGATGCGAAGAACTACACCACCCGTTATCAGCAGAACTTCACCACGCTGGTGCAGGCGCAGGGCGACTGGCTGTTCCGGACCCAGGAAGACCTGCGCACCGAATTCGATACCACCCCGGCCGGCTACAAGCGCCTGCAACAGTTGCACGATGCGTTCAAGAGCAAGGGCGTGGAACTGGTGATCGTCTATCAGCCGACCCGTGGCCTGGTGAATCGCAACAAGCTCAACCCGCAAGAGAAAGCCGCCTTCGATTACGAGAAAGCACTGGGCAACTACAAGACCATGCTCGGCCGTTTCGCCAGGATGGGTTACGTGGTGCCGGACCTCTCGCCGCTGACCAACGAATCGCTGCCCGACACCTTGCCGGCCCACGATTTCTACTTCCGTGGCGACCAGCACTGGACCCCTTACGGCGCCCAGCGCACGGCGAAAATCGTCGCCGAAAAGGTCAGGCAGATCCCGGCCTTCGCCGACATTCCCAAGCGTGAATTCGAAACCAAGCGCTCCGGGCGCATGGGCAAGACCGGCACCCTGCACAACATGGCCGGGCAACTGTGCGGCACCAGTTACGCGATCCAGTACATGGACCAGTTCACCACCGAGCCGAAGGGCGAGGCCGGTGACGGCGATCTGTTCGGCGATTCCGGCAATCCGCAGATCACCCTGGTCGGCACCTCCCACAGCGGCAAGAACTACAACTTCGCCGGGTTCCTCGAAGAAGCCATCGGCGCCGACATCCTCAACGTCGCCTTCCCTGGCGGCGGTCTGGAAGGTTCGATGTTGCAGTACCTGGGCAGCGACGAATTCCAGAAGACCCCGCCGAAAATTCTCATCTGGGAATTCTCGCCGCTGTATCGCCTCGACCAGGAATCCATTTACCGCCAGATGATGGCGCTGCTGGACAACGGCTGCGAAGGCAAGGAAGCGCAGATGACCGGCAGCGGTACGGTCAAGCCGAACGGCAAGACCGAACTGCTGGTCAACAGCAAGAACCTGAACCTGCAGAACAGCAGCCACCAGGTCGACATCCGCTTCGCCGACACCTCGGTGAAAACCCTGCAAGCCACCCTCTGGTACATGAACGGTCGCCACGAGGACATCAAGATCGAAAAACCGGAAACCTCCGACACCGACGGGCGTTTCGCCTTTGAACTGCGCACCGACGAAGACTGGGCCTCGCAAAACCTGCTGGCCGTCGAAGTCCATGGCCCGGAAACGGGCGGCACGCCACAGAAGGTCGAAGCGAAAATCTGCAAACGCAACGTATTCCCCGGCGCCGGTCAACAAACCGCGCAGCTCGGGCAATGAGGTCTGCCATGCACAACCGAACGATCAAACACTGGCTCGCGCCGTCCCTGCTGACCCTGGCGATGTTCGCCGGAGCGACCCAGGCCGCCGCGCCATTGCGTCCACCCCAGGGCTACTTCGCGCCTGTGGATAAATTCAAATCCGCCGACAAGAGCGACGGTTGCGATGCGATGCCGGCGCCGTACACCGGCCCGCTGCAATTTCGCAGCAAGTACGAAGGCTCGGACAAGGCCCGCGCGACCCTCAACGTGCAGTCGGAAAAGGCTTTCCGCGACACCACCAAGGACATCACCACCCTGGAGCGCGGCACCGCCAAGCGGGTGATGCAGTTCATGCGCGACGGGCGTCCTGAGCAACTCGATTGCACGTTGAACTGGCTCACGAGCTGGGCCAAGGCAGATGCCTTGATGTCCAGGGACTTCAACCACACCGGCAAGTCGATGCGCAAATGGGCGCTGGGCAGCATGGCGTCTTCGTACATTCGCCTGAAGTTTTCCGACTCCCATCCGCTGGCCGAGCATCAGCAGGAAGCGCAGTTGATCGAGGCCTGGTTCAGCAAGATGGCCGACCAGGTGGTGAGCGACTGGGACAACCTGCCGCTGGATAAAACCAACAACCACTCGTACTGGGCGGCCTGGTCGGTGATGGCGACGTCGATCGCCACCAACCGCCGTGACCTGTTCGACTGGGCGGTGAAGGAATACAAGGTCGGCGCCAATCAGATCGACGCCGACGGCTACCTGCCGAACGAACTCAAGCGCCAGCAACGCGCCCTCGCCTACCACAACTACGCCCTGCCGCCGCTGGCGATGATCGCCAGTTTCGCCCAGGTCAACGGCGTGGACCTGCGTCAGGAAAACAATGGTGCGCTGAAGCGTCTGGGTGATCGGGTACTGGCCGGGGTGAAAGACCCGGAGCAGTTCGAGAAGAAGAACGGCAAGGAACAGGACATGACCGACCTGAAAGAGGACATGAAATTCGCCTGGCTCGAGCCGTTCTGCACCCTCTACACCTGCTCGCCGGACGTGCTGGAGAAGAAGCACGGGATGCAGCCGTTCAAGACGTTCCGGCTGGGTGGAGACCTGACCAAGGTCTACGACCCATCGCATGAAAAGGGCAACAAAGGCTCGTAAGACGAATGCAATCCCCCTGTGGGAGCGAGCAAGTCCGCTCCCGCAGCGAAGTGATGTCGCCCACCGGAATTTCACGGGGGGTTTGGGGGGGCTTTGGCCCTTGACTGTTGGTTCAAACATGGAGAGATCGGGATGGTATTTTCATCCAACGTGTTCCTGTTTCTGTTCTTGCCGATCTTTCTCGGCTTGTACTACCTGAGCGGGCAACGCTATCGCAATCTGCTGCTGCTGATCGCCAGCTACGTGTTCTACGCCTGGTGGCGGGTGGACTTCCTTGCGCTGTTCGCAGCCGTCACATTGTGGAACTACTGGATCGGCCTGAAAGTCGGTGCCGCCGGCGTGCGCAGCAAACCGGCCCAACGCTGGCTGCTGCTCGGCGTGGCGGTGGATCTGTGCATCCTCGGCTATTTCAAGTACGCCAACTTCGGCGTCGACAGCATCAACGCGATGATGACGTCGGTAGGCCTTGAGCCGTTCATCCTGACTCACGTGCTGTTGCCGATCGGCATCTCGTTCTACATCTTCGAGTCGATCAGCTACATCATCGACGTGTATCGCGGCGATACCCCGGCCACCCGCAACCTGATCGACTTCGCGGCGTTCGTGGCGATCTTCCCGCACCTGATCGCCGGCCCGGTTTTGCGTTTCCGCGACCTCGCCGATCAGTTCAACAACCGTACCCACACCCTCGACAAGTTCTCCGAGGGCTGCACGCGGTTCATGCAGGGTTTCATCAAGAAGGTGTTCATCGCCGACACCCTGGCGGTAGTCGCCGACCACTGCTTCGCCCTGCAACACCCGACCACCGGCGATGCCTGGCTCGGTGCGCTGGCCTACACCGCGCAGCTGTATTTCGACTTCTCCGGCTACAGCGACATGGCGATTGGTCTGGGCTTGATGATGGGTTTCCGCTTCATGGAAAACTTCAAGCAGCCCTACATCAGCCAGTCGATCACCGAGTTCTGGCGGCGCTGGCACATCAGCCTGTCGACCTGGCTGCGCGACTACCTCTACATCACCCTGGGCGGCAACCGCAAAGGCACGCTGATGACCTATCGCAACCTGTTCCTGACCATGCTCCTGGGCGGTCTGTGGCACGGCGCGAACATCACCTACATCGTCTGGGGTGCGTGGCACGGCATGTGGCTGGCGATCGAAAAAATGCTCGGCCTCAACACCTCACCGCGCAGCCTCAACCCGATCCGCTGGGCGCTGACCTTCCTGCTGGTGGTGATGGGCTGGGTGATCTTCCGCGCCGAGAATCTGCACGTGGCCGGGCGTATGTACGGCGCGATGTTCAGCTTCGGCGACTGGTCGCTGTCGGAACTCAACCGCGCCAGCCTCACCGGTCTGCAAGTGGCGACGCTGGTGGTGGCGTACCTGACCCTGGCGTTCTTCGGCCTGCGCGATCTGTACACCAGCAAGCCACCGGTCAAGACCAAGCCTGAAGTGAACGTGGAAAGCGACGGCCCTGCCGCTGCTCAGCCGGGCGTGATCAAGGCCGCCCCGGGCGAAAACCCGGCGAGCATCCACGAGCCTGGCTACACCGTCGGCGTCGAAGCCCAGGTGCAACCGGCCTACTGGACCGCCGACTGGCCGCGCTATGTGATGCGCGGGCTGATCCTGCTGCTGTTCATCGCCTCGATTCTCAAACTCTCGGCGCAAAGCTTCTCGCCGTTCCTTTACTTCCAGTTCTGAGGGATCTGACATGACCCGCTCATTACGCATGTTCTACATCGCGCTGTTTCTGCTGACCTTGCTGGTGCTCGGTCTGTGGTCGATGCGCAGCTTCTTCGGCTTCAGCACCAACGCCGACGCGACGGTACTCAACGGGCGCTGGACCAAGGCTGTGGAAACCCACTACGACGATGAGTTTCCGATCAAGCGCCTGGGCACCAATCTCTGGGCCGCGCTGGATTTCAAACTGTTCAACGAGGGCCGTCCGGGCGTGGTGCTCGGTCGCGATCAGTGGCTGTACAGCGACGAGGAATTCAATCCGATCGTCAACGAAGAGCTGAACCTGCAAGGCAACTACGCGCTGGTCGAAGGCGTGCGCCAGACCCTGAAAGCCAAAGGCGTGAAACTGGTGATGGCGATCGTCCCGGCCAAGGTGCGCCTGTACCCGGAACACCTGGGTGAAGTGAAACCGGCGAGCATCCACGCCAATCTCTATCAGGACTTCCACGCCCGCGTTGCGGCAGACAAGATCCTCGCTCCCGACCTGCTCAAGCCGTTGCAACAGGCCAAGCAGAACGGCCAGCAAGTGTTCCTGCGCACCGACACCCACTGGACCCCGGAAGGCGCCGAGATCGCCGCCAACACCCTGGCGAAAACCATCGCCGACAAGTTCCCGCTCAGCGGCGAGCCGCAACGCTTCGTCACCACGCCAGCGGAGAAAGTCACGCACAAGGGCGACCTGCGCCTGTTCCTGCCGCTGGATCCGCTGTTCGAAAACCTGATGCCGGCCCAGGAGCCGCTGCAAAAACGCAACACCGTGGCCGCCGCCGAGCAGCCTGCCGGTGACGATGCGCTGTTCGCCAACAGCGAAGTGCCGGTCGCGCTGATCGGCACCAGCTACAGCGCCAACCCCAACTGGAACTTCGTCGGTGCACTCAAGCAAGCGCTGCACAGCGACGTGGTCAATTACGCCGAAGACGGCCACGGCCCGATTCTGCCGATGCTCAGCTACCTGAAAAGCGATGACTTCAAGAACAGCCCGCCACAGGTGCTGATCTGGGAGTTTCCTGAACGATATCTGCCTGTGAACAACGAAATCGGCGACGCCGACCCGCAGTGGGTCGCAGAGCTCAAACAAGCCGGCGCCCGCCAACAAAACGTAGCCATCAACACTAAATCCGAGACGCCCGATCGGGCGCAAAACTGAAAGAGAGGTACACCATGACTTTCACTACAACTCCTCGTCGTCTCGCTAAACGCTTCGCGCTGGTTGCCGGTCTGAGCGTGCTGTCGGTCCAGGCATTTGCCGGTGGCGACGCTGCGCTGTACGGCCCGACTGCACCGAAAGGCTCGACCTTCGTGCGGGTCTACAACGCGAGCAACGCCGAAGTCAGCGCCACCGTCGGCAGCACCAGCCTGAGCGACGTCGCGCCGCTGGCCAGCAGCGACTTCAGCTTCATGCCCGGCGGCGACTACAGCGCCAAGGTCGGCAGCCAGACCTTGCCGGTGAAACTCGCCGGCGACCATTACTACACCCTGGTCAACAACGCTTCCGGGGCGCCGCAACTGATCGAAGAGCCGCCGTTCAAGAACAAGCAGAAATCCCTGGTGCGCGTGCAGAACCTCAGCGACAAGCCGCTGACCCTGAAGACCGCCGACGGCAAGACCGAGGTGGTGCCGAACGTGGCCGCCAAGGGCCGTGGCGAGCGTGAAATCAATCCGGTGAAAGTCAGCCTGGCGCTGTACGAGGGCGACAAGAAAGTCGGCGACGTGAAGCCGGTCGCCCTGGAACGCGGCGAAGCGGCGGTGCTGTACGTCACCGGCACTGGCAGCAGCCTGTCGCCGGTGTGGGTGAAACGCCCGGTGTCGACCCGCTAAGCCTATGAAACCGGGCAGCCATCGCTGCCCGGCACGGAACAACAACAAGAGTGAAACGACACAACGTTCGTGCCTCTAACCAATCGATTCTCAAGGAGTAACAACATGATTCCGGTGATCTTGTCAGGTGGTAGCGGTTCACGTCTCTGGCCGCTTTCGCGCAAGCAATTCCCCAAGCAATTCCTCGCCCTTACCGGCGAACACACGCTGTTCCAGCAAACCCTGGAGCGCCTGGTGTTCGAAGGCATGGACACCCCGATCGTGGTCTGCAACAAGGATCACCGTTTCATCGTCAACGAGCAGTTGACCAACCGTAATCTGGAAACCCAGCGCATCCTCATGGAACCGTTCGGCCGCAACACCGCGCCGGCGGTGGCACTGACCGCGATGATGCTGGTCAACGAAGGTCGCGACGAACTGATGCTGGTGCTGCCGGCCGACCACGTCCTTGAAGATCAGAAAGCCCTGCAACGCGCGCTGGCCCTGGCCACCGTGGCGGCAGAAAACGGTGAGATGGTGCTGTTCGGCGTACCGGCGACCAAACCGGAAACCGGTTACGGCTACATCAAGTCGGTCAACGACTCGCTGCTGCCCGAAGGCGTCAGCCGTGTCTCGCATTTCGTCGAAAAACCCGACGTCAAACGCGCCACCGAATACGTCGAGTCCGGCGGTTATTACTGGAACAGCGGCATGTTCCTGTTCCGCGCCAGCCGCTTCCTCGAAGAGCTGAAAAAACACGATCCGGACATCTACGACACCTGCCTGCTGACCCTGGAACGCAGCGAGCAGGATGTTGACACCATCACTTTCGACGAAGCCACTTTCGCCTGCTGCCCGGACAACTCCATCGACTACTCGGTGATGGAAAAGACCCAGCGTGCCTGCGTGGTGCCGCTGACCGCCGGCTGGAGCGACGTCGGTTGCTGGTCATCGTTGTGGGAAGTCAACGAGAAGGACGCCAACGGCAACGTCAGCAAGGGCGACGTGGTGATCCAGGACAGCAAGAACTGCATGATCCACGGCAACGGCAAACTGGTGTCGGTGATCGGTCTGGAAAACATCGTGGTGGTCGAAACCAAGGACGCCATGATGATCGCCCACAAGGACAAGGTTCAGGGCGTCAAGCAGATGGTCAACACGCTCAACGAGCAGGGCCGCAGCGAAACCCAGAACCATTGCGAAGTCTATCGTCCGTGGGGCTCCTACGACTCGGTGGACATGGGCGGGCGTTTCCAGGTCAAGCACATCTCGGTCAAGCCGGGCGCGTGCCTGTCGCTGCAGATGCACCACCACCGCGCGGAACACTGGATCGTGGTCAGCGGCACCGCCGAAGTGACCTGCGACGAGAACGTGTTCCTGCTCTGCGAGAACCAGTCGACCTACATCCCGATCGCCTCGGTGCATCGCCTGCGCAACCCGGGCAAGATCCCATTGGAGATCATTGAAGTGCAATCGGGCAGCTACCTGGGTGAAGACGACATCGAGCGTTTCGAAGACATCTATGGTCGCTCCACGCCGATCGAACGTGGCGTGTCGGTGAAAACCATCGCCCAGTGATCGCGCTGTGTTAAAGCCCCCGGCCCCGCCGCTGCGTCCCCTATCCGCAGTGGTGGGTCCGGGGGCTTTTTTTATCCGGACGGCCTCTTCGCGGGCAAGCCCGACTCCCACAGACACCTCCCCCGTGGGAGCAGGGCTTGCCCGCGAAGGCGTCTTGACAGACACCTCCGAAGCACAGCCCATCGCCAACCTCACCTACGCTTAGGTAGGATGCCCCTCTATCCCTGCGAGGTTGTGCGAAATGTTCATCGGCGTCTTGCTGGTCATCACCTGGCTGATCCTGTTGCTGCGCTATCCGGCCAAGGCCTTGCCGGTGTCGATGGCTGCCGCTGTCGGCCTCGGGCTGGTAGCGATGTGGGTGGTGTGGCTGGACAACCGCGAGATCAAGCAACTGGCGCGTCTTGAACTGCGCATCACCTACGCTCCCGAACAGTGCCCGGCGGATCGTCCGCTGTTGCTGAAGATGAATAACGGCAACGATGTGCCGCTGACTGAACTGCGCTGGCGCATCGCGGCCTACGCGCCCGGCGACACGGTCAATCTGGCCGACAATCAATACGCCGCGCCACGCTATCGCGGCCCGGGCGAATTGCAGGCCGGTGGCAACTGGGACGACTGTTTGCCCCTGCCGCCGCTGCGCCCCGGCTACCGTCCGCAAACCCTGGAGTTTCGCGCCGAGCGATTGCAGGGTAGTTTCTCCGACTGATCCTTTTCCCCACTCTTTTGCACAAGGAATGCGCCATGCCCGTTGCGTTGATTACCGGTTGTTCCAGCGGCATTGGCCGCGCCCTGGCCGACGCGTTCAAGGTTGCCGGTTATTCGGTCTGGGCCACGGCGCGCAAGCCTGACGACGTCGCCATGCTGGCGTCCGCCGGCTTCACCGCCGTGCAACTCGACGTCAACGACGCCGGGGGACTGGAACAGCTCGCCGAGCGCATCAACCAGCAACATGGCGGCCTCGATGTGCTGATCAACAACGCCGGTTACGGCGCCATGGGGCCGCTGCTCGATGGCGGCGTCTCGGCCATGCAGCGCCAGTTCGAAACCAACGTGTTCTCGATCGTCGGCGTGACTCGCGCCATGTTTGCGGTGCTGCGCCGGGCCAAGGGACTGGTGGTGAATGTCGGCAGCGTGTCGGGGGTTCTGGTCACACCGTTCGCCGGCGCCTACTGCGCCTCGAAAGCGGCGGTGCATGCCTTGAGCGATGCGTTGCGCATGGAACTGGCACCGTTCGGCATCCGGGTGATGGAAGTACAGCCCGGCGCGATTCAGTCGAGCTTCGCCAAGAATGCCGGAGCCGAGGCCGAGCAACTGATCACCGAACAATCGCCGTGGTTTCCACTGCGCGAAGGCATCCGCGCACGGGCCAAGGCCTCCCAGGACAAACCGACACCGGCCAGCGAGTTCGCCGCCGAACTGCTCAAAGCCGTGCAACAGAGCAAGCCGCCACGGCTGATCCGCATCGGCAACGGCAGCCGCGCGCTGCCGCTGCTGGCGACACTGCTGCCAAAAGGCTTGCTGGAATCGACGTTGATGAAGCGCTTCGGCTTGCGCGGGCAACTCTAAGACCGCGTTATCGTTCTTCGCGGGCAAGCACGGCTCCCAACAGGATCGCGTCGCCCGCTTCCACTATCTCATTGCATCTCCGGCCGCCGGTACTCCCCTCGACTCGCCTGTGTCAACTGTCAGAGTTGTCAGTTATGGCCGGGGGGGCCAAGGCGTAGAGTCGGTCGCGCGAGGGATCGGCACCGGGCGGTCCTCGGCTGGCCGATTTCACTTCATCTCCCGGCGACCACTCCTTGAGGGGAAACGGACATGAAGACTGATACGTTGACGGGTGCACCCGGTAGTCGTGATGAACATTGGGGGCCGAACAAAGACGGACGAATATTCATAAAAGACGTGTTTGATGATGGTCAGTCCGACGCTCGTCAGGCCCAGGGTGCCTTGATACTTGACGATGGCAGTACGTTGATTGCCACCACGATGATGGAAGCCGGCTTGCCACATTTCTCTATCGCCAAACTCAACGCTCTCGGAGAACTGGATGAGCGCTTTGGGCGAAAAGGATTTCTCACAGAACTCTTCGCGCCCGATCTTTCTGCGAAAGCTGGCGAGATGGTTCAGGGAGCGGATGGGCGCATCTATATGTTCGGCGGCTCAAAAGCACCAGATTCTCTGGATACCGAAATGGCGGTTTTATGCTTCGACGAGACAGGCAAGCGCATCGAAGACTTCGGGACCAACGGGCAAATCATCATAGAAAAAAAGGTCAATGATCGCGTTTTCCATGGGCATTTACCGGGTCGCATCCGGGTCCTGCCAGATGGCAGTCTGCTTGTCGTCGCCAACGGTGCTATTGGCCCGTCTCGCGTCACAAGGGGTTACCTGATGAAGTTCGATGCCCGTGGCCGGCCCGTGACGTCTTTCGGTAACAATGGCGTTGTCGACATAAACCTGCCCTACGAAGCAGTCACTACCTTGAAGGACGTGTGCGTCTTGAGCGACGGTCGAATTCTTCTGGCAGGCTACGCTCACGCCAAATCATCCCGGTTCTCTGGCGGTTTACTCTCCATGCTGAACCAGAACGGTTCGACCAATCTGATCTTTGGCGGCGACCCAAATACCCCCGGCTTTCGACTATTCGCCAAGGCAGACAGCAACGTCAGTCTGAACGCCGTCACTGAGCGCGAACCTGGCAAATACCTGGCGGCGGGCAGCATTGGCGGAGTCGGGGCAACTGACGCCATCGGTCTGTTGCTGGGCTTCGACAACCAGGGCAAAAACGATCCCGAATTCAATGCCGGCGTTGCGCTGGAGGGGGCCGTCAGCCCAAGTCATACGACCGGCTGGGACGCACTGTTCACTCACGGCCCAAATATTTACGCAGCCGGTGGCTACGACCTCCTGCTCGCGTCACTGACGCCTGACGGTAAACTCAATCCCAGGTTTGGCACGGGTGGCGTTGTTGGAGAGTTCATGTCAGGCGCTGCTAACGCACTCCTGCCGTATTCATCAGACCGGTTGCTCTATGTATGCAACGTCATTGGATTAGGTGGAGTCTCTGGGGTTTTTTATCGCTACTACCGAGCCTGACCGACCACCACCGTACACGTAATCCCCGCCGCCAGTACGACACCTTCCGGCACCTCATCGATGTGAATCCGCACCGGCACGCGCTGGGCCAGGCGTACCCAGTTGAAGGTCGGGTTCACATCGGCGATCAGCTCGCGGCTTTCCGGGTTGTCGCGGTCGTAGATGCCGCGCGAGATGCTTTCGACATGGCCCTTGAGGGTTTCGCCGCTCATCAGCTGCATGTCGGCCTGGTCGCCCACACGCACGTGGGGCAGTTTGGTTTCTTCGAAGAAGCCGTAGACCCAGAACGAGTTCATGTCGACCACGGCCATTTTCGCTTCGCCGATGCGCGCGTAGTCGCCGCGATGGACGTTGAGGTTGGTCACATAGCCGTCCACCGCCGCGCGCACTTCGGTGCGCTTGAGGTTGAGTTCGGCGGCTTCCAGTTGCGCCTGGGCCTGTTGGTAATCGGCCAGCGCCGAGTCGGCGATGTTACTGGCGTCGTCGCGGTTTTCCTTGGAGATCACCAGGTTGTCGAGGTCGGCGCGGCGATGGGCGTTGACCTTGCGCATCTCCCAGGTGGCCTTGCGTGAAGCCACCAGCGACTGCGCCTGTTTCACCGCCAGACGATAGTGCTCAGGGTCGATCTGCATCAGCAGGTCACCCTTCTTCACCAACTGGTTGTCGCGTACCGGTACGTCGACCACTTCCCCGGTAACGTCGGCGGCGACGTTGATGATGTCGGCCCGGACCCGCCCATCACGGGTCCACGGCGTGTTCATGTAATGCTCCCACAAGGTCCGGCCGATCCACAGCGCCAGGGCCAGCACCAGCAGGGTCGCGAGCAGGCTGAAAAACTTTTTCATCGGAACGTTCTCAACGGTAGACAGTCAGCGCCATCGCGCCGAACAGACAGGTAAACAGGCTCAGGCGCAGCAGCGCCGGGTGCCAGAAGAAGCGGTACAGATCGAACCCGGACAGGAACCGGTCCAGCGCCCAGGCCAGCGCCGCAGCGATGAAAAACATCAGGGTCATGGTCGGCATGTACACGCCGTGGAAAGCGATCTCACGAGGCATGGGCAAGTCCTTCGGGTTTGGCGACAACGTAGGCGGACAGCGGCGATTGCGGGTCGAGCAGTGAGGTACGGATGAAGTGCAGGTAGCTCTTCACCCGGCGCAACGCCGAGGTGTCGAAGTGCGGCGCGAACGGCTCGTCGGTGGCCTGCACCCGGCTGATGGCGTGATCGACGGCGACCAGCGCGCGTTCCAGATTGCTCGCGTTCGGTTGCAGGAACAGCCGCACCAGCGCCCGGCCCATGACGCGGATTGCCTGACGCCACGGCTGCGATTCGGCGTACGCCGGATGCACCGGCAGGATCGCCTGTTCCTTGCGCAATTCGATGATCGCGTGACCGATCTCCAGCACCACGAACATCCAGCGCAGCAGGTTTTTCTGCACCAGCGGCTGACCGGCCGCCAGGCCATAGGCCTGGTGCAGCAAGTCGCGGGTACGACTCTCGAAACTCGACGCCAGGCCCTTGAGCTTGCCGCTGATCGCGTACACCACTTGCCCGCGCAGATCCTGCTCCAGACGCTTCCACAACCAGCGGCTGTTCGGCGGCAGAATGATCGCCCCCGCCGCCGCGCAGACCAGCATGCCCATGACCATGGCGATGTAGTCATTGATGAAGTTGTAAGGGTTGTAGATGGTCAGGTTGTCCGGCACCGAACCGGTACTGAAAAAGATCAACAGGCCGAGGCCGACCCCGGCGTATTGCGGACGCGAAGCGAGGAACGAGCCGAGCACGATCACCGGCGCGAGCATCACGCACAACAGTGGAAAACCATCGATCCACGGGAAGATGAAAAACATCTCGACGAAGCCGATCAGCGCCCCGAGAAACGTCCCGCACGCCATCTGGAACGCCATGCGTTTCGGGTTCGGCGTCGCAGCGGAAAGGCCTACGGTAGCGGCGGCAATCAGGGTCATGGTCGCGCCGCTCGGCCATGCGGTCGCCACCCAGTAACTGCCGAGCACGATGAGAATGAAAGACGCGCGAATCCCCGAAGCGGCGGCAGCCCACCAGTTGGTCTGCGGAGTGAACGGCTCGTCCCAGCGCTCGCGCTCGTGGCGGTGATCGGCCAGAGAGGCGTGGGTCTGCGCATAACCGTGCAGGTCATCGACGAAGCGATAGAGCAGCTCATACGCGGTGTGAAAATCCAGCAGCTCGGCATCGCTCGGCGCACGTTCCTGGAAGGTCGCCCGCAGGCTGCGCACCCGCGCCGGCAGGCCTTCCTTGTAGGCCGTCAACGCCACCACCAGTCGTGCCGCATCCGGGCTGGTCAGGGCGCGACCGCTGAAGCCGTCGAGCACTTCGGCCAGGTCCTGCAAGCCCGGTCTGATCGCCGTCTCCACCTGCTCGGCGCCGTTGCGGCGCAGGCGTTCGAGCAACTGATGCAAGGCGTTGAAACGGGTGGTGATGCCCATGAATTCGCTGTTCAAACGGCTGAGCCGACCATTGCGCCGGCGCATGTGCGGGTCTTCGAACACGGTCACGCTGCGCAGCCCTTCCAGCCCTACCGCTTCAGCGATGAAGCGCACGTTGCTGGCTTCGAACGACTCCGCTTTGCTGCGCCCGCGCAGACCATCGGTGACGAACAGCGCGAACACACCGAAGCGCTGATACAAGGCGTTGCGCATCGCCGCACTGGCGGTCTGCGGCAGGATCGCGGCGCTGACCAGGGTCGAGCAGAGAATCCCCAGAGAGATTTCCAGCACCCGCCACACCGCCGCCATGAACGCGCCGTCAGGATGCGCCAGCGCCGGCAGGCCGACCATCGCCGCCGTATACCCGGCCAGCACAAAACCATAGGCGCGAAAGTTGCGACAGCGCGCGGCACCGGCCGAGCAGATACCGACCCAGATCGCCAGCGAACCGAGGAACAGTTCGGTGTTCTGCGCGAACAGCGAAATCAGCGTGACCATCATCGCCGACCCGGCCAGGGTGCCGAGGAAACGATAGAAACTCTTGGCGAACACCTGACCGCTCTGCGGCTGCATGACGATGAACACGGTGATCATCGCCGTGCGCGGCTGCGGCAGTTCCAGGCGCATCGCCAGCCACAGGGTCAGGAACGCGGCAATCAACACCTTGAAGATGTAGACCCAGGTCACGCCATCGCTGCGTGCCCAGTCGAAGAAACCCCGGCGCCACTCCAGGGAGTAGAGCCAGCGCAGGGGGGCGGGCAAGGGAGTCATGAAGTTCTGCTCAGAAAAATCCGTGGGAGCGAGTTCACCGCAAGAGCGCCGGGGTTTTCGGGACGGCGGTCTGTTCGGTGGTCGGCACATCGTTACCGGCACCGAGGCCACCGCCGAGCGCGGTCACCAGTTCGGCATGGGCACTCAAGCGCGCGGCCTGTACCCGCTGCTGCACCTGCTGCTGCTTGAACAACAGGGTCTGGGCGTTGAGCACGTTGAGGTAGTCGGTGAGGCCGCGCTGATACGCGACCATCGCGATGTCGTAGGTTTTCTGCGCGGTCGCCACCGACTCGGCGGCGAATGTCTGTTGCTTGTCCATCGACTCGCGGCGGATCAACTGATCGGAGATGTTCTTCAACGCATTGACCAGGGTCTGGTTGTAATGCGCCACGGCGATGTCATAGCCGGCGGAGGCTTCACCGAGTTCAGCGCGCAAGCGGCCGCCGTCGAAGATCGGCAGGGAAATCGCCGGGCCGACGTTGTAGTTGAGCTTCTTGCCCGTCAGAAACTCCAGCGCTCCACCGCCGGTCGCCATGTAGCCGAGGCTGCCGACCAGATCGACGTTGGGATAGAACCCGGCATGCGCCACATCGATCCCGCGCGCCTGCGCCGCCACTTGCCAGCGGCTGGCGACCACGTCCGGACGCTGGCCGAGCAATTCGGCGGGCAGGGCTGACGGCAGTTTCAGCGCGGCCCCGAGGGACAGGGTCGGACGCTGCAACTGCGCGCCCTCCCCCGGCCCCTTGCCGGCCAGCGCCACAATCTGGTTGCGGCTCAGGGCAATTTCCTCGTCCAGCGCATCCAGTTGCCGATGGGTTTCCGGCAGCGGGGTTTCGGCCTGACTGACTTCGAAATGCGTGCCGATCCCGCCGTTCAGGCGCTTCTGCGCCAGGTCGAGAATCTGTTGCTGCTGCTTGAGCGTCGCGGCAACGATGTCGCGCTGGGCGTAATGCAACGACAGTTCGATGTAGGCGCGCACGATGTTGTTCTGCAATTCGAGCTGCGCCAGCCGCGCTTCAGCGGCGCTCATGTGCGCCAGATCGACCGCGCGCTCGCTGGCATTGCTCTCCCGGCCCCAGAGGTCGAGGGCATAACTGAAGCCCAGGGCGGCGTTGTTGTCCCAGGTGGTGGTGTTGGCCAACTCGCCAGGGCCGTAGAACTGATCGGTCGGCCAGTTGTGGCGCTTGAGGGTCGACTCGCCATTGATCTGCAACGACTCGGCGGCTTCGGCAACACCGGCCATGGCCCGGGCCTGACGCACCCGCGCGGCCGCCATCGCCATGGTCGGGCTGCCTTGCACGGCGAGGTCGATCCAGTGATTGAGCTGGGGGTCGCCGTAAGCCTGCCACCAGCGGGCGGTGGGCCAGTTTGCATCACGGGCGGCGTGGGCGATGGCGTCGTCGGTGGCCAGGGCGTTGGCCTCCAGGGCCTTGCCCTGCGGGGCAATTCCTCCGGTTCCGATGCAGCCGCCAAGACCCAGGGTAAAAGCCAGAACACTGAGCGGCAAAAGCGCTCTGTTGATGCGACGCGGCACAGCTGCGGATTCCTGAGAAAGGGATGGATCGAGACCCTGTGGGAGCGGGCTTGCTCGCGAAAGCGCTTTCGCATTCAACATTGATGTCGATCAATACGCGGCTTTCACAAATGGCCCGGCTCAACAACGGCGCAATTCTAGGGGGCGCCCCGAACCACGATAAGCTGGGATTTCTGCGAATCTTTGTTACGGTTAACGAGATAATCCTTAAGTCTGGGGTTCAGCCCCTGAAACTTCGTGTCACAATTTGCCATCTCCCTTGAGAGCACCCCATGGACACATTGCAAAACATGCGCGCCTTCAGTTGCGTGGCCGAAGCCGGCAGCTTCACTGCCGCCGCCGTGCAACTCGACACCACCACCGCCAACGTCTCGCGCGCGGTCTCCAATCTGGAAGCCCACCTGCAAACCCGCCTGCTCAACCGCACGACCCGGCGCATCGCCCTGACCGAGGCCGGCAAGCGCTACCTGCTGCGCTGCGAGCAGATCCTGGCCTACGTCGAAGAGGCCGAAGCCGAAGCCAGCGACGCCCACGCACGCCCGGCCGGGCAATTGAAAGTGCACACCATGACTGGCATCGGCCAGCACTTCGTCATCGACGCCATCGCCCGCTACCGCAAGACCCACCCGGACGTGACCTTCGACCTGACCCTGGCCAACCGCGTGCCGGACCTGCTCGACGAGGGCTACGACGTGTCCATCGTGCTCGCCAGCGAACTGCCGGATTCCGGCTTCGTCTCGCAGCGCCTGGGCATCACTTACAGCATCGTCTGCGCCTCCCCGGCTTACGTGAAAGCCAACGGCTGCGCGCAAAAACCCAGCGACCTGCTGAACCACGCCTGCCTGCGCTTGGTCAGCCCGGTGATCCCCCTGGAAAAATGGGCCTTCGACGGCCCGGAAGGCCAGGAAATGGTCACCATCAACAGCTCACCCTTCCTGGTGAACTCCGCCGATGCGATGAAAACCGCGATCATCAGCGGCATGGGCATTGGCGTGCTGCCGGTGTACGCCGCGATCGAAGCCCTGCGCAATGGCTCGCTGGTACGGGTCATGCCCAACTACCGCTCGCAGGAGCTGAACCTGTACGCGATCTACCCGTCGCGCCAGTACCTGGACGCCAAGATCAAGACCTGGGTCGAGTACCTGCGGGGCTCGCTGCCGGAGATTCTGGCGGCGCATCAGGCGGAACTGGCGGCTTATGAACTGAGCGGGAGCATGGGTGGGGTTCGGGTGGCGAACTGACTTTTGCTGGTTTGACTGAAGTGCTGATCTGCCAGCCGACAAGGGTCTGGCTGGCAGGCAATCAGCGCGAAGTCATTTGTTTTCAGGTGGCTGCAATAGCCAATCATTCTAAATGACCTGTCAGAACTGACAGTAGTTGCGACCGTGTTTGCGTGTCATGTTTGTCTCCTCACCCATCAGCTGAGATTACATAACATGACGAGTAAAGCATTGGACGCTTTCGATCAACCCCATCAACCCTCTGCATCCGGAGCGTTTGTTTTCTCTATCCCTGGTTACGGCAAGGAAAATTTCAATCTTGGCGTTCGAACTTTCTATCACCAGCGCGACATAGTCGTGGTAGTGGGTGAGGGAGAATATGACGCCCGCGCAAGACTCATATGCTCAATGGTTTTTCCCGACAGCATAGAAAATAAAAAATACTTCTTCGGACAAGCAGGAGCCGCCGAAGTACCAACCGTCTCGCGCCTGAGCGGCGGCACTCAGATGTACTACAACTCTTACCGCGATCAGGGATACATCACCATCATCAGGTTCGATCCTGTTAAGGGAGAGTTTGATGCTGAAGGTAACTTTACTTTTTACGACCATCACGACAGCAAGAGAGACTTTCAAGTCATTTTCAAAATCAGCACAGCGGGCATGATTGAAAGGCCGGGCGAGTAGTCTCAAATGTTTTTGAGCAGACCTGCAGACACCCTCTCACCAAAACCCGGTCGGCCCGAAGGCCGCCTCCATGGGCAAGCCCACTCCCACAAAAGCAAAAGCAAAAGCCGTCCACCTCCGCCCTTCACCACTCAACACAATGAGCGTTA
>NZ_JAOEJT010000051.1:0-260 GCF_025447575.1 Pseudomonas sp. B2M1-30 | reverse complement strand
CTCCTGGAAGCCAAAAAAAAGAATACGCCGTTGGACGGCGCTTGTCGTTTTGGCAATGTTCGCCGGGAGACCGACAAACGAGAAGTGCAATTTTCGGAAGGATTGATGTGCTTTGGTTATCAATCCCATCTGCGCGCAACGTCCTGTGGGTGGACGCGAAACGGCAGGTTCAAGCAATGCATTGCGTCGGAATTGCCCACCCCAAAAAAAACGCCAACCCGCAATGGGTTGGCGTTCTGCTTCGGGCGAGACCCGTATCC
>NZ_JAOEJT010000050.1:0-260 GCF_025447575.1 Pseudomonas sp. B2M1-30 | reverse complement strand
CCGGCGTCTTTGTAGACGTCGTCGGTTGGCGCAGGAACGGTCACGGTGCCGGTGGTTTTGCCGGCGTCGATGGTGATGACGGCGCCATTCGACAGAGTCACAGTTACTGGCGAGCCAGCAGCGTTGGTCAGGGTCGCGGTGTAGATGATCGAACCACCCTCGGCGACCGTGTTGGTGGCGCTGAGCGACAGGTTGGTGGTGTCGACGGTGTCAGTCACGGTGGTGCTGACCGGCGTCTTGTCGGCGACCAGATTCTCGTA